>JAUSCI010000003.1 GCA_030651305.1 Sulfuritalea sp. | reverse complement strand
TTGAACATCTCGGCGCCGAAGGTGTCGCGCGCCACCGGGTCGCCGGCCACGTAGTAGCGCTCCGGGCCCTTTTCCTTTGCAACGATCTCGCGAATCTTGTCGGCGATTTCGGCACCGTTGGCACCCTTCTCCAGCGGCACGTAAATGGCCGTGGTCTTGCCGTCCTTCGAGATCACGCGGTCGATAAACAGCGAATTGCTGAACAGCGCCTTGCGCAATGCCTCGACTTCAGCCTCGGTCTTCGGCGCAGCGGGCATCAGCGGCCCGACATTCAGCGTACCCTCCGATGCGGTGACGTTGGTGATGGTGGTGAAACCGTTCACGTCGCGGCTCGCGACACCATCCAGCGCCAGCACGGCATCGGTAATGCGGGCGATGCGGCCCAGCGTCTCCAGGTTGAGCACGCCGGCGGCATTCTCGATGCCGACGACGATGGTGTCCTCGTAAAGCGCGAAGGTCTGGTCCACCTTGTCGTTCCACACCCGCACGTCGGAAGTTTCCGGCAGCATGTGTTTCGGGTTGGTGTCGGTGCGTATCTTCGGGAACTGAGTGAGGAACAGCAGGGTCAGCAGCAGCGTGCCGAAGAGCACCCATTTCGGCCGCGCGATGGAAAATTCAACCAAGGAGAACTTCATGATGTGCGCCTCGTCGGATTAGAACTGGCGCCAAAGCCAGTATTTTTCGTAGAGCACCTTGCCCAGATGCCAAATGGGATTCGGGGTGCGCATGCGCACATCCGGTGTCGGCTCGGCGTAGAAGTTCCCGCTGCCGACGCCGGCCATGCCGCCGCCGATTTCGAGAAAACACATGCCGTGACCATCGAACCGCGCCGTCTCGCCCTGCCCGGTCCAGGCGCGGGCGATGTTTTTCGCCACCACTTGCGCCTGGCCATTGGCAAAGACGCCCGCCTTGGGCAGCGGCCGGCCCATTTTCAGCGGAATCGAGGTGACGTCGCCGATGGCATACACCGCGGGAAATTGCGTTTCCAGTGTTTCGCGGTCGACCGCGATCCAGCCCGACTCGGCACAAAGCCCCGCCGCCTTGACCACGGCCGGCGCGCGGTGCGGCGGGACGTAGAGCAGCAGGTCGAAGGCGGCCGTGGCGCCGTTGGCGAAATGCAGGCTGCCGGCCTCGACCTTGGTGACTTGGTGGGTAGCGAAGTAGGGGATGCCCTTCCTCTTCAGCATCCCGGTGACCTGGGCGCCGATGACGGGCCCGGTGACCAGCATTGGCGCCGGTTCGGCGGCATAGACGGTAACCGTGGTTTCCTGACGCAAGCGACGCTTCTTGCAATATGCATCGACCAGCATCGCCGCCTCGTAGGGCGCCGCCGGGCATTTGTAGGCGGGGGCCGCAGTGAGCACCACGATGCGGCCACCCTCGAAGGTATCCAGCGCATCACGAATTTCCTGGGCGCCCTCAAGCGTGTAGAGGTTGAAACCTGCATCGACAAGTCCCGCTATCGTTTCCGGTGCGTAATCCGCACCCAGGGCCACGACCATGGCGTCGCCGGTCAGCGTCTTGCCACCGACGTCGACCGATAACGTGGCGGGATCGATGCGCGTGAGTTCGCCCGTAACAAGCTCGATCCCTTTTGACGACAGCGCGGACAGCGGTCGCGTGAATGCGGCGGCATCGTTGTCGCCGGTCATGTGCCATAGCAGGGAGGGGGCGAAAACATGATTGCGCTCGCGTTCGACAACAACAACGCGATCCTCCGACGGCAGGAGTTTGCGCAGGGTTTCGGCGGCGACGATGCCGCCAATGCCGGCACCGAGTATGAGCACGGTCCTGGCCATCAGAACACCAGCACCTTGTCAGCCCACTCGGTCCATTCGGTCAGGATCTCCATGGTGCCACGCTTGGCGCCCTCGATAAGGCGCTCGTCGACCATGCCGCGTGCGTCCATGCAGGTGCCGCAAACGGAGATCTCGCCCTTGCGCCGAATCACGCCGCCCAGCATGTCGCCAAGGTTGTAATAACCCTGCGGCACCTTCTGGCCAGCGGCGGCGCAAGCGGCCCCGTCGCCCATCAGGAAGATGCGAACTTCTTCCTGGGCGTTCAACAGCGAACGTGCGAGGCGCACGGCGTTGTAGCTGCGTTCGGTGCCGTAGGGCGCGTCGTTAAGGACGAACAGATGCTTTGACATTTCTTTGCCTCCGGTATTGATGATTGATCTCAGTGCTTCGAAATCCTGGTAATGCCTGTAGTGGCGAACGGATAACAATCTAACGATCGTTAGACTAATCTAGTCGATCCGCAACGAGGTTGTCAAGGATTTTGTCATGGCATTTGACATACGATCGGCACAATACTAGATTAATGGGCATGGACAATCAGCGACATATCAAGGACCTTCTCTATGAACAGGTGGCCCGCATCGGCAAGGCGGCGTGCAGCCCGAAGCGCTTGGAGTTAATCGAACTACTGTGCCAGGGCGAAAAGACCGTGGATACGCTGGCGCACGAAGCCGCCATCAGCATGAAGCTTGCCAGCGCGCATCTGCGCCAGTTGCGCGCCGCGCGCCTGGTGGAAACCGAGAAGCAGGGCAAGTACGTGATCTACCGGATTGCCAATCGCGCCGTCGCCGACTTCTGGGTTGGCATCCGCTCGCTCGCCGAAGACAGGCTGGTGGAGCTGCGCATGGTGATCGAACAGATGGTGAGCCACCCGAAGGAACTGGCGCCTCAGGATCGGGACAGTCTGGTCAGGATGGCGCGAAAAGGAGAGGTGATGGTGCTCGATGTAAGACCAGCGGATGAGTTTCTTGCCGCGCACCTTCCCTTCGCGCGTTCGATACCGATCGGGGAACTGAAGCTGCGCCTTTCCGAGCTGCCCAAGGGAAAGACAGTCGTTGCGTATTGTCGCGGTCCTTACTGCCTGATGGCACGTGATGCCGTCGAACTGCTGCGCAAGAAGGGCTATGAAGCGGTCTGGCTACCCGAGGGCGTGGCAGAGTGGGGTATAGCGCCGGTGCGGTGAAACTGAAGAGTCGGCGCTGGCGAGACGGCGATTCTGGGCACATAGGCGCCCGACCTCGTTGCGCCGGCCAAGCTCCCCAAGGTCACGACAGCGTAACGCTGCCCGATTCCGAGGCGCCGGTACGGATCGTCGAGCTCACTTATCGAAAAGCTGCGCGTACAACTGGGCCTTTGCAGGTCGGCCGTCCGGCCGACGCCTCACGCCACACGGTAGGCGAAACCGGGCTACGCGGAAATCAGTCGACGCGCTTCGACGAGGAAATCCGCGGCCTTCGATTCGTCTATGGTCAGTTTGGCAAGCTTGGCCGCGCTCTCGGCGGCAGCCAGCAAGTCCGCGCCTGAATTGGCAGCCTTTTCCAACTTGAGCACAACGGGTCCGGCATGCTTCTCGAAGACCCGTTCGGCGAGGGCAATCAGCGCCTGTGCCGCGGAGGATCCTGATGGCAATGACCCGCCGCCTCCCGGCAGGCCTGGCGCGAGTGCCCGGTTCGATCCGCCGGCGACCGGCGCGATCAGCCCATGCTCGATGAGGGGAGCAAGCACTTCCTCCATCTGCTCCGGCACGCAGCCGACCATCTTGGCGAACGAGCCGAGCGCGCTCTTGCCGTCAATGACGATCAGCAGGTTGCGCTGCCCCCGCGTCAGATCGAACGCGCGCGCCTTGATCTCTGCTACGCCCGCCTCGGTCCTGGCGTAAACCTCTTGCAGATCAGCCATGCCTCACATCCATCAGGAGGAAAGCTCCCTGATGATGCCGTAAATGAGGCGGATGGTTACCAAAACATAGATCGCCCCAAAAAACAGAATCAGGGAAACAATGGTGCGCAAGGTTTCGACCGGCATGGTGGCGAGGAATGGCAAGATCATATAGCCTGCGGCGAACAGCACCACCAGCACGATCATCACGTTCCAGCTCTTGCCCACCACACCGCCGCTGATCTGGGATTTCAGGCTGATCACCTGAAACAGGTTGATCAGCATGATGAGAACCGCGCCAAACCCCAGAATTGTAATCATGTCGAGTCGCATAGTCTTCTCCTTTGATGTGCGCGCCGGTCAGCGTGCGTCCTTCTTGCCGCCGACTGTAAGAGCCAAGGCCTCGCGAATCGCCTCGGGCGCGTCCATGATTGTCATGAAGCTGTTATGCCCCATCATTGTCAGGTCAGGGAAACTGATGGCGATACGGAAGCGGGCGTACTGGGCAAACACCTTGTTGTCTGCGACCAGGATGTCATAGGGCAGGTGAGCGACCGACCTCACGTCCTTGAAATCGATAACACTCATAGTGAGCTGATCGTCCATCCACTTTCCTTTGTCGCCCGCGCCCTTCATTGCCACACCGAACAACACTTCCTTCTTGCCTGCGACATCGACCCGATAGACCTTGGTCACGCCGTGCTTGCCCGCGGCCAGGCCCGCCTCCACCGCCTTCACCGCCTCTTCGTGGCTGCCGTACTTGACGAACTCGTTGGGCTCGTCGAAATACTCCATGCCGAAGGTGTAGTGGTACTTGCGCAACTGCTCCGCCGTCAGGCCCTTGGCCCCGAATTCCTCGACCTTGCCCAGCGCCGCCTGCAGTTTCGCCGACGTATCCT
Source organism: Sulfuritalea sp. (assembly GCA_030651305.1). Classification (GTDB taxonomy): domain Bacteria; phylum Pseudomonadota; class Gammaproteobacteria; order Burkholderiales; family Rhodocyclaceae; genus Sulfuritalea. Next base: position 63,133 of record JAUSCI010000003.1, on the reverse strand, counting down.
TGAGTTCGCCCGCCATGCGGTAGGCATTGGCCCAGTAGGGCGGATTGGTGTAGGAAACCTGCACCTCATCCTTGACCTTGACCACCGCCACACGCATCGCTGCACCAAAACCACCATGTTCCGACTTGGCTGCGGTGCTGCGCAGTTCGTCATTGGTGACGCCGATCACGGTGGTGTTGGCATAGGGCGAATAGCTGCCGGCCACGGTGAAACCGGCCTTGGTCAGCGCGGCCTTGGTCGCCTCCACTTTCTGCGCCACATCGCCCGCGCCCTTCGACCCCAGCACAAAAGGCTTCAGCACGGCATCCTGCGCCAAGGCTACGACGGCGCTGAGTGCCAGCACCAGCAAACTCAGGCTTTTCCAGATTCCGGACATATCTCTCTCCCTCGGGAATATTCGTGTTTTTTGGATTCTTGAAACAACAAGGGCTGAAAGCGCTACCGCTTTCAGCCCTTGTCTTGAAACATCTACACTTGACGATGTCGGTCGATCAGAACTTCATGCCGTAAGCAATGCCGAGAGAATCCTGATACATCTCGATCTTGTCGGTTCCCGCCGTATTGCCAGTGAAGTAGTTAAACAAGCTCGGACCGCTAACCGAGTTCTTTGCACCATGCATGTAGGCCATGGTCAGTTCGGAATCCTTGCTCACATTGTAGGTGAAGCCAAGCGTGTAATGATCCTGAATCACGCCGGGCGCGAGCATATTGAAGGTCACATCACGCGAGGAGATCGGGTTCTCCGAACGGTTGTAGCCAGCACGCAGGGTCAACGCACTGTTGAGTTGGTACTCGACTCCAAGCTTGATTACATCAATGTTCGACCAACCGAAGCCGCGGCACGTCGAACATCCCAACGAACCGGGAATGCCAGCACCCAATCCAGCCGGATCAGGCGGCATCACACTGGAATTGGCAATCGATTTGACTCCGCCATAGTTGATCCGCTGGTAGTCAGCCGCCAGCTTCCACTGCTGACTCGGTTTGAAGGCAATACCGATATTCCAGTTCTCCGGGATATCGAATCCGCCCTCTTCCGCAAACAAGCCCTTGTACAGGTCGAACTTGCTCATCTTCATCTTGGTGGCGTAGGCGGCGCCCATGGTGACCTGATCGTTAAGCTGACCCATCCAGCCAAAACGGAATCCATAGCCGTTCGACTTGTCCCGCCCGAGGTTGCTCAGATTTGTCGGGGTCGCCGAGAATCCGGCAAACGACTGAATGCCGCTCGCCTTGAATTGCTGGTGACCGATGAGCAACGACACGCCAAGAGAGTTGCTCTTGTTGACCTTCATCGCAAACGTTGGCGCAATGATCAACTGCATCAAATCCACGCCCATTCGGCCATTGCCGCAAAGCAGGTTATAGGAGGCAAAGCCCGGGAGAAAGCCGGGACAGGCTGTATTCGCGGGAACCTGTCCTCCTTGAAAGTCGGTATTCATCCCCCCGTTACCGTATACCGTTACGCCCATCGACATATCCCAGCCAAGCATTTTGTTAAAACCAAACTCCGGGACATAGTGCAGGTTGCTACCGCTAGTATCAGTTCCATTGAATCCAACTGTTCCTGGACCAACGGGCGTGGCTCCAGTTCGTTCAATGCTTCGCCGCGGAGAAAAGAAGTCGAGCCCGATATCCAGCCGATCTCCCGCCCATACCATGCTTGCCGGATTGTTGGCGCCGCCCATGGCATCAGAGGCCATCGCGGTAGCCGCGCCGCCCATGCCCTTGGCTTTCATGCCGTAGCCATGCGCGAAATAGCCATCCGTGGCAAAAGCCGACGCTGATACTCCGACGGCGGCCAACAGTACTGCGATCTTCGTCATTTTCATCATTTCATCTCCCTGCGTGGTTGCGGTGGGTTGAAGCGGCTTACATGAACAGCGAAACATCGGCTTTTTGAGCGACCGGCAAAAAGGTCGCTGCGCCGGCGAAGTCGAGTCCGGGAATGAAGTCGTCGTGGCTGAAACCGAACAGATCGACCGTCATCTGGCAGGCGATGAACTTGACCTCGGCTTCCAGCGCCAGTTCGCGCAGTTCCGCGATGCTGGCGACGCCGTTGTTCTTGATGGTCTGTTGCATCAGCATCGTGGCGACGGTCTCGAAACCGGGCACACCTGCCTGGATGATGTTGGGAATGTTCCAGTTGATGCCCTTGAACCAGTCGGGACCAAAAGGCATCTTCATCGGCATGCCGGGGTTGCCGAGCGGGCTCACCTTGAGGTCGGAGACGTCTTTCTTCAGCAGGTTCAGGCCGTAGAAGGTGAAGAATATCTGTACATCCCACCCCAGCGCGGCCGCCGTGGAAGCAAGAATGAAGGGCGGGTAGGCCCAGTCCAGCGTGCCTTTGGTGGCGATGATGGCCATCGATCCCGGTTTCGATTCCTCGCGTTGGCGCAGGGCTTCTTCGATCTTCTGCGGCAGCAACTCCTCGATTCGGCGATTGACGAGTTCTTCGATGTTGGCAATTTCGGGGTTGGCGCCCATGGATTTTCTCCGGATCAGAATGACCGATAAGCTTTATGATTAAACAAATCGCACTGCAACAGCCAGACGATTTTCTCTATGGCCCTATAGCGAGCGGTGATTCCCTTGCATCGAGCGTTGAACGTCCCCACGGTGGCAAGCCAGAGCCCGGAAAGGCCGCGTATTGACATCCGGCAATCTATTTGCGCTTCATGAAGAACTCGAATTCCTTGTTCTTTTCTTCCGTGGCAAGCAGTTCATTGCCGGTCTGCTTGGCAAACGCGGCGAAGTCTTTGACCGAACCGGGATCGGTGGCGATGATGCGCAGTACCTGGCCCGACGTGAGTTCGGCCAGCGCCTTCTTGGCGCGCAAAATGGGAAGTGGGCAGTTGAGGCCGCGTGCGTCCAGCTCTTTGTCAAAGTTCATGTTACTTCCTCCTCGTGAACGGTTATGGTGATCCGATTAGTAATTTAGCGTTCGATAATATATACAAACCCCCTTGGCAACAATAGGGTTTAACTAATGCACCGATAATATAAATTTTGCGGATGATTGGCTTGGGCGAAAAAGAACCAGCGTTCCGCCAGCAATCCTGCGTATTGAACCGTAAAGGCCGCCGCCAGCAGACCGGCACCCCCGTGCATACCGGACAGCAGAAATACCAGCGGTAGCGGAAACACGGCAATCAGGAAAAACCACTTGACACCGCGCAGCATCTCGACCGACTGGCCGTGAAAAAACTCGCGCGTGTTGAAACTGCCGCCCATGAAGCCCTGGGCTTTTTGCGCGATCTTCGGATGCTTGATGCCGATGGCGGTTTGCAAAGTGGATTTCGGCTTCAGCCGCGCATTGCGATAGAGCGAGGCTGCGCGGCCGACCCACCCGAGCAGGGTGATGATCACGGCCCAGCCGGAGAGAAAACTCACCAGCTCCGGCGCCGTCACGGCGGCAAAGGCCGCGGCGAGGGAAAAGCCGGAGGCTCCGCCGAGCAGGATGTAATTGATCACCGTAAGCGGCGAATGCCATTCGGCGAGGAACTTCAGGCAGGCGTAGATCATCCCGGTACAGACGAACAGGGCAAAGGCCAGCACGGTACCCGCCACGCCAAGAATCGCGGTGGGATCCACCGGCAGTTCGCCGGGCAGGATCATCAGCACCGGATGCCAGTTCAGCCAGTGGGCCAGGCCATACAGGAAGACAACGCCCATGAACCCCGGCAGCACGATAACCTCGCGCGACAGCCATGAGGTACGCCACATGGCGGCAGAACGCCAGGCCCGCTCGGGGTGCCCCAGATGAAAGAACGAAGCACCGAGGCCGGCGACCAGCAGCACCAGCGCGATCAGGCTGCCCTGGCCGTAAAAAGCATGGGCATCGGGCTGCGGCAGCAGCTTGAAGGCGGCATAGGACTGCGCAGTGAACAGGGCCAGGAACAGGCCCTGGGCGGCACCGATCAGCGTAGTGAGAAAGATTACTGAGAACGCGGGATGCATGCTGTCGGGTGTCTCGCTTACCAGGTGGTGACGTCGTCGAGCGTCGGCTCGTTCATGGCCGGCCGCGGCAACTGGCGATCGACCTTGAGCGGGTTGTCGGCGCGCTCGAGTTCATCGTCATGAATCTTGATGCGCGTCTTGCGTCGCGGCAAATAGTGGTTCGCCGGGTGCGTGCCCCACTCCGGCATCAGGGCATAGCCACCGCTTTCGCGGATCGCGATCGACACGGCGGACTCGGGATCGTGGATGTCGCCAAACAGCCGCGCGGAGGTCGGGCAGGCCTTGACGCAGGACGGCTTGCGGTCGTCCGCGGCCATGGTCATGTCGTAGATGCGGTCGACGCACAGGGTGCATTTCTTCATCACCTGCTGCTGCTCGTCGAGTTCTCGCGCGCCGTAAGGACAGGCCCAGGAGCAGTACTTGCAGCCGATGCACTTGTCGTAATTGACAAGGACGATGCCGTCCTCCTTGCGTTTGTAGGACGCTCCCGTCGGGCACACCGGGACACAGGGGGGATCCTCGCAATGCAGGCAGGATTTCGGGAAATGCACCGTTTCCGTATTGGGAAACTCGCCGACCTCGAAGGTCTGCACCCGATTGAAGAAGGTCCCCGTCGGATCGGCGCCGTAGGGGTCCTGATCGCCCATCGGGCCGGCACTGCCGGAGGTGTTCCACTCCTTGCAGGACGTCACGCAGGCCTGGCAGCCGACGCAGACGTTGAGGTCGATGACCAACGCCAGCTGGGTCATAAGGCTAAAACCTTTTTAGCCACAGAGGACACAGAGATCACAGAGGAAAGCCCTTCTTGCCTTTCTCTGTGCCCTCTGTGTCCTCTGTGGCTAATGGTTTTCCGGGTCATTTGAACAACTTCCCGACGTAGGCGAGGACGCTGCTGCGGGTCTTCATTCCCGGATAGGGCTGCATCGGCGCGAACTGCGGCAGGGTGTTCGGCTCGGTCGCCGTCTCGCCAGCGCCGACTTTTGAAATCCTTACCCGCACGTCGTACCAGGCTGCCTGGCCGGTAATCGGGTCGGAGTTCGACACTCGGCCGCCGGCACTGGGCAGTTCTTCCGAAATCAGGTGATTGAGCAGAAAGCCTTTCTGCGATTCGTTGGCGTCGGGTGTCAGGTTCCACGCCCCCGCCGCCTTGCCGATGGCATTCCAGGTCCATACCGTACCCGGCTCCACTGCTTCGGAATGGCGCGCCATGCAGCGCACCTTGCCCCATTGCGACTCGATCCAGATCCAGTCGCCGTCGGCGATACCCTGCTGCAGTGCGGTGCGGGTATTGACGAAGAGATAGTTGTGGGTGTGGATCTGGCGCAGCCAGGCGTTCTGCGAATCCCAGGAGTGATACATCGCCATCGGCCGTTGCGTCACCGCGGCCAGCGGGTACTTGTGCTTGTCGGTAACCTGCGCTTCGAGCGAATCGTAGTAGAAGGGCAGCGGATCGAAATAGGTGTCGATGCGCTTTTTCAAATGCTCCGGCGGCTTGCGCGTCAAGCCCTTGCCTTGCGCGGCGGAGCGGAAGCGCTGCAGCACTTCGGAATAGATGTGGATCAGGATCGGTTCAGCGTAGCGCGTGATGCGATTGCGCTGCGACCATTCGAGGTAGCCCTTGTTCCAGTTGCGCATATACTGGTAGGACTTGGGCAACTCGTAATGGAACACGCAGTTGTTCTTCTGGTACATCTCCCACTGGTTCGGGTTTGGCTCGCCGCGCAGGAACTTCTCGCCGCCCTTGCCGCGCCAGCCGGCGAGAAAGCCGATGCCAGAACCCGGTTCGGTTTCGTAATTGATGATGAAATCGGGATAGTCGCGATACTTGCGATTGCCCTCTTTGGTCACGAAGGCCGGCAGCTTGAGGCGTGTGCCGAGTTCGATCAGCACCTCCTGGAAGGGCTTGCAGTCGCCGCTCACCGGCACCACCGGTATGCGCACCGAATCGACCGGGCCGTCGAACTCGGAAATCGGCCGGTCGAGCATGGACATGACATCATGCCGTTCGAGATAGGTCGTATCCGGCAGGATCAGGTCGGCAAACGCCGTCATCTCGGAATGGAAGGCGTCGCAGACGACGAGGAAGGGAATCTTGAATTCGCCGGCGTTTTGGCCTTCTGTGTCCTTGTCATTGAGCATCTGCCGCACTTCGGCCGTGTTCATGGTCGAGTTCCACGACATGTTGGCCATGAAAATCAGCAGCATATCGATGCGGTAGGGATCGCCGCGCCAGGCATTGGTGATGGCATTGTGCATCAGGCCATGCACCGACAGCGGATACTCCCAGGAGAAGGCCTTGTCGAGGCGCACCGGGCTGCCGTCGTCATTGACGAACAGGTCGTCCGGGTCGGACGGCCAGCCCAGCACCATGCCGTCGAGCGGATGATTCGGCTGCACCGCCCGCGGATCGTTGGGAGTGCGCGCGCAGGGCGGGATCGGACGCGGGAAAGGCGCCTTGTGGCGAAAGCCGCCGGGGCGATCGATGGTGCCCAGCAATGACATCAGGATCGCCAGCGCGCGTATCGTCTGGAAGCCGTTGCTGTGCGCCGCAAGGCCGCGCATGGCGTGGAAGGCCACCGGATTGCCGGTCACCGTGTCGTGCTCATTGCCCCAGGAATCGGTCCAGGCGATCGGCAGTTCGATCTTCTGGTCGCGCGCCGTGACGCCCATCTCGTGCGCCAACTGACGGATCACCGCCACCGGAATGCCGGTGATCTGGCTCGCCCATTCCGGCGTGTAGTCCTTGACGCGCTCTTGCAGCAGTTGAAAGGCCGGCTTCACCAGCGTGCCGTCGGACAGTTTGAACTCGCCCCGCAGGTAGGGATCGGCGCCAGCGGTATGCGTCACCACCGCATGGTTGGTGTTGCGGTCCCACCAGAGCTTGTCCTGCGGCTCGTAGCAGGCTTCTTCGGTCGGCACTTCGGTGCGCACGAAGAAGCCGAATTCGTCGCTGCTGTCCTTGACGTTGATCAGTTGCCCGGCGTTGCTGTACTTCACCAGGAAATCTCGGTCATACAAACCGGTGGCGATGATCTCGTGGATGATCGCCAGCAACAGGGCGCCATCCGTGCCGGGGCGGATCGGCACCCACTCGTCGGCAATCGCCGAATAGCCGGTGCGCACCGGGTTGATCGAAATGAAGCGGCCGCCATCGCGCTTGAACTTCGACAAGGCGATCTTCAGCGGATTCGAGTGATGGTCTTCGGCCGTCCCGATCATGACAAACAGCTTGGCGCGATCGAGATCCGGCCCGCCGAATTCCCAGAACGAACCGCCGATGGTGTAGATCATGCCGGCCGCCATGTTCACCGAGCAGAAGCCGCCATGCGCCGCATAGTTGGGCGTGCCGAACTGGCGCGCAAACATGCCGGTCAGCGCCTGCATCTGGTCGCGACCGGTGAACAGGGCAAATTTTTTCGGATCGGTCGCGCGGATTTTGCCGAGGCGTTCGGCCAGGGTGGCGAAGGCCTCGTCCCACTCGATTTCTTCGAAGTCGCCGACGCCGCGCTCCGCTCCGGCCTTGCGTTTCAGCGGCTTCAACAAGCGCGCCGGCGAATACTGCTTCATGATGCCCGACGAACCCTTGGCGCAGATCACGCCCTTGTTGAGCGGATGATCGGGATTGCCGTCGATGTAGCGCACCACGCCATCGCGCAGATGCACGCGGATGCCGCAGCGGCAGGCGCACATGTAGCAGGTCGTGTTCTTGACCTCCTGAACGGACGGAGAGGGTGCGTTGTCGCCTGGCATGGAAAATTATGAAAGGTCGGGAACGATATATTAGAAAGTCTCAATATTCTGACTTTAAGCAATGCCCCGGCACAAGGGAATAATTTCTATTTTTGAATAAGCAACAGTGATTGTCGAATTTCCGCCAGCCGCTGTAGAGTACGCGGCCCGGATCGATGTCTGCAGACCCCTGCCCGAAAGCGAATAGCGATGAGCATTTCCGACTTCACCGACACCGAATGGCAACTGGTCAACCAGATTCTGTTTGAGCGTTACAGCCGCCTGGTCCCGTTGCAGGCAGCCGACGTCGAACTGCAGCTCGATCCCGCCAGCGAGCAACTGACCACCTGCCCCTCGCTTTACTGGAACGAACTGGGCGCCGAATTCATCGTCAGCAAGCTGGCGGACCAGCGCTACCGCTGCCAGTTTTTCTATTCGGCCAGCGAACAGTTCGGCACCGGCCGCGATGTCTATGACAATCTCGGCGATTGCGTAACCAATCTGCTGCAACTCCAGGCAGACCACCACGGCACGCGACTCTCCGCGTTGCCGGACACCCTCGGCAGCAAGGCGCCGGAGGCGGACGAGGACTACCACGGTCCGCTGGTGATATGACGCTGGAAAAGGCGCGACAGCTACTTGTCACCCAAGCGGATTTCGGCGGTGGCTACAACCGCAATTCCACACGTCTGATCCTCGCCGAAGTAGCGCGGGAGCACGGTCAGGCCGCCGCGGACAAGTTGATCCGCGAACTTCGCCTCGACGAAATCTTCGGCTTGACGACCGGCAAACCGCAATGAAGGTCTGCATCCTCTCCGACAGCCACGACCGCGGCCCGATGATGGCGGCGGCAGTCAGCGTGGCGGCGGCGGAAGGCGCCGAAGTGGTGATCCACTGCGGCGACATCATCGGCGGCAACACCCTGCGCGCCTCGCTCAAGCTGGGTCTGCCGATACACGCCGTGCACGGCAACAACCTCGGCGATCCGGTATCCATCGCCCGCATCGCCCACAACTCGGACGAGCAGCTGCACTACTACGGCCAGGACGCCACGCTCAAATTCGGCAACCGGCGCATCTTCCTCACCCACTATCCCCACATCGGCCACGCCATGGCCTGCACCGGCGACTACGACCTGGTCTGCTGCGGCCACAGCCACGAACCCGAAATCCGGCAACAGGCCAACATCACGGGCGGCCTGACCTGGCTGGTCAATCCCGGTACCGTCGCCGGTCTCGGTGCGCCGGCCGCCACCTGGATATTCGGCGACCTGGCGACCATGAGATTCGAGATTCGCGAGTTGGCCCCCATAGCGGCGACAATCTCGTAGATGAGTCCGGCGGTCCGTCTCGGGTCGCTGAGCTGAACGTCCTGAGTTGGCGCCTGCATTGCGCAAGCGACAGCCAGAAGTGAAAGCATTGCATTCAGGCCGCATTACTTTCATACTACGGTTGGCTGCACCGTTTTGGTGCAATTTCACCCCGTTTCATGAAATCTGACTACGAACCTGCCACGCCGCTTCAGCCCATGCCGAAACAGCCCGTTTGGCGCTGGATTTGCCGACTGGCGCTGCTGACGTCACTCTGTCTGCCGACCGCTCCCGCAGTGAGCCAGACATCGACCGCACCGGGCAAGCCGTTTGTCATGACTGCGGACGGTGAGCCTACGACCTATACCAGCCGCTGGGCGACGCTGATCTATCGCGAAGCCTTCAAGCGCCTGGGGATTCCGTTTCAGCTCGAAAATTACTCGCTGGCGCGTCGCGCGGCGTTGGTCGAGGAAGGAGTCGCCGACGGCGAAGCCTCCCGCGTCTATAGCTATGGCAACAACCGGCCCTACCTGGTGCGGGTGGAAGAGTCCCTGATCGATCTGGGATTCTCGCTGTACACCGCCAACCCCTCCGTGCGCCTGGAACGAATCGAGGACCTGCGGGCCACCCCCTATCATGTCGAATATCGGCGCGGGATACTGATTTGCGAGACCGCGCTGAAGGGTGCGATTGCCGCCGACAGAATTTCCGACGTGCTGACCGAGCAACAGGGCTTGAAGAAACTGATCTCGGGGCGCACCGATCTGTACTGCGACATCGACGTCTATGTGCTGCAGGAGCTCCAGTCGCCGGAACTCAAGGGCGTAACCACTGTGCGCAAGGTGATCAGCATCGGCCAGGCCGTGCCGACCTACCCGTACCTGAACAAGAAGCATGCCGAGCTGGCGCCGCGCCTGGCTGCCGTGATCAAGCAGATGAAGGCCGAAGGCCTGATCGAAGCCTATCGCCTGCAAGTCGAGCGAGACCTTGGATGGAAGCAGTGAACGGCCAGGGACGCTGGTTCCGGGAAAAAGAATGCCGAGCCTGAAAGTACTGCTGTTTGGCGAAAGAAACCGGATTGGCCGCCGCCTGATCGTTTTCATCATTGCCTTCAGTTCCCTGATTACCTTGTGCCTCTCGGCCGTCCAGCTTATTGTCGAATACCGTGGCTTGCGCAGCGCGCTGGACCAGCAACTTGACGCCGTCAGGATCCATGTGCCCAGCATAGCGGGCAGCGTCTGGGATTTCGACCAGCAGCAGGTTCAGCGCGCGGTGGACGCGCTGAACCTGCTGCCCAACGTCACCCTGGTCACGGTCGCCACGCCCGACACCCACGCGCAGTGGAGCGCCGGCAGGAATCTTTCCGACAATATCGTGACCAGAAGCTATTCCCTGCGCCACGAAGTCAGGGGCACGGACAAGGAAATCGGCACCCTGACGGTGGTCGCCAGTCTCGACGGCATATACCGGCAGCTGATGGCAAGTGCGGTCTCGATCATCGTCAGCAACGGGCTGAAGACTTTCCTGGTGGCGATTTTCATGGCCATTCTCTTTCGCCGTGTGGTGACTCGCCGCCTGAACAGACTGCAACAGGAAGTCATTGCCATGGGCCAGGGCATTCTGCCCCTGCAGGAAGGCCTTGGCCTCGACTCGATGCCACCGCACCTGGACGAGATCGATTCGGCTGCCTGGCGCCTGAAGCACCAAAACGTGAAACTGGCACAAGCAGTCGCTGCGCTGCGCGACAGCGAACAACATTACCAGGACCTGGTCGAAAATACGCCCGACCTGATTACACGGGTGGATCGGGAGGGACGATTCGAGTTCGTCAACCGCTCTGCCGAAACGATCTTCGGCGTGACTCCGCAAGCCTGCATCGGTTTATCGGCGTTCGATTTCGTTCATCCGGAGGATCGCGAAGGAACGAAGCAGGCCTTCGGCAAATGGCTGGAGTCCAACGTTCGCATGTTGAAGTTCGAGAACCGGCAGATAGCGCGCGACGGTACGGTTCATCTGATGCTTTGGAGCACTGTCGCGAATCATTCAGCCTCGGGAGAAGTCGTCGGCTTCAGCGGCATCGGCCACGATGTGACGCAAATGCGCGTCGCGGAGGCCGAGCTTGAAAGCTACCGCTACCATCTTGAAGAATTGGTCGAATTGCGCACCGCCGAACTGGCAGAAGCCAAGAACGCTGCCGAGGCCGCCAGCGTCGCCAAGAGTACCTTCCTGTCCAACATGAGCCACGAGATCCGTACCCCGATGAACGCCATCATCGGTCTCACCCACCTGCTTCGCCGCGCCGAAGCGACTCCTGAGCAGTCCGATCGGCTGGGCAAGATCGATACCGCCGCCGCGCACCTCCTGTCCATCATCAACGACATCCTCGACATCTCCAAGATCGAGGCCGGCAAACTGACACTGGAACAGACGGACTTTCACCTGTCGAGCATCCTCGACCATGTTGGTTCCATGATTACCGATCAGGCCAAGGCCAAGGGGCTCGCAATCGCCGTCGATCCCGACGCCGTCCCGCTCTGGCTGCGGGGAGACCCCATGCGGCTGCGCCAGGCTTTGCTCAACTACACCAGCAACGCCATCAAATTTACCGAGCGGGGTTCCATCACCTTACGCGCGATCCTTCTGGAAGACGGCGATGACGGGATTCTGGTGCGCTTCGAGGTTGAAGACACAGGTATCGGTGTTTCCCCGGAAAAGCTGTCCAGCGTGTTTCATGCCTTTGTGCAGGAGGATGCCTCGACCACACGCCAATTTGGCGGCACCGGCCTCGGCCTGGCAATCACCCGGCATCTGGCCGAACTGATGGGGGGCGAGGCCGGGGCGCAAAGCGAATTGGGCAAGGGCAGCGTCTTCTGGTTCACTGCCCGCCTGCGGCGCGGCCACGGCGTCATGCCAACCGCGACTGCCAGAGCGGACGATGCCGAGGCCGAACTGCGCCGTTGCCATGGCGGCGCAAGGCTCCTCTTGGCCGAGGACAACGAAGTCAACCGCGAAGTCGCCCTGGAACTGCTGCACGGAGCCGCTTTGGCGGTGGACACCGCGAAGAATGGCCGCGAAGCGGTGGACCAGGCTCGTGGCAACGACTACGCCCTGATCCTGATGGATGTGCAGATGCCACAGATGGATGGCCTGGAGGCTACCCGCGCCATCCGCGCCATGCCGGGCTGGGAGACAAAGCCCATTCTGGCGATGACCGCCAACGCCTTCGACGAGGATCGCCTTGCCTGTCAGAATGCGGGCATGAACGATTTCGTTGCCAAGCCGGTGAATCCAGACGCCCTCTACCGGATGCTGCTCAAGTGGCTGCCGATGACCGAAGCGCAAGCCGGTGCGACGACGTCGCCAGTACCGAACACCGCACGGCCATCGGACGAAGTATCGGCAACCCCGCCGACGGCGGATTCCGACGAATGGCGACAGCGCCTGGCAGATGTCCCGGGTTTGGATGTCGAGCAGGGCCTGGCGATGGTGCGCGGCAACATGACGAAATATGTACGGCTGCTCGGAATGTTCATCGACAGTCACGCATACGATGCGATGAAGCTCGCCGAAAAGCGGGCGTCGAACGACCTCGAAGCCCTCAAGAAATTGGCCCACACGCTGAAAGGTTCGGCTGGCAATCTTGGGGCCGCAACGGTGTCAGATGCGGCTGCGGCTCTCCATGCGGCACTCCGCAATGGCAGTGCATCGAACGCAATCGAGCCTTGCTGCACGACGTTGATCGCGGCGTTGACAGCGCTTGTCGATGCTGCTCGCAAGGCCTTGAATCGTCGCTAGCAGCTTGTCGGACTTAACCCGTATTATGCTATAATCATAGCCATTGAATCAGACGGACATTGCCATGGCCTTTCACCCGATAGATCGAGACACCGACTACCTGTTACCGCCCTCGGTACAGGAGTGGTTGCCGGAGGCGCACCTGGCGCGCTACGTCGTTGACGTGGTGGAAGGACTAGATCTCTCGGCACTGGAACGCGCCTATGCCGGGCGTGGCAGCGAGGCGTATCACCCGGCGATGCTGCTCTCGCTGCTGATCTATGGCTACGCCACCGGGACATTCTCCAGCCGCAAGATCGAGCGGGCGACCTTTGATTCGTTGGCGTATCGGTACATCGCCTGCAACCGGCATCCGGATCACGACACCCTGGCGACCTTCCGGAAGCGCTTTGGCAAGGAATTCCAGTCCGCCTTTGTGCAAGTGCTGCAAGTCGCGCGGGAGAACCAGCTCTCGCGTTTCGGCACCGTCAGTCTGGACGGCACCAAGATTCACGCCAACGCCAGCCGGCACAGCGCCCTGTCGTATGGCCACGCACGGATGATCGAAGCGCACCTGAAGGCCGAAGTCCAGGAACTGCTGACGCTGGCGGAAGCCGCCGACCAGTCGTCGGTGCCCGATGGGGTGAGCCTGCCCGACGAGATCAAGCGTCGCGAGGATCGCCTGGCGGCGATTGCGGTAGCCAAAGCCAAGATTGAGGCGCGGGCCAAGGAGCGGCACGAACAGGAACAAGCGGAATACGCCGCCAAGCTGGCGGCCCGCGCAGAGAAAGAAGCGGCGACGGGCAAGAAGCCCGGCGGCAAGCCACCGACACCGCCCGAGTCCGGCCCGCGTGCGGACGACCAGATCAACCTGACGGACGAAGAATCGCGGATCATGAAGGTCGCCGATGGCGGCTTCGAGCAGTGCTACAACGCCCAGGCGGTGGTCGATACCGAATCGATGCTGATCCTCGTCTCGCACGTTACCCAGGCGACGAACGACAAGGAGCAGGTCGAGCCGATGGTGGCAAAGATGCAAGCGAATCCCGCAGGACTGAATCAGCCAGACACTATCCTCGCGGATACGGGTTACTTCAGCCAGAAGAACGTCACGGCCTGCAACGCCGCCAAGATCACGCCGCTGATTGCGGTCAAGCGCGATGGGCACCACCCGCAGTGGCGCGAGCGTTTCACCGAGCCGTCACCGCTGGCCGGGGACGCGTCACCCGTCGATGCGATGAAGCATGCGCTCAAAACCAAGACCGGCCGCGCGGCCTATGCGTTGCGCAAGCAAACCGTGGAACCGGTGTTCGGCATCATCAAGTCGGTGATGGGATTCCGTCAGTTTCTGCTGCGCGGTCTGGAGAATGTCCGGAACGAATGGACGCTGGTTTGCCTCGCGTGGAATTTGAAGCGCATGGCCGTATTGCGTCTGCCGTAAGAAAATAGGACAGGAGCATCACGATTCCATGACAATACGACCTGATTTCAGCCTGAAACGCGTGAATTCGTCCCGGATCGTGAAATCGAACTACCGGACGGCCTCAAGTCCGACAGGCTGCTAGACACCCGCAACAAGTTCGGCGCATTCAGCTTTTCTATCCGAACATTGGAAGATTGCACTCGCGAGCGCCTCAGCAACCGCTAATATTCGCGGCACACAAGAACCTTAACCCGGGAGCTCGATGTGACGGCTTCAATAGCAACCAGCCAGGCCATTCTGGTCGTTGGCGGCGGCATCAGCGGCATGACGGCCGCGCTCGAAGCCGCTGAGTGCGGCAAGCAGGTCATCCTGGCGGAAAAGACTCCGACGCTGGGTGGCCGCACCGCCCTTCTCTACCGCTACTTTCCCAAGATGTGCCACCCGACTTGCGGGCTGGAAATCAACTTGCGCCGCCTCAAGGGCAATCGCAAGGTGCGCACCATGACCATGACCGAGGTGCTCGCCGTTTCCGGACGGCGCGGCGACTACACGGTGACGCTCAAAGTCTCGCCGCGCTATGTCACCGAGAACTGCACCGGCTGCGGCGATTGCGCCAGCGCGGTCAGCGCCGAAATAGACAATCCTTACGAATACGGTCTGGCCAAGACCCGCGCCGCCTATCTGCCGCACGCCATGGCTTACCCGCAGCGTTATGTGATCGATCCCTCGATCGTCGGCACGCCAGAGGGCGAAAAGGCCAAGGCCGCCTGCAAGGTCGGCGCCGTCGATCTGGAGATGAAGGAAGAAACGGTCGAGATCAAGGTCGGCGCCGTGATCTGGGCCACCGGCTGGAAACCCTACGACGCGGCGAAGATCCAGCCCTACGGCTACGACCGCTACGCCAACGTCATCACCAGTCTCGAATTCGAACGCCTCGCCGACCCGCACGGCCCCACCGGCGGCAAGATACTGCGCCCGTCCGATGGCAAGCCGGCGAAAAATATCGCCTTCATCCAGTGCGCCGGCTCGCGCGACGAGAACCACCTGCGCCACTGTTCGCGCATCTGCTGCATGGCATCGTTGAAGCAGACCCAGTATGTGCGCGAATCCTGCGGCGACGGCGGCAAGTCGACCGTGTATTACATCGATATCCGCGCCATCGATCGCCTCGAAGACTTTTACGCCATGGTGTGGAACGATCCCACGGTCAGTTTCATCAAATCCAAGGTCGCCGAGATCACCGAGGACAAGGATGCCAACCCGGTGCTGCACGGCGTGGATACCGAGGGTTATCACCGCTATGCCACGACGCATGACCTGGTCGTCCTGGCCGTCGGCATGGAGCCCGAAGCCAACGGCATCAGGCTGCCGGATGACATGCTGCTCGACTCGTCGGGCTTCATCGAGGGCTGCAAGGGGGCCATTGAGGACGAAGGCATGTTCGGCGCCGGCGCTGCCAGCAGCCCGCTCGATGTCAATCGCTCGGTGCAAAGCGCCACCGCCGCCGCGCTGCGTGCGATCAAGGTGATCCACAAAACAGCCCGTACGGAGAAGGTCTGATCATGGCTGACAACAAATTCGCTGCATACATCTGCTCCGGCTGCGGCCTCGGCGACAAACTCGACATCAAGACGCTGGAAAAGATCGCGCAGAAGGAAGGCAAGATGCAGGTGGTCAAAAGCCATCCCTTCCTGTGCAACGCCGAAGGCGTACAGACGATCAACGACGACATCGCCAACGAAGCCGTCACGCATGTTTGCATCGCCGCCTGCTCGCGCCGCGCCAAGACCGAGGCCTTCCACTTCCCCACCGTCGCCATGTCGCGCGCCAATCTGCGTGAAGGCGTGCTGTGGATTGTCGCCGCAGGCGAAGCGCACGATGAAGTGCGGCAGGAAATGGCCAACGACTACGTGCGCATGGGCTGCGCCGAACTCAAGAAGATGAAACTGCCGGCCGGGAATCCGGACAAGGCGCAAAACAAGCGCATTCTGGTGGTCGGCGGCGGCATGTCCGGACTGACCGCGGCGCTGGATGCCGCCGACGCCGGCTACGAAACGGTCATCGTCGAAAAGCAGGGCCAACTCGGCGGCTGGGCGACGAAATTGTGGAAGCGTGTGCCGTTCAAGGCCCCCTATGCCGAGCCGCAGGACACCGGGCTGGCGGCACTGGTGGCGAAGATCGCCGCGCACCCGCTGATCAAGGTGCATCTGAACTCCAGCCTGGCGGAAACTGCCGGCGCACCAGGCCGCTTCACGGTCAAGATTGCGCAAGAAAGCGGCGCGGTTACCGACGAGACAGTCGGCGCCATCGTGCAGGCCACCGGCTTTACCGGCTATGACATCGCCAAGCTGCCGGAACTCGGCGGCGGCCAGGCCAACGTGGTCGACCAGGCCGGCCTGGAGGCGCTGGCGATCGCAGCCAACGGTGGCGCCATCAAGCGCGCCGACGGCAAGGAGGTCAAGGCCGTGGTCTTCGTCCAATGCGCCGGCCAGCGCGGCCACGGCGGCAACGGCAGCGGCCAGCACCTGGAGTACTGCTCGGGCCATTGCTGCGCCACCAGCATCAAGCAGGCGATGTACTTCAAGGACCAGAACCCCGACATCGATACCGTCGTGATGTATTCGGATCTGCGCGTGCCGGGCATGGGCGAAGACTTCTATCGCAGCGCCCAGGAAAAGGGCGTGATCTTCACCAAGGCCAAGGTCACCGCAGTGTCCGGAGGTGATGCATGCAAGGTCGGGTTCAAGGACCTGATCCTCGATGAAGACAGCTCGATCGATGCCGATCTGGTGGTGCTGGCCACCGGCCAGGTGCCCAGCGCCGGCGTGGAACTCGATGCCTGGACCGAACTCACCGCCGCAGCCGATGGCGGCTCGGATGAGGCCAAGCAGAAGATTGTCGTGATGAACAAGGCCTCCGTGCTCAACCTGACCTACCGTCAGGGGCCGGATCTGCCGCAGTTCAAATACGGCTTTGCCGATTCGCACTTCATCTGCTTCCCTTACGAAACCCGCCGCACCGGCATCTACGCCGCCGGCCCGGTGCGACGCCCGATGGACATACTGCAGGCCACGGAAGACGCCACCGGCGCTGCGCTAAAAGCCATTCAGGCCGTCGAAAACGCCAGCCTCGGGCGCGCTGCCCACCCCCGCTCGGGCGACCTGTCCTATCCGCTGGTGCGCCTTGAAGGCTGCACCCAGTGCAAGCGCTGCACGGTGGAATGTCCCTTCGGCGCCATCGACGAGGACGAAAAGCGCTTCCCGGTGTTCAACGAGCAGCGCTGCCGCCGTTGCGGTACCTGCATGGGCGCCTGTCCGGTACGGGTGATCTCCTTCGACAACTATTCGGTGGATACCGTCGGCAGCCAGATCAAGGCCGTGGACATGCCCGACGAATTCTCGGAGCGGCCGCGCATCCTGATCCTCGCCTGCGAAAACGACGCCTATCCGGCGCTGGACATGGCAGGCCTGTCGCGCACCGTGTATTCCGCCTTCGTCCGCATCATCCCGGTGCGCTGCCTCGGTTCAGTGAACACCATCTGGATCACCGACGCGCTGAATTCGGGCTTCGACGGCGTGATGATGATGGGCTGCAAGAAGGGCGACGATTACCAGTGCCACTTCGTCAAGGGCTCGGAACTCGCGCACTACCGCATGAGCAAGATCGGCGACACGCTGACCCAGTTGGGACTCGAACCCGAGCGCGTGGTGACGCAGGAAGTCGCCATCACCGACAACCAGCGCGTGGTCACGCTGATCAACGACTACGTGGCGCAGATCAATGAACTTGGCATGTCGCCCATGAAGGGCTTCAACTAGGCCGACGGAGAGCAACGACAATGAGCTATCAGAACAACTTCCTCAAGGAAGTCGAGGAGCGCGTCGAAGAAGGCCACATGGTGAAGATGTGCATGCAGTGCGGCGTCTGCGCCGGCTCCTGCCCCTTCGGTCCGGATTGGGAACATTCGCCGCAGAAGATCTTCATGATGATCCGTGCCGGCAAGCGCGAAGAAGTGCTCGGCTCGGACTCGATGTTCATGTGCACCTCTTGCTACAACTGCATCGTGCGCTGCCCGCGAGAGCTGCCGATCACCCACATCATGCACGGCCTGGCCAACTATGCCCATCGCATTGGCATGGCGCCGAAAGGCCAACCGACCCGCGTTTTCGCCACCATGTTCTGGAACAACCTGACCAAAAAGGGGCGCGTCAATGAGCTGACACTGACGCTCGGCCTCTACTTCAAGGACGGTCTGGTGTCGGGCATCAAGACTGCGTTCGGAATGCAGAGCATCGGCCTCGGCATGCTGCTGGCCAAGCGCCTCAACCCCATGGAAATTTTCGGCGGGCACGGGCTCAAGGATCTCAAGGGATTCCACGCCATCGTGGCCAAGGCGAAGGAAATCGAGGATCGCAAGAAGGGCTTCACGGCCTGACGGAGAAACGGAAAATGGCAAAGAAAGAATACGCGTTCTACCCCGGTTGCTCCTCGCAGCTCAAGGCTTCGGCGTCGAACTATCTGGTCTCGACCAAGGCCATGTGCAAGGCGCTCGACGTCAAGCTGACCGAGATTCCCGACTGGAATTGCTGCGGCGCCTCGATCGGCTACTGCGAGGGCGGCGAGTTGCCGCGCCACGCCATCAATGCACGCAACTTCGCCCAGGCCGAAACGCATCTGCCGGGGCAGGATATCGTCGCCACCTGCGCCGCCTGCTGGCTGGGTGCGCGCGAATCGAAGGAACGTCTCGACGGCTCGGCACAACTGATGAAGGAAACCAACGAGGCACTGGCCGCCGCCGGCCTGCACTACAGCGGCGGCGCGAATGTGCGCCACATGGTCGAAGTGCTGATCGAGGACTTCGGCTACGACGGTCTCAAGCAGCCGATGAAGAAGTCGCTGGAAGGCATCAAGTTCGCCGGCTACGTCGGCTGCCAGACCAATCGGCCGTTCGGCATCGTCGGCGAATCCTTCGAGAATCCGCTGTATCTCGACAAGATGGTCGAAACCTTCGGCGGCGAAGCCCTCACCACTTACGATCAGAAGGTCACCTGCTGCGGCGGCGCCCTGGCCTTTTCCGAGCCGGACAAGAGCCAGAAGCAGATTCGCGACATCGTCGAATCGGCCTACGATGCCGGCGCGGAAATGATCGTCACGCCCTGCCCGCTGTGCCAGGCCAACGTCGAGGTCTATCAGTCGGAGATCAACAAGAAGCAGGGCACCAAGTTCAACATGCCGGTGCTCTACTACTCGCAATTGATGACCATCGCCTACGGCGGCACGGCCAAGGATGCCGGCCTCGACGGCCAGCTGATCCGCGCCGAAAAGCTGGAGAAAATCGCCGGCAAGTAGCTTGCCCCAACCGCTTGGGCGCGGGCAGGCGCAGCGGCGGTGGCCGCCGTACCGCCATCCGCTACGGCGAGGAGAGCGTCTTTTGCTCGACCGCCTTGTAGCGCAGTTGCTTCATCAGCGCCGACTTTTCCGAAGTGGACAGCGGCCGGGATCCGCGCTATACGGTGTTTCCTGCCTTTCGGGGAAAACCATGAAAAGAAGAAAGTTTCTGGGCCATTGCGCTGCGACCAGCCTGTCCGCAGTTTTCTGCGGGCGGAGTTTCGGCAGGGAGTCGGGGGAGCCACCCTCCGATGCCGAAATCAATTCAAGGAACCTGCTGATTGCCGACCCGCACGCCCATCCCTACCCGCTGCAAGGCGGTCGCTCGTTCGATTCATCGACGCCAACGATCGAAATCATGAAGAAGCTGAACATGGCGCTCTGCTCGTTTTCGGCGGTCGGGGATGTGGCTTACATGCGGCGTGGTTCCGGGGCGCCTTTCGCGGATACGAAAGATCAACTGGGAAAGATCAGGCGCATGGAAGAGGAAGGGCAGGTTCGCCTGGCGCTGAAGTCCCCCGATCTTCAGGCGCTCACTGCATCGCGCACCGCGCCCGCGGGCCTGATGGCCATAGAGGGAGGCGACGCACTGGAAGGCAAGCTGCAGAACCTGGATGTCTTCCATGAATACGGCGTGCGACTGATGACGCTCATGCATGAGCGCGACAACGAGATCGGCTTCAATCAGCGCTCCAGTTCGGACGGTCCGTTAAGCCCGTTCGGGGTACAAGTCGTCGAGAGAATGAATAAATTGGGGATGGTCATTGATGTGGCCCATGCCAGGACCGGCACGCTGAAAGGCATCGCGGAAGTGAGCGCCATGCCCCTGGTCGATTCGCATACGAGCCCGTTTCTCCAAGGGGAGGAAGGCGCCGGATCGCGACGCTTGAGAACCTGGCAGGAAATGGAAACGATTGCGAAGACTGGCGGGCTGGTCTGTACCTGGCCGTTGGCCTATTCCGGAAAGAATTCGCAGAGAACTACACTCAAGCACTGGGCAGAGGAAATCGTTCTGATGAAGGCGCGCCTGGGCATTGAACATTGCGGCCTCGGCACCGACGGCGGCGGCGGCCTGCCGCGCCTGGTCGAGGGCTGGCGATCGATTGCGTCGCTTCCGGATTTGATGGCCGAAATGGGAAAAGCCGGCTTGACCCGGGAAGATATTGCTGCCTGCGTCGGAGGCAACTTTCTGCGGCTGCTGGGCAAGTGTCTGGCGTAAATTACTGCCCCTCAGATCGAGTCACGCAGAAGCCTTCGAGCGATCTATTCGCCGTCGTCAGTCATGTCCTGTTCCGCCTCCAGCGCCCGTCGCCTGGCGGCCTCACGCTCTTCGACAAGACGTATTTCCTGCGCCCTGGCGAGGCGCTCCTGGGCCGCCTCTGAGTTGAGCGCAATACTCTCTTCGCCAAACATCACCTGACGCAGGAAGCGAAAGGCGAACTGCAGCAGCGCCACGTCATCGGCCAGCAGTGCTTCCTTTTCCGCTTGCGGCAGGTCGAACAGCTTGCCGAAAGACTCCGCGCCGACGAATTCCCGAAAGCGGTCGATGTCGTAGCAGGCCATGAAAAACAGTTGCCGGCTGCGCAGGCTCGGTTTGCCGATCGACGGCCCGGAGGACTGCTTCTTCAGCACCAGTTGACGCCAGCCGCGGGCGAGTTCGTCGTACTGGTCGAGCCCTTGTTCCTTGCGATAGTCGGCGATGGTGATACGGCGATTGACCTCGTGGCCCTTGCAGTGGTCTTCCTTGACGATGGCGTAAGAGTCGCGATCAACGTATTCGTCCTGTCTGCGCATGGAGAGCAGGGCCACCGGGTAGTAGCGACAGGCGGTCGGCCGGTCTTCGTAGATGCCGCAGCCCTCCGGCTTCATGAAACGACAGGCGGTGCCACCCTCGACGGGGCGCAACTTGACCCCGGCAATGCCATCCTTTTCCATCTCGTAGGGCACCGTGTAGTCCTTGAGGAACTCGGTGGAAGTCAAGCCCAAGCGGGTCTTCAGCCGCAGCACGTCATACGGCGTCAGCGATATGTCGATGTTGGAACAGCAGGCGTTCCAGCAACGTATGCCCTTGTGACAGGAGAACTGAATGACATGCGTCGCCTCCACCATGTTGGGGACGACCGGGCTGTTGGGAAAGGGGATATCGGGCTGGGACATGAAAGACCTCGTGACGATACAAATGAATCAGGCCGGAAGCCTCTCGGCTTCCGGCCTGGATATTACAGCCTGGCAATGATTAGTGCGGCGCCGCGGCCTTGAACAGCTTGGACTTGTCGACCAGATCGACGTGCTTGCGCTTGAAGCAGGTCCACTTGTGCGAGGTCTTGTCATACACCGAATTTACGAAGCAGTGCCAGTTCTTCTCGTCGACGAAGTTCTTGTCGGTGCGATAGTAGAACCCGGGATAGCGGCTCTCTTCACGGAACTGGATGTGCTTCATGTGGGCTTCGGCGGTGAGGATGCGGTGATAGTTTTCCCAGGCCCGCAGCAACTCGTGCAGATCCTTGGCGCGCATCTTGCCGGCATCTTCCTTGAGCAGTTCGAGCTTCTCTTCGGCAACCCCCAGCATCTTGTCGTTGGTGTTGTAGTAGGTGCTGCAACCGGCAACGTACTCGTCCATGATTTTCTGCAAACGCATCTGCAGCATCTTGGGCGTGATGTAGTGCGGATTGACGTCGATAGCCGTGGTGTAATCCTTGTGCTCGAGGAAGGTACGCACCGGCTTGTAGATTTCCTCGGCCAGCTGCTCAGGCGAGGTATCCAGCTCGACCTTCATGTCCTTGTTGTCGATGCAGTACTTGACCATCGCCTTCGACGCCAAGCGCCCTTCGGCATGCGACCCGGAGGAGAACTTGTGGCCCGAGGCACCAACGCCGTCGCCGGCAGTGAACAGCCCCTTGACCGTGGTCATCGAACGATAGCCCCAGTTCCAGCCCTTCGGCAGATGCGCCGGAATGCCGTCATACTCCTCGGTCGTCGGTGCGCCAAGATCGGTCGGGCCGGAGACCCAGATGCCGCAGCAGCCGGAATGCGAGCCGAGCAGGTAGGGCTCGGTCGGCATCAGCTCGGACATCTTCTTCTCGGGCTCGATGTTCTCGCCAACCCAGATGCCGCACTGGCCGACGCACATGTCGAGGAAGTCTTCCCAAGCCTCGGATTCGAGGTGCTTGACCTCCTTCGGCGTCAGGGTTTCGCGCAGCTTGGCGAGTGCGGTAACGGTGTCCATGTAGATCGGGCCGTGACCGTCCTTCATCTCCTTGAGCATCAGGTGGTTGCGCAGGCAGGACGCCGGCACGGCCGCCTGGCCGTAAGGCGGATAGTCGTTGAGCATTTCCTTGTTCTTGACCATGTAGTCTTCGCCATAGGCGTTGATGGCCTTGGCCTTGAACAGCAGGAACCAGGCGCCGACCGGACCGTAGCCGTCCTTGAAGCGCGCCGGCACGAAGCGGTTTTCCATCATGGTCAGTTCGGCGCCGGCTTCGGCCGCCATCGCATAAGTCGAACCTGCATTCCACACCGGATACCAGGCGCGGCCCGAGCCTTCGCCCACGGAACGCGGACGGAACAGGTTGACGCAACCTCCGGCGGCCAGCAATACCGACTTGGCCTTGTAGATGTAGATCCGGTTCTCGCGCACCGAGAAGCCGACCGCGCCGGCAATGCGCGACGGATCGTTCTTGTCATTCACCAGCTTGACGATGAACACGCGCTCCTGGATGCGATCCAGGCCCAGCGCCTTCTTCGCCGCTTCGGCGACGATCCACTTGTAGGACTCGCCGTTGATCATGATCTGCCACTTGCCCGAACGCACCGGCTTGCCGCCGTCCTTGAGCGAAGGGATGCCCTCCTTCTGCGCCTCGGCGCCGTCGTGACGAACGCCGTCGGCGTCGGTTTTCCAGATCGGCAGGCCCCACTCCTCGAACAGATGCACGGAGTCGTCGACGACACGACCCATGTCGTAGGTCAGATCGTCGCGGGTGATGCCCATCAGGTCGTTGGAGACCATGCGCGCATAGTCGGCCGGATCGAGATCCGGACCGATATAGGTGTTGATCGCGGACAGGCCCTGCGCCACGGCGCCGGAGCGATCCACGGCTGCCTTGTCCACCATCTTGATCTTGAGTTCGGTGCCGGTCTCGGCCTTGACAGCCTCGGCCCAACGCATCACTTCATAAGCCGCGCCGCAGCAAGCCATGCCGCCGCCGATCAGTAGAATGTCCAGGTCTTCCTGAACGATTTCGGGTTTTTCAAAAGTTCCAGCCATTTTTGGTTCCTCGATTTGTCGATGCTGTGTGAATTAGCTGCGGCGGATCAGTTCGGCAAGGTTGCCAGTGCGGTAACCGCCCATCACGTCTTTGGTGAACACCTCGGGCGAGGACAAGTCCGCCATCTTGGGCATCGGCTTGCCACCGAACGGATCGATCGAGCCTTCTGCCGTGGTACGGATCGGGAACTTGAAACGCTTCAGTGTGCCATTGCGGAACTTGATGGTCCACATGATCGAGTCGGAGCCGCGCAGCGGCTGCACCGAACCGCCCAACGGCACGATGTCGGCGTAGTGACGGCATTCGATGGCGCCCTGCGGGCAGATCTTGACGCAGGAGTAGCACTCCCAGCACTGCTCCGGTTCCTGGTTGAAGGCCTTCATGGCATGGCCGGTTTCGGAACCGTCCTTGTCCAGTTTCATCAGGTTGTGCGGACAGATGTACATGCAGGCGGTCTTGTCCTGCCCCTTGCAGCCATCGCACTTCTCGGTACGAACAAAGGTTGGCATTTGGTTTCTACTCCTCGGTTGCGGTGTTAATCAAAAAAACACTTGAAATAAAACGGTGATCTTTCAGCGGGCCGAATGCCCGGTCAACTTGACCTCGACCTTGTCTTGCTCGGCGATGCCGGCGTAGTAGGCGCGCAGCACCTCCAGCACCTCCGGTCGCGAAAACTCGGCGGGCACTTCGCCGCCTTCGGACAACATCTTGCGCAGCTTGGTGCCGGACAACATCAGACGATCGGCATCGCCATGCGGGCAGGTGCGCGCCGACGCCATGCCGCCGCACTTGAAACACCAGAAGGTCCAGTCGATCTTCAGCGGCTGGGTCTCCAGCGCGCCCTTGGGAATCTCGTCGAAAATGTGATGGGCATCGAAGGGGCCGTAATAGCTGCCGACACCGGCATGGTCGCGGCCTACGATCTGGTGCGAGCAGCCGTAGTTCTGGCGGAACAGCGCATGCAGCAGCGCCTCGCGCGGGCCGGCATAGCGCATGTCGAGCGGATAGCCCGCTTGCAGCGCGGTGTTCTTGACGAAATAGTGCTCGGCCAGCGTGGCGATTGCCTCGGAACGCACGTCGGCCGGAATGTCGCCCGGCTTCAGGTTGCCCAGCAGCGAGTGGATCAGCACGCCATCGCAGGTCTCGATGGCGATCTTGGCCAGATACTCATGCGAACGGTGCATCGGATTGCGCGTCTGAAAAGCCGCAACCTTGCTCCAGCCCATTTCCTCAAATTTCGCGCGGGTCTGCTTCGGTGACAGGAAGAGATCGCCGTACTTCTCCGGGAAATCGCCTTGCGAGAGGACCTTGATTGGACCGGCCAGGTTGATGTCGCCCTGCTCCATGACCATCTTGACGCCGGGATGCTCGATGTCGGTGGTCTTGAACACCGTGGCGCATTCGTGCGCCTTGTCGATGGCGAACTTCTCGGTCACCTGCATGGTTGCCAGAATGGAACCATCATCGGGGTCAACCAAGGCAATATCGCCGCCGGTCTTCACGCCGTCGGCGGTCGCCTTGTCGGTGGATAGCGTGATCGGGATCGGCCAGAACAGGCCGGAGGCGGTCTTCATGCCGTCGCAGACACCCTGCCAGTCGGCATGGGTCATGAAGCCATCGAGCGGCGTAAAACCGCCGATGCCGAGCATGATGATGTCGCCCTTTTCGCGCGAACTGACCTTGACCCGGGGCAGCGCCGCGGCGCGGGCCAGTTCGGCAATCAGCGCCTCGCCTTCCAGCAACAAAGGTCGCAGACTGCCGCCGCCATGCGGATTGACCAACGCCATGCCAAGCCTCCTAAAAGTGTGGTTATTCTTTGATCTTCGAAGGCTAACAAATTCCCTCGGGACACCAATGTGAATATTTCTATTTAGGGATAAGGGGATTGTTTTATAGATTGCGCGAAGCCTCTGATCAGCGGCTCTGATAATATTTGCCCCCATGAAAGCAGTAATACTTGCCGGCGGGCTAGGTACGCGTCTGGCCGAAGAAACAGTGCTGCGCCCCAAGCCGATGGTCGAAATCGGCGGCAAGCCGGTCCTTTGGCACATCATGAAGGGTTATGCGCACTTCGGCATCACCGATTTCGTGATTTGCCTGGGTTATAAGGGCTACATGGTGAAGGAGTACTTTTCCAACTTGGCACTGCACAACTCCGACGTAACCATCAACCTCGCGAAAAACAGTGTAGACCTTCATCAAAATCACTCCGAACCCTGGAACATCACGCTGGTGGACACTGGCGAACATACCCAGACTGGTGGCCGCCTTCGGCGGGTTCGTCGCTTTATGGATGACGAGGACTGCTGCATGACCTACGGCGACGGGGTGGCCGACGTCGATATCGGTGCGCTGCTGGCGTTTCATCGCGACGAGCAATGCCTGGCTACGGTGACGGCAGTGCGACCTCCCGGCCGCTTCGGTCGGCTCGACTTGGAGGGCAAACGAGCAGTAGGCTTCCAGGAAAAGCCCCGCGGCGATGGCGACTGGATCAACGGCGGCTTTTTCGTGCTCTCGCCGGCAACTCTCGATCAAATTGAGGGTGATGACACCTTGTGGGAACGAGAGCCCCTGCAGCAATTGGCCGCAAGCGGGCAATTGGCGGCATTCCGCCATCACGGTTTCTGGCAACCCATGGACACCTTGCGCGACAAGAATCATCTGGATGAGCTCTGGGCTACCGGCAACGCACCCTGGAAACTATGGGCATAAACCCAAGCTTCTGGAGCGGCCGCAAAGTGTTTCTCACTGGCCACACCGGGTTCAAGGGCGCCTGGCTAGCGCTATGGCTGCAGAAAGTCGGCGCTGGAGTGACGGCGTTTTCGCTGGCGCCGTCGACACAGCCGAATCTGTTCGAGGCCGCGCAGGTGGACCAGGGCATCAGGTCGATCCGTGGCGACATTCGCGACTACGATGCGCTCGCCGGAGCGCTGCGCGACAGCGGTGCCAGCGTCGTCTTCCATCTCGCCGCGCAAGCCACGGTTGCGGATGGCTATCGATTCGCGCGAGATACCTTCGCCGCCAACGTCACAGGCACCCTCAATCTGCTGGACGCGATACGCGACGTTCCAACGGTAGAAGCTGCCGTCGTCGTCACCAGTGACAAATGCTATGTCCCGTCGGCCGCTGGCGAACC
Organism: Sulfuritalea sp.; assembly: GCA_030651305.1. Lineage (GTDB taxonomy): Bacteria > Pseudomonadota > Gammaproteobacteria > Burkholderiales > Rhodocyclaceae > Sulfuritalea. The sequence goes on along the minus strand of JAUSCI010000003.1, from coordinate 36,149 downwards.
CCTGCGCGAAGGCGATCCGCTGGGTGGCAAGGACCCCTACAGCGCCAGCAAGAGTTGCGCGGAAATCGCCACGGCCTCGTGGCGCGAATCGTTCTTCAATGCCGACGACACGCCGCGCATCGCCACCGCACGCGCCGGCAACGTGATCGGTGGCGGCGACTGGGCGGCGCACCGCCTGCTGCCCGACATCATCCGCGCCTTTCACGCCGGGAATCCACTGTCCCTGCGCATGCCCGATGCCATTCGGCCGTGGCAGCATGTACTCGAAGCCCTCGCCGGCTACCTGCTGCTGGCGGAACATTTGTGCAGCGACGAGGGCGCCCGCCATGCGCGAGCCTGGAACTTCGGTCCGACGGAAACCGACCATCTGACGGTGGGCGAAGTCGCCGAACGCTGCGCACGACTTTGGGGCGGGAATGCTCGGGTTGAAATTGCCAACACCAACTTCCAGAAAGAAACCGAAACCCTGCGCCTCGATGCCACGCATGCACGCGCCGCGCTTGGCTGGAACCCGCGCTGGAACGCCGGCCAGGCCCTGCACCATACACTGGACTGGTATCGCGCCTGGCATGCCAATCCCAAGGACAGCGCCCACATTCGTGCCCTGACGCTGGCCCAGATCGACGACTACACTGCGACACCATGACACTCGAAGAACAACGCCAACAAATCCTCGCACGGGTGCGCGACTATGCCGCGCAGAAAGAGCAACGCGCGCCCTTCGTAGCGGGACAAAACGCGGTGCCGCCCGCCGGACGGGTACTCGATGCGGAAGCCTACGTTGCCTTGGTGGATGCCGCCCTCGACGGCTGGCTTACCACCGGTCGCTTCAACGACGAGTTCGAAAAACAGATCGCGGCAGGCATCGGCGTGGCGCGTGCGCTCACGGTCAATTCCGGTTCGTCGGCCAACCTGCTGGCGCTTTCCGCGCTGACGTCGCCCTTGCTGGGCGAACGCGCCTTGAAACCCGGGGATGAAGTCATCACCGCCGCCGCGGGCTTCCCCACCACCATCAACCCGATCCTGCAGAACGGCCTGGTTCCCGTTTTCGTCGATTCGGAACTGCCCACCTACAACCCCTGCGCGGCAACCATCGCCGCCGCCATCGGCCCGCGCACCCGCGCCATCATGCTGGCCCATGCCCTGGGCAATCCGTTCGAAGCCACCGCGCTTCGCGCGCTGGCCGACCACCATGGCCTGTGGCTGATCGAGGATTGCTGCGATGCCTTCGGCGCCACCTACGATGATCGCAGCGTCGGCACCTTCGGCCATGTCGGCACCCTGAGCTTCTACCCGGGCCACCACATCACCACCGGCGAAGGCGGCGCCGTATTCACCAACGACCCGCTACTCGCGAGAGCCATCGAGTCATTCCGCGACTGGGGCCGCGATTGCTACTGCGCCCCGGGAAAAGACAACACCTGCGGCAAGCGCTTCGATTGGCAATTGGGTGCGCTGCCCTGTGGCTATGACCACAAATACACTTATGCGCACGCCGGCTACAACCTCAAGATCACCGACATGCAGGCCGCGCTGGGGGTCGCCCAAATGGCCCACCTGGATGAATTCATTGCCGCGCGGCGAAGCAACTTTGCTCACCTGAAGATGCGTTTGAAAGCGTGCGAGGAATTCCTGATCCTGCCGGAAGCGACGCCGAACAGCAATCCGTCGTGGTTCGGATTTCTGCTGACCCTGCGCGAGAATGCCCCTTGCAGTCGGGTAGACCTGTTGCGCTACCTCGATCAGCACAAGATCGGCACCCGCCTGCTGTTTGCGGGAAACGTCACCCGCCAGCCCTACATGCAGGGCCGAGGCTACCGCGTCGCCGGAACCCTGACCAACGCCGACATAATCACCGAACGCAGTTTCTGGATTGGCGTCTATCCGGGGCTCACCACCGAAATGCTCGATTACGCGGCCGACAGGATCAGCGAGTTCCTCGGCATCGGATTCTGATGCCCGTATCTCCCACAAAGTTCACTAGCGGAGTCGCTACACCATGAAACCCCTTGTCATTTTCGAGATGGCCAACAACCACATGGGCGACATCGCCCATGGCGCGGCCATCATCAAGGCCTTTGCCGACTCCGTGGCGCCCTATCGCAATACATTCGAATTCGCGTTCAAGCTGCAATACCGCGACCTCGACACCTTCATCCGTCCTGACTACAGGGGGCGTAGCGACATCAAGTACGTCAAGCGTTTCGAAGAGACGCGCCTGGCCGACGAGGATTTCCGGCGCCTCATCGAGGCAATGCGGGAACATGCATTCGTCACCGTCTGCACTCCCTTTGATGAAGCGTCGGTTGCACGCATCGAGGCGCACGGAATCGACGTCATCAAGATCGCCTCGTGTGCGCTGACCGACTGGCCGCTGCTAGAACGCATTGCGCTGGCCAAACTGCCGATCATCGCCTCGACCGCGGCATCCGAGGTCGAGGACATCGACGCCGTGGTGAGCTTCTTCCAGCACCGCCAGAAGCGGCTCACGCTCATGCATTGTGTTGGCGAATATCCGACCCCGAATGAGCGACTGGCCATCAGGCAGATAGAGCTGCTGCGTCAGCGCTATCCCGATGTCCGCATCGGCTTCTCGTCGCACGAACAACCCGACAACACCGTGGCGATCATGCTCGCGCTGGCCAATGGGGCGACAGTGTTCGAAAGGCACGTCGGCCTGCCCAGCGAGCGCTACGCCAACAACGCCTACTCTGCCTCACCAGCGCAAATTGCAGCATGGCTGGCCTCGGGCCGTCGTACGCTCGACATGCTGGGACCCACCGAGCGCTACCTGCCGACCGCTGTCGAGCGGGATGGACTGATGGCGCTCAAGCGGGGCGTCTTCGCGCGCCGCGACTTGCCGGCCGGAACCATACTGTCGGCAAATGATGTCTTTTTTGCCTTCCCACCTGACGCCGGACAAGTGACCGCCAACGACTGGTCAAAGTATGTCAGCTACACGCTAAACGAGCCTGTAAGCGCAAACGCGCCGGTCATGGCCCGGCAGACAGCCGTGCAGCATCATCGACAGCGCGTCATGGAAGCAGTGAAGGCGGTGCGCAGCTTGCTCAGAGCGGGAAATGTCATCCTGCCGGGCCTTAGCGAACTCGAGATTTCTCACCACTACGGACTCGAGAACTTCGGCCGCTTCGGCCTGACCATGATCACCATCGTCAACCGCGAGTACTGCAAGAAGGTTCTGGTCATGTTGCCCGGACAGACGCATCCCGAGCAATATCACCAGCGGAAGGAGGAAACCTTCGTCGTACTCCACGGCACAATGACCCTGAAACTCGACGGCGCCGCGCAGGAGGTCAAGCCGGGCGATGTGGTCACCGTGGAAAGAGGCGTGCGCCACGAATTTCATACCGAAACCGGTGTCGTCTTCGAGGAGATTTCCTCGACACACATCAAGGACGATTCCTTCTATACGGACCCGACCATCGCCACCAACACGCAGCGCAAGACTCTCCTGGCCTACTGGATGTAAGCCCGATGCGTATTGCCGACTATTTGATGTCCCGTCTTGCCGATGCCGGCATCGATCACGTTTTCGTATTGCCCGGCGGCGGTGCCATGTACCTCAACGACGGGCTCGCCTGCGAGCGGCGCATCACCGCGATACCCTGCCATCACGAGCAGGCCTGCGGTATCGCCGCCGAAGCATGGGGACGAGTCGCCGGCAAGTTCGGCGTCGCCATGGTCACCACCGGCCCGGGCGCGACCAATATCATCACGCCGGTTGCCGGGGCATGGATCGAGTCGGTGCCGATGCTGGTCATTTCCGGTCAAGTTAAGCGCGCGGACCTTCTGCTGGATCGTCCGTTACGACAGGGAGGCGTACAGGAAGTCGATATCGTGCCCATCGTGCGTTCGATAACCAAGTATGCGGTCACTGTGCACGATCCGGCCACCATTCGCTATCACCTTGAACGTGCCCTCCACCAGATGCAGGACAACCGGTCCGGCCCCGTCTGGCTAGACATCCCGCTCGATGTACAAGCCGCGCAAATCAATCCAACAGAACTCACCGGCTTCACCCCCGAGACGAAAGCGCCGACCGACCTTGAAAACCCTATTCAGAGTGTCATGACGCTGCTGGCCGCTGCTGAACGGCCCCTGATCCTCGCCGGACACGGCGTGCGGCTGGCCGGTGCGGCAAAGCGTTTTCTCGCGCTGGCCGAAAACCTCAACATTCCCGTAGCGACAACCTGGAACGCCCTCGACCTGATCCCCTGGGCGCATCCGCTGTGCGTTGGCCGCCCCGGCGTTGTCGCCCTGCGCGCCGCGAATTTCGCGGTACAGAACTGCGACCTGTTGCTTTCGATCGGCTGCCGGCTCGACAACATTATCACGGCTTACAACCCGAAGAGCTTTGCCCGGGCGGCGCGCAAGATCGTGGTGGACGTCGACCCCAAAGAGATCGCCAAGCTCGACATGGACATCGATCTGCGCCTGCCCGTCGATGCCGGCACATTCATCGATTCCCTCGCCGCGCACGCCCGGTCGCTGCGCTTGCCCGACCGGCTCGACTGGCGCCAGCGCTGCATCGACTGGAAGCAGCGCTATGCGGTAGGCGAGGGCAAACCCTTCGGCACCGAAGGTCCGATCAGTCACTACCATTTCGTGTCGGCGCTTTCCGATGCCGCGCCGCCTGACACGCTGGTATCCACCGGCAGTTCCGGGCTCGGCGTCGAGGCGTTCTACACGGTGTTTCGCAACAAGCCCGGCCAGCGCGTATTCCTGACCTCCGGCCTCGGCGCCATGGGCTACGGACTGCCGGCCGCCATCGGCGCCTGCCTCGCCAGCAACCGGCGCCCCATGATCGCGGTCGAGAGCGACGGCAGCCTGCAACTCAATCTCCAGGAACTGGCAACACTGAAAGCGCAGAACCTGCCGATTTGCCTGGTGATCATGAACAACGGCGGCTACTGCTCGATCCGCAACACCCAGCGCAACTACTTCCATGAGCGGTATCTCGGCATCGATCCTGCATCCGGGCTCTGGTTGCCCGACATGAAACGAGTGGCGGCCGTCTACGATATGCCGTTCCTGCGGATCGACGATGCTGGCCAGCTGGCGAGCGGACTTGCCGCAGCACTCGAATTGCCGCGGCCCTGCCTCATTGACGTTCGCTTGCTCGAAAATGAAACCCTGGCACCCAAAGCGGCCGCCATTCCGCAAGCAGATGGATCGATCATCTCCATGCCACTGGAAGACATGAGTCCGCTATTGCCGCTTGCGCAGCTGCAGGCAGAGATGATTGTCGAACTTCAAGAGCAATCCCGACTGGTCAATCGAGAAAGATGAACGATTCCACGAGAATCGCGGCGATCGGTTCAGAGCTCGAAGGAATGTCCCTGTTTCTTACCGGGGGTACCGGCTTTTTCGGGCGGGCCCTGCTTCGATATATCGCCGACAGTCCGATAGACAAGAGCACCCTTGGCGTTACCGTCCTGACTCGGTCGCCCGATGCCTTCCTTGCTCGATATTCAGAGTTTTCAGGATTGAACTGGCTAGACTTTCATACCGGGGATATCCTTGGTTCCCCCTCTCTGCTGCCTGTACACACAAGGTTTTCGCATATTCTTCATGCTGCGGCTGACTCCACCGTCGCACCACGGGTCGCACCGCTTGATCGGTATGAACAGATAGTGACCGGCACCCGTCGTCTGCTTGATTTTGCCGTTAGCGTAGGGGCCAGGCGCTTTCTGCTGACGAGTTCCGGTGCCGTCTATGGCGCCCCGCCAGCAGGACTTGACCGCGTGCCTGAGTCCTATCACGGCATGCCTGACCCGATGGTTTCCGAACATGCATATGGAGTGGCCAAACGACTGGCCGAGCACCTCTGTTGTCTTTACCAGGATCGGTACGGACTTCAGACGGTGATTGCACGTTGTTTTGCTTTCGTTGGTCCTGACTTGCCGCTGGATGTCCATTTTGCGATTGGCAACTTCATACGGGATGCGCTTTTCGGAGAGGAAGTGATTGTCCATGGCACGGGACTACCTGTTCGCTCCTACCTGTACCAGGACGATCTGGCTGAATGGCTGCTGACTCTCTTGGCAAGGGGAGAACCGGCAACAGCCTACAACGTGGGCTCTGACGAGGCCATCAGTATCGCGGACCTGGCTTATCTGATTCGCGATCAGCTGGCGCCCGGCAAGCCTGTCAGGATTGAAGGTGGTTCGTCGGCCGATGCTCCCACCAGAAGCCGCTACGTGCCCGACACTGACAAGGCATCCAAAGACCTTGGGCTCCGCATCAAAGTGCCGCTCGCCGCCGCAATCAGAATTACCGCCGAAGCTATTGGGTCGCGCCGAAATGCCTCATCAAGACAATGTTAAACATTGAGACTTTCTTCAACAGCGATGATGCCCAGCGCCTATTCTTTCCCGGCAGGATTTTTCTCGGCCAGGGGATTTCAGGCAGGGTCGCGGAACTGGTTGCCGAGCATCAATCGGTCGTGGTCATAGTTGATGAGGTATTTGCGGAGAGCCCACTCCATCGCAGCGTCGTTAGGGCGGTAGGACACGGGCGGGCGACCAGTTGGATTGTCGCCGGGCCGCCCTTCGCACAGGACGTTATGGAACTCGCGAGTCAATTGAAGGAACTGCCGAGCGTTGTTGTTTCAATCGGCGGGGGAAGTGCAAGTGACTTCGCCAAGAGCCTGATTCTTCACCATCTGTTCGGAACGATTGATGGCGTGGGCATCGACAAGAAGCGCGGAATGGTTCCCCGGTCGGGAGCCAACCGTCCTGTATACATCGCGGTCCCGACCACTGCGGGGTCTGGGGCGGAAGCCAGCCGCTACTACGTTACCTACGACAAGAACACTCATGCAAAGGTTTTCGGCAAGAGTTGGACGCTGGTCGCTGACTGGATATTTCTTGACCCCGAGCTGCTTGCCACCACCCCGCCCTCCCTTCTCGTGGCATGCGCATTTGACGCGTTTGTTCATTTTTTTGAAACGCTCATTGCCAGGCATGAGCGATCTCCGTTCGGTGAAATGCTCTCCCTGGATGGCATCCCCAGGATCATGGGGGCTCTGAACGAGGTGATTGCGGGCAAGCGACGCGACAACGACATCCATGAACAGTTGCTGTATGGGGCCACGCTTTCCGGAGTAGCCATATCGAATGTTCGTACCGGACACATTCACGAAGCCGCTGGGGCGCTGCTCGAACTGGTGGATCTGAGCCACCCGGAGACGCTATTTGTATTCTTCCGCGATGCCGCCGAACAGTATCTCGATGTCATCGGCGACCGCGAGCAATTGCTTTTCTCCCGTCTGCGGCTCAACCCGGCTTTTGCCGCATTTTCCTCACTCAGCGATGTCATATCATGGTGGGAGGTGGTTTTTGCGGAAGTTGGTCTGGAAAAGAAGATTCGAGGTGCCATGGCAAGCATCCAATTTCCGCTGGAAAAGGTTCGGCGTCATGTCTTTGAACGCGTCTATTCGGACAAGGTCTGGATCAACAAGGAATGCCCTGTCCGGCTGGATGAGCAATCCATTGTCGATCTCATCGACAGGGCCTTGAAGCGATTCGGAGCAGTGGGCGCCTAGCCGATATACCATGCATGCGAGTTTTTCCGTTTAGTCATCCATAAGCGTTATCCAAGGCAAAGTTACCGTGGTCAACCTCATTGTTTCGGATTCATATGCGACGCTCCCATCGCTGGCCGCCGCCATCAAGCGCTTCTCCAGGGAAGGAGCGCTGATTTGGCTAAGCCAGAACTCGTCTGAACACTTGGATGCCGCGGAAAGTGCGCCCGTAATTGGCAGCCTTGCGGATATCCCGGACAGTGGTCGGCTAAGCGTCCTCGTGGCACCGGACCATGAAGCCAGGCGAGTCCAACCGGACGGACACGGCGTAGTACGAGCAGTTGAACGCGGTTCGCCGGATCGGTTCAGCGCGATGGCCACCGCAGTGGTCGACGATTTTTCGAGCATGGAGACCTTGCTCACGCTACCAGGATACCCGGGGTTGGTCCGGCTATTCGATCGCCACGGCTGGCCTGCTGACCGTTTCACAACGGCAGTCCTGGATCGATACCGCGATAGCCTGAACCAGCTGCGCACCACCCGACGTGCCATAGTCTTTGGCGCGCAACGCCTGGGAGAACTGGTTCAACGCAGCCTCGCTTCAAGCGGGGTCGCCGTAAAGGCATTTGTCGACAACAGCGTCAAGAAACATACAACGTTCATCGACGGAATACCCGTGCATCCCCTATCGCAAATTGCGGATAGAAGCACACCGATCATTATTGCAACCACTCGCTTCACAAACAGCATTGCCTGCCAGCTTGAGCGGGAGGGTTTTAGCAATTTCCTTCCGTATTCAGTATTGTCCCTTGTGGATTCAGCGCTCTATCCGCATGAAATTCCCTATATCGGCATTCAGGAGGATTTTGCCGAAAATGCCGGTCGCTACCTGGGGCTCTTTCTCGCGCTCGGCGACGACAAGTCGCGTCTCGTTCTGGACGGATTGATAAATTATCGCCTGGACTACGATACGCGATTCGCAGTTGCAGTCGCGGATGACTATTCTCGCCAGTATTTCGATAGCGACCTCGTTGGATTCAACGGCAATGACGTGTTCGTCGATCTTGGCGGATACGATGGAGACACTACGGAACAATTCTTGAGTTACTGCGGTGGATCCTACCGGAAGATATACCTTTTCGAGCCAGATGAGAATCTGCTCCGGGCTGCCGCCAAGCGTCTCATCGGAGCGGAGTCCATTGAATATGTCCGCGCTGGCGCCCATTCTGAAGATGGCGAGCTGCGGTTTTCAGTTTCGGGGCGCACAAACGGCGCGATCTGCGAAAACGGTGCATTGATGGTTCCGGTCCGCAAGCTTGACACTGTCGTAACCGAACCGCCGACCCTGATCAAGATTGATATCGAAGGCTCTGAAACACACGCACTGCATGGGGCCGCGAATATCCTGCGAACCGCCAAACCCAAATTGGCTATCGCGGCGTACCACTTCGCCTCGGACTTGTGGAAACTCGTTGACGTTGTTCGTGAAATCAATCCAACTTACAAGTTCTACTTGCGCCATTACTCGGAAAGCGGCCTGGAGAGCGTCATCTATGCAGTCTAACAATATATCAATCCCGGCCAATACTCTTGCCGCCGCTTCCCGGCGCAAGAAGATAACCATAATGACTCCCTGTTACAACGAAGAAGGCGGCATTCACGAATGTCATCTTGCAGTCAGACTCCTGTTTCAAGAGAGCTTGCCCGAGTATGACTATGAGCATATTTTTATTGATAATTGCTCAACCGACAACACATTGACTGCATTAAGGAAAATTGCCGCCGGGGATTGCAATGTCAAAGTCATTGTCAATTCCCGCAATTTTGGTCCCAATCAATCTCCTTATCACGCAATTCTGGAATCGCGTGGAGATGCTGTTGTTCCGGTTGTAGCGGATCTGCAAACACCCGTCGCGACAATAAGAGACTTTGTCCGCCTATGGGAGGCGGGAACCGACATGGTCATGGGAATTCGGGTAGGAATGTCAGAAGCCTGGTGGCTCAGGGCATCGAGAAATCTCTACTACAAGATAATGTCGCGCCTGTCTCACCTGGAGCACTTCCATGGGTTTATCGGATTTGGCCTTTTCGATCGACGAGTGGTGGAGGCCATGAGACGCTTGCAGGATCCCAACCCATATTTCAGAGGAATCATTTCTGAAATAGGATTCAAGAAAGCCTTCGTCGAATACGTTCAACCGCCCCGCAAGCACGGAAGGTCTCACTTGAGCATTCTTGACCTTCTTGACTACGCCATTCTTGGAATGGTCAGTTGCAGCAAGATTCCACTCCGGATAATGACCGTAACAGGACTATTTGTTTCCATGCTCAGCTTGATTCTGGGCTTTGTTTTTTTTCTCCTCAAGATCGTTTTTTGGGATTCATTTCCGCTGGGAATTGCGCCCATCCTGATTGGAACATTCTTCCTGGGATCGGTACAAATCCTCTGTCTGGGAGTGCTTGGCGAGTATCTCGGCGTGGTGTTTGACTATGTACGAAACCGTCCATTGGTCATTGAGCGCGAGCGGATAAATTTCGACTGATCCGATAATTGGATGAACTTCGCCAGGAGTTTTTGGTGGCCGGCAGAGACATGAAGATGCCAACAAGGACCTTCGTACCGCGCCTTATCCTTCCACTGATCTTGTTCGTCGTCGCGTATGGAATGCAACGCTCTGTTGCGCTGCTTGGCATGGACCTGCACCACGACGGCTTTATGTTCGACGCAGCCAGGCGAACATTTTACGGGGATGTCCCATACAAGGACTTCTTCTATCAATACAACCTGGCAACAATCTTCCTGCATGTAGCTGCGTTGAAGATACTTGGGGTTTACATTGCCTCCCTCAAGATCGCGACGAGCATGGCCTACGCGCTGATTGCCGTACTTATCTACGCCTGCGTTGCGTATCAAGGAAGGGTATGGCAGGGATTCCTGGCGGCAATTCTCTGGAGCACGCTAAGTCCCTTCTATATGCCTGCGGAGAACGGATATCACGCCTGGCCTTCGGTATATATGGTGGCCAGCATTATGCTAGGTATATATTTTCTGCTTAGATCGGTTAGCCATAGAACATGGCTAAATGCCTGCCTGGCTGGCCTGTGTTTCAATCTGGCATTTTGGTTCAAGCAGATAGCGGCTCTGCAAATTGCTTTTTGCCTGGTGTGGATCCTGTCGAATACGCGGTCCGCTTCAACCGGCCATGCAATGTCGCGACAATTCAGGACCATATTCATCGCCTATGTGCTCGGCGGACTGATATCTGCGATACCGTTCTTCTTCTATCTCTGGCAGCTTGACTCATTCACCGACTGGTGGATCTCCGCTTTCGAATTCAATCGACTTTTCGCCCTTACCCACAGGACTGCGTCAACCATCCAGACTTTTATAGGAAACATGTTTCCAATAGGCAAGGCCCTTGGCTACACCTCAGTCTTGTGGGCAATCATTCCCGCGTACCTTATTGCGACACTGTTTCTCAGCTACGAAAAGCAAGCGAATACGGGAAAGCCGAAAGACACTCCGCAGATCAATGCATCCCTGCTTGCAACCATGGGCCTATGCGGTTGGCTCGAGTACTTTCCCCTTTCGCACGATTTCCACACTCAGTTGTTCACCGCTCCGGTCTTCTGCCTAATTGCGATGCAATCTGCCACGCTCAAGGACAATCCGACGCCAGGTCGTGAGAGAGTCAATGCGAGCAGGAGATTCTCAGTTGGCATCGTACTGTCTATTACATTAATGGTAATCAGCTATGAAGCGGCCCGGCATCTAGTCGGGCTGAGCGAAAAGCTAAAGCAGCCGTGGCAATACCTGCTATTAGATTCACCGGCCAAGGGTCTCGCTTTGAATCCCAATCACGCAAAGTCGTTCGAGCACTTCCATGAGGCAATTGTTTCGATCTCCAACAAGATGCACGGTTCTCCACAAATACCTTTGTCCGTAGATCCACTAAGAGCGCTCTTCCCTTATATTCCGAATCACAATCAGCTATTCAAAATGGGGGTCGACTGGACTTGGCCGAACGAAACTGTCGAGCCGCCCTTTAACGAAAAACTTCACGCCAAACTGAAAGAACGACAGCTGGCAATCTACGCTGATTCCTTACTTGCAATTCCGGGCTATACCGCTATCGGCTTATTGGAAGTGCCGTCAGCGATCAAGGCCTTCCACACCCTGTATGTTCCCACGGCTGATCGAGATCCACCAAGTCTGCGAACGTCAATGATGGATCACTTGGAAGTTTTGTCTTCCACTCACGCTGATGGCGCGTCCACGACCTCAAATGAATCGCCGGCTCGCCCTACCAGGACCGTTCCCTCGACGGAACCGCAGAACGGCACGCCAACGATCAACTCCGTCACCATACTTCGCCTTGCCAGTGCAGACCATATTCGGGTCGACCAGATAAAACATCTGCACATATCGGTGCTCAACGACGCAAGCATCCCTACGTCCTTGTCGAAACTGGAATACGAGTGGCTTGTCATGCGTGCCGCGACGAGTGAAGAGCGCCAGGTAAGCGCCCTCTACCGGAAAACCCGTGACCACTACACACTCGTAGATAACATCAAACCCGAACACGCAACTGCGATCGGCAGGTTTTTTCTGGAGAATGGGAAGCTGCTGAGAAACCAGACTCTCCCCTACTTTTTCACGACCTTGTCGGCATCCCCGGCACGACAGCCCTATCTGGCCAAGGTACTGGAAAGCGGTAATCCGCCTCGACTTATTTGGGGCCGACAGATCCGCCTCCCAAACACGGCTGACGAGAAAGAGTCGGCCAACGCTTTGGCGATACCTTTTGACCGGTATGTTAGCGCTGGCTCAAAGACAATTTACTGGCAGATTGCACTGAATGACAATACATCCCGAAGCGGCTATTTTCGATACGTGGAAGAGCGCTGACCGATTGCGATATGAAATTACCAAATGGATTCCAGATTGAGTCACGGCAGTTTCGCTACTTGCTGGCTGGCGGCTGGAACACTTGCTTCGGTTACGCAACGGGATTGTTTGTCTATTACTTGCTGCATGACAACTACAGCATTGTTCTTATCGGAGTTCTGACCAATATTGCAGCAATTACAATGGCATTTGTCACTCACAAGCTGTTTGTATTTCGAACAATAGGCAACTGGCTGGCGGAATATCTTCGCAGCTATCTTGTATATGGCGTCAGTGCGATTATAGGCATCGCGGCGCTATGGTTGCTTGTTGAACAATTTCTTGTTCCATTTTGGCTGGCGCAGCTATTGGTAATCCTTGCTACTGTCGGGATAACCTATATTGGCCATTCCCGCATCACCTTCCGCTAACGTCCCGCCGGCGAGACACAACACCAATGTACGAGATTGCCATTTGCCTGACTGCTGTCATTGGTCTTTCGGCAATTGGTCAGTGCGTATCATTGGTGGTCCTTGGAACCCAGTTAAGCCGACTGGACAATCTCTTTGTCGGCTATTTGACGGCGTCAAGCGTTCTGAGCGGCGTATATTGCCTGACGCACATGAGATTGGATCTAGTTCTGATCGCAATGCTCTTGCTGTCGATACTGTCACTCCCCTGGATCTTGAAGGCCAATTCATCAATGCACTTCGCCATCGAGCACGAGGTGATGGTGTTCCTGTTTGGAGTTGCCGTCAGTGCGTTTATCGTCATCCCGTCGGCAAGCAATATCTTGCGAGTCGCCGAAAACGGCGGAACGCTTCTGGCGCATATCGACCTTTTTGCACACGCCGCAATGATAAACCAGCTATCACTGCAGAATGCGATAGGCACTACACAGATACTGTTCTCTGGAATACAAAGCCCGATTTATCACTACGGAATTTATTCAATACCGTCCGTTTTATCAAAATATCTGGCTGTTACCGGACTGGACCTTCTCGTCTGGTTTGTCTTGCCATATGGCCTCCTGATGCTTTGGTCAGGAATACATGGAGCCATAAGAAGTGTAACGAACACCTCATATCCTGTCGCCGGGATGCTTGGCATCCTGGCAATTGTCGCGGCTGATACGTCAAGAGCCTTTTCCTTCAACAACGCGCTTTTCGATCTTCCCTACTTGCTCTGCGCTTCGCCTGGTGCAACCTATGGCGCCGCGATTGTCATGTTGGCGATCAAGATACTGACGCAGAATCGGCAACTCAATTCTGGCCTGGTGCTTTCGGTGACATTCTGGCTGATTGGCTTCAGAGTGCTGTTCATACCACTGTTCATACTATTTTCATATTTTGTCGGCGTTTCCCAGGCTAACGTCCTGGAAAGGCGCAAGAAATACGTTCTATTGTCGCTCCCCCCGCTCGCTTTCCTGCTCCTTGGCGCCTACCGCAATGATATTGTCACTGGATATCATCACTTTATGCTGACCTTTCCAGATACAAGCCATTCTGTTGGAATGGTCCCTGAGTGGTATTTTCTGAAGGCTGCTCACGTCATTGTCAGCACATTGGGCGGCAGCTTGCTGATTCTGTTTGCCGCGTCCTTCGCGATTTTTACCCTCAACCGCAAAGCGGACGGAAAATCTTTTCCGTTGCAGATATGCTTGTGGCTGGTTGTTGCATATTTCTGCACGATGCTTGCCCCGATTGCCCCGCCAAATGGTGACTTTACTGAATTTGTCCACAGGCCATTTGCAATCTTCAACCTGGTTTGCGCCACCCTGTTGGTTTCGTACATCTATGCTTGCATCACCTTCGGACGCGTTTCCATTTTGATTGTTGCCGGCGCCTTGTTGCTGGTGCTTTCAAACGAACGAAAGTACGGGTTTCCGAAGAATCACGAATGGCATCAGTCGTCATATAGCATCGATGTTCACCCTTCCGTCGTGAAGGCGTCGCGTTGGCTCTCGTCCCGACCAATGCGCGCCCCGTATCTGTACCTACCCGTAAACAAGGGTGGCTACAGCCAATATCCTGAAGCAATTATCTCCACGATTTCTCTTAAATCCGCATTTATAAGCCGCCCCGGGTTCTTTTCGAATCCGGATATCTATGCCTATAGCCAGTATCCGGAATCCGGCATTTCCACTCATTCTTCGAATCCTGAGTTTGTCGGCGGCTTTGGCTTCTATTTGAATACAGGCGTTCGGTATCGAGATCGCATCGAACAATCAATCCTGTTCGCGGAGTCCCTGCATAACTGTGGCGAGGTCGCCAAATTCCTGGCATTCGCAAAAGTGGATAGGCTGATCCTTTTTAGCGAACAAATCATTCCGTGCCTTAAGCCAGTTCTCACCCTGGACAACTTGTACGTCTATTTGCTGGGAGAAAGCTGAATGCTCCGATTTAGGTGGTAAGTGGTGATGTGGACCTTTCCATTCACGCTCCTGGCGGGCCTGGTCTCAGTGGGTGCAATAGCGATGCTGCTTCGCAGAGACCCGTTTGCGTCATCCGGGCGCGACTTATGCTCACCGCAGGCCGCACAAATGTCGCGTGGCGGCGGCCTGGGGGTTTTGCTCGCAACGGGAATCGGGTTGTGGCTTGGCGACGCCGACGAAGCTCTGCTGCCAGGATTGATACTCGTCGCCAGCGTAGCATGGTGGGATGACCAACGCGGCGGCGTTGCGATTAAATGGCGCATTGCCTGCCAGCTCCTGGCGGCAACTGCGATGGCAGCGGCCGGGCTCTTCCCATCGTCCGGAATTGCGTTCAGCTTCCTGTTCGTCATTGGCACGATTTGGCTTTGCACCCTCTATCAATTGATGGACGGTGCAGACGGACTTGTGGGGGGGATGGCGCTCTGGGGATGCAGCGCGCTGGCCTTGGCAGCCTCCGGGGCGGGCGCCGGCGCAAGCGACATATTGGTACTCGCCGAGTGCGTCGCGGCGGGTTCGGCGGGGTTCCTGCTATTCAACTTTCCCCCCTCACGGATCCTCTTGGGCAGTGTTGGCTCCGTGCCTCTGGGGTTTCTTGCGGCTGTGTTGAGTTTGACGGGCGTAGCCCGCTTTTTGTGGCCGTGGTGGTTCCCCTTGCTGGTATTTTCACCCTTAGTTGTGGATGCCACCGTTACGCTGGCAAAACGGGTTTTGCGAGGAGAGGAAATCTCTCAGATGCATCATGAGCATTTCTATCAGCGATTGATGCAAATGGGTTGGAGCGATCGTCGTCTGGTCTTGAGTGAATATGTGCTAATGCTCGCGTGCGGCATTTCAGCGCTACTGGCGCAGCGCGCAGAAGATTCAGTTGTTTCGATTGTCTTGCTCGTCTGGGCGGTGATTTATCTGGCCTTGATTGTATTAATCGACAAGCAATGGAGGCGGCATATGACAACAACGGTTGCGCAGCAGGGCCACGCAACGCAATGACACTGCTATCCGCGCTGTTCCCCTAGTGTTCATCGGCAGCGTTTACCAAACAGAGCAGAGAGACGCCAAAGGGCAGGTTGAAGTGCTTCAGCAAGAACCGCTCGGCGCCAAAAACCGTCCTGAGAACAGCGTTAATGATGGCAGGGGGCACAGCTGTGCCGGTCGCGACTTTACTGCCGAGCAGTCTGTCCTTGAGCCGCATTGTTACCGCGAGCGGAAATAGGATTGTGTTGAAAAAGGATATCCTGGCCGCTTTGAGACCAGCTTCTGCGATTTTCCTTTTCAACTGATTCAGTGAATATCGCCTCCTGTGATGAAGAAATTCATCATGCGCACCATAGAGCCACTGATAGGCCGGGACCGTGATTAAGATCCGACCGTTGTTCGTCAGCAATTTGTTGGCGGCAACGAGCGCTTCGGTGTCCCGCTCGATATGCTCCAATACGTCGAACATGCATATCAAGTCAAATTGCCGGCCGGTGAACGGGATCTGTTCCGGACAATTTCCGGCCCTTATGTCGCAGCAGTTGTTCGTCGTCCTGGAAGCTATTGCCCGCGCAACGCCATCCATCTCGATGGCGTGTACCTCCCCAAATCTGGCCAGCATTTCCAGATTGCCGCCAGTGCCACAACCGACCTCGAGAATTTTTGAATTCGACGGAAGATCCAATGCGCCTATCATCTGAGCAAGAATCGCTCGCCGGCCGCAATACCACCAGTGCCTGGACTCGGTTTCCGCCATCTCCAGATATGCCATGGGATTCATTGTTTCGTGCCATGGATTTTTCTGATCAGATACAGTGGCCTGTGCTTCGTTTCTATGTATATTCGGCCAATATACTCACCAAGCATTCCAACGCTGACCAGTTGCAAACTTCCGAAGAAAAGCACGGCCACCAGCAACGATGCATAGCCGGGAACATCAATTCCGTATATCAATGTCCTGGTGACGATGAAGAGCGCGTAGCTGAATGTCGCCAGCGCCCCCAAACCACCAAGGTAGGACCAGAACTTTAGTGGGGCCGCGCTGAAACTGGTAATTCCTTCGAGAGCGAAATTCCACAGCTTCCAACCCGAAAACTTCGTGACTCCCGCGACGCGAGGGTTTCTCACGTAATCGATAGTTACGGTTCTGAAGCCCACCCACGCGAAAAGTCCCTTCATAAACCTTTGCCGCTCGGGAAATTGTTTCAGAGCATTGACGACAATACGGTCCAGCAAGCGGAAATCGCCCACATTCGCGGGAATCTGGATATCCGCAAGACGGTTGTGAAGTCCATAGAACATTTCGGCGGTTGTACGTTTAAGGACCGAGTCGGAGGCTCGATCTACCCGTCGCGCCAACACAATCTCCGCGCCCTTCAACCATTCATTGATCATTTCCGGTATCAGTTCGGGCGGGTCCTGAAGATCGGCGTCGATAGGGATGACCGCATCGCCCGTTGCCGCGTCCAGGCCAGCTGTCAGCGCTGCTTCTTTTCCGAAATTTCGGGACAGCTCGATGACGCGGTAACGGTGATCGCCTTCGGCGATCGCAATCAGCCTCTGCAACGTGTCGTCGTCGCTGCCATCATCGATACACACCACTTCGAAATCCAGAGCTGGAATCTGTGTGAAGACGGGACACGTAGCGGCATAGAACAGATCAACGCCCGCTCCTTCGCGATAGAAGGGAACAACGATGGAAATCTTCTTCCGCTCACTCATGTTGATCTGAGCCTCACTGGATAGTCCGGCGGATTCTACTGAAGTTTGACCTTCACCCTGATCAACGCCTGACAGCATTGGTCCAGCCCATGGCCGCGTAGGCCAGCGGCTGTGTTTCCTTCAGCACCGCGGCAAACCAGTGGCTGGCCGGCGCATAGTAATGAGCTGGAAAACCGGCAATAGCCACCGGCGCCGGCATGCTGGGGTCCGGATCCCATTGCTTCAAGGCAAGCGCCCGATAGGACTCCTGAAACGGCGTCACTGCCCCGACCAGGAAAAGCACTACCAGCAAACCTCTGCGCCCGGCCGAAAGTCGGCGCTGGTGATACGGCGAGGTCAATTCATTGATCAGGGTGAGCCACATGAGGGTCAATGCCGGAATTGCGCCAAGCGTCGCAAGATCGTTGGTCGGTCCAAAGCTGAAGAAAGGCAGCAGGCACAACAACAGCAACCCCGAATCCAGAACGGAAGACCGGTCGCACTGCCGGGCCAGCACGCCAAAAGCCATGACCTCGATCACGATGAAGACCAGAGTATCCGTCCACCAAGTGAATCCACCGCCCACCAGCGCAGTGTTCGGGGGAACTACGGCCCAGGCTTTTATGCCGCCCGCGCCCATCAGCAGATAAGCGGCGATCAGGAGGGCCGGGAACAAAATATGCGCGAACGCCCGCGCCAGATCATGCATGCCACTCATCAGTTCGCCACGGAATTGCCACCCGATGACGGCGATCATCGGCAGAGCCCCGACGAAGGGCAATGGAGACCATGTCATGACGGCGAGTCCGATCACCGGTACGCGCCGCAGGAAGTCGGCTGAACCCTGCAACCGCCACAGCCAGGCGCCAAGAACCCAGCCCGGAATGACGTGGTTGGGTATCCAGTAGAGCATCGTCGAGTTCGACGAGTATTTCATGCGCCCGGTCCACCACTCGATGTGCGAACCGAGCCACGGCATCCCGTCCTTCCAGTAGACGCCGGCGATATCCATACCACTGGCGATTGCGAACAGTATCAGTACCAGGAAGCGCCTGGCGGGTGATCCACCAAAGTTTGCAAGGAAAAACAGGGAGACTCCCAGCCAGGTCCAAAGCAGCAGGACCCGGTCAGCCCAGGCAATGCCGAGGAGTTTCCCCAGCACGGCCGGTACCAGGTAATAGCCAAGTGGCGCACGGAGAATCAGTTCGTTGCCGACGGCGTCCGTATACCGGGGAGGCCAGTCATATACGACCAGATCGCGCAACACACCGTAGCGCGGAACCCAGTCAATTGAATTGGCATGAAACAGATGCCCGGCCCCACCCAGGGATGTCCATGCGGCGGCGAAAGCCATGAGCAACAAGGCACCGGCAAGCATCCGGCCAGTCCAGCGCGGTGCGACCGCAGACCCAAACGGCGAGGATCGGGCAAAGGCCAACAACGCGAACGCGGTTGCCGGAATGCCCAACCACGGGGTAAAGAAGCCGAGAAGAAAAACCGGTATCGGAAGAAACAGGTAGGCTAGCAGCCAGCCGTCCATCCGGCCCCATCCGGACGGCGCAAAACCTTCGGGCGCGGAGGTGACGGCTAACACTTGATACCTTCTGTCGACAGGCAACTCATGGCGCCGATCGCCGCTCCTCATGGTAGTCGTCATCGATATTCACCGACCAGATCGCCGCCTTGTCCGTCTTTCCATCAAGAATTGCCTCAACCGCCAGCTTCGCCGTCAGCATTGAATGATCCTGATTGTTGTAGCGATGCATGCCGTTGCGGCCGACCAGCCAGAGATTCCCGATGCCATCGAGCCAGTCTCTCACGCGGGGAAATTCCTCATAGGCGCCGAAATAGGCCGGATAGGTCTTTGGTACTCGAATCACGGTGCCGTCGAGCACATCGGCGCGATCGATCATGCCGATCTTCTCAAGTTCACCCGCAGCGAAATCGATCATCGCCGGATCCCCCCGCCGCCACAGATCATCACCTTCCTGGCAAAAGTATTCGAGTCCCAGCCAGACGCGGCCGGAATCCGCAACCAGATCGGGACTCCAGTTGTTGAACACCTGCAGGCGACCGACGCGAACATCGCGTTCCTGAATATAGATCCAGTTGTCCGGCGGCATGTTGTCGGCGCGGCCGCTGCGCGCCTGCGGGTTGGCACGCATACGGGAAACCAGCAGTCCGACCGTGATGAAATCGCGATACGGCAAAGCGGCGGCTACGTCGCGCACATCCGCGGGTGCCGGCGGCAGCATGCCTGCCACCAGGTCCTTGACCGGCATGGTCGAAATTACGTGGTCACCCCGGACCTCGACCACCTGCCCTGCCGCATCTTCCGCCAGTACGGAAACCACTCGGCCGGCCTCGTGCCGCATCCCCTTCACCTGCTGTCCAAAGCGGACTTCGCCACCGCCCTCGATCACCCTGCGGGCGACTTCCTGCCACATCTGGCCGGGCCCCATCCGTGGATAAAGAAAGTGTTCGATCAGGCTGGTCTTCGTCGCCTGTGCCCTGGCTGAGCCGCCGAAGCGCTGACGCAGCGCATGACGCAAGGCCTCGACAATCGAGAGTCCCTTGATCCGCTGCGCGCCCCATTCCGCGCTGATGCGATCACAGCTCACACCCCAGACCTTCTCCGTGTAATCCTTGAAGAAAGTACGGTACAACTCGCCGCCAAAGCGATTGACCAGAAAATCCTCCAGCGAACGTTCGGGACGCCGCTGAAACAGCATCGCCCACACATAGCTGACGCCGATCCTGAGCAGACGCACCGGACCCAGATTCGTCAGCGTGGTCGCATTCAGTTTGATCGGATAGTCGAAATACTTGCGCAGAAAATAGATGCGCGAGAGGCGATCGCGCACCAGCATAACGAGGTCGTCGCCATTTGCCGCCGTGTCACCAGAGCCGACTTTTCTGCGCTGTCCCTGATAGGCGATTTCCACTGTCGCATCGGCAACGGCAATCGGCAGAATTTCGCGCCACCAGTCCATCACCCAGTCGGACTTCGAGAAAAAGCGATGGCCGCCGATATCCATGCGGTTGCCCTTGTACTCCACCGTTCGCGAGATGCCGCCAATTTCCTGCGATGCCTCAAGAACGATGGGCCGCATGCGACCGTCGCGCACCAGTTCCAGCGCCGCCGTCAGACCGGCTGGCCCGGCGCCAACAATTATTACCAGAGGCATGTCCATGATCGATTATGGCCGGAACAGCCCCCATTTGCGCAGACCGAAATTGAACAAGAACGTAATCCCTGCGGCGACCGCCTTCGCCGCCAATAGAGAAAGCCCCACGCGCTCGACCACCGCAAAGATCACCAGGTTGTTGAGCGCGAGACCGGCCACGCCGACTGCTGCAAATGCCGCAAACTCCGTCTTGGGGAATGCCGCCAGCCGGCGATGGCGAAAAGCCCAGCGCACCGACAGCACGTAGCTGGTCACCGCACCGAGCACAAAACCGAAGGTCGCCGCCCAGAGGTAATGTACGAACTGCGCCACGACCAGCAGGCAAGCCGTATCGACCGCCAGCGCCGCCCCGCTTACGGCCAGATAGCGCAGCAGTTCTGCCGCCGTGGCACGCAGCCCGCGGTCAGCAGTCATTGCACTGCTTTCCCAGGAGTCGGCACTTGCCGGCCCGTGCAGCGGAATCCCCGGCAGACAGAGTCCGGCACGGCGCGCAGCGTGGCACAGGCATACAGATACGCATTGCGGGACACCGCCTGCACTGTCAACTCCGGCACCGAATACGGCAGCACCACCCAGTCGAGGATCGGGTCGGCGCAAAGGTGGCGCGGATCGGTCCCGACCGCAACCCATGCCTGGCGGCGTTGCCCTTCGTAAAACTTCTCCGCGGAAAACAGCCTGCCTGTCGCCTGAATCTCACCAAAATAGCTGGCCGTGCCGATTTCGAACCAGACCGTAAGTTCCCGTTGCGGCCAAAACACCGTACCCCCCGGCACGATCCATTGGCGGAAAGGATGCGGCGGACAACTCGTGTCGATATAGCAGGCCTGCTCGATGCGGTATTGCTCGGAGCGGCGGTCCCACGTGCCAAGCGTCGCCAGCGTGACCAGACCGGCTGCGGCGAGGACAGGAATCACGAGCAGCCATTTGCGCCCTGCGACGGCAGAAGCGTCGCCACCCAGCCATCCAAGGGCGAGAGCCAGTACCGCCGCCAGATGCCAGCTATTGCCGGCCACCAGCCCATGGAGCAACTCGGCGCCCGCCCACCATGGATTCATCAACTGTCCGCCAGCAATTTCCCACCCTGCGAGGACGTTCGGCACCGCCGCCAGGGCGAATACGGCCAGCGCGCCACCGAGCCATAGCCGCCATTGGCCTACCCATGCCTCGATCCGACCGATCCGGCATCCCGGTATCAGACTCGCCAGCCCCAGCGCGCAAAGCGCGCCCAGCAACCAGTTGAAGCCCATGCTGGCCAGCACGGCGACGACGCCGACCAGAAGCCGCCCCGCTGCGGAGGAATGCCAGACGCGCCGCGCGAGATCGAGAATCGCCACTGCGGCCAGCGGAATCAGCAGGGCCATCACTCTCCAGGGCTGCCCCTGCACCACGATCTCGATGGGAAACAGATAACTGGCAATCAGGGCCAGGCCAAGCCCGCCGACGCCGAGCAGCAGCAGACGCAGATACAAGGCTCGCCATTCCTCGCTACCCATCCGCGCAGCCAGCCATAAGAGGATAAGGACGCCGGAATACTGCGGCAAACGCGTGTGCAGCGGCGCCTTGAAGACAATGTCGGGCGCCGAATTCCAGGCAAAATCCAACCAGTCACCCGTCATCAATCGCAGGTGAGGCAGATCGGGATTTGTCACACCAAGCAGCGCAACAACAGCGACCGGCAAGAGCGCCAGACTCAACGCCAATGGGGTTCGCAGTCTCGCCAATACCCACAATGCCAGGGGCCAGATGCCATGCAGCGGATGCAAGGCTGTCGCCGCCAGACTCATGGCAAGAGCCCACCCCTGTCGTTGCACCGCCATCGCCGCCACGCTGACCAAACCAAGGGGAATCGCCCATGATCGTGCCGTGGCAAAATTTTCGCCAATGACAAAGGTGCTGCCGTTAGGCGAATAGCTGATAATCACCACCGCGCCGAGGAACACCGCGAACCGCGCGGCAAAGCCGGTACCGAGCATCGCCCGCGCCAGCACAAGGCACGCCCCGATCCACATCAAACCACCGCCAAGGGTCACCCACCAGGCCGCCCGACTCAGGCCCAACCAGCGCACCAGTTCGCCGAACAAGGGCGTAAACACGCTCAATTCGCCCTGCGAACCGAAACTGAAGAACAGATCGCCGGCAAGCGCCTGCGGGTTCAGCCAATGCGCCGCCAGCAGGCCATAAATACGCGCGTCGTGCCAAATCCCCTGATAGGGATGATTCAGCAACCAAAGCAGGAACCCCAGCAGAAAAACCAGCCCGAATTCAGCCCTGGCGGCCCAGGGGCGCAACTCAGTCACCTTTCACGACATGGAGAAAGGCCGTCTCCAGCGACAGAGCGGGTCTGATTTCGATCAGCACATGATTCGCCGCGTCCAGTTCGTGCAGTGTCGCCCACAACTGCGTGCGGGTCACCTCTACCACCCAGCGGCCGCCGGGTTCCGCAATCATTCCCGCGATGGGCGTCGAGCCCTGGCTGCGCACCAGCACCTTGTCGCCTTCGCCGACCAGTTCGCCGGGCGCCTTGACGGCACGGAGTTCGCCCTTGTGAATCAAACCGAAGCGATCGGCCAAGCGTTCGACATCGTGCAGTACATGGGAAGTCAGGAATATCGTGCCGCCCTGTTGCCGGTATTCCGAAAGGATATCGATGACGTCGCGACGGCCGATCGGATCGAGCCCGGACAAGGGTTCGTCGAGTATCAACAGGCGCGGCTGAACGGCCATGGCGTGGGCCAGCGCGGTACGCTGCGCCATCCCCTTGGAAAAGCCGCGCACCACCTTGTTCGCCGCCTCCTCCAGGCCGAAGCGCTCCAGCCAGCGCAAACAGTGAGCGCGGGGATTGGCTGGCTTGCAGCCATGCAGGCCAAGACCCATCGCAAGAATCTCCAGCGGTGTCAAATAGTCGGGCAGGCTGGGGTTTTCCGGCACATAGCCAAGGCCGCGACGGGCTTCCGGCCGCGCCACATCGATACCGAACAGCGTCGCCGAACCCGCGCTGGGAAACATGACCCCGGTGAGAATCCTGATCGCCGTACTCTTGCCGGCGCCGTTGGGGCCGATGAAGCCGAACACCTCGCCCTCGTCGACCGCAAGGGAAATTCCCTTGAGTGCCTCGAAAGGCGGCGACGCCCAGGTTCGGGGGTAAGTCTTGCGCAGATCGGCGATGGCAATTGCTACTGTCATTTTCTTGGCAACGACGGAGGAGAGGTTCGCAATACAACCTGGCCTTGCTTGTCCACATCAAAGCCAAAGCCAAAGGGGTCGGCCGGAATTGCAGTGACAAGACCGGCATCGACGAGATCCCGCAACTTTACCAGCGGCCGGCCGGATTGCTCGCGAAATCGTTCAGCCGCCGCGCGCAGTTGCTTGAGCGAACGCAAGCGCACAACGCGCTGCTCCAGATAGGCACGAAAATCCTTGCGCTTGGCCTGCTGGGCCATGGCCTCGACAATGCGTATCGCCAGATCGGTATCTTCCGCGCGATCCATCCAGCGCGCCGCAAGATTCTGCATGATCAGCCGTTCCTCGTCGCTCGGCAGTTTCTCCGCAGCGGCGCGCATCCAAGCCGATGCGCCAGCGGCATCACCCTTGAAATGCAGCAAATTGAACGCGTAGTAGAACGCCGGCTGATAGTCAAAGTAACGCGCCTTCGTGGCGCGCGCCAGGATGGTCTGCGCCGCATCGAGTTCGCCGCTCCAGGGAAGAATCGCGGCTGCCGTGTAGTAGTTGTCTTCGTGGGCAGGGTTCAGCCACGAGGCATCCTCCTGTATCTTGCCGAGAATGCGATAGTCTTCCGGGCGCATCTTGTCGGTAGCCACCACCAGAGCCCGGATCGCCGCCAGATCGGCCGCGAGGTAACGGTCGCCGGCGGTCATGAACACCTGCACGAACAAGGGCAAGGCCACTTGCAGTTCGAGCGTCACGGTCTGCCGCGGCACCGCCTTGAGTCGCTCGGCGGAAAATACAAAGGCCGCTGCACATGCCAGCGCAACAAGCCACATGGACGCCTTTGGATTCGCCGTCATGCCACTAGTGCCAGCCGTTGGTTCCATGGTAGAGCCGACTTTTTCGCCTTATTGAAAATCACGTCGGGTAAAGGTGATGACTGCCAGCGAAAGCAGCACGGCGACATAACTCGTTGCGAGCACCAGACCGAGGACGACTGCCAGACCTTCCGGCGCCAGCCCGTACATCGGCCAGGCACGCCAGTCCAGCCGCGAAAGATCGGGGAGTATCCACTGAATGGCATTGATGAAGGGAGCAAAGCGCATAAGTTCCGGATCGCCATCCGCCCCATTGGCGAGGTACTCGGCCACCGCTCCCAGGCTTTTGCCTCCCGCGGCGAAAGCCAGTCCCAGCGCCAGCGGCAACATCGGCACCGTGGAAAAGGTCGACAGCCACAGGGCGAAGGCAGCCACCACGGCGGCATCCACCCAGAGACCGAAAACCGTTATCCAGTAAGGGGCGCCTGCCGTTACGAAAAAACCCTGGTCATAGCCGCCGCCGGTGGTCAGCACCGCCAGCCAAAGCAGCAAGCCAAGCAGCACTGCAGCCAGCGCGAGCAGGCCCGCAACGCCGAAGTAGCGGCCAAGAACATAGTTGCCGCGGGCCACCGGATAGGTGAGCGAAAAAAGCACCGTGCGCCGTTCGATTTCGCGCCCCACCAGTTCCTGCACCCAGAACAGGGCAAACAGGACCAGGGTAATACGCAGACCGGACAAGCCAACATCCAGCGCCACCGTACGCGGCTGGCGCGGTGAAAACGAAGCGGAAAGATAGGCAACGCCGACCAGCAATGCGCCGAGGATCAGGATGCCCTGGATGCTCCGGCTGCGCAGTCCCGCGCGCCAGGCCGAGGTCAGAAAACTGATCAATTATTGAGAACTCGCCGTGGCCATGGTCAACAAGTTCTTGGCGTCCGACTGGGCCCCCTTGTTCTCGGCCTTCTTGGTGTACTCGCTGAATTGCGGGATCGCGATCGCCGCGAGGATGCCAATGATCGCGACGACGATCATCAGTTCGATTAGCGTGAAGCCCCGGGATTTGTTTTTCATTGCGGCCCCAAAACGATGCGGATCAAAAAAGCGCGCCCTGGGCGCGCTTTTTTCTTTAGACATCAACCCGATCAGGTCGAACCCTCTGCCAGTGCAGCGGCACTTGCGGTCGCGGCTTCTCCTGCGACACATGCAGCGGCGGCACATGCCGTCCCTGCTACCGCACCACCATTGGTGTGCCCTTTAAAGACTTGATTGCCCTTGCTCGATATTGCGCCGGCGGCGGCAGTAGTTGCGTTCTCCACGAAATCAACCGTAGTGTTGGCCGAGCACTTCGGCGTGAAGGCGGTTTTTACAAACTCTGGAGTCGAGGCAGGACTGACTTGTGTTCCGCTACCGGCCGTACCGGTACAAACGCTCGCTGCCATTGAGGCAGATGAAACGACGCACAACGACATTGCAATAATCAGCTTTTTCATTTGATATACCCCTCTAATCAGGTTGAGGACGCGGTGGCCTGCGTTATGACGTTCTTGGCATCCGACTGGGCAGCCTTGTTCTCGGCCTTCTTGGTGTATTCGCTGAACTGCGGAATGGCAATGGCGGCCAGAATGCCGATAATCGCGACCACGATCATCAGCTCAATCAGGGTAAAACCCTTCTGCAAACTCTTTTTCATGCGGATTCTCCTTTAGGAAAAAATAACGACATCTGTCGCTGGACGGGGTGACGCACAAGTCGTGCCAAATTTGGACCTTGGCGGTGCTTGGCTTCCACGCATCGAACGCCATTTTGAGACAAAAAACGTCACATTCCTGCCCCGCCGCGTCACTCCGCAAGACATTGAACGTATTCGACAAGCCCAGTGGCCTCGATCTTTTTAGTGAAGGCTATCAAAGTCGGCGCTGGCGAGACGGCGGCGTTGTCGCGGCGTTTGCACGAAAGTCGCAATCGACGTATTATGACTATATTATTAGTCACATATTGAGGCACACCATGCGCACCGTAAGCGTGGCCGAAGCCAAAGCGCATCTCAGCGAGTTGCTCAACACCGTAGAGGCCGGCGGGGAAATCGTCATCACCCGGCATGGTCGCGCCGTGGCACGGGTATCGCCCCCGGAAAAACCCAGGCAGTCCCTCCCTCTCAAGCGTCTGGCCGCCTTGCGCGAGTCATTGCCCGCCTGGACCGAGCCAAGCGCAAACCGGGTAGTCCAGCTTCGGGATGCCGAATGATCTATCTCGATACCAGTTTCCTGACCCCGCTGTTTCGCACGGAGCCAGTTTCGCAGCAGATCGAGGATTTCCTCGCGGCCCAGCCGTCTGGCGCGTTCGCCATCAGTCAGTGGACGCGGGTTGAATTCGCCGGCGTCATGGCGCGCGAGGTTCGCATGAAGACGCTCGACGCAGCAACGGCACGGCAACTAATTGAGGAATTTGACACTCTGGCCAACGATTCACTGCATGTGTTGATTCCCGCCGCCGCGGATTTTGATCTGGCCCGGAAATTTGTAACCGAGTTTGCAACCCGGTTGCGCGGCCCCGATGCCCTGCACCTTGCAATCGCCCGTAACAATGGCATCGAGGAAATTCTGACGCTTGATGACGGCCTGCTGTTTGGCGCCAGAAAGCTCAAACTCAACGCCAGGCGCGGCATTCGTTCATCGGCTTGATTCATGAATGAAAATTCGGCGCGTCCCGCCGAATCTTCATTGAAATACGCCGCAAAACGGAACTATCCCGTGAGGACCGCCTCATCCACCTCGTCAATCTGCGCCGGATCAAGAAACTGTTTGGCGTAACGCCGATAAACGCCCTGCTTCACAAAAACATCGAACAGGTCGGGATCGATGTGGCCGTTTTTCCTGAAATTGGCCATGATGCCCATGGCCTGCGACAGCTTCATGCCCTGCTTGTAGGGGCGGTCGCGGGCGGTCAACGCTTCGAAGATGTCGGCGATGCCCATCATCCTTGCCTGCAGGGACATCTGCTCGCGGGTGAGGCCCTTGGGGTAGCCCTTGCCGTCCATGCGTTCGTGATGACCGCCGGCGTATTCAGCCACCCTGGTCAGGTGCTTCGGCCACGGCAATTGCTCCAGCATTTTAATGGTGGCGACGATGTGGTGATTGATGATGTCGCGTTCCTTGAGTGTCAGCGTGCCGGCGCGGATGGTCAGATTGACCACCTCGTCGGCGGTGAGGAACTCGGTTTCGACGGCATCGACATTGCGCCACTTGCGCTGGCTGCCGATGTCGCGCACGCGCTGCAGATCGGGATCTTTCATGGCCTCGCCGCCGACATTGGTCCTGCGCAGGAACTCGCGGTCCTCGTCCAGCACGCGGACTTCTTCATGGTATTCCTGCCAGATCGCCGCGTCCGCCTTGGCGTCCACTTCGTCGCGCAGCGCAAGCTGCTTGTTAAGCGCATGAATCTCGGCATCGCGTTTGAGTACTTCAAAGCGGGTATCGATCAGTTGTATGCGATCAAAGAGCGTTTGCAGCTTGGTCGCCTTGTCAACAACGTGAACCGGCGTGGTGACCTTGCCGCAATCGTGCAGGAGGCCGGCGATCTTGAGTTCGTAGCGATCGCGCTCATCCATCTTGAATGAAGCCAGCGGTCCTTCCTGCGTCGCGTCAACCCCCTCGGCCAGCATCATGGTCAAGGCCGGCACGCGCTGGCAGTGGCCTCCTGTATAGGGCGACTTCTCGTCGATTGCCAGGTTGATCAGATTGATGAAGGACTCGAAAAGTTCTTCGAGCTGGGTGATCAGCAAGCGGTTGGTCAGGGCGATGGCGGCCTGCGAGGCAAGCGATTCCGCGAGACTTTGGTCGGCCGACGAAAACGGATTGACCTGATGCGTCAGCGGATCCTGCGCATTGATAAGCTGCAACACGCCGATGATTTCGCCTTCATGGTTCTTCATCGGCACCGTCAGGAAGGACTGCGAGCGATAGCCGGTACGCTCGTCGAAACTCCGCGTGCCGGAAAAGTCAAAGCCCGCCTCGGTATAGGCGTCGGCGATATTGACCGTCTTGTCGTGAATCGCGGCATAGGCGGCCACCAGCGAATCGTTGGGCTGGCCCTGGTCGTTGGTCAGCGGCAAATTCGGGAAGCTGATGACATTGCCGGTGGTGCCGCCCATCGCGATGTGCAGCGAATCGGTGCGCAGAATCTCGAAGCGCAGCGCCTGACCGTCCTCCGTCATGCGGTACAGCGTTCCACCGTCGGCATGGGTAATCGTCTTGGCCGCGACAAGGATGGTTTCGAGCAGCCGTTCGATGTCGCGCTCCTTGGAGAGCGCGACACCAATCGCATTCAGCTGTTCGAGACGGCGAAACAGATTGCTGGAGCTATCCACGCCGATGGCCTACTTGATGCAGACAGCCCGTACCTGCTTGAGGTCGGTCACGCCTTGCAAGGCCTTTTCGAGACCATCCATTTTCAGGGTCAGCATGCCATCCGCCAGCGCCTGGGCGAACAACTGCACGACGCGGGCATGTTCCTGAATCAGCTTCTTCAGCGGCTCGGTGCCGATCATCAACTCATGCAAGCCGACACGCCCCTTGTAGCCGGTGTCGCCACAGGTGGGGCAACCCTTGGCCCGGGTGAACACCAGATGGCCATCCTTGCCGTAGTCCTTGATCAGGCGCGCTTCCGTCGCGGCGTAGGCCGCCTTCATGTCTTTCAGGAAATACTCGGTGCTCTCCAGCTCGCTGCAATATTCTTTCATGAACAGCCGGACTTCCTCGGCGTCGGGCGTGTAGGCCTCCTTGCACTTGCACAGCCGCTTGGCCAGACGCTGGGCAAGAATCCCGAGCAGGGCATCGGAAAAGTTGAAGGGGTCCATGCCCATATCGAGCAGCCGGATGATCGACTCCGGCGCGCTGTTGGTATGCAGCGTGGCGAACACCAGGTGGCCGGTCAGCGAGGCTTCGATGCCGATACCGGTGGTTTCGGCATCGCGCATTTCGCCCACCATGATGATGTCCGGGTCGGCCCGGAGGAAAGCCTTCATCACTACTGGAAAATCCATCACCTTCTTGTTGACCTGAACCTGGCGCAAACCCTTCTGGGTAATTTCCACGGGATCCTCTGCCGTCCAGATCTTGGTCTCCACGGTGTTGAGGTAACCGAGCACCGAGTGCAGGGGCGTGGTCTTGCCGGACCCGGTCGGGCCACAGACGAGGAACAGGCCATAGGGCTTGGCGATGGTGGCCTTGAGCTTGGTCAGGTTGGTCGGCAGCACGCCCAGCTTGTCCAGCGGGATCGGCTCGCCGCCGGCAAGGATACGCATGACGACGTCTTCGACACCGCCACTGGTGGGAATCGTCGCTACCCGCAGTTCGATATCCAGCGGGCCATATTTCTTGAACTTGATCTTGCCGTCCTGCGGCTTGCGCCGCTCGGCAATATCCAGATCGCACATGATCTTGAGGCGGGCCACCATGGCGTTGCGATAGCTGGCCGGCACCTCGATGTACTTTTGCAGCGAGCCATCCCGGCGGAAGCGGATCAGCACCTTGTCCTTGCCCAGGCCCGGCTCGATGTGGATGTCCGAAACGCCCTGCTGATAGGCATCGACAATGATCTTGTTGACCAGCTTGACCAGTTCATTGTCCGCGGCTGCAGAGACATCGTCGCCGGCACCGCCTTCGCCGTCCGACTCGCCCTCATCGAGGGTCGACAGCAGATCGCCAACGGAGCTGTCATCGGTATAGCCCGGAATAGCGGATGCGCCGAACAACTGATCGACCGTCTGCACGAATTCATGGTTGGTGGTCACCCGATAGACGACCTTGGCCCGCGGGAAGACGTTGTTGACAACACGCGAGCCCTTGACTTGCTCGGGGTCCATGCAGACCACCATCACGCCCTCAGGCCCCTCCTCCACGGGAGCCCATTTGGCCTGCTCCAGAAAATCCCGCTTGAGGTTCTTCAGAAGATCCGCGGGCTTGATGCGGTCGGACCTGAACGGTTCGTAAGGCACATTGAAGAACTTGCCGAGGGCAACGCCCAGCGCCGCATGCTTGACCTGAAATTCGTTGACCAGCACCTCTTCGATGTCGAGATTCTTCCGCCGCGCAGTGCGCTGCGCCAGTTCCAGTTCCTGCGCCGAAATAACGGCGTCGGACACCAGGTAGTCGTACTTCGTCTTGACGGCCTGTGCCGGCTTGTTGCGCTGGTTGAAGGCAATTGCCAGGGTCTCGCATAAGCCCTTGACGCCTTCCTGGGCCACTGCTGCAAAAGGTACGCCGGCCTTGTTGTTGATGATCTGGACCACGCCGAGCAACTCGCTGCTCTGGGCATCGACGATCGGCGCGACCAGCATCTGTTTGGTGCGATAGCCCGTCCGCTTATCGACTTCCTGCAGGAAGCGCAGCGAAGGATTGATCGCCTTGAGCTCGGCATCGTCGTATACGTCACGAATATTCACGGTCTTCTTGGCCAGTGCCACATGGCCGGCGATACTCTGGTCGGCGATCGGAAGACGCAGATCCTTGAAAGAATTCAGACCCGCCTTGATCTTCGAAACGATGGAAGCCTTGTCTTCGCCTACGGCATAAATGGTCAAGCGATCGGCATTGAACAAGCTCATTATTTCGCCGGACAACTCCAACATGATTTCGTCGATGTTGGCGGTGGCGTGAACCTTGTTGGTGACAACCTGAAGGTTCTTGAAGAAGGCAAGGCGGCTGTCTACATCCGATGCAGCGGCCTCTGCAGGTGCGGCAGGAACGGCACTCATTCGACTGACTCCATGACACCAGCGCCCGCCCTCATGCCGCCGTCGAGCAGGGCTGCATGAAATCCGCGCTGGGAAAGCAGAAATGCGGCGGCGGAACTGCGACGTCCCGTCTGGCAATAGACAATGTATTCCTTCGTTGCATCAAGCGCCGCCGAAGCCTGGCGAATGTCGTTGAGCGGAATGTTGATGGCCCCAGGGTAGCCGTCACTCTGATACTCCGCGGGAAAACGCACGTCGATCCATTTCGCCCCGGCGGCAACCCGTTGCGCCGCCTCGTCGCGTGTCACTTTCAGCAACAGCGGCGCCAGCAGCAACTGGTCGAAATCCTTTTTGGACAAGCGCAGCAGCATGCCGTCCGTAGTCATCGTCACGGTTGCATTGCGAACCGTTTCGGCCACCAGGGCCTCTTCGCCAAAAGCATTGCCCTCCTTGAGTTCCGCCAACTGCACGGGAGAGCCGGCAACCAGCCGGGAAACCTTGCAGCGTCCGCTTTCGAGCAGATAGTAGTAATCGCCGGGGTCGCCCTGCTTGATTATGACTTGGCCGCGCTTGGCGGATACGCGCTTGAACTTGTCCAGCAGTGTCTGAATATTGGCCGGGGGCAGGGAGGCAAACGCGCCGATAGTAAGATTGTCCAGGGCGAACATGCCCGACATCATCCGCCAGTCGGTTTGATCCGCGCTGCCCGGCGCACTCTCGCCGGGGTTGGCGAGCTGGTTCCAGGTCACCACGATATCCAGAGAATCCTCCTCCAGGCTGAGGAGTTCGATGTCAGTGATGGCCTTGCTCTTCAGCGGTGTTTTCCCGCCCCGCGCCACGGGCGCGGCAGCAAGATCGTGACCCCCGACCAGGACGCGCGAAGCGCCGTCCGCAACAGTCACCAAGAGCTGCCCGCGCATCAGGTAGACCACCTGACCAGTCCAGTTGGTGCCGTCAAACGGATCGGAAGCGCGCGGGAAGGCATGCATGCGGCACAGCGGCAGCAATTCACGCAGGCCTTCGCTGCTCATCGACATCAGAGGTTGCAGGCGGGCCAGCAGGTCGATGCTCACCGGTTCGGCCATGATCAGATTTCGAACAGCTGATTGTTCTGCAGCATGCCGGGGCGGAACTCACTGCCAATGCGGTCTTCGATCTCCTGCATGGTCAATTCGATTTGCCCCGGTTTCAGATGGGTGATGAAGATCTCGGCATCCCGCTGCAGATTGGCCAGTTCTTCCAGAAGCATGCTCGGGCACAAATGCAGGGACGCCACGGCCAGCCACTTTTCCCGGTCAGAGAAGGCGCATTCGATGATCAGGTAACGCAGATTGCGAATCTGGTTGACCTGCTTCCACAATTCGGGACAGGGTCCGGTATCGCCGGTAAAAACCAGACTGGCACGCCCGGAATCAAGCTGATAGCCGACCGCGGGGACCGTGTGATTCGCCGGCAGCGGCATTACCTTGCGGCCATCAAGATCCACTGCCTCACCCACGCGTATCGGCGAAAACCGCATGAAGGGCTTTTCCACCGTCGGTATCTGGCTGAAATCTGGCCAGATGGCCCAGTTGAAAACATGCGAACGTATGATTTCGAGGGTCGCCTCGGTTGCATGCACTATCAGTGGGCGCATGCGCATGTCGCCAACCGTGTCAACCATGAACGGCAGGCAGGCCAGATGGTCCAGATGCGAATGGGTGATGAAGACGTGATCAATCTGGGCAAGCTCGGCTATCGCCAGATCTCCGACACCTGTTCCGGCGTCGA
Organism: Sulfuritalea sp.; assembly: GCA_030651305.1. Taxonomy (GTDB): domain Bacteria; phylum Pseudomonadota; class Gammaproteobacteria; order Burkholderiales; family Rhodocyclaceae; genus Sulfuritalea. Next base: position 2,934 of record JAUSCI010000003.1, on the reverse strand, counting down.
TCAAAATGTCGTTGTCGACCAGAAGCGAAGTGGTACGCAGATGCCGCCCACCGATTCCACCGCTACAACCGAGAATACGTACCTTCATTGTCTGGTCACTTCGTGTCGAACGTCCATGCGCCGTCCCAGTCCGGGCCGGGGGATTCCTTCCGATAATGCTCGACGCGCGCCGTGTATACCTCGTAAAGTTTGTGTGGTGAGGATCTGGACAGATTGAGCAAAGCCACCTCTGCCTGATCCCAATCCTGGGCCCGATAAGCACGCAGGGCCTGGTTCCAGAGCTTCAGTTCATCCAGCGCGGGTTTCGCCACTTCACCTTCCAGCCCAAGCGGCTCGTAGATCCCCACCGGCTCGTCCTTGCCCTTGACGCGAACGCGATCCAGTTCCCGGAAAACGAATTCCTTCTTCACCAGTTCGCGCGTGCTCTCACCTGCGATGAATCCGACGCCGTACTGCTTGGTGATGCCCTCAAGTCGCGAACCGAGATTGACGGCATCGCCCATTACCGTGTAGGACTGGCGCACCGGCGATCCCATGTCGCCGACGGTCATCGGGCCGGTATTCACGCCGACGCCGATCTTGAGCTCGGGCGAACCTCGCGCCATCAGGCCCTTGTTCAGTTCTTTCAGCGCGACATGCATTTCCAGTCCGGTAAGGATAGCATTCCTGGCATGCTCCGGATCGTCGACCGGCGCACCCCAGAAGGCCATGATGGCATCGCCGATGTATTTGTCGAGGGTACCGCGATGCTTGCGAACAACCAGCGTCATGGCACCGAGATACTCGTTCATCAGGCTCGCCAACTCGTTCGGTTCCAGCCCCTCCGAAATCGTCGTGAATCCGCGTATATCCGAAAACAGCACGGTGAGTTCGGCCTTGCGTCCCGCCATGCTGTAGTTCTCGGGATCGCGGCTCATTTCCTCAACCAGTTCCGGCGGCACATATTGACCGAACAACCCGGTCAACTGGCGCTTGGTTCGCGACTCGACAAAGTAACCCCAGGACATGTTCATCGCAAACAGGAGCACAACCGCGATCATGCCGTTGGCCAGCGGCAGAACGACATTGGAGACATGCCAGAAGCTGAAATTCACGACCAGCAGCAACAGCATGACGATGAGGCCAACCAGGGTCGCGCGCAATGGCGACAGCATCGGCAACAGGAAGGCCATCACCGCACCGGCGATCAGCACCAACAGCAAGTCGGCGCCGAGAATGTAGGGTGGCCGGTGTTTGATCACCCCATCGAGCATGCCCGCAATAAGATTGGCGTGAATCTCGACCCCCGGGTAGGCCGCTCCCACCGGCGTGGCCCGCAAGTCCATGAGGCCAGGCGCCGTGGTGCCGACCACAGCCACCTTGCCGGCGAGCTTTTCCTTGGGCACCCGATCGTTGAGGACATCGGTAATCGATATATAGGCAAAACTTCTTTCGTAACCACGATACGGGATCAGCGTCGCCGCATTCTCGTCTACAGGAATGCGCATTGTGCCGCCGCCATCGGTTTTCAGATCCAGCCACTCCATGGCTGCATAAGACGCCGGCGAATTTCCCGGATAGCCGGGAGTAATCGGCGGATTACCAAGCAGATTGCGCACCATCGCCAGGGACAGCGACTCGTAGTACTGTCCCTTGTACTCGACCAGCAGAGGCACTCGCCGCGAGGTGCCATCCAGGTCCACCAGTGGATTGAAGTGTCCCGCGCCAGCAGCCGCCTTCTGGAATTGGGGCAAATTGCCGCCATGGCTGACCCACTGCGTAAACGCTATGCGGCGGCCACTGAAGGTACCCGCCGGGAATACAGGCTCCGGAGCGGCACCGGAACTTACGCCGCCTTCCTTGCTGGAAAAGTAATAACCAAGAATCACGGGATGATTCTTCAACGATGCGGCGAAGCGTGCATCGTGGTCAAGCTGTGGACGCAATTCGCGCAACGTCGACTGAAAGCCGGCTACATCCTTCAACTCCTTCTTTGCCAGCGACTCCAGTGACTGGAGACCTGAACTCTCGTCGGGCTCGGCGAAAACCACGTCGAAGCCGACCAGCTTGAGTCCGTACTGATCAAACAATTTCGTCATCAAGGTGGCCAGCTTGTCGCGGCCCCACGGCCAGCGACCCTGTTCGGCCAGTGACTTTTCGTCGATATCAAGAATTATCACGCGCTGATCAACACCTTGCGGCATGGTCAGCCGCACTTTTACGTCATAAATCAGCGCGTCCATGTGATTGATGAACGGAATCTGGTAAAAGCGCACCGAATGGCCGAGCAAGACCAGAAGAATCAGAAGTCCGAGTACGTAGCGGGGAAGATACTGTTTCAAGACATCTCCTGAAGTTGCATCACTGTCGGCTTCAGCTCTTGATGAAGAATTCCATCTTGACTCCCGCCAGTTCGATCACATCATGGTCACCCAGTTGATGCGCCTGGGTCGACAGCGCGTTGCCATTGACCACCGGGAAACTGGCGCCTTCTACATGAGTAATGAAGTAGCCGTGCGGGCGACGTGCAATGACCGCCACCTGGACACCAGGCTTGCCCAGCGTTGTCAGCGTCTTGGTCAGTTCCATCTCCTTGCCGGCATTGCCACCCGAAAGTATCTGGATCGCCCCCAGCGGCATCGCGGGAGCCGCTGCCGGAGCTGCCGCAGGCGGCGGTGGAGCCATGCCGGGAGAGGTTGACAGGTGGGCCGGGACAGCCGCCGCCGGAGCAGCGGAGGGGGAGGACGGGGCTGCGGCTGTTGGCGCGGGTGCCTGGGCTTTCGCCGCACCGGGGCGCAGAATCATTGTCTTCTCGAAATCCGCGCTTGAGGTCTGCTGCGGAACCTCGCTGACATATTTCAGGCGGTACTTGCCCAGTTCTATGGTGTCGCCATTGACCAGGAAGTGCTTCTTGACCGACTGGCCATTGACGAATGTGCCGTTGGTGCTGCCCAG
>JAUSCI010000001.1 GCA_030651305.1 Sulfuritalea sp. | reverse complement strand
CTTTTTTTGTTTCCGGGATGAGCACAAAAAAAGACCGGAGGTAAGTCCGGTCTTCGATTAAATGGTGGAGGCGGCGGGAATTGAACCCGCGTCCATAAGTGCGCCACATACAGTTCTACATACTTAGTCGCGTCATTTGATTTAACCCGCAACACGCCGACGGACAGGCTGGTTGCAGACGATTCGCTTGATTTTCGAACTGTGCATCGCGACTCCGCACAGCCTTATCTCCTGTATATGATTCCGATGTAGCTTGCGCTACCTGGTCCAGAAGCAAACCAGTTCGGAAGCCAGCCGCTGTTAGGCGGCTAGAGCGAAACGCTCGTCGTTGGCAGTTAGTACTTTCCAGATGGATTTACGAGGTACCCGGATCCTCGGTATGCCCTGCATGCTTTGTCACCCATGTCGAAGCCATGTCGCCCCCTGGATGGTGCAGATCAGATGGTACTTGATCCGCGGATTGCAAGTGCAATTCTAGCGGTTTGCCGCGGCCAGGCAGAGAATATCTTGCGGCGACGCGGCTATGGCATCAGCGCCCCAACTCGCGGGAGGCTTGTCACCGCCAAGATAGCCCCAGGCGGCGATAACGGTGGTCATCCCGGCGGTTCGGCCGGAGATGACATCCCGTTCGTCGTCGCCGACGTAGATGCAGTCTGCCGCAGCAACGCCGATCAGCGCACTGGCGAGTTGCATGGGGTGGCCATGCGGTTTGGGGCGCTGGGCGCTGTCACCGCAGACGATGCAAGCGCAGCGCTGGCGCAGGCCGAGGCCTTCCATCAGGGGGATCGCAAAACGCTGCGACTTGTTGGTGACGACTCCCCAGGGAATGCAGTGAGCTTCGAGTTCGTCGAGGTGCTCTGCCATGCCTTCAAACAGACGGGTGCCGACACACAATGCGTCCTGATAGATGGCCAGAAATCGCTGTTGCAGGTCAGCATAGGCCGGGTCGGCCGGAGTGATGCCGAGACCGGCGCCGATCATGCCGCGTGCGCCTGAGGATACATGCGGTCGGAGTTTTGCCATCGGCAGTTGGCCGCGCCCTTGTTCCAGCAGCAGTTGATTGAGGGCGCCGCCCAGATCGGGAGCCGTATCGGCGAGCGTGCCATCGAGATCGAAGAGCACCGCCTCAGGCATTGCGCCGGGCCCTGAGGAGGTAGTTCACGTCGGTATCGGCGCCGATCGACGCGTTGCGCTTGAGCGGGTTGTAGCGCAAGCCGGTAACTTCGAGCACTTCCAGCCCTGCATCGCGGCACAGCCGGGCCAGTTCGGCGGGTTTCAGGAAACGCGTGTAGTCGTGGGTGCCGCGCGGCAGCAGGTTGAATATGTATTCCGCGCCGACCACCGCAAGCAGATAGGCCTTCGGATTGCGATTGATGGTCGATAGAAATACTTGCCCGCCCGGCTTGACGAGTCGGGCGCAGGCCGCTACGGAACTTGCCGGATCGGGCACATGCTCCAGCATTTCAAGGCAGGTGACGAGATCGAATCGCGCAGGTGCTTCTTCCGCCATGGCTTCGGCCGAGATCAGACGATAGTCTACGGCGTGCCCGCTCTCAAAAAGGTGCAGACGGGCGACGGCCAGCGCTTTCTCGGACAGGTCAATACCCGTGACCTGTGCGCCCAGGGCCGCCATGCCTTCACTGAGCAGGCCACCGCCGCAGCCGACATCGATCGCGTGTTTGCCCTTGAGTCCAACGTGACTGTCGATCCATGCCAGCCGCGCCGGATTGATGTCATGCAGAGGGCGGAATTCCGAGTTCGGATCCCACCAGCGGTGGGCGAGTTCCCCAAATTTGTCCAGTTCGCGGGGGTCAGCGTTGCTGGTTGCGTTCATTTTTGCGTTCCAGGTCCACAAAAAAAGCCCTGCGGGGCAGGGCTTTTTTCGGAGTCAGACGGAATTACTGAGCCTTGGTACCGATGACTTCGATTTCCACGCGGCGATCAGGCTGCAGGCAATCGATAACCTTCTTGCTCTTTGGGCCCTTGCACTGATTTGCCTTGGTGATTGGCTGCTTCTCGCCCTTGCCTTCGGTGTAGACGCGGTTCGGCTCGATGCCCTTGCTGATCAGATAGGCCTTGACTGATTCGGCACGCTTCTCTGAGAGCTTCTGGTTGTAGGCGTCGGTACCGAAGCGGTCGGCGTGGCCGACAGCAATGATCACTTCGAGTTTGATGTTCTTGACGTCGCCGGCAAGCTTGTTGAGCTTGGCCTGGCCTTCGGGACGCAGGGTGGCCTTGTTGAAGTCGAACAGGGCGTCGGCGGCAAGCGTCACCTTCTGCGCGGCCGGCTTCGGCGCTGCAGCAGGAGCCGCAGGGGCAGGTGCGACCGCCCTGCTCTTGGAAACCACCGGCGCGGCTTTCTTCACCAGATCCGGGTCACATTCTTCGATAGCCATGGCCGGGGTCCAGTAACCGGTACGCCAGCACAGGCCGGTACCGCTTTTGACGACCGAGCCACGTTGGTCGATGGCATAACCGACCGTACCCTTGGTATCGATCCCGGGCGTTTGGGCGAGGGCGGACATGGAAAGTCCGAGCAGAGTGGCGAGCAGCAGAGAGTGTTTGGCGCTATTGATCATGTTCCCCCCTTGTTGGGATTAAGTGTAACGAAAGTCGGCAGTTCATCTTTTCCCTGAACGCGACATCGTGTCAGGACGTCATGCGAGTATGCCACAAACCTGCAAGGTCGCGCAATTCTGAAATGTCGATTTGCACGGGAACACCGTTACTCATTACCAGTTTGCCTTCCACCCATGTATGGGTTACCTGTTCACGGCCAGCAACATAGACGAGGTGCGATGCGGGGTCAAAGCAGGGCTGAATCAGCCATTCATCAAGGCGTACGGCGCAGAGATCGGCTTTCTTGCCAGGGATCAGCGAACCGATTTCCCCGTCAATTCCCAGAGCCCGGGCACCTCCCAGCGTCGCGGCACGGAGTGTTGTATGCGCGCCAATCGCCTCGGCGTTTTGGCTCGCCCCTTTGGCGAGGAGTGCCGCGTGGCGCATTTCCTGAAACAGGTCGAGGCGATTGTTGGAAGCGGCGCCATCGGTGCCCAGACCAAAATTGATGCCGTGCGTCTGAATCGCCGACATCGGCGGGATGCCGGAGCCCAGCTTCAGGTTGGACGTCGGACAGTGCGCCAGGTGACACCCCTCACGAGCCAGCAGATCGATTTCACCGGCATCAAGATGTACGGCATGTACGGCAATCAGTTGCGGCCCCAGCAGGCCGAGGCCGCGCAGTCGTTCAAGGGGGCGCACTCCATGCATTTTGAGGCTCTCGTCGATTTCGTGAAGGGTCTCATGAAGATGCACATGGACAGGTATTTCCAGTTGTGCCGCCAAAGTGGCGATGTTCCTGAAGGTCTTGTCGGCTACGGTATAGGGCGCGTGTGGCGCGAGGCAAAAGCTCACCAACGGATTCCCGCTCAACGCGTCGCGGACGGCCAGCCCTTTGGACAGGTAGTCGTCGGCGTCGGCGGCATAGCGAGTGGGAAACTCGATTGCGATGATGCCAAGGACAGCGCGCATTCCGATCCGCCTGGCGGCTTCGGCGGCGGCATCCGGAAAGAAATACATATCGTTAAAGGTGGTGATGCCGCCGCGCACCATTTCAGCGCAAGCCAGCAGTGTCCCGTCGCGAACGAAATCCGGCCCGGCATGCCTTGACTCAGCGGGCCAGATGCGCTCGGAAAGCCAGCGCATCAGGGGCAGGTCGTCGGCGTAGCCGCGCAGCAGGCTCATCGCAGCATGGGTGTGGAGATTGATCAGGCCGGGCAGCAGCACCTGACCCGGCAAATCGAGGGTTTGCCACGGACGGAAGCGCTGCAGGGCGTCGTCATCAGGGAGCAGGGCAACGATGCACCCGTCGTTTACCGCCAGAGAATGCGCCGAAAGGGTGACTCCGGCCGGTTCGATGGGGATGATCCACTGCGGGCGAATCAGAAGGTCGATATCGATGGGCACGACGCCGGAAGCAATGGGGGTATTCATGTGCTGATTCAACCAGATTTGGCGGCTTCGGACAACCCGTCGGACTACCCGCGCATGCTAAAATCGCCCGCTTTCCCGCCATCGCTCGCCGCAAGTCGGCAACGGTAAGCCTAAATGACCTCGTTTGCCAAAGAAACCCTGCCGATCAGCCTCGAAGAGGAGATGCGTCACTCTTATCTCGATTACGCCATGAGCGTCATCGTCGGGCGGGCACTGCCGGACGTGCGGGATGGTCTGAAGCCCGTGCATCGCCGCGTGCTATTCGCCATGCATGAGCTTTCCAACGACTGGAACAAGGCCTACAAGAAGTCAGCGCGCATCGTCGGCGACGTCATCGGCAAGTACCACCCGCATGGCGATACGGCGGTGTATGACACGATCGTGCGCATGGCGCAGAATTTCTCGCTGCGTTACATGCTGGTCGATGGTCAGGGCAACTTTGGCTCGGTCGACGGCGACAACGCGGCGGCCATGCGCTACACAGAAATACGCATGGCGCGTATCGGTCATGAGTTGTTGATCGACATCGACAAGGAAACCGTCGATTTCGGCCCGAATTACGACGGATCGGAACAGGAACCGCTGATTCTCCCGGCGCGCATCCCGAATCTGCTGATCAATGGGTCGTCCGGCATTGCCGTCGGCATGGCAACCAACATTCCGCCGCACAACCTGAATGAGGTGGTGGAGGCCTGCCTGCTCCTGCTTGGCAATCCGGAAACCACCATCGACGAGCTGATCACTATCATTCCGGCGCCGGATTTCCCAACTGCGGGACTGATCTACGGCGTCTCGGGGGTGCGCGACGGCTACCTAACCGGTCGCGGCCGCGTGGTGATGCGGGCGCGCACCCATATCGAAGAACTGCAGCGCAGCGGGCGTCAGGCCATTGTGGTCGATGAATTGCCCTACCAGGTCAACAAGAAGACCCTGCAAGAGAAGATTGCAGAACTGGTTCACGAAAAGAAGATCGAGGGCATTGCGCATATTCAGGACGAGTCCGACAAATCGGGCATGCGTCTGGTCATTGAGCTCAAGAAAGGCCAGGTACCGGAGGTGGTGCTGAATCACCTCTACAAGCAGACACAGTTGCAGGACACCTTCGGCATGAACATGGTGGCGCTGGTCGATGGCCGTCCCAAGCTGCTCAACCTGAAGGACATGCTGCAGTGCTTCCTCGCGCACCGGCGGGAGGTCATCACGCGGCGCACGGTGTTTGAACTGCGCAAGGCGCGCGAGCGTGGCCACATCCTCGAAGGCCTGGCCGTCGCGTTGTCCAATGTCGATGAGATCATCGCCCTGATCAAGGCCGCGCAGACCCCGCCGGAAGCCAAGCGCGGGCTCATGGCACGCACCTGGCGGTCGACCCTGGTGGAAGGCATGCTGGCCCGCGCGTTCGCCGAGTCCTCGCGGCCCGACGGTCTGGCTGCAGAGTTCGGACTCTCTGCCGAAGGCTACCGGCTGTCCGATACGCAGGCTCAGGCGATCCTTGAGCTTCGTTTGCAACGCCTGACGGGGCTGGAGCAGGACAAGATTGTGTCTGAGTACAAGGAGGTGATGGATCAGATCGCCGACCTGCTCGACATTCTGGCCCGCCCGGAGCGCATCACCACAATGATTGGTGAAGATCTGGCGGTAGTAAAGGCCCAGTTCGGCGACGCACGGCGTTCCGAAATTGTTCTCAGTACGGCCGACATCAATCTGGAAGACCTGATCGTTCGCGAAGACATGGTGGTCACTCTATCGCATACCGGTTACATCAAGCGCCAGCCGCTGGCGGACTACCGGGCGCAGCGGCGCGGCGGTCGAGGCAAGCAGGCGGCGGCGATCAAGGAAGATGATTTTGTCGATCGCCTGTTTGTCGCCAACACCCACGACTACATCCTGTGCTTTTCCAGCCGCGGTCGCGTCTATTGGCTAAAGGTTTATGAGGCGCCGGAAGGCCAGCGAGCTTCGCGCGGCAAGCCGATCGTCAATCTCTTCCCGCTTGAGGAACGCGAGAAGATTACCGCCATCCTGCCGGTCAAGGAGTTCGACGAGCAGCACTTCGTTTTCATGGCTACTGGCATGGGCACGGTGAAGAAGACGCCGCTGACCAACTTCGCCAATCCACGCAAGGCAGGCATCATCGCCGTTGGGCTGGACGACGGCGATCACCTGATCGGCGTGGCGATCACCAACGGCGAGTGTGATGTAATGCTGTTCTCGGATTCGGGCAAGGCGGTGCGCTTTGCCGAGGATGACGTGCGGCCGATGGGCCGCGAAGCGCGCGGTGTGCGCGGCATGATGCTGGAACACGACCAGAGCGTAATTTCCATGCTGGTGGCGGACAGCGAAAATTATGCGGTGCTGACCGCGACCGAGAACGGTTTCGGCAAGCGCACCCCAATTGCGGAGTACACCCGCCATGGCCGTGGCACCAAGGGCATGATCGCGATCCAGACGTCGGAGCGCAACGGCAAGGTCGTGGCGGCGGTACTCGCCAGTCCGGGTGAAACGCGCGAGGAGATCATGTTGATTTCGACGGGCGGAGTGCTGATCCGCACCCGCGTGGCCGACATTCGGGTCATGAGTCGATCAACCCAGGGGGTGACACTGATCAACCTTGATGACGGCACCCATCTTGCCGGCGTTGAGAAAGTAATCGAAACGGAAGATGAAGACTTGCCTGCGGAACCACCGATAGAGGAATAGCCGGCATTGCTGCGCTGCACCCATAAAAGTGGACGTGACAATCGACCGATGAATGTATACCGTATTCCGTATTCCCTTTCTGTATAGTATATTTTTCGCAATTTAGTTTCGTCACTTTTGGAGGATGGTTATGGCACGAATTTTCAATTTCGCCGCAGGACCCGCCACGCTGCCCGAGGCAGTTCTGAAGCAGGCATCCGAGGAATTGCTCGACTGGCACGGCAGCGGCCAGTCGGTGATGGAAATGAGTCATCGCGGCAAGGAGTACATGGGCATTCATGCGCAGGCGGAAGCGGATCTGCGCGAACTGATGGGCATTCCCGCCAACTACAAGGTCTTGTTCCTGCAGGGCGGGGCGACATTGCAGTTCGAGATGATCCCGATGAACCTGCTGGCGGGCAAGGGGAGCGCCGACTATGTGCATACCGGCGAATGGGCCAAGAAAGCCATCAAGGCGGCCAAGCTTTTTGGCAAAGTGAACATCGTCGCCAGCAGCGAGGACGGCAAGTTTGCCTACGCCCCGGCGCAGAAGGACTGGAAGCTGGACAAGGATGCGGCGTACGTTCATTACACCGGCAACGAAACCATCGGTGGTGTCGAGTTCCACTGGACGCCTGAAACCGGAGACGTGCCGCTGGTGTGCGACATGTCCTCCAACATCCTGTCCAAGCCAATTGACGTCAGCAAGTACGGATTGATCTATGCTGGCGCCCAGAAGAACATCGGGCCCGCCGGGTTGACCATCGTCATCATTCGCGATGACTTGATCGGCAAAGGCGTGCCCGCGCCGCAGACCATGCTGGACTACAAGACCCACGCCGAAAACGGCTCGATGTACAACACGCCGCCCACCTACAGCATCTACATCGCCGGCCTGGTGTTTCAGTGGCTCAAGCAGCAAGGCGGCCTGGCCGCCATGGAGAAGCAGAACATCGCCAAGGCAAAGATGCTCTACGACTACCTTGATCAGTCCACTTTCTACGCCAATCCGGTGCGCAAGGAAGACCGTTCGCGCATGAATGTGCCGTTTACGCTGAAGGATGCGGCGCTGGACGAAGAGTTCCTCAAGGGCGCCAAGGCCAAAGGCATGGCGCAGCTCAAGGGACACCGCTCCGTCGGCGGCATGCGCGCTTCCATCTACAACGCCATGCCGGTCGCCGGTGTCGCCGCGCTTGTTGCGTACATGAAGGAATTCGAGGCGAAAAATGGCTAATCCATACAACATCCTCATCCTCAACGCCATTTCCCAGAACGGCCTGAAGCGACTGCCGGCGGAGCGTTACACCATCGGCAAGGAGATCGCAAATCCGGACGCCATCATGGTGCGATCGGCCGACATGCACGCGCTGGAGATTGCCAAGTCGGTGCGGGCCATCGGGCGCGCTGGTTCCGGCACCAACAATATTCCTGTCAAGTCGATGTCGGCGCGCGGCGTGCCGGTATTCAACGCACCGGGCGCCAATGCCAATGCTGTAAAGGAACTGGTGCTGGCCGGCATGCTGCTGGCGGCGCGCAACATCGGCAGCGCCATGAAGTTTGTGTCCGCGCTCGATCCCGCGGATCCGGCCATGGAGAAGAAAGTCGAAGACGGCAAGAAGAAGTTTGCCGGCTTCGAGCTGGCAGGCCATACGCTGGGCGTTATCGGTCTGGGCAAGATCGGTTGCCTGGTAGCTGACGCGGCGATCAAACTGGGCATGGACGTGCTCGGCTACGATCCGGAAATTACCGTCGATGCCGCCTGGAGCCTGCCTTCGCAGGTGAAAAAGGCCAACAGCGCGGGCGAGGTGCTGAAGAACGCCAACTTCATCTCGATCCATGTACCGCTGGTGGATGCCACGCGCAAGATGATCAACGCGGAAATGCTGGCGCACGTCAAGCATGGCGCCGTATTGCTGAACTTTTCCCGCGAAGGCGTGGTCGATGAGGCGGCAGTACTCGCCGCGCTTGAGGCCAAGAAGCTTGCCGTCTATGTTTGCGATTTTCCCAACGCCAACGTCAACAATCATCCGCACGTCATCGCCCTGCCGCACCTGGGTGCCTCCACCGGCGAGGCGGAGGAAAATTGCGCCATGATGGTTGCCGACCAGTTGCGCGAGTATCTGGAGCACGGCAACGTGCAGAATGCGGTGAACTTCCCCAACGTGGTGATGCCGCGGGAATCGAACTTCCGCATCGCTGTCGCCAACTCCAATGTACCCAATATGCTGGGACAGATTTCAACCGCGATGGCCCAGGCAGGCTTGAACATCCGCAACATGATGAACAAGTCGAAGGGTGACGTCGCCTACACACTGGTCGATGTGGACAGCGAGGTGCCGGCAAAGGTGGTTGACTCGATCGCAGGGATCAATGGTGTGCTCGCGGTGCGTTACATTCCGCTCGAAGGCTGATGGCTGAAGAGAAGGGGGAACTCAACCGCCTGCGCGAGGGCATTGATCGCGCTGACGACGAAATACTGCGCCTGCTCTCCGAGCGGGCGCAGTTCGCCCATCGTATCGGCGAAATCAAGCAAGGCAATATCTACCGGCCGGAGCGCGAGGCTCAGGTGCTGCGCCGCCTGGTGGCTGCCAATCGTGAGTGCGGCGGACCACTGCCCGACGCAGCGGTGCAGCGAATATTCCGCGAAGTGATGTCGGCCTGTCTGGCACTTGAGCAGCCATTGCGCATTGCCTATTTTGGTCCAGCCGGCACCTTCACCGAAAGTGCAGCCCAAAAGCATTTTGGTTCGGCGCCGGACTTCTCGCCCTTCGGCGCCATTGACGACGTGTTCCGCGCGGTCGAATCGGGCAACGCCGAATACGGTGTGGTGCCGGTGGAAAATTCCACCGAAGGCGCCATAGGCCGGAGTCTCGACCTGCTGCTGACCTCGCCGCTGATGATTTGCGGCGAAGTGATGCTGCGCATTCATCAGAATCTGCTGTCCAAAGCCGAGTCGATCGACTCCGTAAAACGCCTTTACTCCCATGCCCAGTCATTGGCGCAATGTCATGAATGGCTCAACCGGAATCTGGCGAACCTGCCGCGCGTGCCGGTGGCAAGCAATGCCGAAGCGGCCCGCATGGCTGCGGAAGATCCCGATTCCTGCGCAATTGCAGGAGAGGGGGCCGGAGTGCTTTACGGTCTCAACCGGCTGGCATCGAACATTGAGGATGACTCGAACAACACCACGCGCTTCCTGGTACTGGCGCAACACGATGCCGGTCCATCAGGGCGCGACAAGACCTCCTTCGTCTGTTCGGCGCAGAACAAGCCGGGCGCTGTCCATGACCTGCTGACGCCGCTGGCCAGCCATGGCGTTTCGATGAGCAAGTTCGAATCGAGGCCGGCGCGAGGTTTTGGCGGCAGCCGCTGGGAATACGTGTTTTTCATCGATGTCGAGGGGCATCGGCAGGATACTGCCGTTGCGGCTGCGCTCGACGACCTTCGCAGTCGCGCCGGTTTTGTCAAGGAACTCGGTTCCTATCCCCACGCCACGCCATGAGGAAATCATGAGTACAGCCGATCTCGCACCCGCCTATATCCGCGCCATCTCGCCCTACCTGCCGGGCAAACCGATCACCGAGCTGGCCCGTGAAATGGGCATCCCGGTCGACAGCATCGTCAAGCTCGCCTCCAACGAAAACCCGCTCGGCATGAGTCCGAAGGCGCGCGCCGCGCTGGAAAAGGCCGTCGCCGGAATCGAGCGCTATCCGGACAATTTCGACCTGACCCGGGCGCTGGCCGGGCGCTATGATATCGGCATGAATCAGATCGTGGTCGGCAACGGTTCCAACGACGTGCTCGACCTCGCAGCGCGGGTGTTTCTCTCTCCCGGTCAATCTGCCGTATTTTCGCGCCATGCCTTCGCGGTCTATCCGCTGGCAACGATGGCGTCGGGCGCCGAATGCATCGCGGTTCAGGCGAAAGAGTTCGGCCACGATCTGGATGCCATGCGCGCGGCAATCCGGCCGGATACCCGCATTGTCTGGATCGCCAACCCGAATAACCCGACCGGCAACTTCCTGCCCTATCCGCAGATCAAGGCCTTCCTGCAATCCCTGTCGCAGGGTGGCGCGCCGGATGTCATAGTGGTGCTGGACGAGGCCTACAACGAATACCTGCCGCCGGCGGATCGCACCGATACCGTGGCTTGGCTCAAGGAATTCCCGAATCTTCTGATCACCCGCACCTTTTCCAAGGTGTATGGCCTCGCCGGTCTGCGCATCGGCTATGGGCTCGCTTCAGCGGAGGTGGCGGACCTGCTCAATCGTGTACGCCAGCCGTTCAATGCGAACAATCTTGCGCTGGCGGCTGCGGTGGCAGCGCTGGATGATCATGTCTTTGTTGCAGAGAGCTATGACAACAATCGTCGCGGCATGGAGCAGATTCTTGCGGGTTTGAAACGGATCGGGTTGTCGCATATTCCTTCGCACGGCAACTTCGTGACATTCAGGGCAGGCGATGCGGCCGGTGTCAATCAGCGCCTGCTGAAGCAGGGAGTGATCGTGAGGCCGCTGGGCAATTATGCCATGCCGGAGCATCTGCGAGTCACCATAGGGCTTGAACGCGAGAATGTTCGCTTCCTGGAAGCCCTCGACAAGGCGCTGGCCTGACCAATGCAGTTTGACAAGATCGTCGTCTGCGGCGTCGGCCTGATCGGCGGCTCGTTTGCGCTGGCGCAAAAGTCGGCGCTGGCGACACGGCGGGTGGTCGGCATGGGACGCACCCGGGCGCCGCTGGAACAGGCCCTGGAGCAGGGCGTGATCGATCAGATTGCCACCGACTGGGCCGATGCCCTCGACGGCGCCGACCTCGTGCTGCTGGGCATGCCGGTTGGTCAAATGGCGGCGGTGATGGCTGCGCTGGCGCCGCACCTCGGCCCCGCAACGCTGGTGACCGACGGCGGCAGCACCAAGTCCGACGTGGTCGCAGCAGCACGTGCGACCCTGGGGAAGAAAATTGCCCAGTTCGTTCCCGGCCATCCGATTGCCGGGGCGGAGAAGAGTGGCGTCGGCGCCGCGACTGCCAACCTCTATCGTGACAAGCGCGTGGTGCTCACCCCCTTGCCGGAAAATACACCGGAGTCTGTGACCCGGGTCCGTTCGGCGTGGGAGGCTTGCGGCGCGAAGGTATCGCAGCTCGCGCCGGATGAGCACGACCGTGTCTTCGCGGCAGTGAGCCACCTGCCGCACCTGCTGGCGTTTGCCCTGGTGCATGACCTCGCCAGGCGTGACAACGCAGACCAGCTCTTCAGCTTTGCTGCCGGCGGCTTTCGCGATTTCACGCGCATCGCCAGCAGTCATCCGGAAATGTGGCGCGACATTTGTGTCGCCAATCGCCAGGCCTTGCTGCCGGAACTCGATGCCTACATGGTCGAGTTGATGCGTACCCGCGTCCTGATCGCCGGAGGAGACGCCGCTGGCCTGGAGGCGATGTTCGACGCAGCCCGCACGCGGCGTGATGCCTGGCTGGATTCCCTGCCTCTGTCGGGTGAATAGCAGGACTATCATCTCGACTGTCGTGATCTTGGGAGCGTGCCATACCCGCGATGCTTGCAGTTCGCGAATATGCTGATTGCCAGTTATATGGTTTCGGCAATAGTCGGCGCTGACGGGACGGCGGTTGAGCAAGAAGCGGTACCACTATGTTGGAGGACTGAGCGATGAATGCACGCGTTGAAGCAGTCGTGGACATGGCCAAGACGTGGCCGACGGAGGATCAGGCCGAGCTGCTGGATGCACTCTTCGGTTTGGTCAGTCCAGCTGGTATCGAACTAGAGGCGCAGTGGCTCAATGAATGCGAAGACCGCTGTGCCGCCATCGATAGCGGCGAGATGCCGCTGATTGCCGCTGATCTGGTAATGGCCAAATACCGCCGCTGATGGATTTGTATTTTTCACCGGCGGCGCAGTCGAATTGGATGACGCGTTTGCTTATCTGGAAGGCGAGGAGCCGGGTTTGGGCTACCGCTTTACCGCCGATGTGGATGAGGCACTCGGTCGTATTCGGATGTACCCGCTGGCATGGCATCCGTTGGGCCGCAATTTGCGGCGCTGTCACTTGAAGCATTTTCGCTATGGCGTGATTTACCGGATCCGGGGTGAGCAAGCGGAAGTTATCGCCATTGCCCATGACAGCCGGCGGCTGGGCTATTGGCGGGACCGATTGGGCGCAAAGTGAATTCGAAAGTTACACTGACCATTTGCGATAACGATTCAGCGGCTGGCCCGAGCCTGGCCCCTTTGATTCAAATTCTTTGGCAGCAATGCCACGCCTCGGTCTTCTCGCTGACGTTTGAGAATGCCGAGGGCCGCATTTCCTCAGGCACAGGTTTCAAGGTCAATGACCTGCTCATAACCAACAATCACGTAATTCAGATACCGGGCGCGAGGCGGATTGTTTTGCGAAGCGTCCTTCAAGACAGCCATACAAAAAACGTCGAACTGTCGTTTGCGTACGGTGAATTCCTGAGCATGTTAGTCGACGGTGACCCTGAAACGGGTTGGGACTACGCTGTTCTGAAGGTTCCGCATCCGAGCTTTGCGGCAGTGCCTGCTCTTCGTCTAGACGAAAGCGAAGACCTTCAGGTCGGTACGCAAATCGCACTATTCGGCTTCCAGTTCGAACAGCCAAATCTGTCAATGCATGTTGGCTATGTGTCCTCGCAATTTCAGAGGGCACGCGTTCACTACATTCAGCTCGACTCAAGCGTAAACCAAGGCAACTCCGGCGGTCCGCTTATCAATTGTTCCAGTGGGCGCGTCATCGGCATGGTTACTAGAAAGGTGACTGGTCTTACCCAGCAGTTCGAAGAGCTTCATAAAGCGATCCGACAGAATATTGACCTGCTTCAGGCATCACAGCGAAGCGGTGCCCGAGGAATTATCGGGGGCGTTGATCCAGTTGCTGCCACGATGGCGATCGAGATTCAGATGGAGCGCATCGCCAAGGAAATCGCTCGGTCGGCCAACGTCGGAATTGGGTATGCCTATCACATCAAGAAGGTCAGGGACAGCATTGCGAATCTCAGTTGAATCCGTACGGGTGCAAATCAAAGAAATCAAAGCAAATCAAAGGGGCCAGGCTCAAATTGAATTCAGCGTCACGAACAGCCGAAAATGATCAGCATCCCGTAATCAATCACAGGGGCCAGGATCGAATAGTCCCCACGTTCCCATCATATATCCCATGAACCACCTTGACCTTCCCCCTCTGACGCGTGCCGCCGGCACCGTTCGTCTGCCCGGTTCCAAGAGCATTTCCAACCGCATGCTGCTGTTGGCCGCGCTGGCGGAAGGAACGACCGAAATCCGCGATCTGCTGGATTCCGATGACACGCGGGTGATGCTGGCCGCGCTGCTGAAAGTCGGCGTTGGCGTTACGGCGATTGGCGGCAATGCCTGGCGCATCGAAGGTTGCGGTGGCGTTTTTCCGGTCAAGGACGCTGATCTTTTCATGGGCAACGCCGGCACGGCGATTCGTCCGCTGACGGCGGCGCTGGCCTTGTCGGGCGGCCACTATCGACTCTCCGGCGTGTCGCGCATGCACGAGCGGCCGATCGGCGATCTGGTCGATGGTCTGCTGCAGATCGGTGCCGATGTGCGCTATACCGGCAATCCCGGCTTTCCGCCGCTTGCCATCCATCCGGCGAACCTGAAACTCGCGGCTCCGATCCGGCTGCGGGGCGACGTCTCTTCGCAGTTCCTCACCGCGCTGCTGATGGCCTTGCCTCTCGCGGGTGCGGAGGCGGTGATCGAGATGACGACCGAACTCATCTCGAAACCGTACATCGAGATCACGCTGAATCTGATGGCGCGCCTCGGTGTCGAGGTGAAGCGCGAAGGATGGCAGCGTTTCACGATTGCCGCAGGTCAACGCTATCGCAGCCCCAGCGCGCTGCATGTCGAAGGCGATGCCTCGGCCGCCTCGTATTTCCTGGCTGCCGGCGCGATTGGCGGCGGCCCGGTAAGGGTCGAAGGCGTCGGCCGCAACAGCATTCAGGGCGATGTGCGTTTCGCCGAAGCGCTTGAGGCGATGGGCGCGCGTATCGAGTGGGGCGAGCAGTTCATCGAGGCGAGCGCGCCGGTGTCGGGCAAGCTGAAGGCCTTCGATTTCGATCTCAATCACATTCCTGATGCGGCGATGACGCTGGCGGTGGCAGCCCTGTTTGCCGACGGCCGCTGCATCCTGCGCAATATCGCGTCATGGCGCGTCAAGGAAACCGACCGCATTGCGGCGATGGCGACCGAACTGAGGAAACTGGGGGCGACTGTGGAGGAGGGTGCCGATTACATCGCCGTTACCTGCCCGCGAAGCGGCGTTCCAGGTACGCAGAGCGGAGCAGCGCCGACTCTTGTGTCTGACGCTGCCATCAACACCTACGACGACCATCGCATGGCGATGTGTTTCTCGCTGGCAGCACTCGGCGGCGTGCCGGTGACCATCAACGATCCGCAATGCGTGAACAAGACCTTCCCCGACTACTTCGACGCCCTGGCCGAAATCACCGCGCCGGTGATCGCCATCGACGGCCCTTCGGCCTCGGGCAAGGGCACCGTGGCCGAGCGAGTCGCGGCGGCCCTGGGTTACCACTATCTCGATAGCGGTTCGCTGTATCGCCTGACCGCGCTGGCGGCGATTCGCGCCGCTGTGTCGCTGAACGACGAAGGGGGCGTAGCGGCGCTGGCGGTCGGTCTGCCGGCGATTTTTGAAGGCGGCCGCATTCTGCTCGCCGGTGACGATGTGACGGACGCCATCCGCACCGAAGAAGTCTCGGCCGGCGCCTCGAAAGTGGCGGCATTGCCGGCGGTGCGTGCTGCGCTGCTGGCTCGGCAGCGCGCCTATCGGCGCTTTCCGGGACTGGTGGCGGATGGGCGCGACATGGGCTCGGTGGTCTTCCCTGGCGCCATGGCCAAGGTGTTTCTCACTGCATCAGCCCAGGTGCGTGCAGAAAGACGCTATAAACAGTTGATCGCAAAGGGGATGCCTGCTAATATGCACGCCCTTTTGCAGGATTTGCAGGAGCGGGATGCGCGCGACGCTCAGCGTAGCGTGGCGCCTCTCCGGCAGTGCGACGATGCTGATCTGGTGGATACCACCCCGATGAATATCGACGCAGCAGTGGATGCCGTGATGACTATCGTCAAGCGGCAGCGACTGTGATTCGGGCATCAGGAAAATGTTCCACGAGTATGGCAGCAAAGGTGTCGCAGCGGCCGCCAGGCCTCTGTGACGAAGAGCAACCAACCCGTCACCCCCGTGACAAACATCCGCAAGGTCCCTAACTCAATGTCTACTGCAGCTATTGCCGAAGTATCACCCATGGAGAGCTTTGCCGCCCTGTTCGAGGAAAGCCTCCAGCGTCAGGAAATGCGTGCCGGTGAAGTCATTACGGCCGAAATTGTCCGCATCGACCAGAACTTCGTGGTCGTCAATGCGGGCCTCAAGTCCGAAAGCATGATCCCCGTCGAAGAGTTCCACAATGAACGTGGCGAACTCGACGCCAAGCCGGGCGATTTCGTCCTGGTGGCGATCGAGATGCTCGAAGACGGTTACGGCGCGACGCGCCTCTCGCGTGAAAAAGCCAAGCGCATCGCCGCCTGGAATGATCTCGACAAGGCCATGGTCGATGGCGCCCTGGTCAAGGGTCTGATCACCGGCAAGGTCAAGGGTGGACTGACCGTCATGGTCAATGGCATTCGCGCCTTCCTGCCCGGTTCGCTGGTCGATACGCGTCCGGTCAAGGACACCGCGCCGTTCGAAGGCAAGGAATTCGAATTCAAGGTCATCAAGCTCGACAGAAAGCGCAACAACGTGGTCGTTTCGCGCCGCGCCGTGCTTGAGGCCAGCATGGGCGAAGATCGCCAGAAACTGCTGGAAAACCTCCAGGAAGGCACTGTCATCAAGGGCATCGTCAAGAACATCACCGACTACGGCGCGTTCGTCGATCTCGGTGGCATTGACGGCCTGCTGCACATCACCGATCTGGCCTGGCGCCGCGTGCGTCACCCGTCGGAAGTGCTCAACGTCGGTGATGAAGTCACCGCCAAGGTACTCAAGTTCGACCAGGAAAAGAACCGCGTATCGCTGGGCATGAAGCAACTGGGCGAAGATCCGTGGGTGGGAATCTCGCGTCGTTACCCGGCCAACACGCGCCTGTTCGGCAAGGTCACCAATCTCACCGATTACGGTTCGTTCGTCGAGATCGAGCAGGGCATCGAAGGCCTGGTGCACGTCTCCGAAATGGACTGGACCAACAAGAATATCCACCCGACCAAGGTGGTCCAGCTGGGCGACGAAGTAGAGGTGATGATTCTCGAAATCGACGAAGATCGTCGCCGCATCTCGCTGGGCATGAAGCAGTGCATGGCGAACCCGTGGGACGATTTTGCGATGAACCACAAGAAGGGCGACAAGGTTCGCGGCGCCATCAAGTCGATCACCGACTTCGGCATCTTCATCGGTCTGCCCGGCGGCATCGATGGTCTGGTGCATCTGTCCGACCTGTCATGGTCGGCCACCGGCGAGGAAGCCAAGCAGAACTTCAAGAAGGGCGATGAAGTCGAAGCCGTGGTGCTATCCATCGATGTCGAGAAGGAGCGCATTTCGCTCGGCGTCAAGCAGATCGACGGTGATCCATTCACCAGCTTCGTCGCCACGCACGACAAGAACAGCCTGGTTTCCGGCACGGTGACCAGCGTTGATCAGCGTGGTGCGACGGTTGATCTCGGCTCCGAAGTGGAAGGTTATCTGCGCGTCTCCGAGTTCTCCCGCGATCGCATCGAGGATCTGACCCAGCATTTGAAGGTCGGCGACACGGTCGAAACCATGATTGTCAACGTTGATCGCAAGACGCGTTCGATCAACCTGTCGATCAAGGCCAAGGATCAGGTGGAGCAGAGCCAGGCAATGCAAAAGCTGGCTGCCGACAGCTCGGCCAGCAGCGGCACGACGAATCTTGGCGCGCTGCTCAAGGCCAAGCTCAACCAGAACCAGCCGCAATAAGCTCGATCTCATGACCAAATCGGAGCTCATCGCCCGGCTGGCGGAGCGCTTTCCCCAACTGGTGGCGAAGGATGCCGACTACGCCGTCAAGATGATTCTCGACGCCCTCACTGCGGCGCTGGTCCGCGGTAATCGCATAGAGATTCGCGGCTTCGGCAGCTTTGCGCTGAACTATCGGCCGCCGCGTGTCGGTCGCAATCCGAAGTCGGGCGACAAGGTGCAGGTACCGGAAAAGTACGTGCCCCATTTCAAGGCCGGCAAGGAGTTGCGGGAACGGGTCGATTACCGGCCATGAGTCGAGCGGTTTCAGCTTGCATCAAGGCGGCACCTGTCACGGGTGCCGCTTTTTTTCACCATCATGACTCGGCATGAATACCCTGCTGCGGATTCTTGTCTGGTTGTTGCGAATCGTGGTCTTCGTCGGGCTGTTCGGGCTGGCGATCAAGAATAGCGGTCCGATGGAACTGCGCTTCTTTCTCGATCGTGCGTGGACAGCGCCGGTTTCGGTGGTCATCCTGGCCGTGTTTGCCATTGGCGTTGGCGTCGGCCTGACGGCGGCATTGGGTGTATTCCTGAACCCCCGTCGCGATCCGGATCGCGAACCGCGCTAACCCGATGGAAATTGAACTTTGGTGGCTGCTGGTTCTGCCGGTCTTTTTCGGGCTTGGCTGGGTCGCCGCGCGGATCGACATCAAGCATCTCCTGAAAGAATCGCGTGCCCTGCCGCGCTCCTACTTCAAGGGTCTTAATTTTCTTCTCAACGAGCAGCCGGATCAGGCGATAGAAGCCTTCATCGAAGCCGCGCGTGTTGACCCGGAAACCATCGAACTGCATTTTGCGCTGGGCAGTCTGTTCCGCCGTCGCGGCGAGACCGACCGTGCCATCCGCGTGCACCAGAATCTCATCGAGCGCGATGGCTTGTCGTCTGCCCAGCGGCTGCATGCACTCTCGGAACTCGGTCAGGATTATCTCAAGGCCGGCCTGCTCGATCGTGCCGAGGAGATTTTCGTCAAGCTGCGCGGAACTGACCGCGACGAAGAGGCACTGAAAAGCCTGCTGGAAATCTATCAGCAGGAAAAGGAATGGGCCAAGGCTATCGCGATTTGCAGCGCCATGCCAAACCACTCCGAGCATCTCTGGCAAAAGGAAATTGCCGAGTTTCGCTGCGAGATGGCGGCGAATGAAATGCTTCACGACCGCCACGACGAAGCGCGTCGCCTGCTGGACGAGGCCTTGGCGGCCAACCGGAAATGTGTTCGCGCCACGTTGCTGCTGGGCGATCTGGCGGCAAAAGTTATGCAAAGCGGTATCCCCGGGGACGGCGCTGGCCGGGGTGACCTAAGCGAGGCGATTGACCACTGGAAAGGTATCGAGCAGCAAAACCCGGTGTATCTCGCGCTGGCTGCGGAAAAGCTGATGACGGCGCATATCCAGTTGGGCCGCAAGGAGCAGGGCATTCAGTTGCTGCGCGGCTGGCTGGAGCGACATCCTTCGCTCGATCTGCTCGACGCGGTGTTTCGTGCCGAACTCGACAACGATGGAGCAGAAGCGGCCTACGCATTGGTGCGCGACGAGTTGCGCCGCAATCCGACCCTGCTCGGGCTGGACAAGCTCTTGGAGGCGCAGATTCTGGTGGTCCCGCCCGAAAAACGCGCCGATCTGGAACTGATCAAGAACCTGATTCACAATCACACCCGCCGCGTTGCGCGCTATCGCTGCGATGCCTGCGGCTTCAAGGCACGCCAGTTCTACTGGCGCTGTCCCGGCTGCGGCGGCTGGGAAACCTATCCGCCGAAGCGCACCGAAGAATTCGACATCACGTTATAGCGAAATTATGAAAATTACTGTCATCGGCACCGGCTACGTCGGCCTTGTCTCCGGTACCTGCCTCGCAGACGTAGGCAATGATGTGCTCTGCCTCGATCTGGATGCGGCAAAAATCCGCACCCTCAACGAAGGCGGTATTCCGATCTACGAACCGGGGCTGGAGGCCATGGTGCGGAAGAACGAGGCGGCGGGGCGCCTGCGCTTTACCACTGACATCGAAGCCGCCGTCGCCCACGGCGTATTGCAGTTCATTGCCGTCGGTACGCCGCCCGACGAGGATGGCTCCGCCGACTTGCAGTACGTGCTTGCTGCCGCGCGCAATGTCGGACGCCATATGACCGCCTACAAGGTTGTGGTGGACAAGTCGACGGTTCCGGTCGGTACCGCCGACAAGGTGCGCGAGGCGATTGCAGAAGAATTGAAGCTGCGCGGCGTCGATCTGGACTTCAGCATCGTCTCCAATCCCGAATTCCTCAAGGAAGGCGCCGCGGTGGACGATTTCATGAAGCCGGACCGAATCGTCGTCGGCGCCGAAGATGCCCGCGCCATAGAGCTGATGCGCGAACTCTATGCGCCATTTCAGCGCAATCACGAGCGTTTGATTGTGATGGACGTGAAGAGCGCGGAGCTGACCAAATACGCCGCCAACGCGATGCTGGCGACCCGCATCAGCTTCATGAACGAGCTCGCCAATCTGGCGGAGAAACTCGGGGCCGACATCGAACTGGTGCGCAAGGGCATCGGCTCCGATCCGCGCATCGGCTTCCATTTTCTCTATCCCGGCGTTGGCTACGGCGGCTCCTGTTTCCCCAAGGATGTGCAGGCGCTGATCCGCACGGCGCAGGATGCCGGCCAAGAGCTACAGGTGCTGCAGGCCGTCGAGGCAGCCAATCAGGCGCAGAAACACGTGCTGGCGAAGAAGATCACGACGCGTCTCGGCAAGGATCTTGGCGGCAAGACCTTCGCCCTGTGGGGCCTGGCCTTCAAGCCGAATACCGACGACATGCGCGAAGCGTCAAGTTTGGTGTTGATTGCCGATCTTCTGGCCTGCGGCGCCGCAATCCGCGCCTACGATCCGGTAGCCACGCATGAAGCACAGCGCATATTGGGCCAGGACGCGCGCATCAGCTATGCCGCGACTCCGATGGAAGCGCTCGACGGCGCCGATGCCCTGGTCATCGTCACCGAGTGGAAGGAATTCCGCAGTCCTGACTTCGATGCCATCAAGGCCAAGTTGAAGACGCCGGTGATTTTCGACGGCCGCAACCTCTACGATCCGGCGACACCGCGCAAGGCCGGGCTGGAGTATTTCGCCATCGGCAGGCTATGAACACGATTCCCGATACTTCAGCCACCCGCATCCTGGTGGTCGGCGACGTGATGCTGGATCGCTACTGGTTCGGCGAGGTTTCGCGCATTTCGCCGGAAGCCCCGGTGCCCGTGGTCAAGGTCGAGCGCGCCGAGGAACGTCCGGGCGGCGCCGCCAACGTGGCACGCAACTGCGCGGCGCTTGGCGCGCGGGTGGCGCTGTTGTCCGTGGTCGGCGCGGATGAGGCAGGCCAAACGCTGGCGCGCCTGATGGGCGACTCCGGCATCGAGTGCAGTCTGCACGAGGACGCCCAACTCAGCACCACCGTCAAGTTGCGCGTGGTCGGCCGCCAGCAGCAACTGCTGCGCATCGATTTTGAAAATGCGCCGGATCATGAAGTCCTGCAAGCCAAGCTGGCTGATTTTGAATCGCGCCTGGCGGCATGCGATGTCGTGATTCTTTCCGATTACGGCAAGGGTGGCCTTACGCACATCACCGAAATGATTCGTCTTGCCCGCGCTGCCGGCAAGCAGGTACTGGTCGATCCGAAGGGCGAGGACTACGCTCGTTACGTGGGAGCGACGCTGCTAACTCCCAATCGCGCGGAGATGCGAGACGTAGTCGGCCGCTGGAAAGATGAAAATGAGCTCACACTGAAGGCCGAACGGCTGCGCGATGATTTGCATTTGGAGGCATTGCTGGTCACCCGCAGCGAAGAAGGCATGACGCTGTTTTCGGCCAGCGGCGTGGCGCATGAGCCGGCAGTGGCGCGTGAGGTCTATGATGTCAGTGGCGCCGGCGACACCGTCATCGCCACGCTGGCAGTGATGCTGGGCAGCGGTCTGAGCTTGCCGCAGGCGATGCGCCAGGCCAATCTCGCCGCCGGCATAGTAGTAGGCAAACTGGGTACGGCAACGTGCAGTCTTCAGGAGCTGAAGACCGCACGTCCATAGAGGCGGGCTTTGCCCGCCCGACGAAGAAGGATGAGGAACTTATGCACTACGTAGTCACCGGCGCCTGCGGATTTATCGGCGCAAATCTGGTCAAGGGTCTCAACGAGCGCGGCATTGCCGACATCATTGCCGTCGACAACCTCACCAAGGCCGACAAGTTCAGGAATCTGACCGACTGTGATATCGCCGATTACCTCGACAAGAGCGAATTCCTCGCGCTGGTCGAAAGCGGCCAGCTCGATGGCGGCATCGAAGCCATCCTGCATCAGGGCGCCTGTTCCGACACCATGGAAACCGACGGCCGTTACATGATGGCCAACAACTATCGCTATTCGCTGGCTTTGCTGGATTTTTGCCAGGAACAGGAAATTCCGTTGCTCTATGCCTCGTCCGCCTCCGTCTATGGTGGCGGCAGCGTGTTCCGGGAAGAGCGAGAATATGAGGCGCCGCTGAATGTCTATGGCTACTCGAAGTTCCTCTTCGATCAGATCGTGCGTCACCGTCTCGCCAGCGCCGACTCCCAGGTCGCCGGATTCCGCTACTTCAATG
>JAUSCI010000079.1 GCA_030651305.1 Sulfuritalea sp. | reverse complement strand
GCACATCCCAAGAATCTGTGCCGCAGCCGCCTGCGTCAGCCGTCCTGCGCTCCATCCCTCATACGCTTCCTCGAATCTCATCTTTCGAATCTCCTGTAGCACTTGTGTCGGTGTCATCTCGACCCCCCTTCGGGGCACTATGACAACCGGACAGATGTCGTGCTACAGAACCGGACAACTCATTAACTCGCAACATCCATTTCCATGTCGGTTGCGGAAACCTGGGTATTTTGATATTTTAGGCATCGATATTAATAAATCGCGCCGCACCTGCAAGCGCCCAGCCGCCATGTCCAAGAAATCCGTTCCTGCCGCTTCCGACACCGAAACCCGTGCCACGTCGGAACACGCACCCGATCTCCGGTTGTGGCTGCGCACACTGGCCTGCACCAATCTGATTGAAAATCACATCCGCTCGCGCTTGCGCACCGAGTTCAACATCACGCTGCCGCGCTTCGATCTGATGGCCCAGCTTGAGCGCTCGCCACAGGGGCTCAAGATGGGCGAGCTGTCCAAACGCATGATGGTGACCGGGGGCAACGTGACCGGAATTACCGATCAACTGGTCACCGAGGGACTGGTGGTGCGCGAAGACAGCCCCAAGGACCGGCGTGCCTACATCGTCAGGCTGACGCCGGAGGGGCGCCGCAGCTTCCGCAAGATGGCCGAAGCGCATGAGATGTGGGTGGTCGAGCTTTTCGGCGGGATGGGAGAACAGCAGCGCGGCCAGCTCTACGAATTGCTTGCCCAGTTGAAATCAAGCGCCGCCCGTATTGCGGGAAGCAAGTGATCTGAAGCCGGGAGGGCAGGGCGCGGAATTGCGGTACAGTAACGCAGTCTCACCGAGCCCACGAAATCCGAGCCCATGCAATGATTGCGCGCCGAAGGAAGTCTCCCGTGGGACACTCGAACAATCAGGTTGCGAGTACAAGGCCCGCGCCGCTTCTGTCGGGCAGTCCCGGATGAAAAGGATTGTGCCGAGTCTGCTGGTGCTCGCGGCCCTGATCGGTGGCACCGTATTCTTGCGGCCCGACAACATCAGCCCACTGATCGATACCTCCATTGCCCACCGTGGCAGTCTGATGTCCAGGGCCAGGGTCAGCGTCGACGCCGTGAAAATTGCACCGTCCAGTGGCAGGGGCACGATCAACAACCTCGTGATCGGCAATCCGGCGGGATTCAAGTCGGCGTATGCCATCAAGGCAGACCGCATCGATCTCGAGATAGACCTCGCCTCGCTCAACCAGGACGTCGTCGTAGTTCACTTCCTTGTCATCGATGGCCCGGAGGTGCTTTACCAGCAAGGCGACTCGATGACGAACTTCGATGCCATCCAGAAGAACATTTTGAGCTATCTGGGGGGCATCGAAAGCGGAATGGGTGCGCAAGGCAAGAAACTGATCGTCGAGGAACTCACCATTTACAACGCCAGGGCGCAGGCCAGCGCAGCCTTCATGAACAACAAGAATGTCAGCGTCGCGCTGCCGGACATCAGCCTGAAGAACATCGGCACGGCCAGGGGTGGCGTCACACCCGGCGAACTGGGCCAGGAAGTGTTCGGCGCGTTGAATGCAAAACTCAGCACTGCAGCGAACTTTGATCGACTGAAAATGTCCTCCGACCAAAGGCTGGACAAGGCAGGACAAGGCACGGCCATGTGACAACGGCCGCGCCTGCCGGCGCGGTGGACGCAGCCTGTAATACAATACGATCCTTGCGCGCCCTGCCGGTTGGCGCGCAGTTCGGCATTTCGCCGCATTTCCTTCAAGCGCTTCGCCGCCTGAACCGGTTCCCCGCAAGGGGCAGGCCGATTCAGGAGTTCATTTGAACGCGACCACCGAGAGCCTCATCCATTCCCCCGACGGTACCAAGAACGACAGCGCAGCCGCCGTGGCGCCAGCGCCGACTTTCAATGACCTGGGCTTGCTACCCGAGTTGATGCGCGCCATCCAGGACGCCGGCTACACCACGCCGACGCCGATCCAGACCCAGGCCATTCCGATCATCCTGGCCGGCAAGGATGTCATGGGCGGCGCCCAGACCGGCACCGGCAAGACGGCGGGATTCACCCTGCCGCTACTGCAGCGCCTGGCGCGCCATGCCAGCAGTTCGCCCTCACCTGCCCGCCATCCGGTCCGCGCCCTCATCCTCGCGCCGACGCGCGAACTGGCGATGCAGGTGCATCAAAGCGTGGTCACCTACAGCAAACACCTGCCGCTGCGCTCGGTCTGCATTTACGGCGGCGTCGATATCCGACCGCAGATTGCCGAACTGCGGGAAGGCCGCGAAATCGTCGTCGCCACGCCGGGCCGACTGCTCGATCACGTCCAGCAGAAAAGCGTCAGCTTCAACTTCGTCGAAGTGCTGGTGCTCGACGAAGCCGACCGCATGCTGGACATGGGATTCATCCCTGACATCAAGCGCATCCTGGCCATGCTGCCCAAGGAACGGCAGAGCCTGCTGTTCTCGGCCACCTTCTCCAACGAGATCAAGAACCTCGCCGACAGCATGCTCAAGGCGCCGCAACTGATCGAGGTGGCGAAGCGCAATACCGTCATCGACACCATCACCCACCGCGTCTATCCGGTGGCGTCCGACCTCAAGCGCAGCCTGCTGGTGCACCTGCTGACGCATCAGGACGACCTGCAGCAAGTGCTGGTGTTCGTCGGCACCAAGTTCGGCGCCAGCCGTCTCGCGGTCTATCTCGCCCGGCAGGGGATCGCCGCCGATGCGATCCACGGCGACAAGAGCCAGCAGCAGCGCACGGAAGCACTGGAAGGCTTCAAGTCCGGCAAGATCCGCGTCCTCGTCGCCACCGACGTCGCCGCGCGCGGGCTGGACATCGACGACCTGCCCCACGTCATCAATTACGAACTGCCGCACACCGCCGAGGATTACATCCACCGCATCGGTCGCACCGGCCGCGCCGGCAAGCATGGCGACGCTACCTCGCTGTTCGCCCCGGAAGAAAAGCAGCGACTGGCGGACATCGAACGGCTGATCAAGCGCCCCATCGAACGCGTCGAGATCACCGGCTTCGCCGAACTCGCGCAGGTGCGCGAAAGCGCGCCGCCGAGCAATCGCGGCCACCGTCGCGAGCACCTCGAGCATGCCCGCGAAAAGGCACGCGAGCGCGATCGCGCGCTAACGCTGGAAGGCAGTCGGCCAGCCGGGCGCGAACTGCCCAGTCCCGTCGCTCACGTGCCGCGAATCGACCCCCGCCTGCCGAAACTCGACTTTGACGCCAGCAAACCCTATGTCAGCAAACTGGCGGTTGGCGCAACCAGCACCGAAAAACCTGCCGCGACGCGTCCGCAAAAACCTGTGGCCGCGCTCCTCGGCGGATTTGGGAGGAAATAAGTGAAACTGGTCCGCTACGGCCCCAAGGGTCGCGAAAAGCCCGGCCTGATTGCACCTGACGGAACACTGCGCGATCTTTCCCGCCATGTCGCCGACATCGGCTGGAGCGAGCTTTCGTCCGCCGGGCAAAAGCGCCTGCGTGCGCTTGATCCGGCCAGCTTGCCGCGAGTGCGCGGCAAGCCGCGGCTCGGCGTGCCTTTCACCGGCATTTCCAAGATCGTCGGCATCGGCCTCAATTACCGCGCCCATGCCATCGAGTCGAAGATGCCGATTCCGGCCGAACCGGTGATGTTCATGAAGGCCACCACCTGCATCACCGGCCCCTGCGATCCGATCCTGATGCCTGTTGGCAGCACCAAGCTGGACTGGGAAGTCGAGCTCGGCATCGTCATCGGCCGCGAGACCCGTCAGGTCAGCGAAGCCAGGGCGCTTGAACAGGTCGCTGGCTACTGCGCGTTCCACGATGTCTCGGAGCGCGCCTTCCAGCTCGAACGCGGCGGCCAGTGGGACAAGGGCAAGGGCTGCGACAGCTTCGGCCCCATCGGCCCCTGGCTGGTAACCCGGGACGAGATCGCCGACCCGCAGCAACTGCGCCTGTGGCTGGATGTCAATGGCGAACGCATGCAGGACTCGACCACCGCCGACATGGTATTTTCCTGTGCCCAGATCGTCAGCTATGTTTCACGCTTCATGACGCTGCTGCCGGGCGATGTGATCTGCACCGGCACGCCGCAAGGCGTTGGCATGGGGCGCGGCCGTTTTCTCCAGCTGGGCGATCGGGTCAGGCTCGGCGTCGAGGGCCTGGGCGAACAGGAACAAACCGTAATCGCCACAAAGTAGCATCAGGGCAAGAGTCGGCGCTGGCGATACGGCGCTGCTTCAGGTGAACACCGCGATGAGCAACAACTACCTGCTCGCCATCGACTGCGGCACGCAGAGCGTGCGCGCGCTGATATTCGACCTGAGCGGCCATCTGGTCGACAAGTCACAAGTCGACATCACCAGCTACCAGTCGCCGCAACCGGGCTGGGTGGAGAACGACCCCGAGGAATTCTGGGCCGCGCTTTGCCAGGCCTGCCAGCGACTCTGGGCCAACACGCGGGTTCCCCGGAGTTCGATTCGCGGCGTCATCGTCACCACCCAGCGCGCGACGACGATCAACCTCGACAGCCACGGTCAGCCGCTACGGCCGGCCATTGTCTGGCTCGATCAGCGGCGCGCCGACACCAAACCAAAGCTCGCCTGGTGGTGGGAAGTTGCGCTGCGCGCCATCGGCATGCGCGACACCATCGGCTACTTCGCGCGTGAGGCCGAGGCCAACTGGATCGCCCAGCACCAGGCCGCAATCTGGGCGCGCACCGACAAGTACCTGCTGCTCTCCGGCTACCTGAACTACCGCTTCACCGGTCGCTACGTCGACTCCGTGGCGAGTCAGGTCGGCTATATCCCGTTCGACTACAAACGCGGACACTGGGCTGCCGCCTGGGACTGGAAATGGCAATGTCTGCCGATCAAGCGGAAGATGCTGCCGGAACTGGTGCCGGCAGGTACGCAACTCGGCCTCGTCAGCGCCGATGCAGCGCGCGACACCGGCATCCCGCAAGGCCTGCCGGTCATTGCCGGCGCCGCCGACAAGGCCTGCGAAGTCATCGGCGCCGGCTGCCTCACTCCCGAGATTGGCTGCCTGTCCTACGGCACCGCCGCTACCATCAATACCACCACGCCGCGCTATGTGGAGGCGATCCGTTTCATTCCGCCCTACCAGGCCGCCGTGCCGGGACACTACAACACTGAAGTCCAGATCACCCGCGGCTTCTGGATGGTGAACTGGTTCCGCGAGCAGTTCGGCCTGCATGAAGAACAGGAGGCGCGAAGCCGCGGCGTAACGGCGGAGAGTCTGTTCGATGAGCTGGTCAACGCCGTGCCGCCCGGCTCGATGGGATTGATGCTGCAGCCGTTCTGGAACCCCGGCATCAAGACCCCCGGCCCGGAGGCGAAAGGAGCGGTGATCGGCTTTGGCGACGTGCATACCCGCGCCCATCTCTACCGCGCCATTCTCGAAGGCCTGGCTTACGCCCTGCGCGAAGGACGCGAGCGCATCGAACGCCGCGGCGGAACGCGCATCGAGCGCGTGCGCGTCTCCGGCGGC
This sequence comes from Sulfuritalea sp., assembly GCA_030651305.1. Lineage (GTDB taxonomy): Bacteria > Pseudomonadota > Gammaproteobacteria > Burkholderiales > Rhodocyclaceae > Sulfuritalea. The sequence goes on along the minus strand of JAUSCI010000079.1, from coordinate 23,853 downwards.
GGCTCACAAAGCGATGCGGCGATGCAGATTACCGCCAACGTATTCAATCTGCCGGCCGAGCGGCCGCATCTGTTCGAGACCAGCGGACTCGGCGCCGCCATACTCGGCGCCGTCGGCCTCGGCCTGCATCCCGACTTTGCCACGGCGGTGCGCGAAATGACGCGCGTCGGCCAGGTGTTTCAACCCCAGCCGCAGCATGTGCGCATCTACGAACAGCTCTACCGCAAGGTTTATTGCCGCATGTACCGGCGCCTGCAGCCGCTCTATCGGGACATTCGCGACATCACCGGCTATCCGGACCCAGCAGCCTGAACGTCGCGCCCGGCAATGGGCGGAACTCCGGCTTGACGCGCTCCCTTGACGAAGTACATGTCGATATGGCCCTTGCCTTTGGCTTCCACCTTGCCCCGGTACTCGCAATCGAACTCTTCCCGAATCAGGTCGTAGGTGTAGGCCGAGACATTCACCCGATCGATCTCGCCCGAGCTTTCCATGCGCGACGCGACATTGACCGTATCACCCCAAAGGTCAAAGGCATATTTCCGCTTGCCGACGACACCCGCCACCACCGGGCCGGAATGAACGCCGACCCGAAGCGACCACTTGAAGGCGGCTGTGGCATTCCTGTTGGCGAGAAAGCCAATCATGCGCAGTCCGGCACGGACGCAGCGTTGTGCGTGATCGGCACAAGGCTTCGGCAACCCGGCCGCAGCCATGTATGCATCGCCAATGGTCTTGATTTTCTCGACGCCACAGTCATCCGTGATGGCATCGAACGCCGCAAAAATCTCATTGAGCTCGGCCACCATCCGGTCCGCCGGCATGGTGGCGACAGCCTGGGTGAATTCGCTGAAGTCGGTGAACAGAATGCTCACCGATTCATGCCGGACCGGGCGGGCGCTGCCCGTGGCAGACAGTTCGTCCGCGATATCAACGGGGAGAATGTTGTGCAGCAACTCCTTGGTGCGTACCTGTGCGTGCTGAAGTTCGAGCGTGCGCTGGGAAACCTTTTCCTCCAATTCTCGTTCCGACCGCTGCAAGCCTTCGATCAGCGCGGTCTGCGAGTCGAGCACCTCGCGAGTCTTGCGCTCGTTGTCGGCGGACAGACGCACCACGACCGGATAGAGCGCGGCACCGCAAAGCACGGACGCCAATCCGGCCATCAATGCCATTATCAGGGAGCTGACAAATATCTGGTCCCGCTGCCACGCAGGTACCACGCGCACCCCTTCGAAATATCCGGAAATCGGCCCGGTCGCATCATTTCTTGAAGCCCGCAACGGGACAAAGACCCGCAGTATCCAATACCCTCCCGGCAGATTCAGGCTCTCGTAAGACGCCGCGACATAGCTTGGGGCTGCATGTTTCGGCAGCGACGGCTCAACCAAACTTCCTTCCGGGGTCATCGCTTCGGCGAGTTTGCGTCCATTGCGGTCGTAAATCTCGGCGATATCAAACATGCCCCCGGAAATCGTCCTGGCGGCATCCATGGCGTGCTCGGCAGATTTCGGCACGTCCAGATTGATCGCGTTGAAGTGCCGCAGCAGTCCGCTTGATTCTTCAATGGCAAGGGAAACGATCGCTTCCTCTTCATGTTCCCGTGCCACAAACCATGAGATGGAACTGGCGACAAAAGCCAACAGAACACTGATGGCAGCGATCCGAATGGCCGTGCGTTTTTGAAAGGAATTCATCGCGTCGTGTTCACGCCAGCGCAGGAAAGCGCCATTGTAAGGTCATCGCGAAGCGCCCTGATCACGACAAATAATCCAGCCGCAGGCGCTGCTGCAGGGTTCGCGCCTGGCGAAAGGCCTCCTTGAGGATTTGCCGGTCGAGTTTGTGCAGACGGTCCGGATTGAGCCGGTTGGCGGCATCCGGAAACTCGCCGGATACCTGATTCTGCAGGCGCAGACGCTGTATCTGGTAGAAAGCAGCCGCCATTGCGGCAGCTTCCTCGACCGGCATCCCCAATGCGGCGCGAACACCGCGCAGACGCTCGACGGTGTTGGTGTACTCAACGCCGTGCGCCAGTGCCAGTATCCGCACCGCGTCGACAAACAGGCGAATCCCCTGCCCTTTGAGATTGAGGGTGTGCGGATACTTGCGGTCGTCGTTGCAGCGGAAGTCGCGCCACCAGCTCAGCGGCGGTTCCTGCTCGAGCGCATTGACCGCCATCGCCCGCACGAAGGCCGTGTTTCCTTTGACGCGTTGCAGCAGCCAGCGCTGCAGCTCGGTCACCAGTTCTTCGCGGCCGTAGAGCGGACGGAAATCAAAAAAGATGCTGGCGTTGAGCAAGGCCTTGGGTTCCGGCACCGATATCCAGCGGTCAAAGGTGTGCTTCCACTCGTCGAGAGAAAGACACCAGGCCGGGTTGCCGGCCATGATCTGCCCGGTGCACAGCGGAAAGCCGCAATCATCGAGCGCCGCGTTGACGGCGCGCGCAAAGGGCAGAAATTTCTGCCGCAGTTCCTCTGCCTCCGTCGCCGATGCCGCGGCGAAGACGATGCCGTTGTCCTGATCGGTGACCAGGGTCTGCTCCAGCCGGCCTTCCGAACCGAAGACAATCCAGCACCATGGCACATAGGGAAGTTCGAACTCGCCTTCCACCAGGTCGATGACCTGCAAGGCAACCAGATCGTTGAGGGCGGCAATCCATTCGCACAATGCCTCCGCCCCGCTGCCCTCGGCCAGGCGGCGCGCGGCGAAGCGACGTACGGCGGCGGTTTGCTGTGCAAGCTCGGCGATGCTTCCGGTCGCCAGAATGGCGTTGGCCAGACTCGCCGAATCGGCCGCCTGCATGCCATACAGATCGCCTTGGGAAACCACATTGAACAGACGCCCGTCGGCCCCGGTCAGAATCAGGTGGCGCATGCCGCGGCGGAACATCAGCACGGTCGCCTGGTGCACGGTCGCCTCCGCCGAGAGGCTGGCCAGTCCGCCGGTCATGATGCCGGCCACCGGCCCGGCGAGATCGCAATCATCGTTGATGATGGACCGAATCGCATCGCGCAAGGTAACGATACCCAGCGGCACCGAGCTCGCCGTGTCGACAATGACTGCCGCCTCGGCGTCCTGCGCATCGATGGCGCGCAGGGCTTCGCGCACCGAGTTCGCCGGATCGACCATCACCGGCGGCGCCAGCGGCAGCTTGCACAGCGCGGTATTGAGGTTCACCGAGACTGCGTCGAAGCTGGCAGCTTCAGTAGCGGGTGCGGGCATGGTAGGTTCTCTCGCTGGATTCGCGCGCCTCACCCAGCGTGTGGATGCCTTTGTCGGCGAGCAGTGGCAGCATCTTGAGGAAGACTTCAGCCGTGACGATGGCGTCACCGACGGCAGTGTGGCGCCCGAGTACCGATATCCCCAGCCGCTCGGCGATTGCCTCCAGACGATGCGACTCCTGATTCGGGAACAGCACGGCGGAGAGCAGAAAAGTATCGAGCACCGGGCGATCGAAGCGAACGCCGGTGCCGGCTTCCTTCAATTCCAGAAAGCGCATGTCGAACGCCGCATTGTGCGCGACCAGAACGGTGTCCGCGACATAGGAACGGAAGATCGGCAGGACGCGGTCGATCGACGGCTGACCGGCCAGCATGTCGGCCGTGATGCCGTGGATCTTTACCGATTTCGCCGGCAGGGACCGTTGCGGATCGACCAGTTGGTCAAACGATTCGTGCCGCAGCAGGCGGCGATTGACGATACGGACCGCCCCGATCTGGATGATCTCATCGCCCGCCGATGGTTCGAGGCCGGTGGTTTCGGTATCGAACACGGTATAGGCGAGCTGTGCCAGAAGCCTGTCGTCCAGCACCAGATCCGTCTCCTCGCCTTTGAACAGGTCGAAATCATAGAACTCGGGTCGGCTGTCGGCCATCGCACCGCCCGCCACCGCGGAACCCGCCTCCTGCCCGCTGACGGCCGGCAGCAGGAAGCGAAAGAAGGCGAGATAGGAAGCGTGGTTGCGCTGAAACCATACTTCGCCGCCGTTGCGTTCGACCACATCGCGCACGGTCAGCGGCGAAGCTTCCCCGGCCACCGTCATCGGATCGAGTTCCCAGGCCATCACGGTCTCGGTACTCATGAACACACCCGACCAGATCAGGTCGATATGCGCCATCTCGCCATCCCGGCTCAGACGCAGCCTCAGGTCCTTGATCTGGTACTCATCGTGCAGGCGCGCCGCAAGATAGGTCATTGCCTGCAACAGCGAGAAGCCGTCAACCTTGATCCAGACCCCGGCATCGACATCGTCGAGGCTGACCTGCACCGGGCAGCGATCGGCAATCCGGCGGCGGGCGGCCGTCAACAGATCGGCGCCCAGCATCTCCTCCAGCGGCCAGCGCGACTTGAGTACTGCGGCATATCTGTGCGCCGCCGATTCGACACGCGCGGCAAGGCCCTCGGCTTCGTCACGCACCACGGCCAGGAAGCGCCGGTGTTCCTCCGCACTCATGTCGGCGTAATCGTGCAGCGTTTCGGCGGCAGCCCGCAGATTGCCTACCGGTCCCCGGCTGCTCTCGGTTAGTTCCTGCAACAGCTGGTCGCGGGTGGACTCGCTGTCGAATGTCTCCGTCATGTCCTCGATCATTGTCATGTAGCCGGAGAGACCGTGTCCCGCACCTGCCTCCGCGCCTTCTGCGGTAGTACTCGCCGCCTCCGGTATTGGTGCAACGAGAACGCGCAGCAGACGACCGGACTCGGTCACCGCGACGAAATGACGGTGAGTACGCTGTCGGGTATCCATGTTTTCGATGGCGTAGGCGATCAGGTGCCGATCAAAAATGCCATAGATTGACCGCCCCAGCCCCAGTGCCGCCATGCCCTGCCCCGACGAACCGGCGAACAGCGCTCGGGCGCGGCGGTTGTAGAGCAAAACCCGGCCATCCGGATTGCAGACGATGACGCCCTGCGCAAGTTCCGACATGAGCACGGCAAAGCGATTGCGGTCGGCCTCCGCCGCCGCATTGGCGGCGCGGACTCGCGCTCCGATATCCTCTTCCTGCATCTGATGCCGCTCGGCAACACGATTGACGGCGGCAACCAGCGCCTGCAACTCGCTACTGCCCTGCATGGTCAAGCGGGTCGTCGGCTCCTTGAGCATGGCCCCCGCTTCCTCGGCTGCACGTGCTGGCAACACCACCAGAAACTCATGCGCCGCGCGCAGCATGAGAAACAGAAAAACGCAGGCGACAAAGACGATCATCAACACGGCGCCGAGGCGGCGCTCGACAATGGACGCCAGCAGCGCCTGTTCCCTCCCCTCAAGCCCGGAGCCGATGACGAAAGCCGCGGCCAGCAGTGCAGCCAGCAGGAAGGTGCAGGCGACGGCGACGGCTGCTAGAAGTTTGGCCTGAGACTGCACGATGCGATCAACTCAACCGGCGAAGCACCGGCTGCTCAGGCCCGGTCGATCAGCGTCTTGACCCTGGAAATAAGCTCCCTGGTCGAAAACGGCTTGGTCATGTAGACGTCGGCGCCCAGCGCCAGGCCTTTGGAGACCTCCGTATCGCGCCCCTTGGCGGTTAGCATCATGATCCGCAAGTCCTTGAATTCCGGGTCTTGACGGAGATCCTGACAGACCTCGAAGCCGTTTCGCTGCGGCATCATGACATCGAGAATTGCCAGATCGGGCCGCTCGGCGCGGACCCGGGCCAGCGCCTCGACGCCGTCATGGGCGACCACCACCTCGTAACCTTCGCGCTTGAGCAGGAACTCCAGCGAAATGACGATATTCGGCTCGTCATCGGCGATCAGAATCTTCTTGGCCATGCGTCCCCTCCTGTTTGAACACTTTATTCTTCTATCCGGGAGAATACACCGCTCCAGCCGCCGGCGACAGATTCACGCCATCGGCGCATGCCCCCGGATATCTTTCTTCAGGACAAAAAAAGCCCACCGCGCAGGGTGGGCTATCGGCGCCATGAACGAAGATTCAAGCGGCTTCTTGCACCGGAATCTTCCGGCTGTGGTGGGTGATGCGATTTCTCGCATCGACGTACACCAGATCGGGCTCGAAATTTTGCAGTTCGATCTCGTTCATCATGGCGAAGGTGGCGATGATCAGCAGATCGCCGGCAGCGGCCTTGCGCGCGGCGGCGCCATTGACCGAAATGGTGCCACTGCCGCGTTCGGCACGAATGGCGTAGGTGGTGAAACGCTCGCCATTGGTCACGTTCCAGATTTCGATCTGCTGGTATTCCTTGATGTCGGCTGCGTCGAGCAGGTTGTCATCGATGGCGCAGGAACCCTCGTAATGCAGTTCGGCCTGGGTCACCGTAACACGGTGAAGTTTTGACTTGAGCATCGTGCGTTGCATTGTCAGACCTTTCTCATGCAAAGGCGGCAATAAAGCAGAGACGTCCAAAGAGGACTTCCCCGTCCGTTTTCGCTTCTGGCACACCGCCGGCATGAGCGCATCGCAGTGGCCTAAACTTCCAGATTGTCGATGAGGCGCGTGCTTCCCAAACGCGCCGCCGCCAACACCACCAATCCGGAATCGTGAGCGGACGGCAATTGTAGATCAAGTTTTTTACGCAATGCAACATAATCCGGAATCCAGCCACTGGCCTGGAGTTCCATCACTGCATCGTGTTCCAGGCCGCCCCAATTCCGGGAACCGGCGCGTACCGCCTCGGCCACTTTGGTCAAGACCCTATATAAATTATGGGCTTGCACTCTTTCAGCGGCGGACAGATAGCCGTTGCGCGAAGACAGGGCCAGCCCGTCTGCCGCCCGTACGGTCTCGCCGCCAATGATTTCGATGGGCAGATTGAACTCGCGCACCATGTTGCGAATAACCATCAGTTGCTGGTAATCCTTCTTGCCGAACAGTGCCACATCGGGCTGGGCGATCTGGAACAGTTTCATCACCACCGTGGCGACCCCGCGAAAATGCCCGGGGCGGAACTCGCCATCGAGAATGCCTGCCTGCCCGGGCGGCGGTTCGATCTGGTAGGTCTGCGGCTGCGGATACATTTCCGCTTCGGCGGGCGCAAACAAGTGCTCCACACCGGCTTGCTCCAGGCGCTCGCAATCCGCCGCAAAGCTGCGCGGGTATTTCTCGAAGTCCTCGCCGGGGCGGAACTGCAGGCGATTGACGAAGATGGTGGCGATCACCTGGTCGGCATGGTCCCGCGCCTGCGTCATCAGCGCAATGTGGCCTTCGTGCAGATTGCCCATGGTGGGCACCAGCGCCAATCGCTTCCCTGGGCCGGCCCTGGCGCGCACCGCACGCAGGCTGGCGATCGTCTCGTGGAGTTGCATCAGTAGCAGTGCTCTGGCCCCGGGAAGGAACCGTCCTTGACGGCCTTGACGTAGGCCGCGACGGCGCCGTCGATGCTGGCGGCCGCGGCCATGAAATCCTTGACGAAGCGACCTTTCTTGCCCGGATAGACGCCCAGCATGTCGTGCAGCACCAGCACCTGGCCGTCGCAGGCCAGTCCGGCGCCGATGCCGATGGTGGCGCAGACTTTCAGCATGCGGGTGATTTCGCCAGCAAGTTCGGCGGGAACCATTTCCAGCACCATCAAGGCCGCGCCCGCCTGCTCCAGCGCCACGGCGTCGCGCTTCATGCGCGCCGCGCCCTCCTCATCGCGTCCCTGCACACGATAGCCGCCCAGCGCATGCACCGATTGCGGCGTCAGACCAATGTGGGCGCAGACCGGAACGCCGCGCTCAACCATGAAATGCACGGTGTCGGCCATCACCGCGCCGCCTTCGAGCTTGACCATCTCGGCGCCAACCGCCAGCAGCTTGCCGGCATTGCGGATCGCCTGCTCCTTCGACTCGTGGTAGGCCCCGAAGGGCAGGTCGGCCACCAGCATGGGCCGCGCCGGCAGGGCCGCGACGCAGGCCGTGTGATAGACCATGTGCTCCATGGTTACCGGCAGCGTCGAGGTCTTGCCCTGGATCACGTTGCCCAGCGAATCGCCGACCAGCATGACGTCGACACCGCAGCGATCTTCCATCGCGGCAAAGCTGGCGTCATAGCAGGTAAGCATGGCGATCTTCTCGCCTTCGCGCTTCATGCGCGCAAGCTCGGGCAGAGTGATCGGCTTGTTGCTGGCTAGGTAGGTCATGGCGAGCGGAATATGAAATAGACGGCGCCTAGGATACACAAACCCGCCCACAGGTAATCAAGCTTCAACGGCTGCTGCATGTAGAACACAGCAAAGGGAACGAACACGGTGAGAGTAATCGCTTCCTGCAGGATCTTGAGCTGGCCCAGCGACAGCTCGTGATATCCGATGCGGTTGGCCGGAACCTGCAGCAGATACTCGAACAGAGCGATGCCCCACGACGCCAGGGCGGCAATCCACCACGGCCGGTCGTTGAGGTTCCTGAGGTGGGCGTACCAGGCGAAGGTCATGAAGATGTTCGAGGCCGCAAGCAGCAGCGCGGTCTGCCAGACAAGGGGAATGTGCAGTATCGACGGCATGGTTCAGGCGGCTTGCGGCAGCAACCTGGCAATCTGCTGGTCGGCACAGCGCAGCAGCAACTCGCTCACTCCGCCGCGCCCCGGGATCGTCAGTTGCGGCGCGATTTCGGCCAGCGGCGCCAGCACGAAGGCGCGCTCGTGCAGGCGCGGGTGCGGCAGGGTGAGTTGCGGGTCGTCGCTGACCGTATCGCCGTAAAGCAGCAGGTCGAGATCCAGGGTGCGCGGCGCGTTCTTCACGCTGCGCTGGCGGCCAAAGCGCTCCTCGATTGCAAACAGGGATTCGAGAAGAGTCGGCGCTGGCGACACGGCGACCAGTTCGACCACGGCATTGATGAAGTCGGGCTGATGCTTGAGACCAACCGGCGCCGTGCGATACAACGAGGATGCGGCGATGAATTCCGTCTGCGGCAGTCCGCGCAGCGCAAAGATCGCCGCCTTCACCGTCGCCACCGGGTCTCCCAGATTGGCGCCCAGCGCGATGAAACAACGCTGGCTCATTCAGCCTTCGCTGGATGTACTGCCGGCCATGTCACTCTCGCCCGCGGATTTCTTGCCGCGGACACGCCGCCGGCGCTTCTTCGGACCGCTGTCCGGCATCAGCATGGCTTCGCGGCCGTCAGGGTCGGCATTCTGGAAGTCATGCCACCACGTCGCCATTTCCATGTCAATCTCGCCGCTCTCGGCGCGCAAGGCGAGGAAGTCATAGCCGGCGCGAAAGCGCGGCAGTTCAACCAGTCGGTAGGGCGACTTGCCGGCACGCTTTTCGAAGCGCGGCTGCAGGGCCCAGATATCCTTGATGTCGCCGACGACGCGGCGCGTGATGGCGAGCTTTTCGCCCTGCACATTCAGCACGTCATCCATCGCTTCATACAGTGCCGGAATCGGCACTTCGCCGCGCGCCTTGCGCGCCTCCCATGAGGCCAGAACTTCGTGCCAGAGCAGGGTGGCAAACAGATAGCCGGGCGACAGCGACTTGCCGGCCTTGACCCGCGCGTCGGTGCTGGCCAGCGACAGCATGACGAACTTCTCGCCCAGCGGCTGCTCCAGAATCACGTCCAGCAGCGGCAGCAGGCCGTGATGCAAGCCGTCATCGCGCAGGCGCTTGACGCATTCGACCGAGTGCCCGGAAAACAGCAGCTTCAGCATCTCGTCGAACATCCGCGCCACCGGCACGTTTTCCATCAGCTCGGCCATCTCGCGAATGGGTGCGCGCACTGCCGGATCGAGCGTCAGCCCCAGCTTGGCGGAAAGCCGCACCGCGCGCAGCATGCGCACCGGGTCTTCGCGGTAGCGCTGCTTCGGCTCGCCGATCATGCGCAAGGTTTTTTGCTTCAGGTCGGCAACACCGTGGTGATAGTCGATCACCGTTTCGGAGGCCGGATCGTAATACAGGGCGTTGACGGTGAAATCGCGGCGCGCCGCATCTTCGGCGATTGAACCGAAAACATTGTCGCGCAGCACGCGGCCATGCTCGTCCTTGACGGTCTGGGCATCGTGCGCGGCGCGAAAGGTGGACACTTCGAGTGTCTCGCCACCCTGCATCACATGCACGATCTGAAAGCGGCGGCCGATGATGCGGGCGCGGCGGAACAGGGCGCGCACCTGCTCCGGCGTGGCATCGGTGGCAAGGTCGTAGTCCTTGGGATCGATGCCGGCGATCAGGTCGCGCACCGCACCGCCGACGATGTAGGCCTTGTGCCCCGCCTGCTGCAGGGTTTCGCAGGTACGCCGGGCGCCCAGCGAAACATGCTCGCGCCGAATGCCATGGCGCGCCACGGGAATCATGGCTGGCCCGTGGGTTGCGGGAGAGTCGCCACGACGAAACACGTGGCGCAGGAACTTGCGGATCATCTGATAGGAACGAGAAGGAACAAGAGCCTTGCGGGGCTTGCTTCGAGAGGCGGCAATGATAGCGGAAATCGGCTCGCAGCCGAAGAATTACGCCGGACGAAACCGCGGCTTCCGCTAAAATTGGCCGCTTTCGTCCCCTGCAAGACCCATGGAACTCGCCAAGAGCTTTGAACCCGCCGAAATCGAACGGCGCTGGTACCCGATCTGGGAGTCGCGCGGCTACTTCGCCGCGGGCCTCGACACGGCCAAGACCCCAGCCAAAGATAGTTTCTGCATCTTGCTGCCGCCGCCGAATGTCACCGGCACCCTGCACATGGGACACGGCTTCAACCAGGCGATCATGGATTCGCTGACACGCTACCACCGCATGCGCGGCGACAACACGCTGTGGCAGCCCGGCACCGATCACGCCGGCATCGCGACGCAGATCGTGGTGGAACGCCAGCTCGATGGCCAGGGTATTTCCCGCCACGATCTCGGCCGCGAGAAATTCCTCGAAAAGGTCTGGGAATGGAAGGAGTATTCCGGCAACACCATCACCAAGCAGATGCGCCGCCTCGGCACCTCGCCCGACTGGTCGCGCGAGCGCTTTACCATGGACGCCGGACTGTCGAAGATCGTCACCGAAACCTTCGTCCACCTCCACAAGGAAGGCCTGATCTACCGCGGCAAGCGACTGGTGAATTGGGACCCGAAACTGCTCACCGCCGTGTCCGACCTCGAAGTGGTGAACGAGGAAGAGGACGGCTCGATGTGGCACATCCGCTATCCGCTGGCCGATGGCGGCGGCAGCCTCACGGTGGCGACGACGCGCCCGGAAACCATGCTCGGCGACGTTGCGGTGATGGTGCATCCCGAAGATGAACGCTACGCCCACCTGATCGGCAAGCACGTCATCCTGCCGCTGTGCGACCGCGAAATCCCGATCATCGCCGACAGCTACGTGGACAAGGAATTCGGCACCGGCTGTGTCAAGGTGACGCCGGCCCACGACTTCAACGACTGGCAGGTAGGCCATCGCCACGGCTTCACGCCGATCGGCATCCTCACGCTGGACGCCCGAATCAACGAGCACGGCCCCGAAAAGTACCGCGGCATGGATCGTTTCGAGGCGCGCAAGGCTGTCGTTGCCGATCTCGAAGCGGCGGGCCTGCTCGACAGCGTCAAACCGCACAAGCTGGTGGTGCCGCGCGGCGACCGCACCGGCGTCATCATCGAACCGATGCTGACCGACCAGTGGTTTGTCGCCATGACCAAGCCGGGACGCAATAGTGACGGAACTGAGGGCGCCAGCATCGCCGGCAAGGCGCTCGAATGCGTGGCCTCGGGCGAAATCCGCTTCGTTCCCGAGAACTGGGTCAATACCTATAACCAGTGGCTCAACAACATCCAGGACTGGTGCATCTCGCGCCAGTTGTGGTGGGGCCACCAGATCCCCGCCTGGTACTCGGACGACGGCCGCTTCTATGTCGCCCACGACGAAGCCGAGGCCTACGCCGAGGCGAAACGCGACGGTTACACGGGAGGCCTCGAGCGCGACCCCGACGTGCTCGACACTTGGTACTCGTCTGCGCTGTGGCCCTTCTCGACGCTGGACTGGACGCCCGAATGGCCGGCCAGGAGCAACCCGGCGCTCGACCTCTACCTGCCTTCGACGGTGCTCGTCACCGGCTTCGACATCATCTTCTTCTGGGTCGCGCGCATGGTGATGATGACCAAGCACATCACCGGCAAGATTCCCTTCCGCGACGTCTACGTGCATGGCCTGATCCGCGATGCGGAAGGCCAGAAAATGAGCAAGTCGAAAGGCAACGTACTCGATCCGATCGACCTGATCGACGGCATCACGCTCGACGAACTGGTGGCGAAACGCACTACGGGATTGATGAACCCGAGGGACGCGGCCAAGATCGAGAAGCGCACACGCAAGGAGTACCCGAACGGCATCCCGGGGTTCGGCACCGATGCGCTACGCTTTACTTTCCTGTCGCTGGCTTCGCCGGGGCGCGACATCAAGTTCGACATGCAGCGCTGCGAGGGCTATCGCAACTTCTGCAACAAGCTGTGGAATGCCTCGCGTTTCGTCCTGATGAATTGCGAAGGCCAGGATTGCGGCCTTGCCGAACACGGCTCGCCGCAGGAAATAGGGGACAGACCCCGATTTTATGAATCTCAAAATCGGGGTCTGTCCCCTATTTCCCCTATTTCCGCTATGGAATTCTCGCCGGCCGACCGCTGGATCGTCAGCCGGCTGCAGAAAGTCGAGCAGGAAGTGTCCCAGCATTTTGCCGACTACCGATTCGATCTGTTGTCCCGCGCGATTTACGAGTTCGTCTGGGACGAGTATTGTGACTGGTATCTGGAACTGGCCAAGGTGCAGGTACAGCGAGGCAGCGAGGCGCAGCAGCGGGCCACGCGCCGCACCCTGGTACGCGTGCTGGAAACCGTGCTGCGCCTGGCGCATCCGCTGATCCCCTTCATCACCGAGGAACTCTGGCAGACCGTCGCGCCGCTGGCCGGTCGGGCAAGCGCGGAGGACGATGCCAGATCGTTGATGTTGCAGGCCTACCCCAAGGCTGATCTGTCGGCTTGTGACGCCGCGGCCGAAGCCTGGGTGGCAAGGCTCAAGGACATGATCAACGCCTGTCGCAGCCTGCGCGGCGAAATGAACGTGTCCCCGGCCCAGCGCGTGCCATTAGTCGGCGCTGGCGACACGGCGATTCTGGACGCCTATGCGCCCTATCTCGCTGCGCTGGCCAAACTTTCCGAGGTCACCACAGCAGAAACCCTGCCTGAATCCGACGCCCCGGTGCAGATCGTCGGTGAATTCCGGCTGATGCTGAAAATCGAGATCGACGTCGCCGCCGAGAAGGAACGCATCGGCAAGGAACTTGCCCGCATCGAGGGAGAAATGGCCAAGGCGGAGAAGAAACTCGCCACTGAAAGTTTTGTATCGCGCGCCCCGGCCCAGGTCGTCGCGCAGGAACGCGAGCGGCTGGAAGGCTTTGTCGCGCTGTGCGAGAAGCTCAAGGCGCAAATCCTGCGACTGGGCTAAGCGCCGGTTGCCGGTACAGCAGGCGCCAGTCAATTCGTCTTCTCCTGATTTAGAGTGATACGGGCGCGAAACACGTCATAGGCGATCGGCTCCTTGTTCTCGTAGCCGATACGCCGCCTTCGATCTTCGTCGAGCAGGTGATACCTTACCTGCGCTTCCACCGCCACCGCGGCCAGATCACGACCGGGATCGACATCGAGCTGGAAGACTCTTGGCTGCCATCGCGGCAGGCGGGTATCCCGCAGCTCAACGATAAACGGACGCCACAGGATGCTTCGTTTCAGAACATGACGGTCTTCGCGCAGCACGATGCCATTGCGATCCACCAGACGGATGGCTATCGTCAGATGGCGATCCGGCGTTCCGGTCGGAAGGTAATGCGCGGCTCCGGCATTGGTTAGCGTCAGCGTAAAGGAACGCTTGCCAGATGACGGTGTTGGCGCTTCGCGAAGTGCAGCGTCCAGTCCTTGCTTCACCATTTCCGGATTATGCCCGCCGCGCCACAGATGTTTGCGTACCGTCCGCACCTTGCCGCCCGCGACCAGGGGCCGCTCGGCGAGCGGCATGTGGCATTTGACGCAGTCGAGCGCCGCATCGCCCGGCCCGACTGCTTCGTGGCCGGCTGTGTTGTTGGCGGCGGCAGGCGGGCTGTCCTTGGTAGCGCCAGGGGTGTCACGAATCTCGGCGACGGTTCCACATGGCGGGAACCGGAAAAACGTGTCCCACCGATTCCCGCCGACGACGTGGCACTTGAAGCAGATCTCGTTGGGATTGGCGAGTTTTTCCACGGGATGCGCCGCACTCTCGCCGCCGTAAGGCCCGAGGATCTTGCCCTCCCGCAGGTGACAGGCGGCACAGGTGACGCCCTCGTGCTGCAGTTGCGCATCAAACGCCGGATTGGGCTCCAGGATCGGTTGCCATTTCTCCTCGTCGCTGAATCCAACGACCTTGTACTCCTGCTGGCGATCGAGCGGGATATGGCAGTTCTTGCAGACTTGCTGTTTGCCGTCAAACGCCCAATCCACCTGAAAATAGGGATCGGTCCAGGCCTGGCTGTGGATGCTCGTCGCCCACTCCTGGTAAAACTCCTGGTGGCAAGCGGCACAGCCGCTAGCGCTTAAGGACGGCAGCAATGGGAGCATGCCGGCGGTTGCGACCGGACGTTCAAACGCCGCCGCGACGACGAAGATGTTCATTGGCCGAATCAGTCGCCAAGCCAGGAAAATAATCAAGGCAACCAGGACGATGCCTACAACCACGGTCTTCCTGTTCAGGGTAAGCATCATTGAGTGTCCCAAGAAACAGAATCACGACAGATGCATAGTCCTTGCCGTGACTTCATCGTTCCACCGGGAAACCGTTCCGGTTCCATTCGGTCATTCCTCCCCGCGTCACGCGGATATCCGAGAATCCCTTCGCCGACAGCAGTTGGGCCGCGGTAGCGGAACGCTTGTCGGTACGGCAGACGATCGCGATCGGCCGTTTCAGCCAGGCATCGAGCTCCGTCACCCGTCGTGGAAGTTCCTCCAGGGGAATACTGTGAGCTGCCGCGATGTGACCTTGTTCGCCGCAAAAATCCTTCGCTCCACGGACATCCAGAACCAGCAGGTCCTCGCCGGCATCCAGTTTCCTCTTGAGCTCCTCCACGCCGAGCATGGGGGCGCGGCGCATGCGGCGTATCAGGCGCGGGAGGAAAACGATCAACGCCAGCAAGCCGAGTGCCAGCAAGCCCTTCTGGATGCTTCCCGCGCTGCCCTCAGCCGCCTCTCGTCCGGCATAACCAAGATACGTAAAAGCGATCGCCCCTGGCAGCATGCAAATGTATGAAGTGATGATGAAGTGAGACAACTTGATCCGTGTCAGTCCCAACGCATAGTTCAGGAGGTTGAAAGGGAAAAGCGGCACGAGACGCACGAAGGCGATGAAACGCCAGCTTTCCGTCTCCACCCCTTCTATCAACTGCTTGAGGCGGCCACCGGCCTTGCGGGCGACCCAAGCGGAAGCCAGATAGCGGGCAATCAGGAAGGCCAGCGTTGCACCCACCGTGGCGCCCGTCAGGCTGTAGAAAGTGCCCCAGACCGGTCCGAACAGCGCGCCGCCGGTAATGGTCAGGACCGAACCCGGGAGAAAGAGCACGGTAGCCGCCGCATAGAGCGCCATGAAAATCAGTGGCGCCACAACGCCCGCCTCATGCATCCAGCCTTCGAGCGCGGCCGCGGAAAACTGCTCGCGATTGACTGCCGCCAACGCGATGCCCGCCACGAGTGCGACGATCAAGGTGAATCGCATCAGCTTGGCGAAGCTCATCTTTGCTCTCCCATTTACTGCGATAGATCGCGTAATCCCCGCCCCGGCCGCGAATTGAAAGAATATGCGAGGTGGCGAATCATGGTGCCACGGCGTGCCATGCTGCGATCAAGGAAGATGCCACCAGTTCGATCTCCCGTTTCGAGGTCGGAAGCCCCATCGACAGCCTTACCGCGCCGCGCGCCCGTGCTGCGTCGCAACCCATTGCGGCGAGCACACCGCTGACGGCGTCGGCATCGGAGTGACAGGCCGAACCGACGGAGGCAGCAAGGTCGGGCGCCGCCGCCAGCAGATCGCGCCCCGACACGCCGGGGAAGGACACGTGCAGGGTATTTGGAAGCCGATGTTGCGGGTGACCGTTCAGCACCAGTCCCGGCACCGCGGCCGCCAGGCGGCGGTGCCGGTCGTCACGCACGGTCGCCAGATGCTGCGTTGCGTGCGGCAGTCTTGCCCTCGCCAGCCGCGCGGCTTCGCCAAAGCCGACGATCTGCGCCACGTTCTCGGTGCCGGGCCGCAGGCCGTGTTCCTGATCGGCGCCGAAAAGGATCGGCTTGAGCGGCGTACCACGCCGGACGTAGAGCGCACCGATACCTTTCGGTGCATAAAACTTGTGACCGGCCAGCGTCAGCAGATCGACGCCGAGTTCGCCTGCATCGAGCACCACCTTGCCCGCCGACTGCGCGGCATCGGTGTGCACGATGCTGCCGTTGGCACGAGCCAGGGCAGCGATTTCGGCCACGGGCTGGATGGTGCCGACCTCGTTGTTGGCGTGCATCACCGATACCAGTGCCGTGTCGGGACGCAAGGCGGCGCACAGGTCGTCGACTACGACGCGGCCCCAGCCATCGACCGGAAGCACGGTCAGATCCCATCCTGTATCGCGCAGATGCAAGGCAGGCTGCATCACGGCCGGATGCTCGACCGCGCTGACGATCAGGTGGCGCTTGTGCGGCGCCGCCGCACGGGCAAGGCCGAGCAGCGCCAGGTTGTTGGCCTCGGTAGCGCTGCCGGTGAACACGATTTCGTCAGCGCTCGCCCCGACGAGCGCCGCCACGGCGTCCCGTGCGTCGGCCACCGCCTTGCGCGCCCGCCGGCCATAGACATGAGACGAGGACGGGTTGCCGAACTGCTCCTCGATCCAGGGCCGCATCGCGGCGGCCACCTCCGGCGCGACCGGCGTGGTCGCGTTGTAGTCGAGATAGATGGGGGTGTTCATCCGCGCCGGTCCAGGTCCTGCATCTTCTGCTCGTATTCCTGCTGGTCGATCTCGCCGCGCGCATAACGTTCCCGCACGATGTCGCCGGCCGTTTTCTCGCGCGCCTGCCCAGGCGACGATCCTGCCGCCAGCCAGCGCACCATGACGACGATGCCGACGATTAACACTCCCCAGAAAAGGAGCATGAATACAGGGCCAAATCCGATGCCCCACCAGCCGAAGTCACCCATCATGTCGCTTCCCCTCGCCGCGAAGTACCGCCCAGGGCCTGCTCCAGATCGTCGATGAGATCCTCTGCGTCTTCGAGCCCGACCGACAGACGCAGCATGGCATCCGAAATGCCGCGCCGCGCGCGCTCTTCCGGCGCCAGGCCATGATGAGTAGTGGTGCAGGGCTGCGTCACCAGGCTTTCAACACCGCCCAGGCTGGGCGCCAGCGCAAAGAGCTCGAGCCTGTCAGCGACACGGGTAGCCGCCTCGCCGCCACCCTTGACTTCGATGGTCACCATGCCACCAAAGCCTTGCATCTGCGCTTTGGCCATTTCGTGACCAGGAAAGTCCGGCAGGCCGGGATAGAACACCCGCGCAATTTGTCCATGTCGCGCCATGGCCTCCGCCACGGCCTGGGCCGTCCGGTTTTGCCGCTCCACGCGCACCACCAGCGTACGCAGACTGCGCGCAAGCAGGGCCGCGGTTTCCGGAGCAATCATCGAACCGAGGTTCTTGCGCCAGGCCCACACCGGCATCATGAGGTCTTTTCGGCCCGCCAGCACGCCGGCCGTGATATCGGAATGTCCGCCGAGATACTTGGTGGCGCTATGCACGACGAAATCGGCGCCGAACGCCAGTGGCGACTGGTTCACCGGCGAGGCGAAGGTGCTGTCAACCGCCAGAAGCGCGGCATGACGATGACACATGTCGGCGATGCGCCGGATGTCGAGCACTTCGAGCGTCGGGTTGGTCGGCGTTTCGAGGAAGACGAGGCCGCAACCATCGGCGAGCCGGCTTTCGGCAATATCGAGTTCGCTGCCGAACAGCAGGTGGGTGCGGATGCCGAGCATGCCGATCTGGTCGTGGAGCAGTTCGAGCGTACCGCCATAGGCGTCGCCCAGACAGACGATACCCTGGTGACCATGGGCAAAGAACAGCGCAGCTTCGGCCGCCATGCCGGAGCAGAAGGCCCAGGCCATTTCCGCCCCTTCGACGTTGGCGAGTTTGGCCTCCAGCGCCAGGACAGTCGGATTGAGACCATAGCGGGTGTAAAGGCTGCCGGGCTTCCTGCCATCGACCACGTCGAGCAGGTCGGCGGTGGAGGGGAACTTGAAGGTCGTGGTGTTGTAGATCGGCGTGTGCGGCGAACCGTGCGCATCCTCGATTTCGCCGGCATGGACGCAACGGGTGGAAAGGCCTTCGCTCATCATGCGCTCCCTTGCCTGAGTAATTCCCTGAGTTGCGCGACGATCACCGGGTCGTCGAATTCTCGTCCGCCCACGGCCCGCAACGCCAGGCGGCCCTGACGGTCGACCACCAGCGTGGTGGGCAATCCTCGCACCGGCCAGCGCGCCATCGCCTGCGCGTCGCGATCGAACAGCACCGGGAAAGCGGGCGTGGCGGCAAAGGAAAACACGGTCTCCGGGTCTTCGCCGACATTGACCGCGATCACCTCGAACTCGGCCGGCCTGAAGAGTTTGCGCACCCGGCCAAGCGATGGGAATTCCTTGCGGCAGGGCGGGCACCAAGTGGCCCAGAAATTTACCAGCACCAGCTTGCCGCGATAGCGCGCGAGGTCGATGATCTTGCCGTCCATGTCCGGCAAGGCAAGAGTCGGCGCTGGCGGCACGGCGACCACGGCCGACATGCCTCGACCCTGCGCCCGCACCGCGGGCAATGCCGACAGCAGCGCAAGCCCGGCAGCGGCGGCGAGAAATCCGCGGCGCTCAGTTGGCAACTGAGTCATGGCCGCAGGCAAGTTTGTCGAGCACGATTTCATGGTTTCCCTTTTCATCATGGTAACGGGCAACGAGACGAAAGCTGCCGGACAGCGGCGCTTCCAGCGTCGCCATGCCCATGATCCAGTCGCCTGCTTCGAATACGTTTTCCGCCTGGAACTGCGCCCAGCGGAAGGCGATGCGCGCCGCTTCAGGCACATGCGCTTTGGCCCATTGCAGGTCCCACTCGGCCGGCAGCCGCAGGCGCACTGCGCGACCGTCGGCGCCGATGGCGCGCCAGTCGGCGAGCCGGGTGCTCAGGGTAGCCGTACCGCCGTTTTGCATGCCGAAGGAGAAACCGCAGGCTTGCGCGTAGGGTCGGATCACCTCTGCCGCGAAGCCGCGTGCGCTGTAAAAAGCTGTACGCGACGCAAGGCCGAGCGGATTGGCCGACAGCGTCACCGCGCCTTGCGTGGCGCGATGGCGCCATTCGATGTCGCCTTCGGCGCGGACAGGCAGGCTGATGCCGGTCAGCAACGCGAACACGGCAAGCAAACGAATATTCATTGCGATCGATCTTGCGGGCGGCCCTGCGAACCCGCGGATTGTGGCACGCCCGTAACGGCAAGGAAGCCGCCGCACGGCAGCGACGATGGCAAGCGTTGCTCGATTGCTCGCGCCAGCGTGCCGCCGAAGGGCAGGAAGACCGCGCTCGCCGACTGAATCCCGCCGATGCCGGCATCGGCCAGCAGTTTGCGGGCTTCGGCCGCTTCATGCCAGCGGGCGCCGGCATAACCGCTGTGTTTGCGGCGCTGCCAATACAACAGGCTGCGACGATTGAGCAGTCCGAGCGTGACACGCCGTCGCGCGACGCGCGCCATCTCGCGCAGCGCACGAGCCTGTTCGGCGACGAAACACAGCGAGGTCACGGCGACGGCATGATCGAAGGCGCCGTCGGCAAAGGGCAGGCACGTCGCATCGGCGCGGGCGAAAACGATGTCCGGCGATTCCTCGCGGGCGAAGTCGAGCGCCGCCTGGGCGATATCGATGCCGGTGACGCTCAAGCCGACCTCCCGCGCAAAGCGCCGCGAGAACCAGCCCGTGCCGCAGCCGACATCGAGCAGCGTCTCGCCCGACCGCGCCTCCAGCATGTTTGCCAGCAGGGCGAATTCGCGCGCGCCGATCCAGCGGCCACGCGGCGTGTCGTACCAGGCGTCATAATCGGCAGGAGTCATTGGCGCGGTCGCGTACAACGCAAGCAATCGCCTGGCGGGCGCCGCCGGGCTTTGCTGCTTGCCGATCAGAACTCGTAACGCACTTGCAGATAGACATTGTCGTCGCGCTCCAACTGCCCGAACTGGCCCCACGGTTTCCCGCCGTAATAGTTGGCGCCGACCGTCCCCCAGATCTTGTCGGTGAAGCTATAGCGCAGCTCGGGGTTCGCGAAGTAGTCGCCATTGCTGTCGTTGTAGGAGGTGTATACCGAAAACCGCAACGTCTGATGCAGGAAGAACTGCGTCCAGCGCGCCGTGACGGTGTGGCTCCAACGCTTGTCGATCGAAAAACCGGCGGGCAAGGCCGCGCGATAGGCGTCGTAGTCGTGCATGTGCTCGACGTAATACTGCAAGCCGAGCGAGACATCTTCCATGGGCTGAATCTGGTAGCCGGCCAGTAGCCGGGTTTGCGAGTTGGGCACCGCGAAGTCGCTGCCCGAGAGATCCTGACGCGAGTCGTAGGCGGCCGCCTCCAGGCTGAGTACGCCGTCGCCGGCACGACCGGAGGCACTGGCGCCATAGACCGAGAGTTGCGGATAGAAGTAGTCGATCCGGGTCGGCGCCGTCATGCTGTCCGGCCGCATCGAGGGTGTGCGCTGGAAGCCGCGGTAGACGTAGAGCGCCGCATCCCAGCCGTCGACATCGCGATAGATGCGCAGGCCGACATCGCCCTGTTCCGGCTTGATGGTGCCGCGCGTGGTCACCGCCGGCATCGGGTCATAGAGGTGGAAACGCCGCGCATCCGGAATGGTGCTTTCGCGGAAAGCGGGCGCCAGCACCAGCTCGAAGTTGGCGAACTCGGCGTAAGCGCCCAGCTTTACCGCATCGACGCCGCGCTTCAGGTAGTCCAGTGGCCGGCCGCTGAACTGCGCTTCGTGATCCTTGGGGAAGACGTCATTGACGAACACCAGATCGCCCAGACCCCAGGTGATGACCTGCCGGCCGATACGCGTGTCCCAGTTGCTTGCCGTGTAGTCGACATACAGCTCACGCAGTTCGGACTGGTCCTGCCGCCCGAGATGATCCCAGGCAAGGTCGCCCTTGGCCAGCAGCCGCCAGGCACCGTTGCTCGCATCCAGCTTGAGCTGGGCGCGCTCTTCCAGCCACTTGTAATGACGGCCATCGGGATTAGCCTCACGGGTATTGAAGGCCGTGTTCTGCTGCAGGAAGCCGGAGAACGCCACGTCCGCCCGCGCCAGCATGGGTGTCAATAACCACACCAGCAGCACTGCCGGGAGCGCGATTCGTGTGAGCATCACTCAAGCCACTTGCGTGGCGGCTGGCGCAGGAAGCGCTCGGAAAACAGGCTGTCCTCAATGCCCAGTTCGTAGTCGGTATTCGCGTAGGTCACTTCGGTGCGATGTCCGCTTTGCTGGTTCTTCATGGTGCGCCGGATCACCGTGGGATGACCCTTGATCACCACCACCTCGTCGGCAGTGAACAGCTTGTAGGCCGCGCCCTTGCGGTCGAATTGATCTTCCTTGAGCGGCAGGAAATTCGCCTTGGCGACCCAGGTGATCTTGTGCCCGAAATCGGCATCACCCTTCTTCGGCGTGCTCTTGACCACGTAGCAGTCCTGGCCGCCGAGTTTTTCCTCGCGCTCGATGACGTGGCTGTCGTCCTCGATGTCGCGGCCCGACACGTCCTCGTAGGTGAAATCCGAGCCGACGAAGCTCGAACGATTGTCCTGCGCGGCGATGCGCTTGACCATATTCACCGCCGGAATGAACATCCAGCGGTCGTCGTCCTTCGCCGGATACTTGTAGGTCATGAAGCTCATGTCCTTCACGTCGGCCGGCTTGAAGAAGACCATGAAATATTTCTGCTCGCCACCCGGCGCGCCGAAATTCTTGCGCAACATGACCAGCTCGCGCACCCGCTCGCCGCCGTCTTTGCCAATCAGCTTCATGGTGACGCGGGCCTTGAAATCCTTGCCCGGATAGAGAAAGGCCGCCTGCGATTGTTTCATCACTTCTTCGCCCGTAAGCGCCATTGCCGGCAATGGCAACAAGGCCGCCAGCACCAACCACCACACTCTGGATTTCATTTCGTTTCTCCGTTATCAGGTAACCAGCGCTGGCCCAGCATGATCAGCGCCGGCAGCAGCAGCAGGGTGAGCAGGGCCGAGATCAGCATCATCGAAACAATGAAGGCGCCCACCGCGACGTAGGGTGTCAGCGGCGCGGCCATCATCACCGAGAAGGCGGCGGCGAACAGCAGGGCGTTGCGCACGATGCCCTTGCCCGGCCGTGCCGCGGTCCACACCAGACTGTCTGTCGCCGTCTCGCCAGCGCCGACTTCCAGGCGTCGCTGGCGGAAGCGGCTGACGAAGTGGATGGCGAAGTCCACCGCCATGCCCAGCGACAAGGTGCTCATCACCGACAGCGGCATGTCGAAGTCCTTGCCGACGAAGCCGACCACCCCGTAGATCATCAGGATCGTCAGCAGCAGCGGCACGTAGGCGATCAGCGCCCATTTCAGCGAGCGGAAATCCAGCGCCAGGATCACCAGCACCACCACCAGGGCCAGGCTGAAGCCCAGCACCAGGTCGCCCAGCACCTCGTCGTTCCACACCAGGTTGAACCAGGCGATGCCGGCGGGTTCGGCCTTCACCGGCAAGGGATGGGCCTTCTGATAGCCTTCCTTCGCGGCGATGACCTGGCGCATGGCGTCGGCGTCCCAGGTCTTCATCTGCACCCACAGATTGGCCTGGCGGAAAGCCGGATCGACGACGTTGTTGAGGTCGGCGGGCTTGGCCGACATGCTGAACAGGAAGAGGTACTGGCCGACGGTATCCTGGGTATCGGGCACCACGTCGAACTTCGGGTCGTCGTCATGCAGCACGCGGTTGATGCGCTTCACATAGTCGGCGACCGAGAAGGTCTTGCCGACAACCGGCAGTTTTTCGAGGTCCCGTTGCAAACCCTCCAGCCAGCGCATGGCCTCGGGCCGCTTGATGAAGTCGTCCTCCGGCCCGCTCACCACCAGATAGCCCAGTGAAGTGCCGCCGAGCGCCTGATTCATTGCGCTGTCGGCGATGCGAATCTCGCTGCTGGACTTGAACCAGGCCACCAGGTTGTTGTTGATGTGTATCTTCGACGTGCCCCAGACGGAAACTGCGGCCAACGCGAGCATGACGACGAGGGTCGCCATCGGCTTGGTGGCGCCGAATCTGGCGATCCGCCCCAGCGAACGCGCCAGGGGGTCCGCCGTCACGTCTTCGCCGCCGGCGGCGCGGCGCAGCTTGTCCTCCTTGACGAAAGTCAGCACGGCGGGAATGAAGCTGAAGGACAACAGGCGCAGCACCACGGTACCGAAGGCAATCAGCCCGCCGAAGACCTGGACCGGCACGATGTTCATGAACAGCAGCACGGCGAAGCCGGCCGCCGTGGCCAGCGCCGTGAAGCGCACCGGCCGGCTCACGGTAGCCATGGTCTGGCGAATCGCCGCAAGCTTGTCGCCGCCTTCCCGATAGCGGAAGTAGAACTCGTTGAAGATGTGGATGCTGTCGGTGGCGATGGCCATCAGGAACACCGGCGCCATCGAGCTCATGATATGCACCGGGAAGCCAGCGCCGATCAGCAGGCCAATGCTCCAGATGATGGCGACCATCGAGACCGCCATCATGGCCGCCGACAGCGCGAGGTTGCGGAACATGAGCTGGATCGCGGCGAACATGATCATTCCGGCGATAGGCGAAAACATCGCCATCAGTTTGAACATTTCGGCGCCGAAGGTATCGCGCGCGACCGGGTCGCCGGCGACGTAGTAGCGCTCCGGACCCTTTTC
>JAUSCI010000065.1 GCA_030651305.1 Sulfuritalea sp. | reverse complement strand
GCGCAATTTTCGGTTGCAGGCTGATGCTCCCAAAGGAAGGGGCCGCGCTTCTCTGCATGGCAGGTGAAGCAGGTTTCGTTCACCGTGTTTTTCGCCAGCTGCTTGGGACCAGCCGAACCGTGCGGGTTGTGGCAACTGGAGCAGACGACCTTGCCTTCGCCGATTGGGTGATGCGAAATCTTGCGGCTATCGTTCCGCTGATCCTTGTGGCAGGCGAAGCAGACTTCCGCCTGTGTCTTCTTGCTGCGCACCTTGTCGGTAGAGGCATGCACCGAGTGGCAGTTGCTGCACGAGACGTCGTTGATCTGATGCTGACCGCCATCCCAGTGCGTGCGCTTGTCCGACTTGTGGCAGGTCAGGCAGGCGGTGTCCTGGGCTCTTGCTTCGGACTTGTTCTTGCCGAAGACGACATCGGGCAGCGTCTTTTTGGCCTTCAGGTGACCATCGCTGGTGCCGTGGCAGGATTGGCAACCCGGCGTGCGGGCATCGCCGCGGACACCGTGCTTGGTTTGGTAGAGTTTCAGAACGTTGCCGTCCCCCTCGTCATGACAGCGCGTACACACGGCGTCGCCGGTCAATGCTGCCTTGGCTGGCTCGGCGGCCAGTGCAGGTGTCGCGGCAACGAGAAAACCCAATCCTGCGGTCGCTGCGCATACAGCGAGAATCCTTTGCCACTGCTTCATGTTAACTCCTCGAAATGACACTATTTGGGACCATCTTCAGCGAATCGTGAAACGACATGGTGCGCGACGATGCGCCTTCATTCGGCGCGGGTCAACAGTTGGCAACAGCCGTTTGTAACCGATCTTTACAAATCCTTACATAATAGGAAGCACGGCAGCGAGCGGAACTTCCGCCGCCGGTCACTGTTGCGCGACATCGCTCTGAATCATTTTGATCAAGAAGCTTGGCTAATCTGATGTTAATTATTGGATAATGTTGCTATTCTATTAACTGAAACAGGGTTTTAACGGGCGCAAAACGGCCGGCGACGAGAAGCTGAGCAAAAAACTCTGCCTTTGCGTCGGCTGATTTATGTAAATTTTTGAAAGTTGTTGCGGAACAACATGGCCGGCTTGCGAAAAGTGTTTGCTACCAGGCCAGTGTGATCACGCAATGCGACCGGCGCACTCGCCGGCGTCGCATTTGGCATGAGGAGTTGCATTGGAAGCGCCACGATTATTGCTGGTGGATGCGGATGCGGTGCTTTGCCAGACCTTGGCCGACTATCTGCGGGCCCACAGTTTCCGCGTCACGGTCAAACACGATGGCGAGACCGGCTTGCAGCACGCCAGCGCGGACGCCCACGATCTCGTCCTGCTCGGTGACATGCCACCGGGGTTGAATGGCGGCGAAGTTCTGCGCCAAATCCGTCGGCGCGGCGAATTGCCGACCGTGATGCTGTGCGCCACGCACGACGCGGTCGAGTACATCGTCTATTTCGAACTGGGCGCCGACGATTGCCTCGCCAAATCGTGCAACCTGCGCGAACTGGTGGCGCGATTGCGCTCCATCCTGCGCCGCAGCCGACAAGCGGGCGCCCGCTACGAGCTGCCGAACATGGATGCAGCCGCCCTGAGTCTCAGCCCGGCGGAACGCACCGTGACGTGGCGCGGCATGCCGCTGCACCTGACCGGCACCGAGTTCGAACTGCTCGAAGTATTGTTCAGCCACGCCGGCGCGGTGAGCAAGGCAGATCTGGCCGCGAGCGTGCTCGGACGCGCGATGGGAAAGTACGACCGCAGCCTGGAGATGCACATCAGCAATCTGCGGAAGAAGCTGGGCAGGCTTGCCGACGGCCGCTCGCCCATCCAGACGATCCGCGGCGCCGGCTATCAGTTGATTGGCAAGTAGGGAAGGAATTTCCGTCGTCCGCTGCGGCGAGGATTCGCGGCGGCGAGGACGGCGCGCTGTGCTTGACTGCCCTGCGCCGTTACTGCGACTGACCGAACTTCGCGCACAATCCCTTCAAGGCGCCTCGTTCACCACGAACTCGAAGGAACGCGCCTTCACCGTCGGCGCGCTCATCCAGCACCTCGCAACTCGCGAAGATTTCGCCGCGCTGTTGCTGTGCCGACCAGGGCAGGAACAACTCAGCCTCGACCAGGTCCTGGCGGAAGAACCCGACTATCGCCTCGCGCAACAAGGCTATGTCGTCGGCGCGGCGCGCGCTCATGACGATGCAATCCGGGTAGGCCGTGCGCAGTGCGGTTTCGCGTTCGGCTTGCGCTGCCGCGTCGCCGCGATTGCCTACGTGGTCGATCTTGTTGAAGATGCGGATGCGCGGCACGTCCTGCGCGCCGATTTCGGCCAGCACCTTGTCGGTGACTGCGAGCTGCCGTTCATACCCCGGATCGCTGGCGTCGATGACGTGGAGCAGCAGCGCGGCATCGAGCGCCTCTTCGAGCGTCGACTTGAACGAGGCGACCAGTCCGTGCGGCAGGTTCTTGATGAAACCAACCGTGTCGCTGACCAGCACGCGCGGCCGGCTCTCGGGCTGCAGGGCCCGCACGGTGGTGTCGAGCGTGGCGAAGAGCTTGTTTTCGACCAGCACGTCGCTTGCCGTGAGGGCGCGCATCAGGGTGGATTTGCCGGCGTTGGTGTAGCCGACCAGCGCCACGCTGGCGAGGCCCTGGCGCTCCTTCCGGCGCGAGCGCTGCGTCTTGCGCTCGACGTCCATCGCGGCGATTTCTTTCTGCAGTTCGGCGATGTGGTCGCGGATTTTGCGTTTGTCCAGTTCGGTGTGCGATTCGCCGGCGCCGCGGCCGCCGGTGCCGCTGCGTTGCCGCCCTTGCGGCCCGGCGAGCTTGGCCGCTTCGCGCAGGCGCGGCGCCATGTAGCCCAGCCGCGCGATCTCGACCTGGGCACGGGCGGCGCGGGAGGTGGCGTGGCGGTGAAAGATTTCGAGGATGACCATGGTGCGGTCCATCACCTCGGCGCCGACTTCCTTTTCCAGGTTGCGCGCCTGCGATGGCGAGATTTCATGGTCGACGAAGATGGCGTCGATCTTGCCGGCGTCGGGGTCGGCGGCGGCGTGCAGGGGCTTCTCGAAGGCGCCGGGCGCGGGTTCGCTGTCGACGAACTCGCGTATCTCCTCGCGCTTGCCGGTGCCGAGGTAGGCCGTGGCATCGAAGCTGGAGCGCTTCTGCGTGAAGGTGGCCGTGATCACGTAACCCAGCGTCTTGGCCAGGTCGCGCAGTTCGGCCAGCGAGGCCTCGAACTCGGCGTCGCTGACGTTGGGCAGTTGCACGGACGCCGCGATGGCGTATCGGGGTTTTTCCTTGACTTCCTGTTTCATGCGGCGACTACTTCCGAAGTGGGACAAGCCGGATAGTACCCGTCTATGCGGTCGGCGCCGGCTTCGGCCGTGAGGCCGTCTGGCCCACGCCTGCCGGGGCAGTCGTTCAGCGGTCGTTGCGGACGCGTCCCGTTGTGCGACAGCCGATCTGGCTATCCGCCTCGAAATAGCGCAGGCCGGGCCCGCAATCCAGCTGCTGTGCGGGGTAGGCCGGCGTGCACGAAAAGGCGCCGGTCTGGCGGTTGTACGAGCCGTCGCGCAGCATCCAGCCCTCCGGGCAGGCTTGCGCGACTATCTGGCGGCGGCTCTGGCGGCCCTCGACCACGGTGATCAGGGTCGAACCCGAGCCACTGCAGCCGAAGGTCTGTTTTACGCGCTGGCCCCTGGCGGTGACCGTGTACTGGCCGGGCGCGGCGAAAGTGTGATCGAAGGCGCGCGGCAGCAGACCTTCGTCCTTGCCGATGATCCGGGTGTCGGGTGAGCCGTTGTCGCCATATTCGATCCACATGCCGCAATCGGTGGCTTCGTTGCCCTGGCCCGAAACCGTGAACCTGACGCTGGCCTGGCCATTGTCGAGCATGACCCTGGAGGCACTCGGAGTCACTGCGGTGATGGTATTGGCCCAGGCGGAAGTCGCGAATGCGAACGTGACAGCGGTGAGTGCGAAAAGGGAAGATCGGTTCATTCTGGGCTCCTGAGGGGGGTATCGGCCCGATGATGTCCCTCCGGCCCGGTGTCGTCGGTGCGCTGGCGCACAGGAGCGGACATTCCGGATGACCTGTTGCCGGGCTCTCCCTTACTTCTCGGGCGGGGAGCGGGGATTGTCGGACTTAGGCGGCGGGTTCAGGCACTGGGCCTGCTTCTCCAGCCAGGAAACAGCGTTGCCGACAACGACTACGCTGCCGGTGATCACTGCCGACGCGGCCGATACGGCACCGGCTGCCACCAGGCCGGTCACGCAGCCTTCGTCCCGGCAGCCCATCAGTGATCCCACCTGGTAGGGCTGCATGGTCATTTTTCGCTCGTAGACCCCGCACTTCGGGTCATAACGGATGGTCGTTTCGGGCATATAGACGCAGCCGTCCAGCAGCATCACCGCGAGAGGAAGGCCGAACCGGCAACAGCGGAGACGATTCATCCGGCGAGCCAGTCCGCGGCAAGCTGCAAGGCCGCCTGCAGCGATTGCTGCGCGGCCTCGGTAAGCGGCTCGCCCAGTTCAAAGCGCTCGCCTCGTATCGCCAGCAGCCAGCAGGGGGGCGGTTCGCCGTCGTCGATGTCGGCATAGACCTTGAGCAGGGCCTGTGGGCTCATGGCGTGGGTGGTGAAGTTGGCGTCGCGCGCCGCTTCGATGCGAGCGAGCGAGCAGGGGGCGGGCGTATCCAGGCTGGTATCGACGAACAGCACGCGGCACCGACCTTGCAGGTCCAGCGCATGCTCCACTTGCAACTGGAAATCGGTCAGGCACTCGACTTCGCCCCATTCGGGATGCCGCCCGGCGAGCGCAGCGAAATGCTCGACGAACAGCGGACCGAGGGCGTCGTCGCCGCGGCTGGGATTGCCCCAGCCGAAGATCAGCGTGGGTGCGGTCAAGGGGTTTCGCGAATTTCGTGAATGAGGCCGTGCTGGTCGCGCGTCGCAGCGTCAATCGCCGTACCGTCAGCGCCGACTATTGCCACTTCGAGCGGCATCTGCCCCAGCGCATGGGTGGCGCAGGAGAGGCAGGGGTCGAAGGCGCGGATGGCGATCTCGATGTGGTTGAGCAGGCCTTCGGTGATCTCGCGGCCGTTGAGGTACTTCTTCGCCACTTCGCGCACCGCCGTGTTCATCGCCTGGTTGTTGTGGGTGGTCGAGACGATCAGGTTGGCGCGGATCACCAAGTCGTTTTCATCGATGCGGTAGTGGTGGATCAGGGTGCCGCGTGGCGCTTCGATGACGCCGACGCCGCGCTGCTGACGCTGGCCGGTGGCCATCAGATCATTGCCGATGATGTCGTCGTCGTGCAACAGATCCTTGATGGTTTCCGCTGCATGCAACATCTCGATCATGCGCGCCCAGTGGTAGCCCAGCGTCGCCCCGGCGACGCGGCCGCCGTCGAAAGCCATGAATTCCTCGCGCGCCTTCTCGGCTAGCGGGGTCGGGATGCTGTCGCACTGGGTGACGCGGGTCAGCGGCCCGACTCGGTAGGAGCCGTCGTCCGGTCCCAACGACTTGAAGAAAGGGAACTTCATGTAGGACCAGGACTTCACGTCCTCGCCGATGACATCCCAGTAGCGGGCATAGTCGAAGTGGTCGAACAGTGTTTTGCCTTCGATGCCGCGCGCGCGCAGGCCGCCGTGGTAAAGGTCCATCGCGCCGTCTGCGCGCACCAGGCACATGGCGGCGGAACGGAAGCGGCCGAATTCGTTGTACTCGGCCAGGTTCTGTTCGAACAGTTGGCGAATCATGCCAACCGCATCGCGGCTCCAGGCCACCATCTGGTAGATGTCCTTGAGCAGTTCCGCACGTTCGTCCGGTGCCAGCGACTTGTTCACTCCGCCGGGAATCGAGCCGGTGCCATGCACCCGCTTGCCTGCCGTCATGCGGATCACTTCCTGGCCGAACTTTCTGAGCAGGACGCCCTTTTTGGCGATTGCCGGATGGGTCGCAATGATCCCCGCGATGTTGCGTGCGGCGACGTCGGAGCCGAAGCCGAACAGCAAGTCGGGCGAGGCGAGGTGGAAAAAGTGCAGGGCGTGCGATTGCAGGATCTGGCCGTAGTGCATCAGGCGGCGAATTTTCTCCGCGGTCGGCGTCAGTTGCTTCACGCCCAGCATCATGTCCAGCGCCTTCGATGCGGCCAGATGGTGCGACACCGGACAGATGCCGCACAGGCGCTGCACCATCACCGGTACTTCCCAGTAGGGACGGCCCTGGATGAACTTTTCGAAGCCGCGGAACTCGACGATGTGCAGGCGCACCTGCTGCACATGGTTGTCATCATCGAGCAGGATTGTGACCTTGCCGTGGCCCTCGACCCGCGAGATCGGATCGATGGCGACGCGATGCAGCTTTTCGGGGGCGATGGCAGTTTCGAGTTCGAAGCTCATGATGTGAACCTTTTGGCCACAGAGGACACAGAGGACACCGAGAAATGCAAAGAGCAGGATTTTCCTCTGTGATCTCTGTGTCCTCTGTGGCTCATGGTTTTGAATTCAGTCATAGTGCAGCAGGCCGTGGCCCAGAGTGGGCGTGCGGCCGGCCAGCAGGTCGGTGAGGAACTTCCAGATCGCATCGGCCGACGGCGGACAGCCGGGAAGGAAGTAGTCGATCTTCACCACTTCATGGATCGGATGTACCTTGTTGAGCGGCAGGGGCAGTTCCGGGTCGTTGGGAATGCCGCCGTGGGACAAGCCGGCCTCGGTCTGGTACACCTCTTCGAGCACGTCGCGCAGGTCGAGGTGGTTGCGTTGTGCCGGCAGGCCGCCATTGATCGCGCAGGCGCCCACGGCTACCAGGATCTTGCAGTGGGCGCGAAACTCGCGCAGCACATGCACGTTCTCGGCGTTGCACAGCCCGCCTTCGATGAAACCCAGATCGCAGGGGCCGCAGTGCTTGATGTCGGTCAGCGGCGAACGGTCGAACTCAATCAGGTCGAGCAGCTTCAATAGCCGCTCGTCGATATCGAGAAAGGACATGTGGCAGCCGAAGCAGCCGGCGAGGCTGGTGGTGGCGACGCGCAGCTTCTTGGGCGGGGACAGGCTTGCATTCATGGCGTTGCTTTCTTGACCTGCCTGCTGATCGGCGCCAGGTCGTAGGTGCGTTGGCCGATGGGAATGGCGAAACCCTTGCGCTTGGGCAATATCACGCCGACCGGGCAAATGCTCGCGGCGCGATCGGTCGCGGCAAAATCAGTATCGGCAAGCTTTCCGCTTTCGCTGCTGATGTGCACCCGCCGGCCGAGCAGGCCGCGTCCGCCCATGGCGAAGATGTTCTTGCCATCGACGTCGCGTGATGCCGCGACGCATAGTGCGCACATGATGCAGCGGTTGAAATCGAGCAGGATATCGGGATGCGAGGCATCGACGGGACGGTCGGGGTAGAACATGTCGAAGTGCGGCGACATCATGTTCAGTTCGTAAGCCGTCGCCTGCAAAGTGCAGTTGCCGCTTTTCTCGCACGACGGGCAGAAGTGGTTGCCTTCGACGAACAGCATCTGCAACAGCGTGCGGCGCTTGTCGTCGAGTTCCATCGTGCGGTTCTCGACTTCCATGCCGGGTTGAGCTTCGATGGTGCAGGAGGAGCCGAAGTGGCCATTGACCTTCACCGTACACAGCTTGCATGAGCCGTGTGCGCTGAAATCCGGATGCCAGCACAGATGGGGAATGTAGGTGCCGTTTGCGGTCGCCGCCTGCATGATGGTTTGACCCGGCGTGAAGGGGACGTCTTCGCCGTCCAGCTGGAAGATGTTGTTGGCCTTGGTTTCGGCCGGCCTGTCGGCCTTAACCCGCGCTTCGCGCGCGTTAGCCTGCACCGAAACTTCGCTTTTGCTCGTTTTCATGTTTCGGCCTCATTTTGCAAATGCGCGCCGGCGTCATCGCGCCCTGTCATCTGTCTGGCCTGCGACAGGGCCGCGTCGAGATCGAAGGCCGGCTCGTAGTCGAGCGACATGAGCCGGCGTTCGTAAGCCGGGCGAAATTTGTTGAGGGTATCGAAGATCGGGTTGCAGGCGCTGTTGCCCAGCCCGCAGTGGCTGGCGCCCTGCATCAGGCGATGCAGCTTGAACAGTTCGTCGATGTCGTAGGGCGAGCCGTGCTGGCGTGCGATCTTGTCCATCAGGTTCCTGACCAGCGTCGTGCCGACCCGGCAGGGTGTGCAGAAGCCGCAGGATTCGTGGGCGAAGAAGTGGGCGAAGTTGCGTGCCACTTCGAACATGTCCCGGGTCTCGTCGAAGACCATGAAGGCGCCCGCGGTCGGAATGTCCTCGAAGGCGATCCTGCGGTCGAACTCGCCTTCTGCCACGCAGATACCCGACGGGCCGGAAATCTGCACGGCCTGGCAATCGGAAGCGCCGCAGTCTTCCAACACCTGCCTCACGGTGACGCCGTAGGGATATTCGTAAATGCCGGGCCGCTCGCAGTCGCCGCTGACCGAAAGCAGCTTGCTGCCGGTGGATTTCTCGGTGCCATGCTGCGCATACCATTCGCTGCCGTGGGCGGCGATCAGGCAGGACGCGGCAAGCGTTTCGACGTTGTTAACCGTCGTCGGCTGGTCGAGGTAGCCGCGGGTGACGGGGAAGGGCGGCCGGATGCGCGGTCGCCCGGGTTTGCCCTCCAGTGATTCGATCAGTGCGGACTCTTCGCCGCAGATATAGGCGCCAGCGCCGAGGTGGATTTCGATATCGAATTCGAAGGCGCTGCCGAGGATGTTGCTGCCCAGCAGATTGGCTGCGCGCCGTGTCGCCAGGGCCGACTCCAGGGCTTCGAGCAGGTAGCGGTACTCGCCGCGCAGGTAGAGCATGCCTTTCCGCGCACCGACCACCAGACCGGCGATGCTCATGCCCTCGAATACCAGATCGGCATATGAGGTCAGCAGTACGCGATCCTTGAAGGTGCCCGGTTCGCCTTCGTCGGCATTGCAGACGACATAGTGGGCGGCGCCTGCACCATGTCCCGGCGCATTGCGGCAGGCCTCCCATTTCTGGCCGGTACCGAAACCCGCACCGCCACGGCCGCGCAGCCTGGCGTCCTTGATTTCGGCCAGCATCCTGTCGCCGCCGCGTTCCAGCGCGGCGCCCAGGGCCTGGCCGGGAACCAGGTCGTGAGCCAGAAGCATGTCCTTGCGGCGAATATTGTCGTCGACCGCAAACCATTCGGCAGGCCAGTCGGCGACCGGTGTTTCGCCGCGGATCAGGCCGACCATTTCCGCGACGCGGGACGGTGTCATGCGCGTGATGGCCTGGTAGTTCACCAGTACCGCCGGACCCTGGTCGCACATGCCGGTGCAGGATGTGGTGTCGACGCTGACCAGGCCGTCTTCCGACACGCGCCCCGGTTCCAGCCAGAGCTTCTTGCACATGGCTTGCATCAGGTCGGTGCTGCCCAGCATGCGGTCGGTGATGTTGTCGCTCCACAAGACCCGGTAGCGACCCATCGGCCGGGTGTGGAAAAAGCTGTAGAAGTCGGCGGTGCCTTCCACCCAGGCGCGTGGCCAGGCGATGGCCTGGGCGATGCGGGTCAGGGTCGCAGGGGAAAGCCAGCCAAGCTGTTCCTGGGTCTCGCGCAATATCTGCATCAGGCGGGTGCCGTCGCCGTGATGGCGGTCAACAACGGCGTCGATCATTTCGGTATCGGACATGGCAAGAACCTCGAAAAGGGATGCTCCATGCAATACTAGTGCAATGCAGCATAGCCCTGTGCTCCCGCAGCGATTTAATCTGGGTCAACAAACTGCGCGACCAACCGCCAGCACGGAATATTGCCGACCGCTACAGGCGAAACCATGCGATTTCAATGCTGCTCTGCTACGATTGGCCTTTGGCCGGCCCGGACGGACGGAACGCATGCCATGACTCACGACAGCCCCTTTGCCGCGCTGGGCAATACCCGCGACACCGCAGAGGTGGAGGCGCAGGTGGGCGAGACCATCCACGTGTTTGCGCCGGGCCATGATCTGACCCGGATCGGCGACGCCTTCAGCCTGCTGGATCGCGCATTCGACGGCGATCTGCCGGGTTATCAGAACCTGAAGACGCTTTACCACAACCGCACCCACACCAATGAAGTCGTGCTCTGTTCCGCACGCATGCTGCACGGCCTGCATATGGCCGGCCAGGGACTGGATGGCGATCACATCGACGCTGCGCTGATTGGCGCGCTGATGCACGATGTCGGCTATCTGATGAGCGATGCGGAGGCCAGCGGCACCGGCGCGCAATTCACCGCCAGCCACGTCATGCGAGGCGTCGAGTTCACGCGCCGGCATCTGGCGGATTTGCCGCCGGACCTGCTGGAGACGACCACCAAGGTGATCATGCTCACCGACCACCGCAAACATCCTGACTGGGTCAAGTTCGACAACCTGCAACAGCAGCGCGCCGCCTTTGCCACCTCCACCGCCGACCTGATCGGCCAGATGGCCAACCGCGAATATCTGGAGCGCATACTGTTCCTGTACTTCGAATTCGAGGAAGCGCAAATAGGCGGCTTTAGCGACATTCACGACCTTCTGGAAAAGACGACTGCCTTTTATCGCATGACCAAGGCCCGGCTCGATCAGGACCTGAATGGCCTTTCAACGCATTTGACCCGGCATTTCGGCCAGCAGCAAGGCGCTGAGCGGAATTTCTACCTGGAAGCGATCGAACGCAATCTCGACTATCTGGAGCGCGTGATACAGATCGAAAGGCAGCATCGCCTGGAATCCCTGAAGCGCGGTGGGGTGGTCGAGAAAGTGCTGGAAATGAAAGGGAACCTGTGAGATGAAACGACCCCCACGCTCCCTGCGGTCGCTGCCCCCCGAGGGGGCTCAAGCCCTCCTTGGGACGGCCCGGCGGGAGGCTTGATGGAGCGGATAACCATATCGCTCGATGCCGATCTCGCCGCCGAATTCGATCGGCTGATCGCCGAGCGTGGCTACCGGAACCGTTCCGAGGCGGTGCGCGACCTGCTGCGCGCCCATCTCGAACAGGCGCGCCAGAAGCGTGGCGAGGCGACTCATTGCGTCGCCAACCTCTCCTACGTCTATAACCATCACGAGCGTGATCTGGCCGAGCGGCTGACGGCCTTGCAGCATGGCCAGCACGACCTGACCGTGGCCACCCTGCATGCCCATCTCGACCACGAGAATTGCCTTGAAAGCGTCATCCTGCGCGGGCCGACCGCTGCTGTGCGCAGCTTTTCCGATGCCCTGGTCGCCGAGCGCGGCGTGCGTCACGGCCAGCTCAACCTGATCGATGTCGAGGTCGACTCAGGCCGCGAGCATCAACACGGCTACAAGCCCGCCGGCCGGGCGCATGGCCATGTGCATCTGAAGCCGAAGACCTGAGGCCTGCGGGCAACCGCGCTTGAACCGCCCTCAAGGCGTTGCGGATTCCATCCCGGCCAGGCGCTGAGTGCGTGCCAGCCAATTACCAGCGACAAAACTGCCGGTCAGCAGAACAATCACACCCAAGCCGACAACCACTTCCTTGCCTTCGTACCAGTGCGAGATATCGGCGTGCAACCAGCGCGCCAGGCCGAAGGCGGCGACCGAAAAACTGATGGCGGCGACCATCAGGCCCATGACCCGCGAGGCGATGCGCGCGCGGTGATCGGCGCGGCGCAGCAGGCGGGCGATCCAGAGGCCGTTGGCACCATCGGCCAGCAGCATGCCGACGGTAAAGGTCAGGCCGAGAGTGAGGGCATGTCCAACTCCCCCATGCTGGGTGGCGGTGACGGCAAACAGCGCGGCCTGGCTCATGGTGTCGAAAGACAGCGCGAACAGGGATCCCACGGCGGCAATTGCCAACGGATGCGAGGTAGCCTGCAGGCGGCGCAAGAGGCCGGCGCGGATGCCTATGGTGGCGACCATGTCACCCGCCGGTGCCATCAGCACGGCGCGCAGATTGAGGACGCCGAGCAGCGTCAGGAAACTGATGGATATCCATGTACCGAGGTCTTCCATCCATCCAGGTACTTGCCATCGGGTTGACACCAGACCGACACCGAGCGCGATCAGCATGACGATGGTGCCGTGACCGAGCGAGAAGAGGGATCCGCACCAACGGGCGCGGGCCGGGGCAAAGCGCAGGTTGTAACGGGTCAGTCCGTCGATGGTGGCCAGATGGTCGGCGTCAAGGCCGTGCTTGGCCCCGAGGACGAAAACGAGGGCGAGGAGGGCAATCCAGTCGTTGGGCAAATCCATGAGTGGGAGCCTATTCAGCGGTGCGTGGTATGAAGTCTATTGGAAACATCATACAAAATCCATGCCTGGGCAAAGCTACTGGATGACTATAATTGAATCAACTACTTGTCAAATTTTGCCGATGCCGATGCGGTTAGTATCTATGCAGTTGCCGGCGGCGACTATCCGGCTTGGCGATGTTTTGTGATGATCCAGCCACCGAAAGCAAAGTCGGCGCTGGTACCACGGCGAACTTTTCACTACCTTCAACGAGCGCGGCTAACAGGAAATCAAAAGCTCGATAGCAGGTGGTATGTGCTATGGTCGCCGCCCTTGTCTTTCTGATCCTTCTTTTAGCGAATGGCTGCCAATTCTTTTCCCGACACTAATATTCTTGGCAAGTTTGCCGCGCAGTTTGACGGCGGAACATTACAGCGCGGTAGCGCTTACGCCGCCGAGCGTCGGGTCCGGGTGAAGCGGGTGGCGCAAGCGCCTGGCGAAGTTCATGTCGAAGCCGAGGTTCAGGGCACGCGAAAGCGTCCTTACGAGGTCGACGTCTGGCTCGAGGTCGATCAGAGCGGCGCGATCATTGACGTCGATAGCGTCTGCATGTGCCCGATGCAGGAGAATTGCAAGCATGTAGTGTCGGTACTGCTGACTCTGGCGCAGACGACGGACATAGGCAATTTTGCCAGGCACACGGATACACCAAAGCGGCATGACGGTGACTATCCCGAACCGAGCGCGGCAACACTCGACTGGATGGCCTCGCTCGATGAGCCGGCGGCGACCCGGCCGCCGGCAAAGGTTTCTCAGCCTCGCGTGGTCTATCTGTTGCGCCCGGGCAGTCCGCCCAGCCTTTCGCTGGGCAAGAGTCGGCCGCTGAAGAAGGGCGGCTTCGGCAAGCCGGCGGTCTACCGCCCTCAGCCCTATGACCTGGGCAGCGCGCGCAGTCATCGCGAGTTCATTCTTGACGAGGATATTCCGGCACTGCGTCTGTTTCTTGCCCTGCAGGCCGGTGGCAGTTATTTCTACAATGAGGCCGTCGATCTGGGCGGCGAGACGGGCGCGCTGCTGCTGCGCCTGGCGCTGCGCACGGGGCGACTGTATCTCGACGGCCTGATCGAACTACCGCTGGACTCGGGCGCACCAGTGGCGCTGAACCTGGTATGGACACGCACGCCGGCCGGCCTGCAGCAACTGGCCGTCGACCTGCCGGCATCGCTCCAGATGATTCCGACCTGGCCGCCGTTCTATCTGGATACCGCGAGTCGAGTGATCGGTGAATTGCAGTCCGACTTGTCCGCTCATCTGCTCCAGCAACTCGTGATGGCACCGCCGCTGAATGAAGCCGATGCGCCTCTGGTGCGCCAGCGCTTGACTGAACTGGCGCGTGAACAGCAGGTGGCACTGCCGCTGCCCGATGCGCCGGAAGCCGTGGCCGCCGGCAAGCCTGTGGCGCGCCTGCTGCTGACGCAAGGGCGCTTCCGCCACATTGCGATGAGTCGCCTGCATGATGACCTGGCGCTTGCGGTGCTGTATTTCGACTATCCGCAGGGGTTGACCGTGGTCGGCGTCGAGCGGCCTTCGCCCTTCATGCGGCAGCGCGTCGACGGACAGTGGCAGACCTTGCAGCGCGATCTGGCAGCAGAAGGCGAAGTCTGGCAACTGTTGCAAGCTGCAGGACTTGAGAGCTGGCAACGCAGCCTTGGAAGCTACCAGCGCCTGGAAGGGACCGAGGACGGGTTGATGCCGCAGCGCAGCGATGCGGTCGGTTGGTTGTCCTTCCTCAATGACGGCGTCCCTAAACTGGAACGCCAAGGCGTTCCGGTAATCCTTGCCGAGGATTTCCCGTATTGCATCGCCCAGGCTGAAGACTGGTTTGTCGCGGTCGAAGAGTCGGTCGGCAACGACTGGTTCGATCTCGATCTCGGCGTGCGTGTTGCCGGCGAACGGGTGAGCCTGGTGCCGCCGCTGCTGCGCCTGTTGCGTGAGCAGCCGGATTTGCTCGGCGTGGTGCGCGGCCTGGAAGACAACCAGACATTTCCCGTCGCGCTGGATGCGCGGCGCATCCTGCCGGTGCCGGCGGGCCGCCTCAAGGCGTGGTTGCTGCCCTTGCTCGAGTTTCTCGACGAAGACCGGCCGCGTCTGTCGCGCCACAATGCGGCGGCACTGGCCGGGCTGGATGATCTGCCGACGCAATGGATCGGCGGCGAGGAATTGCGCGCGCTGGGCCAGCGTTTGCGCGATTTCTCCGGCATGGCCCATTGTGCGCAGGCACCCGGCTTTACCGCCACATTGCGCCCATACCAGCAGATTGGTCTCGACTGGCTGCAATTCCTGCGCGAGTATGGCCTGGCGGGGATTCTTGCCGACGACATGGGCCTCGGCAAGACGGTGCAGACTCTGGCCCACCTGGATCTGGAAAAGGCCTCGGGTCGTGCCGATCGGCCCAGCCTGGTGGTGGCCACCACCAGCCTGATGGCCAACTGGCGCGACGAGGCCGCACAGTTCGCCCCCGGCTTGAAGGTGCTCATCCTGCATGGCAAGGATCGCGCTGAACGTTTCGACCAGATCGCGCATGCTGATCTGGTACTGACTACCTACCCGCTGCTGGTGCGCGACCGCGAAACCCTGCTGGCGCATGACTGGCATCTGCTGGTGATGGACGAAGCGCAGTTCATCAAGAATCCCAAGGCACAGTCGCACCAGGTGGCGCGCAGTCTGAAGGCGCGGCATCGCCTGTCGCTGACCGGTACGCCGCTGGAGAATCATCTGGGCGAACTTTGGGCGCAGTTCGATTTCCTGATGCCTGGACTGCTGAGTAACGCCAAGCGCTTTACCCAGGTTTTTCGTACGCCCATCGAAAAGCTGGGCGACGACGAAATGCGCGTCCGCCTCGCCGACCGGGTGCGGCCTTTCCTGCTGCGGCGAACCAAGGAGCAGGTGTTGACCGATCTGCCGCCGCGTACCGAAATGGTGCGCTGGGTGGAGATCGAGGGCGGCCAGCGCGATCTGTATGAATCCCTGCGCGTGGCATTCGACCGCAAACTGCGCCTGGTGTTGACCGAGCAGGGAATAGGCCGCAGCCAGATCATGATTTTCGACGCGCTGCTCAAATTGCGGCAGGTCTGCTGCGATCCACGCCTGGTGAAGCTACCGGCCGCCGAAGCTCTGGTGAAGAAGGGACACGCCCATTCGGCGAAGCTGGCGACCTTGATGGAAATGCTCGATGAATTGCTCGACGAGGGCCGCAAGGTGCTGCTGTTTTCGCAATTCACCTCGATGCTGGGTCTGATCGAACTGGAACTCGAAAAGCGCGGCATCCAGTATGCCAAGCTCACCGGCCAGACCCGCGACCGCGAAACGCCGATCAGCGACTTTCAGCAAGGCCGCGTCCCGCTGTTCCTGATCAGCCTCAAGGCCGGTGGCACCGGCCTGAATCTGACCGCCGCCGATACCGTGATTCACTACGATCCCTGGTGGAACCCGGCCGTGGAAGAGCAGGCCACGGCTCGCGCCCATCGAATAGGGCAGGACAAGCCGGTGTTCGTCTACAAACTGATGACGCAGGGTACGGTGGAAGAAAAGATTCTTGCCCTGCAGAACCGCAAGCGCGGCCTGGCCGATCAGTTGCTGAAGACTGGCGGATCGGGCGGCGAGGGCGGCGGTCACTTGATTACTGCCAACGATCTGGACGTACTGTTTCAGCCGCTGGCCTGAATGAGGCCGGCGCGGATCCGTAGCAAACCGATCTGGGCCGACCGGCTGAGCACGGGGAGTTGTGAGCGTTACCGCACAGACCCGGTCGGACCCCAAGCCTAGGCTGTTTGACATCGAGCGCCTTTGCAAGCTGCGGTGCTCCCATCACCGTCCCAGGAAAACATGTGGAGCACCGCCGTGAAAAGGATTCTGGTAGTCGACGACGACCCCTCGATGACCCGCTTGACGCGGTTGAGACTCGAAGCAACAGGCGCCTACGAGGTGTTTACCGAAAACAGCGGAGGTCGTGCCGTTGAAGCGGTCAGAGCATGTCGGCCCGACCTGATCCTGCTCGACATCATGATGCCGGACATGCTTGGCAACGATGTCGCGGCGGCGTTTCGCGAAGACCCGGCACTGAGTCACATCAAAGTGGTTTTCCTCACCTCGCTGCTGAAGAAGGGCGAAGAACGAAGATCGGGCAGGGATATCGTCATCGCGAAGCCCCTGAATCCCGACGAGCTGCTCGCTGTCATCGAGCATGAGCTAGCTCAGGACGGCCTCGAACCAACGGGCACCGATTTCCGGTCATAACGACAGGCGATTCGCCGGTTCTTCTCCATTGCCGCCAGCGGGGCGGCTCGCTCCACGCTGCAGCACAGTCAATGCATGTCGATAGTCCGTATCCGGGAAGGATCTTCCTAGAGTAGTTGTTATATAGTAAATGCTTTCGTTATACTATTAACATTACTATTGCGGTACCGAACGCTCATGGATTTCCTTGCCCTGTTCGTCAGTTTGCCGACACGCCAATCTGCCGGTCGCATGCGTATCTGGCGCGCGCTGCGCGCGCTGGGTTGCGCGACCTTGCGTGACGGGGTGTATCTGTTGCCCGACTCGCCGGAACATGCGGCCGCGTTGGAGCAGATCGCCGAGAACGTGCGCGCGGTGCAGGGCACCGCCGATCTGTTCCGTCTTGCCGGACGCGATGCGGTGCAGCAGGCCGGAGTCGTAGCATTGTTTGATCGTGGTGCGGACTACGCCCGGCTGCTGCAAGCGATTCGTGCAGCCCTGGTCGCCGCCGAACCGAGGACCGCTCATGCGCTGCGGCGCGAGTTCAAGGCCATCGCCGCCATCGACCATTTTCCCGGCGAAGCGCAGCAACAGGTCGCCGCCGTTCTGGCCGAACTGGCTGCGGTGGCCGGCGGCGAGCCGCGCGCGGCGGATGGAAAAGTTCGCCGTCTCGCCAGCGCCGACTATTCCGGGCGGACCTGGGCGACGCGAAAGGACCTCTGGGTCGATCGCATGGCATCGGCATGGCTGATCCGCCGCTTCATCGACAGACAGGCCAAATTCCTCTGGCTCGACAATCCGAAGAAATGCCCGAAGTCGGCCCTCGGCTTCGACTTCGATGGCGCGGCCTTCACCCACGTCGGCGGTCGCGTCACCTTCGAAGTGCTGGCGGCAAGCTTCGGTCTGGACAGCGATCCGGCGCTGGCGCGCATCGCCGCCATCGTGCACTGCCTGGACGTCGGTGGCGTGCCGGTGGCCGAAGCGCCGGGCATCGAGGCCGTGCTTGCGGGCGCCCGCGCCGCCGCGCCCAACGACGACAAATTGCTGACCGAAGCGAGTCGCGTCCTCGACAACCTTTACAAGAGCTATAAACAGGAGAGCTCGCATGAATGACGCCGCCGTCCCCACCACCGCACCGCCGGTCCCGACACTCGGCGAAGCCTTCAAGTACTGGCTCAAGCTCGGCTTCATCAGCTTCGGCGGCCCGGCCGGACAGATTGCGATGATGCATCAGGAACTGGTCGAGCGCCGGCGCTGGATCTCCGAACACCGTTACCTGCACGCGCTCAACTATTGCATGCTCCTGCCGGGGCCGGAGGCGACCCAGCTCGCCATTTACATCAGTTGGCTGCTG
The DNA here is from genome assembly GCA_030651305.1 of Sulfuritalea sp. Taxonomy (GTDB): domain Bacteria; phylum Pseudomonadota; class Gammaproteobacteria; order Burkholderiales; family Rhodocyclaceae; genus Sulfuritalea. The sequence continues at coordinate 12,061 of JAUSCI010000065.1, read as the reverse complement.
CACGGTGTCAGGGGCGGGGTGATGGCGGGCGTGCTGTTCTTCCTGCCGTCCTTCGTGCTGCTTTCGCTGCTGGCCGGCATTTATCTTTCCTTTGGCGATGTGCCCGTGGTGCAGGGCATCTTCTATGGCATCAAGCCGGCCGTGGTAGCCGTCGTGTTGTTCGCCGCCTGGCGCATCGGCTCGCGGGCGATCAAGAACGAGGTGTTGCTGGGTATCGCCGCGCTGGCCTTTGTCGGCATCTTCTTCTTCCGCATCGATTTCCCGTGGATCGTGCTGGCTGCCGCCATTCTCGGCGCCATCGGCGGCAAGCTGTTGCCGGCCAAGTTCAAGAGCGGCGGCGGTCATGGCGCCTCGAACAAGAGTTACGGCCCGGCGATCATCGATGACGAAACGCCGCCCCCGGCACATGCGAAATTCACCTGGGGCAAGCTGGGCCTGACGACCGTCGCTTTCGTCGCGATCTGGGCGGCGTCGATGCTGGCGATCAGTGGCAACACGGACCTCTATCACATTGGCGATTTCTTCACCAAGGCGGCTTTTCTCACCATCGGCGGCGCCTATGCCGTGCTGCCCTATGTCTATCAGGGCGCCGTCGAGCACTTCGGCTGGCTCACCGGCGCACAGATGATGGATGGCCTGGCACTGGGCGAAACCACGCCGGGGCCGCTGATCATGATCGTTACCTGGGTCGGCTATCTCGGCGGAGTATCCAAGGCGGTGGCCGCTGATCCGGTGGCGGCAGGCATTGCCGGTGCGGCGGTGGCTACTTTCTTCACCTTTCTGCCGTCCTTCCTGTTTGTCCTCGCCGGCGGACCACTGATCGAGGCGACCCGTGGCGAGCTGAAATTCACCGCGCCGCTGACCGCAATCACGGCCGCGGTGGTCGGCGTCGTTCTCAACCTTGCCACCTTCTTCGCCTGGCACACCTTCTGGCCCAAGGCGACGGATGCCGCGCCCTTCGGCGGCCCGTTCGACGCGATCCCGGTCGTCGTCGCCGTCGTTGCGTTTGTCGCACTGTGGAAATACAAGGTCGACATCATGAGGGTGATCGGCATCTGTGCCGTACTCGGTTTGCTTCACTCGTTGATTCTCTGAGACGGACCATGTTTGGCGAACTGAAACGATCGCCCGCAATCCCGCCCGGCCGGCTGTGCATGTTGCGCCAATGAGGGCCGACGCGACGAAGGAGGTTCGCCTACTGCTGGTCGGGCGCGGTCTGCGTGCTTTTGTCGACGGCTATGTCGCGGTGCTGTTGCCGGCCTATCTGCTGGCTCTGGGTTATTGGACCTGGCAAGTGGGCCTGCTGAGCACAGCCACCATGCTCGGTTCGGCGCTGGCCACGCTGGCGTTCCTGTTGCTGCGCGCCTTCCGGCGACAGCTTGTGCCACGGGTGGTTAGCGATATGGAAAGCAGCTAACCGAACGAATTACTTTAGATGGAAATCAAATCTTCACAAGACACTGAATTGTAGAGGCAGTTGAAGAACGCCAGCAGCTGGCGCGAGACTTGCGTTAACCCCCTCAGTATCAGGTCCGGACGTGGCCTGGCTCTTGGAGGGGGACAGCAGACATGGGCAATATGAATGACTTTTTTGATACCAGCCGCAAGACGCTGCAAGACGTCGAGCAGCGCCTCGAAATGCCGCGGCGCGAGTTTCTGCAGTTCTGCGCAACTCTGGCGGCGACCATGGGTCTGCCTGCCGGAGCCGAGGCGGCAGTGGCCAAGGCGATCGAAGCGGCCAAGCGGCCTTCGGTGATCTGGTTGCACTTCCAGGAGTGCACGGGCTGTTCGGAGTCGCTCTTGCGTGCCGAGCATCCGACGCTGGAAAAGCTGATCCTCGACGTGATTTCGCTCGATTACCACGAGACGCTCATGGCTGCCGCCGGGCATCAGGCCGAAGCCGCCCGCAAGAGCGCCATGAAGGCCAACAAGGGCAAATACGTGCTGGTGGTCGAAGGCGCGATCCCGGTCAAAGACAATGGCATCTACTGCAAGATCGGCGGCCAGAAGGCGACCGATCTGCTGAAGGAATGTGCGGCCGATGCGGCGGCGGTGATTGCCATCGGTTCCTGCGCCTCCTGGGGCGGCATGCCCTCCACCGGGCCGAACCCGACCGGCGCGTCCAGCGTGTCCGAAATTCTGGGGAAGGTCGTGCCGACCATTCCGGGTTGCCCGCCAAACCCGTACAACTTCCTCGCCACCGTGGTGCATTTCCTGACCTTCGGCAAATTGCCGGAAGTGGACAAACTGGGTCGTCCCAAGTTTGCCTACGGACGCCTGATCCACGAGAACTGCGAGCGTCGCGCCCACTTTGATGCCGGTCGCTTTGCCATGGAATTCGGCGATGTTGGCCACCGTCAGGGCTATTGCCTGTACAAGCTGGGCTGCAAAGGGCCGGAAACCTACGCCAATTGCTCGACCCTGGGTTTTGGCGATGCCGGCGAGAACAACTGGCCGGTCGGTTGCGGTCATCCCTGCATCGGCTGTACCGAGAAAGGCGTCGGTTTCGAGAAGCCGATTCACCAGGTCGCCAAGATGCTCAATGTCACGCCACCGCTGCAGTATCCGCGGATTGTCGAAGAGCAGGGCAAGGCCGCTTCCTTTGCTTCGGCGGCCGCCGTCGCTGCGGTAGCAGGCGCGGCAGCCGGTGCGGCGATCATGCTGACGCGCAACCTCGGTCTGTCCCATGCGGCCGAGGAAGCCGAGCGCGCCAAGGACACCGGTGCGGGCGATTCTGACAAACGCGCCGCCGTAGACAAGGCGCAGGTGTAACCATGGGCACCCGGCGAGAATTTCTCAAGGGTGTCCTCGCCAGCGGGGCGGCGGCTACGGCTTGCGCCGCCGCTGTACCGGCGCTGGCAAGGGAAACCAGACCGCGGCCGCCCGAGGCACTCGGCCTGCTTTATGACGCCACACTGTGCGTAGGTTGCAAGGCTTGCGTAGCGGCCTGCAAGGCAGCCAACGACAACCCGCCCGAGTTTTCCACGGTGGATCATCTGTGGGATACGCCGCTGGATACCTCCGGCCATACCTTCAACCTGATCAAGATGTACCGCAACGGCACCATGGAGGTGAAGGACCAGGAGACGAACGGTTATGCGTTCATGAAGACCTCCTGCATGCATTGCGGCGATCCGTCCTGCGTGTCGGCCTGCCCGGTGTCGGCAATGACCAAGGATCCGGTGACCGGCGTGGTCGGCTACAACGCCGACAAGTGCATCGGCTGTCGCTACTGCGTCGTCGCCTGCCCCTTCGGCATTCCCAAGTATCAGTACGACTCGCCCACCGGCCGTATCGGCAAGTGCGAACTGTGCCGCCACAGGTACAAGGACGGACACTACTCGGCCTGCGCCGAAGTTTGTCCGACGGGGGCCACGCTGTACGGCAAGACCTCCGATCTGCTGATCGAGGCCAAGCGCCGCATTGCGCTGAAGCCGGGACAGCCCGCCCGATTCCCGCGCGGCAAGCTCGGCGGCCCCGACCAGAGCTACGAAACGCCGGCCGGCAAGTACCTGCAGCACGTCTATGGCGAGAAGGAATACGGCGGTACGCAAGTGCTCAAGTTGTCCGGCGTCAACTTCGCCAAGGTCGGCATGCCTGATCTGCCGCCGGATGCGGCTGCAGCCCTGTCCGAAACCATACAGCACAATCTCTACGGCAATCTCATCATGCCGTTCGCCGTGCTGGGCGTGATGACCTATGTGGCCAAACGCAACGTCAAGCCTGACGAGGAATCGTCCGACAAGGAGGACATCTGATCATGGCCAACAATCAACATGCGGCGCCGGCGCCCGTCGGCGGCAGCCTGGTCAGCGCGCTGACGCTCACCTGCGGCGTTCTCATCGCGCTGATGGTGGCGATACTTGCGGTGCGCTTTCTGTTCGGACTCGGCGCCGTCACTGCGCTCAACGATGGCTATCCGTGGGGCATCTGGATCGTGGTCGATGTCGTCATCGGTTCGGCCTTCGCCTGCGGCGGCTTCTCGGTGGCGATGCTGGTCTACATCTTCAACAAGGGTGAGTACCATCCGCTGGTGCGGCCGGCCCTGCTGGCCAGTCTGTTCGGCTATACGCTGGCCGGCGCCGGGGTGATATTCGACCTCGGTCGCTGGTGGAACGTGTGGAACATGTACTGGCCGACGTCGATCAATCCCAATTCGGTGATGTTCGAAGTTGCGGTGTGCATCTCGCTTTACGTTGTTGTCATGTGGATCGAGTTCTCGCCGGTGGTTTTCGAACAACTGGGCAAGCGGGAGGCCAAGAAGAAGGTCGGCAAGGCGATGTTCTTCATCATCGCGCTGGGTACGGTATTGCCGATGATGCACCAGTCCTCGCTGGGCACCATGCTGGTGGTGATGGGGGCGCAGATCCACCCGTTGTGGCAGACGCCGTTACAGCCGCTGCTCTACCTGCTGACGGCCATCGCCATGGGCTATGCGGTGGTGCTGTTCGAGTCCTGCCTGACCTCGTCGGCCTATCGGCGCAAGCTCGAAACGCACATGCTGACGCCGCTGGCGAAGGTGATGCTGGGTTTCCTCGCGGTCTATCTGGTGGTCCGGATCGGTGATGTCGTGGTACGCGGCGCGTTGCCAAAAGCGTTTGTACCGTCGGTGGAGGCGCTGATGTTCTGGCTGGAAATGGCCAGCTTCATTGCACCGCTGATCCTGATCGGGGCCGAGTCCAACCGGCGCAATCCGGCGAAACTGTTTCTCGCCGGAATCCTGCTCATGCTGGGGGGGGCGCTGTTGCGCCTGAACGGTTTCCTGATCGGCTACGAAACCAATGTCGGTGACGCCGGCGGCTTCACCTACTTCCCGACCCTGGCAGAAGTTCTCGTCACGGCAGGCATGTTCGCCATTGAGGTTCTCGGTTACATCATCATCACCCGTCGCTTCCCGGTGCTACCCCGGGAAGATGTGCAGGCCGCTCACTAAGATAAGGATGGAGACAGAAAATGTCCAAGCGCATAACAATTGATCCGATCACCCGTATCGAAGGCCACCTGCGTATCGACGTCGATGTGGATGGCGGCCGCGTCAAGAAGGCCTGGTCCTCAGGCCAGATGTGGCGTGGTGTTGAACTGATCCTGCTCGGTCGCGATCCGCGCGACGCCTGGGCGATCACCCAGCGCATCTGCGGTGTGTGCACCACGGTGCACGCCATTACCTCGGTGCGCGCCGTGGAAAACGCGCTGAAGATGGAAATCCCGCTCAATGCCCAGTACATCCGCAACCTGATCATCCTGGCGCATTCGGTGCATGACCATATCGTGCATTTCTACCACCTGTCGGCGCTCGACTGGGTGGACGTGACGTCTGCCTTGAAGGCTGATCCGAACAAGACGGCGGCGCTGGGCGAGAGCCTGTCATCCTGGCATCTCAACAGCAAGCACGAGATGAAACGTGTGCATGATCGGCTGAAGCATTTCGTCAATGGCGGCCAGCTCGGCATCTTCACTAACGGCTACTGGGGTCATCCGGCGATGAAGCTGTCGCCCGAAGTGAACCTGCTCGCCGTGGCGCACTACCTGCAGGCACTGGAAGTGCAGCGCAAGGCCAACAAGATTGTGTCCATCCTCGGCGCCAAGACGCCCCACATCCAGAATGTCGCCGTCGGCGGTGTCGCCAATCCGCTGGCCACCGACTCGCAGGCCGTACTGACCGTCGAGCGTCTGATGGCGATCAAGGGTTTCATCGACGAACTGAACGACTTCGTCAAGAACGTGTACCTGATCGACGTCGCCGCAGTCGGCGCTTTCTATGCCGACTGGACCAAGGTCGGCAAGGGCGTCGTGAACTACCTCTCGGTACCCGATATTCCGCTGGATACCAAAGGCACGCAGTTCGGCTTCCCCGGCGGCTTCGTCGAAGGTGGCGATCTGGCCTCGTACAAGCCTATCAAGAGCTTCAACGACGAGTACTGGATCAAGGGTGTCGAAGAGGCGGTCAAGCATTCTTGGTACGACTATTCCAAGGCCGGCGCGCTGCATCCCTACAAGGGCGAAACGAAGCCGAACTACACCGACTTCAAGGACGACGCCAAGTATTCATGGCTGAAGTCGCCGACCTTCTACGGCAAGGTGGCTCAGGTCGGCCCCTTGGCCCGCGTGATCAATGGTCTCGCGGCCGGCCACGAGCCCACCAAGAAGTACGCCACGGCGGCGCTCGATACCGTCTCGGCGCTGGCCAAGACCAAGGTCGGGCTGGACGCGATGCATTCGACCATCGGTCGGCATGCCGCTAGAGCAATTGCCTGCTGCGTCAATATGGATATGCTCGAAGGCCAATGGACCTCGCTGATCGGCAACATGGCCAAGGGCGACCTGACCACCTTCAACAAACCGGTGTTCCCCAAGGGTGAAGTGATGGGCGTCGGCTTCCATGAGGCCCCGCGCGGCGCGCTGTCGCACTGGGTCGTCATCGACAACGGCAAGATCAAGAACTACCAGTGTGTGGTGCCCTCGACCTGGAATGCCTGTCCGCGCAACGACAAGGACGAGCCGGGACCCTACGAGGCTTCGCTGGTCGACACGCCGATTGCCGATGCGGAGAAGCCGCTGGAAGTGCTGCGCACCATCCACTCCTTCGACCCGTGCATCGCCTGCGCCATCCACCTGACGGACAAGGAAGGCAACGCGATTTCGGTCAAGGCGGTCTAAGTAGCGCGTACCATGTGAGGGCCGGCCGTTGCCGGCCCTCGCTTATTTTTTGGGTCCCCATTCATGCGTGCGGTCGTACTCGGCATTGGCAACACCATACTCACCGATGAAGCGGCCGGTGTGCGCGCGGTTGAGGCGCTGGAACGGGGCTGGAAGCTGCCGGAAAATGTGCTGGCCATCGATGGCGGCACTTCGGGCATGGAAATGATCGAGGATCTTTCCAATCTGGATTTCCTGATCGTGCTTGATGTCGTCAAGTCCGGCGCGGCGCCGGGCACGGTGGTGAAATTTTCCGGTGACGAGATTCCGGTTTTTTTTCGCAGGAAGTTGTCGCCGCATCAGATCGGGCTGCCGGACGTATTGGCCAGCCTGGAACTGCTCGACAGTCTGCCCAAGGAAATAATCGTGCTGGGCGTCGAACTGATTTCTCTCGAACTGGGCACGGAAATGACGCCGACGGTGGCCGAGAAGGTCCCGGTTCTAGCTGCGATGGCAGCGGCCGAACTGACAGCGCGCGGCTACATGCTTGAGCCTTTGACTGCCCAAGTCGTCTGACATGTGCCTCGCTGCTCCCTCGCGTGTTGTTGAAGTGCATGACGGCATAGCGGTCACCGAGTGTTTTGGCCAGACGCGCGAGGTCAGCCTGCTGCTGATGACCGAAGAAGTCGCGGTGGGCGATTACCTGTTGATCCAGGCCGGTGGCTTTGCTTTCGAACTGATCGAGGCGGAGCGTGCCGAAGAAGCGCTGGCGGTGATGGAAGAACTCATGGCGCAAGGGAACGATGCCCGTAGCTGGGGTGACAGCGCCGAGGCGGCATGAACTTCCGCATCCACGACGTCAGTCCGGCGGAGGCCGTCGAGGAGGCGTTCTTCCGCATCCAGCAGGACCAGATGGCGGACGTCCCTATTCTTAATCCCGCTTTGTCCGTGGAAGCCATCGACTTTCAGCGTTGGCAGGGACATTGGCTCGGTATCGTGGTCACGCCCTGGTGCATGAGCATGTTGCTGGTGCCCGGCAGCAGCGACAACTGGGTTTCCACCGGAGAAAACAAGCGCCGTTTCGTCAGGTTTCCCGCCGGCGACTTCGCGTTTCTGGGCAGCGAGGAAGTGGAACTCGGCGAGTACCAGAGCTGCCCCCTGTTTTCGCCCATGGGCAAGTTCTCAACGCAATCGGAGGCGACGATGACTGCCCGCGCCTCGATGATTGCCTTGCTCACGGTCCCGCAAGCACAGGTCGACACAACCAAGGCAGAGAAGTCGGCGGACGCCCCGTCACTTTCGCGCCGCCGCTTTCTTGCTTTGCGATAAGCTTGGGCTCGCCTGGGCTTTTGCAGGCAACAAGGAGGGGACATGTCGACTATCGCTGACTTCAATAGCGCATCAAATGCCGAGACTGATCGCGAGCACGAGGTTCAGATCAGCTTGCTGCTGGCCCTGTGCGGTGCTGCCGCGGAAAACCGCGATGCGGCCTCGGTCGCTGAAATCCTTGACCAGTTGATCGCCTACAGCGAAGCGCACTTCATGTCCGAGGAATTGCTGATGCGGCTCAAGAGCTATGACGACTACGAAGATCATGTCGACGATCACATCCACATGCTGGATGTGCTGCGGGAGATTGCCGTCGGCCATGCGGCCGGCAATAGCGTACTGGTCGCCGGCAGGGCGGCAGAGGTTCTGGTTTTCATCGGCAACCACATCGACGCGCGCGACCGGCGCTTCGCGGATTACGTGCGGAACAATCTCTGACGGGGCAGGGCGCCGGAAAGTCGGCGCTGGCGGCACGGCGACGAATGCCGCCGAATGGCATTCGTGGGAGTTCAAGGATTGGTATTTGGCCTGAACGGTCACTCACGATCGCTTGAGCTATGTCTCAGTGCGGCCATCAGGAGACCGTCACGCACGACAAAGGCACCACCGCGTAACGGCCGCTCCTCTCGCGTAAGCTGCCAACAATCCAAAATTCTTCACTGGTAAATGATGCCGGTAGCGTTCTCGTCTTGCTCCTCACTTTGTGGCTACTCGACTAGTACCTACAAGATAGCCCTCCCTCGGAACAAATCGCCCGGAGGACGGGGGGTCCTGTTCATGACGTGCAAGAAGGAGGTTGTACCCTTGCCGAGATGGCTCGATTGAAGCTAGCCAAAAAAAGCGCCTTTCCTTCTTGTCCGCAACTTGGTCCGGAATATCTAGCTTCAGCCTTTCCTTAAGAATCAATGATCGCATAGCGAAGTTGACTTCGTAACGCCAAGCGTAGATGGCACCCAAATGGCTCGATGCCAACCAAACCGAATTGCCTGAACATGAAACTGCGTGCAGTGAGGGATGGTAGCCATCTATTGCAACTATCGGCAGTCGGATAGGGGGGATGTCTTTATCGGCCCATGACACCTCGAGTGTGTTGCTTGCGAAAGCGTCGAAGGACTTCTCGGAATCGGTACCCACACATCGCTGATACGGTGCAGGAACTCTATCCAAAGATAACGATTTAACCTCACGAACCAAGAGTTGCTCGACAAACACGGCAGCCTTGTCTAGCGAATCGAATTGGGGTGGAACAAACTTCCCCGTACTTGTTGCTCCGCTTTGCAAAAGGGCGTTTCTGAAAAAGTCTCTTATCGGTGCATGCTGTGGTGGGTATAGTTCCTTAGTAGGATTCCATGGTGTTTTCTGGGTAAGAAATGCGAAGTGCCCTTTCCATCCAGAGCCTGGACTACCTTGGCTGTCGAGTTGCTCTAACGTGTAGTTTCTCCGTGCGTCCTGCTGATATGTTGCCGCTATTCCATTTTCATCAGTGACCGTGATTCGGATTTGAGTTATCCCGTCTACAAGCGTAGATGTCAGCCCGATTGAAACTCTGCTGTTTTCCTCCTTTGAAACTGCGATGCCGATTTCTCTAATAATATTCAGAGGGCTTTCGACAATCATTGGTACGGATGTCACTCCGAGTTCCCACTGGTTGTTCTTGAATCCCCAACTTGGGACAGCTGTGTTTCTACGGTAGAAAACCTGTGGCGAATCAAGTTTTACTGATACTTTTTCGAAAGGTCCCAACACAACCTTGCGAGCCACAGAAGCGTCAGAGACTGGGGGCGACCCTAGGTGATCTGCTTTCAATGTAGGAAATCGCAAATTCCACGACATGACGGCTGAAATTGCGATAAACATCAGTACTCGCACCATTAGCCGCGAACTGACTTTGCGCACAATCAATGCGGAACAAACGCAATTTAAAACACTTGGGATCGCTGGCACTGCCGCAAAAAGCAGAATTGCAACGGAAAACAACGCAAATGCGAGATACCCGATGACAGTCATTTCAGTATGCATTTCCAATAATAAAGTTACCGGCAGCATAGTACCCCATAGCTGTCGGCCGATGATCCCTTGCCACAACGCCCGCTGAGGGCACTGAGCGGTAGCTTACCCAACATCAGCCGCTGACCGCAAAGGCCGAGTTGTGTGAGTTGGCTCCAAAACAGCTTGCCGGCCGGACAGATGAAGGTTCCCGCGACAGCGTCATAAGTGAAGTCGGCGGGCCTGTAGCACTTGGCGGGTTTCTTCGGATGCGCCTTGTCGTAGAGTGGGTCGGGCTTGGCTTTGTGGTGTGCCTGATTTTTGAAACCTTCGTTGCGGGTGTGCATGCTGTTGTCGGCGCCAGCACCCCGGATCCTCGAAAGCCGAGAAGCACGGTTTTTCCACCGGGAAAATCCGATAATGGCGGCCAACTCGTTTTGAACGCTGGGATTCCCTCATGGAAATTAAGGTCAACTTTCTCGACAAGCTTCGTCTTGAAGCCAGGTTCGATGACTTCACGGTGGTGGCCGATCAGCCTATCCGCTACAAGGGCGATGGCTCGGCGCCTGGTCCGTTCGATTATTTTCTGGCTTCATCGGCCTTGTGTGCGGCTTACTTTGTGAAGCTGTACTGCGAAACTCGCAACATCCCCACCGATAACATCCGCCTGTCGCAGAACAACATTGTCGATCCCGAAAATCGCTACCAGCATATTTTCAAGATTCAGGTCGAACTGCCGGCGGATATTTCCGCCAAAGACCGCCAGGGCATTTTGCGTTCCATCGACCGTTGTACGGTAAAGAAGGTGGTGCAAACCGGGCCTGAGTTTGTGATCGAGGAAGTGGAGAATTTGGATGCCGATGCTCAGGCCTTGCTGATGCTGAATCCAGATTCGGAGGCGAGCACCTATATTGCCGGCAAGGATCTGCCGCTGGAGCAAACCATCGCCAATATGTCCGGAATTTTGGCGGGCCTGGGCATGAAGATCGAAATCGCTTCGTGGCGCAATCTGGTTCCCAATGTGTGGTCGCTGCATATCCGCGATGCGCACTCGCCGATGTGTTTTACCAATGGCAAGGGCGCGACCAAGGAAAGCGCTTTGGCGTCGGCCTTGGGCGAGTATATCGAGCGGCTGAGTAACAATCATTTCTATGCAGGTTCGTTCTGGGGCGAAGACTTTGCCAATGCCGAGTTCGTGCATTACCCGAATGAGCGCTGGTTTAAGCCGGGCAAAAAGGATGCGCTGCCTAAAGAGATTTTGGATGAGTACTGCCTGGAAATTTACAACCCCGATGGCGAACTACGTGGCTCGCATCTGATCGACACCAACTCTGGTAATGCGGAGCGCGGTATCTGCGCGCTGCCGTATGTGCGGCAGTCCGATGGTGAGCTGGTGTATTTCCCCTCCAACCTGATCGAAAACCTGTACGCCAGCAATGGCATGAGCGCCGGCAATACGCTGGTCGAGGCGCAGGTGCAATGTCTGTCCGAAATTTTTGAACGCGCCGTCAAGCGCGAAATTATTGAAGGCGAAATCGCCTTGCCGGATGTGCCGCAAGAAGTGCTGGCGAAATACCCCGGCATTCTGGCCGGCATACAGGGCTTGGAAGAGCAGGGCTTTCCGGTGCTAGTCAAAGATGCGTCGCTCGGTGGGCAGTACCCGGTGATGTGCGTCACCTTGATGAACCCACGCACAGGCGGCGTGTTTGCCTCGTTTGGCGCGCACCCAAGCCTGGAGGTGGCGCTGGAACGTAGCCTGACGGAATTGCTGCAGGGGCGCAGTTTTGAAGGCCTGAACGATTTACCTGCGCCCACCTTTGTCAGTAACGCCGTGACCGAGCCGAATAACTTTGTGGAACATTTTATTGATTCCAGCGGTGTGGTGTCGTGGCGCTTTTTTAGTGCCAAGGCGGATTTCGAATTTGCCGAATGGGATTTCTCTGGTCACGGTGAAAACTCCAATTTTGATGAAGCCGCGACCTTGTTCGGCATACTCAAAGAGATGGGCAACGAGGTCTACATGGCGGTGGTTGACCAATTAGGCGCCACGGCCTGCCGGATTTTGGTGCCGGGTTATTCAGAAGTGTATCCAGTCGATGATTTGATCTGG
>JAUSCI010000059.1 GCA_030651305.1 Sulfuritalea sp. | reverse complement strand
CGCTTCAGGGCGGCCTTCAGCTTGGCATTCGGCTTGGGCGGGTTTTCCATCAGGTCGAGCAGCCAGTTCCAGTCGCGCGGCGAGAGGCGGATGACTTCTTGCCGCTCGATGACTTCGTGTGCCTCTTTCAGCGCCGCTTGCACCAGAAACTGATTGACCGTGGCACCCGTCAGTTCGGCGGCACGGCACAAGGTTTCATACACCACACGGGGCACGCGAGCACCGATGCGATCTTGTTTGGCAATGGCGGTTGCCATTTTTCACCTCCAACAATTGCTGGAGCGCTTAGTGTATCGCTGGCGCCATTTTGGCGCCAACTTGCACGGAACTATGGCTTGGCTTCCCGAGCGTCGCCGTGTCGCCAGAGCCGACTATTGCCTATGCGCCGATTCCGTCCCAACCCAGCGCCCGGACCGCATCCGCAAAGCTCTTTTCAAGCGGCGCGGCAATCGACAGCACCCGCCCGTCCTGCGGATGTCTCAGCTTCATTCCGGTACAGGCCAGCAACAACCGCCCGCAGCCGAAGCGCTGCTGGAAGAAGCGATTGTGGATTCCCTTGCCCCAGGTGGCATCGCCGATGATGGGATGGGTGATGTGCTTCATGTGGCGGCGCAACTGGTGCTGGCGACCGGACTGCGGCGTCAGCATGATTAGCGCATAGCGCGACGTGGGGTAGCGATCGACTGCTTCGGGCAGCTCGACTGTGCCCAAGCGGCGGAATTCGGTGATGGCCGGCAGTGCCTCGGTGGGGCTGGCGGCGCCGAGCTTGCGGCCGTAGTCGTCGAACTGGCGCGACAACGGATGGTCGATGATGCCGGCTTCGGGCGGCCAGCCGCGTACCACCGCGAGATACTGCTTGCGCACTTCGTTGCGCTCGAACTGACCGCCGACTTCGCGCGCGCTGTCGGCATCGAAGGCAAACAGCAGGACGCCCGAGGTGCCCTTGTCGAGCCGGTGCAGCGGATGCACCCGTTGTCCGATCTGGTCGCGCAGCAATTGCACGGCGAAGCGCGTTTCGTGGCGGTCGATGTTGCTGCGATGGACCAGCAGGCCGGCGGGCTTGTTGATGGCGACGATGCGGTCGTCGCGGTAGAGGATGTCGAGCATGGCGGCCGCGCCGCCTTCGTCAGTACTGCACGCCCTGCGCTTCGCAGAGGAACTTCATCAGGGGCGCCGCCGTAGCGAAGCGTTGCGCCGCAAGCTTGACCAGCCCTGGCGCCGTGGCCTCGGCGAAGGACAGCGACGCCAGGCCGATGAAGTCCTTGCGCTTGAGGTCTTCGATGGCCGGATGATCAGCCGCATAGCCGCGCGGCGGTCGCGTCAGGCTGTCGCCGGCCAGCGCCCAGTGCGCGGCAAACTTCCTGTCGTCGCGCACGGCGAACCAGCGCTTCGGATTGGCCGCGACCAGGTCGCGCATGCGGCCCAGCGCGTCGCTCTCGGGATGCCAGCAGCCGGCGCCAAAGAAGCATTCGTCGGTCGCGATGTGCATGTAGAAGCCAGGCGCATGGACGTCCTTTCCCAGTTCGTGGCGGAACTGGATGCCGATATTGGTCTTGTAGGGGCTCTTGTCGCGGGCGAAGCGCGTGTCGCGAAACACACGCATCAACGAACCGCCCATCTTGCGCGGCTCGGCGCGAAAGTGCGGGGCGAACTTCGCCAGCGGGGCCGCCATCGCCGCGATGAATTCCAGCGCCGGCTCGCGCACCAGCGCCTCGTAGCGCGGCTTGTTGGCCTCGAACCATGCGCGGTCGTTGTTCGCGGCGAGTTCGTCGAGAAAGCTGAAAGTGGCTTTGCTGAACATGGCTGTCCTGCCTTGCATGGCTATGGGTTCAGGCCGTTGCCGATACTTTCGGCGCGAGGCGGCGTTCGATCCAGTTGTCTATTTTAGCGGCCGCATCGGTCCATTGCGGCTCCATCATGATCATGTGCCCGGCGCGAGGTATGACGCAGGTCTCGGCGTTCCAGCCGGTGGCCGTGAAGTGCAGCAGGTTGGCCGGAAACACGGCATCGAGCTCGCCGCCCATGACCAGCGCCGGGATCTTCGGCCGCCGTTTCGGCAGGCGCCAGGCAAGCGCCATCATTTCGGCAATCACCGTATTCGATTCGTCCTGCACCAGCGGCTTGAAGGCAGTGAATTGTTCCGCCGTCACGTCGGGCGAAAAATACACTTCGCGCATGACCCGGATGGTGTTCGCGGTGTATTTGCCGCGCACGGCGTAGGCCGCTTCGCGCAGGTAGTCGGGATGCTTCTGGGTTAGCTGGAGGGTGCAGGCCGAGAGTCCGGTAGTCGGCACCGGCGCCATCATGATCACGGCGGCAGCCTGTCCTTTTTCAAGGTAGCGCTGTACCACCGAAGCGCCCATCGAATGCCCGATCAGCACCGGCGGGGTTGGCATTTCCGCGACCAGTTGGCCAACATCGGCGGCGTACTGGTCGAGGTCGTAGCTGTCGAGGTCTTCGCGACCCTCGCTCTGGCCGTGTCCGGAAAGGTCGATGGCGTGGCAGTTGTAGCCCAGCTTGCTGAAGTGAGGCAGGAAGTTCACGTCCCAGCAGCCGCCGTGGATATAGCCGCCATGGACGAATACCAGTGGCGGGTGCCCATTCTGTTTTTTTGCCGGGCGATGCAGGGTATGCAGTTTGCGTTGCTTCAAAGGTGGCTTTCTGATAGGGAAAATGCGATGGTCAGAACAGTATCACGCCACGCGCATTTCGCCCTTCGGCGAGATCGGCGAAGGCCTGCGGGGATTCATCGATGGTGTAGGTGCGCGTGATCAGCTCGTCGAGCTTGAGCCGACCGCTGCGATAGAGGCCGATCAGGCGCGGAAAGTCCTGCTGCGGACGGGCTGAGCCGAAGTAGCTGCCCTTCAGCGTCTTCTCCTCGAAGGTCAGCGTCGCGGTGCGGATCGTCGTCGTGTCCTTCGGTCCGGCGACGCCCACCACCACCGCCGTGCCGCCCTTGCGCAGGCAGCCGTAGGCCTGCGCCACGATCTCGCCGAAGCCGACGCATTCGAAAGCGTAATCGGCGCCGCCCTCGGTCAGCTTCTTCAGGGCCTTGACGATGTTCTCCACGCTCTTCGGGTTCACGGTGTGCGTGGCGCCGAACTGCTTGGACATTTCGAGCTTGGCATCGGACGTGTCGACGGCGACGATGATGCGGGCGCCGGCGATCGCGCAGCCCTGGATGGCGTTGAGGCCGACCCCGCCGCAGCCGAAGACCACCGCAGCGGAGCCGGGCTCGACCTTCGCCGTGTTGACCGCGGCGCCGACGCCGGTCATCACGCCGCAGCCGATCAGCGCCGCCTTGTCGAGCGGCACCGTGGCGTCGATCTTGATCACGTTGTCGACGTGCAGCGTGGCGTATTCGGCCATCACGCCGCAACCGGAAAAGATGTTGAGCGGCTTGCCGGCGGCATCCTTGAAGCGGGTGGTGCCGTCGGGCAGCGTATAGCCGGCCTTGGCCGCCTGGTCGCAAAGCTGCGGGCGCCCGGTCTGGCAGTAGCGGCACTTGCCGCACATGCTGACGAAGGAGCTGACGACATGGTCGCCCAGCGCAAAGCTGCCGACGCCTTCGCCCAGCGCCACAATGCTGCCGGCGCCTTCATGGCCCAGCACCACCGGCGGCGGCAGGGGCAGCGTGCCGGTGGTGACGGACAGGTCGCTGTGGCAGACGCCGCAGGCAGCCAGCTTGATCATCACTTCGCCGCGTTGCGGCGGGTCGACCGTGACGGTCTCGACGACGACGGGTTTGCCGACTTCGCGGCAGATTACGGCGCGGGCTTGCTGGGTCATGGCGATGCTCCTATGGGATTGCCGATAGTTCGAAAACCTGTTAGCCACAGAGGGCACAGAGATCACAGAGGAAAAGAAGCAGGCAGTATTTTGTCCTGTTCATTGGAGGTTTGCTATTCTCTGTGATCTCTGTGTCCTCTGTGGCAAATGCCTTGGCCTTTGATTTCATTCCTTGTACCAGACCAGTTGCTGGGTGGTGGCCAGCAGCGTGCCGTCCGTGGCCCAGACGTGGCCGTGATGATCGAAATGGCCGTCGCTGAAGGCCTGGGCCTGGGCTACGGCCAGCAGGGGCGCGGCGCCCTGGCGGATCAGGGCCGCTTCGCCGGCATGGAAATAGATGTTGATCGAGACGGTGCCGATCGGCACGAATTCCGGCCGGCGCAGGAAGATGCGCGGCAGAAAGCTGTCGCACAGTGCCGTCAACGAAGCAAAATCAAGCGGGCGCGGTGGATTGTCCGCGACCCAGACCTGGCTCAGACTATCTTCGTTTACGGCGAACGGTGTGCCGCGTACGATGCGAAACTCATAGCGCTGGAGGAAGCCCGTCGCTTTGCGCGGCGGCGCCGGCGGGCACGCTGCGGCCGGCGGCACCTCGGGGGCGGTAGCCTCGACCAGACTCCAGGTTTCGCGGCGCAAGGCGCAGATGGCAATCGCCTGAACCAGCACGCGGTCCGCCTGCGACAGGCGGATGGCCCAGTGCTGGCTGCTGCGGTTGGCGCGCACCAGTTCGGTGTCGATGACGAAATCGCCGGTTTCGATAGGCGCCAGAAAATTCAGCGTGAAGGCCAGCGGTGTGCCGCGACGTTCGGGATGGTCGAGCATGGCTTGCATCATGGCGCCCGCCGTAACGCCGCCATAGGGGCTGACCATGTTCCAGTAGTCCTCGCTGGTGCGGCCATGCAGCCGGTTGGGCGTTTCGGCCGTCAGCGCAATCGCGGTGTCGAAGGGATGCCGGTCCATGGCTTTGATGCTCATGGCAGCGAGAGCCACCCACCGATGATGAAACGCGCAAAAGGCGAATTGAAGGCCCGCCCCCCCATCCTCCAATCGCAAACGTCGCATGCGACCTTCCCTCGCGGAGGACTACTGATCGGCTCGCTTCGCTCGATCATCACCAGTCGCTCCGAACCAGTTGTTTCACGTTAAATCCGCCGCTCACGACCGCTCCAGTAGGCATCGCGAATCTTGCGCTTCTGGACCTTGCCATTGTCGTCGCGCGGTAGCGCCGCGACGATGTCGATACGGCGCGGTACCTTGTAGCTGGCGATGCGCTCGCTCAAGGCCAGGCGGATGGCTTCAGCGTCGAGCGTGGCGCCGGTTTCGGCGACCACCTGCGCCGCCAGCGACTCGCCGTATTCGTCGTCGGGGATGCCGACCACCGCGCAATCAATGATGCCGGGCAGGGTGATCAGGACGTGCTCGATCTCCGCCGGATAGATGTTCACGCCGCCCGAGATCACCATGTCCGAGGCGCGGTCGCAGACGAACAGAAAGCCCTCGTCGTCGAGGTAGCCCATGTCACCGACGCTGACCAGTCCGTCGCGCTCGACGGCGCGGCGGGCAGCGTCGTTGCTGCGATAGGTGAAATCGGAATAGGCCGGCTGGTGCGCGTAGATGGTGCCGATTTCGCCGGCGGGCAATGCGCGTCCCGCATCGTCGAGGATGCGTATCCGCGCTGTCCCGACCGGGCGACCGGCGCTGCCTGCCTTGCGCGCAGCGTCTTGCGGCGGCATGACGGTGATATATCCGGTTTCGCTCGACGCATAGGCCTCGAAGATCACCGGCCCGAGCCACTCGATCATGGCCTTCTTCACCTCAGGTGCGCAGGGCGATCCGGTCGAGGCGACGAAGCTGAGTGAGGACAGATCGTAACGGCTGCGCACCTCCGGCGGCAGCCGCAACAGGCGCACATACATCACCGGCACCAGATAGGCGGTCTCGATGCGGTGGCGTTCGATCAGGGCCAGCGTGGTTTCGGCGTCGAACTTCTCCTCCAGCACGAACAGCGCGCCCTGCAGCAGCGATTGCTGGGCAAAGGAACTGGGGGCGCTGTGATATAGCGGTGCCGAAAGCAGGCTGCGGACGCCCGGGTAGATGCCCAGCGCATCCTTCGCCACTTGGGCGGCCAGCACTTGCTGCTGCGGCGTCGGCGGCAGGCGGCGCACGCCCTTGGGCCGGCCGGTGGTGCCGGAGGTGTAGGCCATGTGGCCGCGCGGCGTGCGCGGCGGCCCGGCATACGCAGTCTGTGCCGCCAGCCAGGTTTCGAAGTCGGCAGGGTCAGCTTGCGCTTGATCCACGACGATCACGTGAACGTGTTGCGGAATCGCGCCGGCGATCGCCGCTAGCAGGTCGGGCTGGATGAACAGTAGTTTGGCGCCGCAGTCGGCGAGGATGAATTCGGCCTCGTCCGATTTGAAGTGCCAGTTGATCTGGCAGTAGTACGCACCGGCGATGCGGCAGCCTTGGATGATGTCGACGTAGGCAGGGCCGTTCCTCAGCATCACCGCCACCACGTCGCCGTCATCGACGCCGAGGCGGGCCAGGCCGCCGGCCAGTCGCGCCGCGCGTTTGTCAATCTCGGCGCCGGAACGTTCCAGCGAGCCGAAGACCAGCTTTGCCGTCATGCTGCGCGCGACAGCCGGGCAAAGCGTTGCAAGTGCAGGTCGGTGTCGCCGAAGCTCATTTCGATGGTGGTCAGACGCTTGAACCAGTGGCTGAGCATCAACTCGTCCGTCATGCCCATGCCGCCGTGCAGTTGCACCGCATTCTGGGCGATGAAGCGGCAGGCCTGGCCGGTGGTCACCTTGGCCGCCGAGAGCGTGCGTTGGCGTGCGGCCTTGTCTTCGTTGGTGCAATGCATGGCGGCAAGATAGCTCATCGAGCGCGCCTGTTCCAGATGCATCAGCATGTCCGCCATGCGATGTTGCAGCGCCTGGAAGCGGCCGATGGGCTGGCCGAACTGCTGGCGCGTCTTGAGGTATTCGGTGGTGGCGGCGACCGTCGCTTCCATGATGCCGACCGCCTCGAAGCAGAGCGCGGCGAGGCCAATGTCGAGAGCCGCCTCGATGGCATCGAGTGCGCCACCGGCGTCCATCCTCGCTGCCGGCGCATTGTTCAGATTGACGTCCGCCGCACGCTGGCCATCGAGGGTCGGGTAGTCGCGTACAACGGCGCCTTCCGCGCCTGGGGTCACGGCGAAGAGCCCCGTGCCGCCGTCGGCTAGTCGCGCCGAGACCAGCAGCAGGTCGGCGCAGCCACCGTGAGCGACCACCGCCTTGCGGCCCGAGAGATTGCCGGCGAGTTCCGTTACCGGCTCATTGCGCGCATCGTCATGCGCGAGCACGACAATGGATTCGCCGGTGGCGATATTCGGTAGCCATTGTTCTTGAAAGTCGGCGCTGGCAGTACGGCGAATCAGCGCCGGCGCTATTACGGCAGCGGCCAGGTAAGGTTCGAGCAGCAGGCCGGCACCGAAAGCGCCCATCGCCAGCCCGGCTTCCAGCGCGCCGTAGCCGAGGCCACCCTGCTCCTCGTCGATATTGACCGCCAGCACGCCAAGGTCGGCCATCGCCTGCCAGACCTCGCGGCTCCAGCCGGCATCCGAATCGAGGATGGCGCGGCGCTTCTCGAACGTGTAGTCTTTCGCGACAAAACGGCGAACCGTGTCCTGTAGCGCTACTTGTTCCTCGTTGAAGTCGAAGTTCATGTCACAGGCCCATGATCATCTGCGAGATGATGTTCTTCTGGATTTCGTTGGAGCCGCCGAAGATCGACAGCTTGCGCAGGTTGCAGTAGCCGGCGCCGAGGTTGGCGGCGTAGTCGGGGCCGACGTCCTGCTGCTGGAAGGGCAGGGCATAGGGGCCGACCGCCTGCATCATCAGTTCGGAAATGGCCTGCTGGATTTCGGTGCCCTTGATCTTGAGGATCGAGGCTTCCGGCCCCGGCGCCTTCCTCGCGCGTTCTGCGGACACGACGCGCAGGTTGGTGATTTCCAGCGCCATCAGGTCGATTTCGACCTGCGCCACGCGCGCCGCGAACAGCGCATCGTCGAGCCGCCCCTCGGCCTCGGCGATGCGCTTCAGGCGCGCCAGTTCGCGCTTGGCGATGCCGATGCCGGCGATGTTGGTGCGTTCGTGGCCGAGCAGGAACTTGGCATAGGTCCAGCCCTTGTTCTCCTCGCCGATCAGGTTTTCCACCGGCACCCTGACCTCTTCCAGCCAGACTTCGTTGACCTCGTGGGCGCCGTCCAGCGTGATGATCGGGCGCACCGCGACGCCGGGCGTCTTCATGTCGATCAGCAGGAAGGAAATGCCGCTTTGCTTCTTCGCTTCGGGGTCGGTGCGGACCAGGCAGAAGATCCAGTCGGCATACTGGCCGAGCGTGGTCCAGGTCTTCTGGCCATTCACGATGTAGTGATTGCCCTCAGTTGAGTTAATTCGCACTGCCCTTGTCTTTACCGAGGCGAGGTCGGAGCCGGCGCCGGGTTCCGAATAGCCCTGGCACCACCACTCCTCTGCCGACAGGATCTTCGGCAGGTAGCGCTGCTGCTGCGCCGGATTGCCAAAGGCCATCAGCACCGGCGCCATCATCTTGAGGCCGAAGGAAATCAGCCGCGGCGCGCCGCCTGCCGCGCACTCTTCCTCGAAGATGTCTTGCTCGGTCGGGGTCCAGCCGGGGCCGCCAAATTCCTTCGGCCAGCCGGGGCCTCCCCAGCCACGCTTATGCAGTATGCGCTGCCATTGCACGTGCTCGTCTCGATTCAGATGCACGCCGTTCATCACCTTGTGGCGGATTGGGGCCGGCAGTTGCTGATTGACGAAGCGGCGCACCTCTTCGCGGAAGGCGCTTTCTTCGGGGCTGAAGTTAAGGTCCATGAGTTCAGTTCCCGCTTAGGTCGACGCGGATGCAGCGGCAAGTTGCAGAAGATCCTGGCGTGCGTTCATGAGGACAGCTGTTTAAGAGTCTGCATAGCAGAACATGATTCTGTTAAATGTGGCGAGAGGTGGATTCTTCCCGCGCCTGCCCCAAAAGTCAATGATCACCGCCCATCGGGTTTCTCGATGACTATTCGGCACCACGCGCGGGGTCCGGCATGGCTTGACGCTGCTTTCGATGCTGTGCCACTATCCGGAACACAATACTGATTATTGGACCCGTTTTTCCGTTATGAGCGTCGAAACCAAAGCCCGGCAGCAGGAGGTGGCGGCGATGTTTGCGCGCCACGGCCCCGGCTATCGCTGGTGGGCGGTGGTCACCGTGATGCTTGGCACGGTCTCGGCGATCATGGAGGCCACGGTGGTCAACGTCGCGCTGCCGGAAATCATTCGCGTTTTTCATGTCGGCCACGATCAGGTGCAGCTTCTGTCCACCGGCTTTCTCGCCGCCACCACGGCCTCGATGCTGCTGGCGACCTGGGCCATGCAGCGTTTCGGCATTCGTCGCACCTATGTCGGCGCGCTGCTCCTGCTGGTGATGTTTTCGGTTCTCGCCGCGCTCGCCGATCGCTTCGAACTGCTGGCGCTGTGTCGCATCGGCCAGGGCAGCATCGCCGGCCTGATCCAGCCGCTGGCGATGCTGGTCATCATCGACGTTTTTCCGCCGCACGAGCGCGGCCGGGCAATGGGCGCCTATGGCCTGGGGATAGTGCTGTCGCCTGCCATCGGACCGGCGGCGGGCGGCCTGCTGGTCGATCACTTCGGCTGGCGAGCGGTGTTTCTGGTCACCGTGCCTCTGTGCCTGGCAGCCATTGCCATGGCGCCGCGCTTCGTCATTGCCGGTCGGCCCTTGGCCGGAGCGCACAAGCGTCCCTTCGACGCGATCGGCATGCTGCTGGTCGTGGCCGCACTTTGCGCGCTGCTGGGAGGCCTGTCCGCGCTGATCCGCGAGCCGGTGCCGGGCGCCGCTTTCGTCATGATCGGCGTTGCACTGGCCGTGGCTTTCGTGGTGTGGGAGCGCAGCACGCTGCATCCGCTGCTGGATCTAGGCATTTTCCGCGAAGCGGGTTTCGGCGCGGCGGTGCTGGTGGCGGCAGCCTATGGCGTCGGCATTTATGGTTCAACCTACCTGGCGCCGATCTTCGCCCAGATCGGCGCCGGTTTCTCGGCCTACGAGGCCGGCGTGATGCTGGTGCCGGGCGGCATCGTGCTGGCCATCGTGCTGCTGCAGGCCGGGCGCCTGGCGGATCGCTTTCCGCCCAACCGGGTGGCGATGGCAGGGCTGGCTTTCTTCTCGGTATCGGCCATCCTCATGGGATTTTCTTCGCGCGCCACCGGCTTCTGGCTGCTCGCGCTATGGGTTTCGATCGGCCGCGTTGGGCTTGGACTGATCATTCCGGGGCTAAATGCCGGCGCCTTGCGGCTGCTGCCTTACGGCACCGAGGCGGCCGGCTCCGCCTCGATCAATTTCTTTCGCCAACTCGGTGGCGCCCTCGGCGTTACCCTGCTGGCATTGTTCCTCGAAGGGCGCGAGCGCCAGTTAAACGCCGTGCATGGCCTGCAACCCATGCAGGAAGGCTTCTTCCTGATCGCCTTCGTCTATTGCCTGGCCATGATCCCGGCCTGGCTGATGACCAGCCGAACGCAGCCTGTCCGATCCGCCTAGGAGAATCAATGTCCCTGCCCAAAGTCCTGCAAGACAATCTCGCGCTGCCGGTAATCGGCGCGCCGATGTTCATCGTCTCCCAGCCGCAACTGGTGCTGGCGCAATGCATGGCTGGCATCGTCGGCTCCTTCCCGGCGCTCAATGCGCGACCGAAGGAACTGCTTGACGAATGGCTGGCCACGATGACGGCTGTGATCGACGCGGCGCGCCGCGCCGAGCCGGGCCGCAAGATCGGACCCTACGCGGTGAACCAGATCGTGCATCACTCCAATGACCGGCTCGATCACGACGTCGCGCTGTGCGTCAAGCATCAGGTGCCGATGATCATCACCAGCCTGCGTGCACCGGGCGATGTGGTCAAGGAAGTGCACGCCTATGGCGGCATCGTGTTCCATGACGTGATCAATGTGCGCCATGCGCAAAAGGCGCTGGAGGCCGGCGTCGATGGCCTGATCCTGGTCGCCGCCGGTGCCGGGGGGCACGCCGGCATGCTGAGTCCCTTCGCGCTGGTGTCCGAGGTGCGGCGCTTCTGGGACGGCCCGATTGCTCTGTCCGGTGCGATCACGCGCGGCGAGCAGATCCTCGCGGCGCAGGCCATGGGCGCCGATCTGGCCTACATGGGCACGCGCTTCATCCCGACGCCGGAAGCCAACGCGGTGGATGGCTACAAGCAGATGATCCTCGACAGTACCGCGGCGGACGTCGTCTACACCCCCTATTTCACCGGCGTGCATGGCAATTACCTGCGGACCAGCATCACCGCTCAGGGATTGGACCCTGACAACCTGCCATTGCGCGACAAGAGCAGCATGAGCTTCGGTTCCGACCGGACCAAGGCCTGGCGTGACATCTGGGGCGTCGGCCAGGGCGTCGGTTCGATAGACAAGATTTTTCCCGTAAGTGAAGTGGTGGCGCAACTCGGACGCGAGTACCGGGCCGCCCGTCAAGCGCTATGCGCTATGAAGGACTGACATGAACAAAAAGAACAAGGTTGCGGCGGTTGCCGCCGGGGTTGACACCAAAGTTGCCGCCAAGCCCGCCGGCAAGGAGGACCGCCATTTCGTCACCGCCCTGGCGCGCGGACTGTCGGTGCTTTCCTGCTTCAGTTCAGGCGAGAAACTGCTCGGCAACCTTGACATCGCCAAGCGCTGCAAGCTGCCGAAATCCACCGTCTCGCGTCTGACCTACACGCTGACCAAGCTCGGCTACCTGGTCTTCGTCGAGGAGAACGGCAAATACCGTCTGGGAACGTCGACGCTGGCGCTGGGCAGTGCGATGCTGGCGCGACTCGACGTGCGCGATCTGTCGCGGCCGCTGATGCAGGAACTCGCCGACTTTTCCAAAGGCATGGTTTCGCTTGGCAGCCGCGATCGCCTGTCGATGATCTATGTCGGAAATTCACGCAGTTCGTCGGCGCTGACCTTGTCGCTGGATGTTGGTTCGCGGATTCCGATCGCCACTACCGCGATGGGCCGCGCCTATCTGGCGTTGATTCCCGAGCGCGAACGCGAGGACATCATGGAGCGCGTCAAGGAGCTTGACGAAGTGGCCTGGCCGGCGACCCGCAAGGGCATCGACCGGGCCCTCAAGGAATACCGCGAGACCGGCTGCGTCAGTTCCTTCGGCGAATGGCAATCCGACGTCAATGCCATCGCCGTTCCGCTGCGGCCCGGCGGCGGCTTGCCGCCGATGGCGATCAACTGCGGCGGTCCGGCATTCAATCTGTCGAAGGAATTTCTGCTGAGCGAGGTGCGACCGCGCCTGATCGCGTTGGTGAGGCAGCTGGAGACTTCGCTGGGGATGCGCGGGTAGCCGCCAATTCAACGCGAAAGGCGCAGATGATCTCACTTTCATCCCTGCTGATGGCTGCCAGCGCGGCCGTCATCCTGCTGCTGGGCCTGGCCCATTTGCTGTTCACCTTTCGCGGATCGAAGCTGCATCCGCGGGATGCAGCGCTGGCCGCCAGCA
Source organism: Sulfuritalea sp. (assembly GCA_030651305.1). Taxonomy (GTDB): domain Bacteria; phylum Pseudomonadota; class Gammaproteobacteria; order Burkholderiales; family Rhodocyclaceae; genus Sulfuritalea. Next base: position 2,203 of record JAUSCI010000059.1, on the reverse strand, counting down.
TGAAGCAAGTCTCGCCCGTCCTCACGCGCCAGACGACGATGTGGAAAGCCTGGGTCGGCTTCAATGCCAGCCACAGCAACGGCGCCATCTTCTTCGGCCTGGTCTACGGCTACCTCGCGCTGGCGCAACCGGTCCTGCTCTTCAGCTCGTTCTTCCTGCTGCTGGTGGGGCTGGCGCTGCTGCTCGGCTATGTCCTCCTCGCCCGGGCCTACTGGTTCAGTATTCCCTTGCGCGGCATCACGGCGTCCACCGTGCTGTATCTCGCGGCGCTGGCGGTCAATCAAACATCGATCGGAGGTTTTCAATGAATACCGCACTGTTGATCATCGATATCCAGAACGACTACTTTCCCGGCGGTGCCATGGCACTGGCGGGCAGCGTGGAAGCCGGCGCCCTGGCCGGGAAGATGCTCGACGCTTTCCGCCGCAAGGGCATGCCGGTGATTCATGTCCAGCACATTTCCACGCGTCCCGGCGCAAGCTTTTTCGTGCCCGGAACAACGGGAGTTGAAATCCATTCCTCGGTGTCGCCGCAGACAGGCGAAACCATCGTTCAGAAGAAGTTCCCTAACAGCTTTCGCGATACATCCCTGCTGGAGCATCTGCGCGACATGAAGATCTCCCGCCTGATCATCGCCGGCATGATGACCCACATGTGCGTCGACACCACCGTGCGCGCCGCCGCCGACCTCGGTTTTGCATGTTCTCTGGCACACGACGCCTGCGCCACGCGGGCGCTTTCGTTTGGTGGCGTTTCGGTTCCGGCCGAAAGCGTGCAAGCGGCCTTTCTCGCAGCACTCGACGGGCTGTTCGCCAAGGTGCAGTCGGTCGAGGAGTTGTGCGCCGGCTTATAGCGGTCCGGCCGCGAGTAGAGCCTTGTCGCGCTTGCAAGATCAAGCGCAGGGGAAGCAGGTGGTCCGAAAGTCGGCGCTGGCGAGACGGCGTTCAATTGCGTGATTCGATGCCGGCGCTCCTTCTTGCGCTGGCTCGACGGTCATTAGCCGCGGTCATTAGCCGTATTGTTCCCATTATCCGTTGATCAAATATCCGGGCGTTGGTTTCCCCGGACAATGAGATTGTCGTCGGCGGCACGACGCTCGATCTTTGCCGACGCGCCCAATAACCACTACGCAATGGAGGGGAATCGCAATGGGAATGCTGGACTGGTTCAAGAGCATCATGCGCGGGGACGACAAGCAGGCAGCGTCCGCGGCAGGAGTGACGGACGAGGCGGGAGCGGAACTGGCGGGTTTGAACTTCAAGACCGCGGTCGACGCCCACATGAAATGGAAAGTCCGCCTCGAAAGCTACATCGGCGGCACCAGCACCGAGCAACTGAAAGTTGAAGTGGTTTGCCGGGACGATCAATGCCCCCTGGGCAAATGGATCTACGACAAGGGCGGCGAAAAGTTCGGCTTTTCCGAGACCTTTTTCGACATGAAGGCACATCATGCGCTGTTCCATCGCTCGGCCGGAAACGTGCTGGCGGCGGCACAGTCGGGCGACAAGTCCAGCGCCCTGAAACTGCTGCACAGCGGCGACTACGTAAAGGCATCGGAGCGGGTCAAGATGCTCCTGGCGCGGATGTTCGTCATGGCCAAGGATGGCACCGAGGCCATCGATTCCCACATCCGGTGGAAGGCGCGGCTTCAGGCCTACATCAAGGGCGAGAGCAATGAGGATCTCAAGGCAGACATCGTGTCCCGCGACGATCAGTGCACCCTCGGCCAATGGATAAACGGCATCGGCGGCGAACGCTTCGGCCAGATACCGGCTTTTTCGGTGGTCAGGTCGCGCCACGCCCAGTTCCATCGGTGCGCCGGAGAAGTGCTGACCATCGCTCAGCAGGGGGAGAAGGAAAGAGCCCTGCACATGATCGAGGAAGGAGCCTATCCGGACGCTTCGGAACAGGTGGCGGCGGCGATTGTCACGCTCTTCGAAACGCAGAAGGCCGCAAGCTGAAAGGCGAAGCTGAACGGGCAGGCACTACACTATTCTTCGATTCCTGATCCCGCGCTGTGCTCTTCGTGCGTCGCTGGTTTCACACTCCGTGCAGCACGAACGCCGCCCAGTATTTCGGATCGCTCCAACTTGGGTGTTGCCTGAATTCCTGCTTGGTCTGGCGCAGGGCATCGGGTTGCGGCGTGCCAGCCTTGAGTTTGGTGAAGAAGCGGCGCATGAACTCGGTCGTGGCATCGTCGTCC
>JAUSCI010000058.1 GCA_030651305.1 Sulfuritalea sp. | reverse complement strand
TTACGGTGATTGGCGCTGTCTCCAGGCTTGTCCGCACCAGGCGAGTAGCCTAGGTGGTGGCTGAGTTCGGCGCCCAGGGCGCGTTCGATGAGCGCCTTCTTGAAGGCCATCGAGGCCGTATTGACCGCTTCCGCCGTCATCTGACCGCTGACAAACTGGTCAATGATTGCTTTCGGGATAGTCGGCAGCGCCGCTGCCGGTTTCTTCTTGCTCGTCTTGCTTGGCATACATGCTCCTTTTGCAACATGTTATGCCTCACACACAAAATTTCTGACAGGCTCGTTCTGGGCGTCGAGGAACAGCACGACAAATGATTCGTACTCCTGCCCCGCGAAGAATAGACGCAGGTAATCCCGAACACTTTGCGGTGCGGCCAGGCTGCACTCCCGCCGTAGCTCTTCATTCAGCCACCGCGTTACCAGTTCCCGCGCCGCCGCACAGATTTCGTTCTGGCCGTGGTCCATTGATGGCGAAGCGAACAGCGGTTGTAGCGATCCTCGATACAGACGATGCGATTCATTCGCGCCGATCAGTTTGGAAAGCAAATCAACATCGGTCATTTCCGTAACGCATGCGGATTCAGTAGTCACCATAGGTGTCGATCTCCTGTCGCAAGTCGATATATTTTTTGAGTTGGGCATTGTGCCGATGTCTAGCCGCCAGGGTAGCGGTCAAAGTAATACTCACCTTCGTCGCCAGCATCATCATCCAGTTTCCAGCGGCTGACCGTCGCCAGGTCATCAGCGACATCCTCCAACACGGTGCGAAGCTCCAGCGGCCCTAACCATCGCTGAGGAATGCCAGATGCTCCATGAATGGCACCAAGCAAATGTCCCGCAATCAGTCCCGTCGAGTCGCTATCGCCATCGTGATTGACCGCCAAGATGACGCCGGCTTCAATATCCGTGGCGCACAACGCACAGTAAAGCCCAATCGCCAGCGCTTCTTCCGCAACCCATCCCTTTCCGATTGTCTGCAATGCGTCGGTGCTGTTCGGGTTATCCGCAGCGAACTTGATCGCCTGTCGAATAGCGCCCGACGTTTCGGCGTGACCTGGCTTTCCATTCAGAAGATGAAGCGCCTTGTCGATTGACTCCACGAGGCTGATGCCAGTCAGAAGTTGATGGATGATGGCCGCGAATGCACCCGCTGCCAGTTGGCCGGTAGGGTGCCCGTGAGTAATCGCCGCAACTTCACATGCGAGGCTGAAGGATTTCCTCGTCGGGTCGCTCAGTGTTTGTCCGGCCATCATCATTCCTACCGGAGCAACTCGCATGACTCCGCCGCAGCCCTTGCTTTGATTTTTGGCCCGATCTGAACTGGATCGCATTTCCTGGAGTGCCAACAGGCAGGTATTCCCCGGCGCTCTTTGGGCAAACAGTTCCTTTTGCTGGATCAGCCATCCATTCAGGCAGTGGCGGTGGAGGGGATGGTCGATTCCTTGGGTATGCAGCCAGCGTAGATAGGCGTTGGCGATCACGCTTGGTGGATGACAAATGCCCCGCGACGATTGGCGCACCCAAGCTCTCAACAAGCCCTCTGCCGTGAATAGTGCCATCTGCGTATCGTCGGTGATGGCTCCGATAAGGCCATAGGCTGGAACCATGTCACGAATGCCACCATCACCAAACTGAGCAATGATCTTATCGCGGGACATGAACTCGACTGGCGCACCCAGAGCATCCCCGACAGCACCGCCGAGAAGACAGCCTTGGAAATGATCACGGATATCTGCATCAGGAATATGACGGTGGTTCGCAGCTTGGTCGCTTTGTTGCATTTCCATCACAGCCTCCGATAGATTCACTGGGTTCAAAGTACTGCCCCCGCAGCATTATCGACGAAGATATTGGCATCTCGGATGTACCGGGCAAGCATCGCATCGGATTTATGGCCGGTCTGCGCTCTGATTTTCCAACTGGATACGCCCAACTGCGCCGCCGATGTCACCAGCCCCGAGCGCAGGGAATGCCCTGCATACTTGGTGGAATCAAGGCCGACTGCCTGCGCCCGTTCCTTCACAACCGAGGCGACAGTCTGGGGCGTGAGGGCCGCATCGGAAATCACACCATGCCGATTCACAGCGCGGAAGAGTGGCCCCTCGGTGATGCCGGCAAGCTCCAGCCATTGTTGCAGCGCCTGGACTGGACATACTGCACCACGGGCAAACGGAATCGCCACCTTCCGGCCACGTCCCTCTTGATCGGTCTTGCTACGACGCAACTGGACGACCATGCCTTGCTTTGCCATTTCGATGTCGGCTACGGTCAGGGATACCAACTCGCTGCGCCGGAAGGCACCCGCGAAGCCAACCATCAGCATCGCCCTGTCACGAATGCCCTTGACACCAACCAGTCCGGCCACCATCGCCAGCACATCTTCTTTGATGGCTGGTGCAACCTGACGTTGTGCTGAACCGTGGGTATGCCGGATGCCCCGCAGGGTTGCGCGCACCAGTGCAGAGCCTGTAGGAGATTGCAGTCCTCGGGCGGTATGGGCTTTTCCAATGCTGACCAGTCGCCGCGCAAGGGTGGCGGGGGCATGGTGTTCTGCGTGAGCGGCAAGATAGGCTGCAATCAATTCAGGACTGGCGGGAACGGTGCCGCCCCAGCCGAGAAATTGATCGAGATCGGAACGGTATGCTTTGCGGGAGTTGTCCGACAGCGAAGCGCGAAGGTAGGAACTGACTTCAAGCGAAAGGGTAGTTAGATTCGGGATGAAAGATTGCTCTGCCGGAAACGCGGCTCGAACCTTCATCAATAGCGGCCCGTCCATGTAATGCGCCCATCGGTATGTGACGGGGCGAACTTTGGACGCTCATGCTCTGGCAATGTCGGGTAAATCCGCTGCCAGTAGTCGGCGCCCATGAATACCTCTCGGCGGGGTTCGCCCATCTGCGCGCTTCCCCATTGGAACCATACACGGCGCGGCCTGGGGCTAATGCTGATGCAGAAGCCGTTACTCCGGGTCCAGGTCATCAACAAATCCACGTCTAGGGTGTGCATGAGCCAGTGCGCGAAGTCATGTTTCGACACTTCGCCATCCGCAACGCAGAAAGGAAGAATATCGACACGGGCATACACCTCGTCGCCGAAGGTTTGCCTATCCCATTGATGAGGGGAACTGCTACGGGGATTTGATTTTCTAGATTTCAGCTTGCCGGTTTCAATGGCTTGATGGCACTGGTGACCGAAGGTGATTGCGAAATTGCCAAAGTGCTCCAGCACGGGTTCCAGAATTTTGTTGCACAGGGCACGGCCTGCCGCTATGACCAAATCGGGGTGATCAGGATAGTTGCTTAGGCCGAGAGCAGCGGCTTCCGTGCTGAACAAGAACGGCCTCAATATGAAGTTCTTCGACAACCTCACCCGTGACAGAGCTTCGTACTCGGCAGGTGACGTTCTAGTCCGCCGCATTTCGCCCAATTGATCGGAAAAAATGGGTAGCTGCTTCGTGCTTGGTGACGTTTTTGATTTCATATGACAGATGATACCATAAAACGGTAAAATGTCAATGAAAACATGCAGTTAATTGCACTTACGCCCGGATATTTTCGGATGCGTTAGGTGCCGCCTAGAGACGTTCCTGACCAACGATATGTGGGAGTTACTGTTAGTCAGAACAAAGGCCGCTACACGCGTCAAGGACGATGAAACTATCCGCCACTAGATTGCGAGCAGGAGAATCCATCTGAACGTCATAGGTCATTCTGATCCCAGCATCCTCCACCAGTATCACGACTTCACTAACCACATACTCGACGTTAAAATTTTCGCTTTTGCCATGGTGTTGTGCGTGGGCGACCTTGGTCATTACCTCCAAGTTATCCAGACGATCATTCCGCTGATTTTCATCACGATGATGCACTTCATGATCCGGCGACAGAAATTTCAACCCTTCGAGGTTCCCAAATTTCAGGCGCTTCAAGTACGTAGCCAAGTTCATCTTGTTCATATGCGCCTCGACCATAATCCGGGAAAAATGCATTCGCTTGTAAGTACATCCTTCGACAACCTTAAAGTTTCCGAATGGATGATGCTTAACGCAAATTTCCCGTCTGTGAATAGTCCTGGGCTTTCTGCCCCCAGTACCCCTCGCTAGGCCACTCCCCTTCATGCGAAGCACCGTGCCTTTCTGAATATTTCCTGCCGGGATGAAGGTGCCGTCAGACAGGCAAACTGGGTGGTCCTTGGTCAAAGACAGAGCCGATCCAGATGATGTCGTGATTCGAATGCACACCTTCTCTCCAGACTCAATGATCGAAATGATCCGGTTGTACTTGACGCTTCCGTCTTCCTGCATGGATTGCAAAAAGGTTGGCGCATCAATTCGCGGCGGATTTTTTTCGTCCGGCAGGCCATTAAATTTGCGATACAAAGACTGCAACGTAATGGGACGACTGCTATTGCGCTTACCACGCCTGTAGTGCAGAACGGTGTCTCCTGACAAGCATCCGGGCGGGCCGTCTCCCAGGATGCCACGCGGTACAAGGCTGGGATGCAGGGGCTTGAGGAAGAAGCCCTTGTTTGTGTCCAGCCATTCCTGGAGGTAGGACGGGCACACGTAGTACTGCATGTTGGTATCCACCTGCTGGATGCCCTTGAGGTTCTTGTAGCCGCGACGGGTTTCATTGACGCCGCGCTGCGAGACTGCTTCATCCCGCGTCATGGTCATCTTGGCAACCTCGCCCACATCCTTGAGAGTCAGGCCGCCGAAGGCCGGTAGGTCAGTAGGTAGTTTCTTGGTAGTCATGGCGCGCTCCTATAGACCAAGAGCGGTCTTGACTACATCGGTTGGCCAGAAATTGATATGGCCGTCCTTCAATGGGGTGGGGAACTTCTTTTCGCGAATACGCTGGGAAAGTTTTGAATGACTCCAACCGCTGACAGCCAAGACGTTCCCCATGGAGTAACGTCCGGGCATATCGAGCGGGATCAATGGGAGCTTGGCCTTGGTGTGGCCTGTGCGCTTGGCCGCCTTGGATTTGGCATGGTCTGCGCTCTTAATAATAGTGACTGGCATGTCTGTGGTCCCTAGAATTCAATTGAAAAGGCCGTTCTTGGTAACGCTCAAAGTCAAGTTGCCAGCACGGCGAACGTGAATCTCTTTGAGAGTTGCCAAGAGCGGCCTTAACTTCTAAGGATGCTCTCCGCTACTTGCTATAGCGAACTTCTGCCCGTCTCTACTTGGGTATATTTGTACTATCTAGTACATAACTTCATTGTCATCCATTCGCGTCCTTTTGTCAAGCAGCAGTAGCCTTCCCGAAGGTTACGATGGTCACGTTTTCTGCATCCGACAGAAGAAGTTCTAGCCGAGAACCCAATAGTTTCCAAGCCTCAGCCATCTGTTGTCTGGGAATGTTTCGCTGATATATTTTTTTTAGCTTGCTGCCATCGGTATGGTTCAGGCATCGCTCGATGATCTCGGATAGCACCCCGCATTGACCCATGAGCGTGGCGGCTGTTCGTCGCAAGTCATGGGGTGTCCATTCGCCACCAGAGAGAAGCAGCGCAGTAGTGTTCTTGCTCCTGCCTGACATTGGCTCTCCGTCCCGCTGGCGATCCCGTATTTGCTTCGTAACACTTTTTAGGTCGACGTGAGATGTCGTCTCTTCCGGCTCTTTCGTCTCTTCCGTTTTTTTCGTTTCTTCCTTGAGTTTCTCTGCTGGGAAACACCACTCAGAGGTGCCGGAAATTTCTTGAAGCGTGTTGAAGTGCTTCACCACGAAGTCAGAGAGGTAAATCACGTGAGCCTGACCGTTCTTTGAGTTTTCGGAGGGGATAAGCCATTCTCGTTTGTCGAGGTCAATGTTCTGCCAACGTGCTTGCAGGAGTTCCCCGATCCGGCAGGCAGTGCCAAGCATGATCCATATCACAGCAATGGTTGAGTCTTGTAACTTGGCAGCGGGTAACGCGGCTTGAAGTTCCTTCAACTCATGCTTCTTCGGATTCTCAGGGTCACAAAGAATTCTTTCCCGAGGTGGTTCCTTGCCACCGATTTTTTCTCGCTTGGTGCCACGCAGTGGATTGTCAGCAACCCATTCACGGTTGATGCAGTAGCCGAAAAATTGACTCAGGCCTGCATGGATTCGGTTTGCCATTGCCGGAGCCCGTTTTGCCACATCGAGCAAGATATCCATGATCATGCCCTTCGTGAGATCGGGTATCGCCACTGCTCCAAGCTTGGGCAAGATGTCTTTATTGAATGCTCGCTTTAGGTAATTCCCTTTGTCCTTCCTGTCGGTGATTTCCTTGGAGGCAAACCAGTCAGTCAGTGCGGATTCAACGGTTCGGAGTGCGGCAGCGTCGGCGGCCAGTTGAGTCAGTTCGGCCTTTTCCGCTTGGATGGTCTGGAGCTTTGAGAGCTTTTTCTGGTTGTTGGGGTTGGCCCCCGTCTTCAGGACGGCCTCGGCTTCTCGCCGTGAATTCCTGACTTGACTCAGCTTGATGCGGGGCCATGTGCCGCAATTGAAATCTTGGAGTTTTCCGTCATGCCTGAACCGCCACCGGAACAGGACGCTGACGCCGCTCTTGCCTATGCGAACGATGCCGTAGAGGCCGTCCTTGTCAGCCAATCGCCGCCCCTCGTCGGCCTCTGTGAGGGACTCCAATTGCTTCTGGGTTAGAATACCGCTCTGTTTCAATTTGCTACCCCTTGTATCTATCTGTTGGCTGGGGCACAAAAAATGTGCCCAACAATGTGCCCAACAGTTTGTTCCGGTAAGGGATGGTTATCAGGGTGGTGCGGAAAGATACATTATAGCTGTTAAGTAACGGATTTAGAAGGTGTATTCCTGGATTTCTGGTGGCGCATGGTTGCAGTCTGGATGCGGCTGGATGGCACGAAATGCTGCATGGGGTGCAAGGGGTCGCAAGTTCGAATCTTGTCGCCCCGACCAGCAATACCAAGGGTTTCCGGCCAATAGCCGGAAGCCCTTTTTCCTTGTTTGCGCAGTCTTCCGAAAGTCACCTGGCAACTCGCTTTTTGCTAACGATCAATCACGACTCCCATGACGAACCAAACCAAGTTTTGCTACCACTGCGGCGCGCATCATCCGGTCGAGGAAATGCGGCAGATTGAAACCAAGGCCGGCAAGCGTTGGCGATGTGTTCGCAGTATTCAGGCCACGCAAAAGACCGCGGAGGCGCGCGATGCCTTCGGGCGCCAGGTATCGGCAATGAATACAGCCGAGGCCAGGAGCCACGCCCGGCGGATGAACGAACTTCGTCAGGACAAGTGACGGGCACGGCCACCGCAACCGATTGCGGATTGCGCCGTCGCCTGAATCCCATTCCGAGCGATATGGGAAGCGGAAACAAGAGGGCATTCCTTGTCAATTTCCGGATTTCGGGGGATCTGTCCCGGGCGCAGGATACTGCGAAACCCATGCCTCAAGAGGACGTTTCCCATGCGCATTGAATCCGTCGAACTGGTTGCCCTACCCAACGCACCGACTTGGCAGGAGAAGGTCTACCGGGTACATCTCGATAGCGGGGAGGACGTGGATCTGTTCCAGCAGCACTGGGACGTGCCCTTGCCACCGGAGAGCCTGGTCGGCCTGACCGTCGACGAGGCGCGCAAAAAGCGTAACGACCGAATGTTTGCCATTGCGTCGGGAAAGCACTGACACCGGCCCGATCAGGCGGGTGATTTGAACGGCAGGTGGGTCGCGGTTTCCGCTTCGTAATCCTGCATGGCGGAGTCTTCGCGGACGATGAAATCGGCGACGGCGCGGCGCATGCCGGGATGGGCAATCCAGAACGCTGACCAGGTGGCGACCGGCTCGAAGCCGCGGGCGAGTTTGTGTTCACCCTGCGCGCCGGGCTCGAAGCCTTGCAGGCCGTGGCGGATGCAGTACTCGATCCCCTGGTAGTAGCAAAGTTCGAAGTGCAGCCCCGGCATATCGATCGCGGTGCCCCAGTGGCGACCATACAGCGTGTTGGCGTCACGGTAGCAGATGGCCGAGGCGACCGGCGTCTCATCCCGGAAGGCGATGAAGACAACCATGCGCCGGGCGAGCAGGGCGCCCGCTTCGATGAAGAATTCGACGGGAAAGGCCGGGTGATTGCCGTAGCGGGCAAAGGTATCGCGATACTGGCGGTGGATGATGTGCCAGAGCGGTACGTCGATTTCGTCGCCATGCCGCGCTACCAGCCGCAGGCCGGATTCGCGCACCAGGCGCCGTTCGCGCTTGAGTTTCTTGCGTTTGTCGGCGGTGAAGCGGGTGAGAAAATCGTCGAAGTCGCGGTAAGCCCTGTTGAACCAGTGAAACTGCACGCCGCGCCTCAAAAGCAGGCCGGCCGCAGCCAGCCGGGCGCGATCGTCTTCTTCGACAAACAGGCATTGCCAGGACGACGCATTGAGTCGGCGGGTGGCTTCCAGCGCAGCCTCGATAAGCGCCGTCGCCACGGGCTCCCGGTCAATGCCCTGGCGCACCAACAGGCGCGGCCCCGGTGAGGGCGTGTAAGGCATGCCGCTGACCAGTTTGGGGTAGTAGTCGAGCCCGGCGCGTTGCCAAGCCGATGCCCAGTTCCAGTCGCGCGAGAAGTCGCCGAAGGAATGGGTGCGCAGGTAGAGCGGCAGAAGTCCGATCAGAACATTGTCATCATACAGCGCCAGATGTTGCGCCTGCCAACCCATCGCCGTGCCGCCAGCGCCGACTTTCTCGGCGGTGCCGAGGAAGGCGCGGCTGACGAAGGGGTCGTCGTCGTGGTCAAACTGGGCCCAGTCGGCTTCTGGAATATCGGTGGCGGCGGTGTGCAGAACAATTTCCATTGTTCGCAATCCTACTCCGCGCCCGGCGACAAACTCGGGCTTGCTGCGAGTCGCGGGATGGATGCATTGTCCATGTCTGTTCCTGCCGTCGATAGCGGGTCGCCATGGGCTAAAATGAGCATCGGATTCCAGATCTTCCCGGCCCTGACCCCCATGCGTATTCTGCTTAGCAACGACGACGGTTATTTCGCACCGGGGCTTGCTCAGCTTGCCACCAGCCTCGCCGATCTTGGCGAGATCATGGTGGTGGCGCCGGAACTCAACCGCAGCGGCGCCAGCAACTCGTTGACACTGGATCGCCCGATGCACTTGCGGCGGGCGTCCAATGGTTACATGTACGTCAGCGGTACGCCGTCGGACTGCGTGCACCTGGCAGTAACCGGCTTACTCGATCACCAGCCCGACATGGTCGTGTCGGGCATCAATCTCGGCGCCAACATGGGCGACGACACGATCTACTCCGGCACCGTGGCGGCGGCCACGGAAGGCTATCTGCTGGGCGTGCCGTCCATATCGATTTCGCTGGGCAGCTTCGAGGGGCGACATTTCGCCACCGCCGGACGCGTGGCGCGCGAACTGGTGCAACGTTTCAGCAACACGCCGTTTGCCGAGCCGATCCTGTTGAACGTCAACGTGCCGGATGTTCCGTATGAGGAGTTGCGCGGCATCCAGGTCACGCGTTTGGGCCGCCGCCACAAGGCAGAGCCCGCAGTGAAGTCGGTCAGTCCGCGCGGCGAGACGCTGTACTGGATCGGCGCCGCCGGTCCGGCCGCCGATGCCGGCGAAGGCACCGATTTCCATGCAGTGGAGCACGGCTGGGTATCGGTTACACCACTGCAAATCGACCTTACCCATGCGGCACAGCTTGCCGGCGTGCGCAGTTGGCTCAAGCTGGATAAATGAATACTGCCACGATCGGTATTGGCATGACCTCGCAGCGCACGCGTACGCGCATGGTCGAGCGCTTGCGCACACGGGGCGTCAAGGATGGCCGCGTACTGCACGCCATGGGACTGGTGCCGCGTCATATCTTTCTTGAGCAGCCACTGGCAAATCGCGCCTACGACGACACCGCCCTGCCGCTGGGATTCGGCCAGACCATATCGCAGCCTTATGTCGTGGCGCGCATGATCGAGATCCTGATTGCCGGTCGCGAACTTGGCAAGACGCTGGAGATCGGCGCCGGTTGTGGTTACCAGGCGGCGATTCTAGGCGTGCTGTCGAAGCAGGTATTCGCCGTCGAGCGCATTGCGCCTTTGCTGGCACGGGCGCGGCACAATCTGAAACAGCTCAAGCTTTCGCATATTCGCCTCAAGCATGCGGACGGCAATCTTGGGCTGCCGGAAGCCGCGCCATTTGATACCATCATATTGGCTGCTGCTGCGGCCGCTGTACCGCCTGCCCTGTTGGCACAATTGGCACCCGGCGGACGGCTGGTGTTGCCGCTGGGCGGTGCGGAACAGGTGATCAGCTTGTTCGAGCGCAGCGAAGGCGGTTTTGTTGAAACTCGATTCGATGCGGTGCGCTTCGTGCCGCTTTTGCCGGGAGTGGAATGAACGCTGCACATCTGATTCTCGCGTTGCTGCTGCCGGTCATTGGTGGCTGCGCCAGCCATGCGCCCGCGCCGGTGGAGGATCGCGGTGGCGCATCGGGCGCGGCCAAGCTTGCGGAACCGGCGCTACAGGTGGCGCCGGCGGTTTCGGCGGTACCGGATTCCGGCGCCGGCTATTACACCGTAAAGAAGGGCGATACGCTCTACAGCATTGCGCTCGACAACGGCCAGGACTACAAGGACGTGGCCGCCTGGAACAATCTCGACAACCCCAATTTGATCAGGACCGGGCAGCAATTGCGCGTAACACCGCCCGACAATGGTGCCCCGGTCGCGGTCGCGAAGCCGGTGGTTTCCAATGCGCCGGTCGAGGTCAGGACGACCGCGGGACCGACCGGCAGGAATACCGAAACCCTCAAGCGCGAACCGAAGGGCGGCAAGCTTGCCTGGTCCGATGAGACCCTGGCGAAGGCACAGCAAAAAGATGTGGCCGAAAAGCCGGTGGAAGCCCGGTCACAAGACAGACCGGCTGAAGCAAAGCAAGCCGAAAAGCCCGTTATCGCCGGTGACGATGTCGACTGGATGTGGCCGGCCGGCGGCAAAATGATTGCACCGTTTGCGGAGGGCGGCAGCAAAGGAGTCGATATCGCCGGCAAGGCCGGAGATCCAGTGCTGGCCGCCGCGAGTGGCATCGTTTCTTACGCCGGCGCCGGATTGCGCGGCTATGGCAATCTGGTGGTGTTGCGCCACAACGCGACTTATCTTTCGGTTTACGCCCATAACAGCAAGATTCTGGTCAAGGAAAAGCAGACCGTTACCAAGGGCCAGAAAATTGCCGAGATGGGTAGCACCGATGCCGAGAGTCCGCGCCTGCATTTCGAGATTCGACGCGAGGGTAAACCCGCCGATCCGCAGAAGTTTCTTCCTGCCCGCTAGCGCGTCATGCGCGACGAGGCTGCCCCGCCGGAGCATGATGACGCTGAGGCGGCCCTGGATTCATGCGAGTCCGGTTTCATCGAAGACATAACCCAGGTTTATCTTCACGAGATCGGCGCGACGCTGTTGCTCACGGCCGCGGAGGAGCTCAAGCTGGCGCGTGCGGTTCGAGACGGCGACTTTGCTGCGCGCCAGCACATGATCGAGGCAAATCTGCGGCTGGTGGTCAGTATCGCGCGGCACTACCAGCATCGCGGCCTGCCGCTCGATGATTTGATCGAGGAGGGCAATCTGGGTCTGATCCATGCGCTGGAGAAGTTTGATCCGGAACGCGGCTTCCGGTTCTCGACCTATGCCACCTGGTGGGTTCGCCAGAATGTCGAGCGCGCGATCATGAATCAGACGCGTACGGTGCGCCTGCCGATCTACGTGATCAAGGAACTTAATATCGTGTTGCGCGCCATGCGCCGGCTTGACCAGCAAAGGGGCGCGGCGGATGACACGCCGGGCGCCATGCTTGACGACGTAGCGCACCTGCTTGATCGACCGGTGGCGGAAATCCGCCGCTTGCTGGCGCTCAACGAGCGGTCCGCGTCACTCGATTCGCTGCTCGATATCGATTCCGACCTGTCGATGTCTGATTCGGTTGCCGACGAGGCGGCCGAAGATCCTGCCGCACACCTTGCCCATCACGAGGCCGAGGTGCTGGTCTCCGAGTGGGTGGCACATCTCACCGAACGTCAGCGTCTGGTTGTCGAGCGTCGCTATGGCCTCGGCGGTCAGGAGGCCACCACGCTGGAGAATATCGCCATTGATCTCGGCCTGACGCGGGAACGGGTGCGGCAGATCCAGATGGAGGCTTTATCCAAGCTGAGAAAGCGTATCGCACTCGACGGGCTGACACCCGACTCGCTACTTTGAGACGCGCAGCGCGGTGGCAAGGTCGATGACCGCCGCCGCATAGAAACTGCTGCGGTTGTAACGCGTGATGACATAGAAATTGCGATAGCCGAGACGGTATTCCGTAGTCACTTGGGGCGTGACGAAGTCGATAAGGGCGGCAGGCTGATCTGGAATTGCCGTACCATCAGGGCCGTCCGCAAGGGATACCGTCTCCGGCGCTGCCGGAGACATAACTCCTGCAAGGCTGATGTTGGCTGCTTGCATTTCCCGTGGTGTGCGCAACGGTGTGATTCCCTCATCGATCAACGCCTGCACGCCATCGCCGGCAACTATCACCGTGCTGGCGATTGGTGCATTCCTTTCCCAGCCGTGCCCAGCCAGAAAGTTGGCTACGCTGCCGATCGCGTCGGCCGGGCTGTTCGCCAGATCGATGCGTCCGTCCTGGTCGAAGTCGAGGGCGAAACGCCGGCGCGAAGACGGCAGGAACTGCGGCAGGCCCATCGCGCCGGCGTAGGAACCGGTGTAGGCCAGCGGGCTGCGGTTTTCCTCGCGCGCCAGCAAAAGCAGTTCTTCCAGTTCCTTGCGAAACAGTTCGGCACGTGGCGGATAGTCGAAACCCAGCGTGGCAAGCGCTGCGAAAGTGCGGAAGCGGCCCATTTGTTTGCCGTAGAAGGTTTCGACGCCGATGATGGCGGCAATGATTTCGGCCGGCACGCCAAAACGCATCTCGGCGGCGGCGAGTTCCGCAGCATGGATGCGCATGAAACGCTGTCCGGCGGCAATTCGCTTCGGCTCGACAAAGCGCTCCCGGTAGACTTGCCAGGAACGGATCGCGGGGTCCGCGGGTGGCATGACGGCCTTGATCACCGCGGCCACGGGTCTGGTCTGGCGGAACAGTGCGGTAAGGACATCGGCATCAAATCCGTGTCTGTCCTGCATTTCATGAACGAAGATCTGCACATCATCGCGTTGCCCATAGTTGCCGGCATTGGCATCGGCGCCGAGAAAAGTCAGCAACAGCAGTAGCAACAGTCGGGTCATGGATTGAAAGCGGCGATTTTCGTCTTGAGCTGCGTCAGATCGGCCGCTTGCGGCGCGGCGCCGTAGCGCAACCGCGCATATAGTGCTGCGATTTCGCGAATGTCTGCGGCATGGGCCGGGGCTTGCCGTGCGGCGCGTTCGGCAAAAGCCAGCGGTCCCTCCCATACTTGCCAGGCGATGCCGCGTTTGGCCAACCTGACCGCGAATCGTCGCCAGGCGGTTAGCGCCGGATCGACGCGCAAGCGGTTGCGCAATATCCAGCCGGTCAGTCCCAGCATGACGCCACCGCAGAGAACAGACAATACCGCCGTCATGCTGCGCCAGTCGGGTTCGTTGAGACCCAGACTGGCCAGCAAATCTCGCTGGCGCTGCGGGTTGTAGCCCAGCACCCGCTGATTCCAGCCATTGGTGACCGCGTCCAGCCGGTAGCGCAGTTCCTTGAGCCAGGCCAGATCGCCGCGGGCGAGGAACGGCAGGGCTTCGCCGGCCGGCACGGCGGCGGAGAAATTGCTGTTGATGCGGCTGGGCGCGGAAATCGCCGTCGGATCGATGCGGACCCAGCCGCGTCCGGCTATCCAGGCTTCGGCCCAGGCATGCGCGTCGTACTGTCGTACCACCAGATAGCCGTCCACCGGATTCACTTCGCCGCCCTGATATCCGGCCACCACTCGCGCCGGCACGCCGCCGGCGCGCAAGGCGAAGACAAAAGCAGCGGCGAAGTGTTCGCAGAAGCCGCGTTTGGTATCGAACAGAAACTCATCCACTATGTCGGGTCCCAGCAGCGGCGGGTTCAGCGTGTAGATCAGCAACTGCTGGCTGAACAAGTTCTCCGCGGCGGCGAGGATCGCAGCGCCGTCAGTTCCGTACTGCGCGCTCCAGGCTGCGCCGATGGCACGCATGCGCGGGTTGCCATCTTTCGGCAGCGCCAGCGCACTGCGCAAAATGCTCGGCGCTTCATTCACGCCGGCGATTGCCTCGGGCCAGGCGCGTTGCGCGTAGCGGATGCGGTTGCGCACGACTTGGCGCGCGATGGGCTGATAGTCATTGGTCAACGTGCTGTCCGGTGGCAATGTGGCAGGCAGTTCCAGCGCAAACAACCAGAATTTTCCATGCGGTTCCAGCGTCACTTCGTAATCCACCGCGGCGCCGAGTCCGGTGTAGGGAACTTCGGGATAGGCGCCCAAAGTCTGCGCCACCCGCCAGCTGCGGCCGTCGAACGCGGGCATCACCGGGCCGCGCCAGTAAAGCTGAGACTGCGGTGGCAGCGGGCCCTTGAACTGGACCCTGAAGGCGATTGCATCTGACTGCGAGAGTTGCGCAATCGAACCGGGCGACATGCTGTCGGACAAACCGGAGACAGCGGAAAAGCGATCCTGCGGGATACCCCACAATGGGCCCTGCACGCGAGGAAACAATACGAACAGCAGCAGCATGAAAGGCAGTGCCTGCGCCAGCATCAGTCCGGCGCGGCGCAACTGTCGCTGCGGTTGCGGACGATCGTCGCTGGCTGCCAGCAGCGTGGCGGTAGTGATCAATACCGTGAGGCAGGCGAGCAAGGCAGTGGGGATCGTCTGGGTGAACAGGAACTGGCCGAGGACCAGGAAATAACACAGCAGCGCAGTGGCCACCGCGTCGCGAGCGGCGCGCAGCTCGAGCAGTTTGAGCGCGAGAAAGACCACCAGCAGTGCTATTCCCGGCGTACGACCGACTATGGTTCTGTACTGCAAAAAGACTCCTGCCGTTCCGGCGATGACCAGCAGGACCAGCAGCCAGCGCGGCGGCAGGCGCCATTGGCGCCAGGTAAGTACCGCGCGCCAGCTGAACGCCATTCCGGCAGCGACCGAGAGCCACGGCGGAACTTGCGGCGCCAGCGGCAGGCAGGCTGCCAGCGCGGTAGCCAGCAGCCACCAGGCCTGGCGGCGGCTGACGGGGCGGTTAATGCGCGCCATGATCGTGCAGTGCCAGCGCACGCAGGCCGGCGCTGACTTGCGCCGGTCCGTTGTCGGGGACAAGGCGTACTGCGGGTAGTCGCAATCCCCAGGCCAGTCCCGCCGCATCGGCATCGAGAATCCAGCGGGCAAGGATGGACAGGCGTTGTTCGGTGTCGATGGCATCTGGCAGCGCGTCCCAATCCAGCCAGAGTTGCTGTGCGGCCGCGCCCTCGAACAATTTGGTCAGTAGCGGACCGTCCTGCTGACGGGCGACTGCCTTCCACGCGACATGGCGCGGCGGATCGGCCACCTGATGATTGCGTAGCCCGGAAAAGTCATCTGCACCGCGGCCGTCCCTGCTTGCCCCTCGCGCTGATTCGCCGCTCCACGGCAGGGGTGGCGCTTTGGCTGCCGGTTTCGGGTAGATCAGACAGTCGAGGTCGGGAACGGCATAGCTCCAGGCGCGCACCAGACCCAGGGGCCAGGTGGTCTCGATGGTGAGGCGCGGCATCGGCAGCCAGCCACGCTTATGTGCCGGGGCATCCAGCGTGGCCACCGTGCTGGCGTGGGGACCGATGTCGACTTCAATCGGTGTTTCGTCCGCCATGAACAGGCGCAGGCAGGTGCGCGCATCGGGACGCCGGTTCTCCAGCACCACATCGAACTGGGCCAGGCTGCCGGCGAATACCGGTTCACAGCGGCCGGGACGAATCGCAACAAGCACCAGATTGCGGAAGGTATGGAGGATGGCGACGATACCCAGCCCCGCCAGCAGGAACACCAGGGCGTGTCCGAGGCTGAGGTTGTAGTTCATCGCCCCCAGCAGAATCACGCCGAGCGCCATGGCATAAGCCAAACCGGCTGGCGTCGGCAGGACATAGACGCGGCGCTGGGTGAGTACTATCGGAGCAGGTTCCGGCGGGCGTACGTGCAGTGCCCAGCGGACGAATGCTTCGTGCAGTCTGTGGCGTAGAGAAGCCAGCATTGGCTATTACGGCAGTGGCACGGCCTCGATCAAGGCCGCGGCGACAGCCTCCACATCGGTACGCGCGGTGTCGTCCGTCGGCCGCAGGCGGTGGGAAATAACACCAGGCAGCACGGCTTGTACATCTTCCGGCAAGACATGGTGACGGCCATCGAGCAATGCCCAGGCGCGTGCCACCGCCAGCAGTGCCAGACAGGCACGCGGCGACAGCCCTGCCTGCCAGCGCGCTGCCGTCCGCGTGTGTGCCGCCAGCGCCTGGACGTAATCGATCAGGGCCGGCGAGGCGTGCACCTGACGTGCCAGTTCCTGCAGTTGAACCAGTCGCTGCGACGTAATTCGCGGCGTCAGACTGGCTACCATCTGGCGTCGGTCGGCGCCCGCAAGAAGTTCACGCTCGGCCGCCGGGTCGGGGTAGCCGAGTTCTATCTTGAGCAGGAAGCGATCAAGCTGGGATTCAGGCAACGGAAAGGTGCCGATCTGATGGGTCGGGTTTTGCGTGGCGATGACAAAAAAGGGTTCGGGCAAGGCACGAGTCTTCCCTTCCGCCGTAACTTGTCTTTCCTCCATCGCCTCCAGCAATGCGCTTTGCGCCTTGGGCGTGGCGCGATTTATCTCATCGGCCAGCACCACCTGGCTGAACACAGGCCCCGGATGAAAATGGAACGCTCCGCTGTCCCGGTCGAAGATTGAAACGCCAAGAATATCGGCCGGCAGCATGTCGCTGGTGAACTGGATGCGTTGAAAATTCAGGCCCAATACGCGCGCCAGTACATGAGCCAACGTTGTTTTGCCTACGCCCGGCAGATCTTCGATGAGCAGGTGCCCGCATGCCAGCAGGCAGGCCAGAGAGAGACAAACCGGTCGTTCCTTGCCGAGGATGATGCGGTTTATATCGGCCTGAATGGCCTCAAGTTCCGGGAGTCGCATGGGGGTCGGAGTTTTTCGCAGGCTTTGATGGATAATATGCGTTCGCGCAGCATTGTAAGTCATCAGACAAGACGCCCGGCATGACAACTACCGCCTTCATTACCCACCGCGACTGCTGGCAGCACGACATGGGCGCACATCATCCCGAATGTCCGGATCGACTGGGGGCCATCAACGACCGTCTGATTGCCTCCGGGCTTGATGTCTACCTTCAGTTCCACGATGCACCGCTGGCCGACATGGAGCAGTTGCTGCGTGTGCATCCGCACGATTACATCGACCACTTGCACCGCAGCAGTCCGCAACACGGCATCGTGCATCTTGATCCGGATACGGCGATGTCGCCGGGGACCCTGCAGGCGGCTCTGCGTTCGGCCGGCGCGGGTTGCCTTGCCACCGATCTGGTGATGCGCGGAGAGGTGCGGACTGCCTTCTGTGCCGTGCGTCCGCCAGGACATCACGCCGAGCGGGCGAAGGCGATGGGCTTCTGCTTCTTCAACAATGTCGCCGTGGCCGCGCGGCACGCCCTTGGGGCATGGGGACTTTCGCGTGTGGCGATCGTCGATTTCGACGTGCATCATGGCAACGGTACCGAGGATATTTTCGCCGGCGATCAACGCGTGCTGATGGTCGGAACATTTCAGCATCCGTTTTATCCTTATTGCGGAACCGAAAATCCAGCGCCCAACATGTGCAATGTGCCGTTGCCCGCCGGAACGCGCGGCGACGAATTTCGTCAGGTGGTCTACGACATCTGGCTGCCCCGGTTGAGGGCTTTTCAGCCGGAAATGATCTTCGTCTCGGCCGGTTTTGATGCTCATTACGAGGATGACATGGCGTCGCTGGGGCTGGTCGAGTCCGACTACGTCTGGGTCACGGAACAGATCAAGCAGGTGGCTGGCGAGTTCGCCATGGGGCGCATCGTGTCGGTGCTGGAGGGCGGCTACGCGCTTTCCGCCATGGCGCGCAGCGTGGTCGCGCACATCAGGGTGCTGGCGGATTTGTAAGCCAACATTGCAGGCTGTGCCGCAGCATGGCCATCAGTTAGAATTCACCTTCTTTCGCACTCAATTGGCTGCCGTTTTCGGCATTCAGTTTCGGATACGTTCATGAAGACCATACAGGGTTCCATTCCAGCCATACTCACGCCGATGCAGGACGACGGCGCGCTCGACCTGCCGGCGTTGCAGCGCCTGCTCGACTGGCATATCGCCGAAGGCTCCGACGGTGTCGTAATCGTCGGCACCACGGGTGAATCGCCGACGGTGAATTACGCTGAACACTGCGCGCTGATCGAAACGACCGTGAAGCACGTCGCCGGGCGCATTCCCGTGATTGCCGGTACCGGCGCCAACTCGACCTCAGAGGCCATCGAACTGGCGCATTTCGCGAGACAGGCCGGAGCCGACGCGCACCTTTCGGTCGTGCCCTACTACAACAAGCCGACGCAGGAAGGACTCTACCGGCATTTCAAGACGATTGCCGAGGCGGTCGATTTGCCGATGATTCTCTACAACGTGCCGGGGCGCACCGTGGCCGATCTTGCAAACGACACGACCTTGCGGCTGGCGCAGGTGCCAGGTATTGTCGGCGTCAAGGATGCCACCGCCAATATCGAGCGCGGTTCTGATCTGTTGAAGCGCGCACCGACGGGCTTCAGCGTGTTCAGCGGTGACGATGCCACGGCCATTGCCCTGATGCTGCTGGGCGGCAAGGGTTCCATCTCGGTCACGGCGAATGTCGCACCGGCCCTCATGCACGAGATGTGCGCGGCGGCAATTGCCGGCGATCTGGCACGGGCGCGCGAGACGAATTTCCGCCTGCTTGGCTTGCATCGCAATCTGTTTCACGAAGCCAATCCGATCCCTGTGAAATGGGCGGCGCAACAGATGGGGCTGATTGGCGGCGGCATCCGCCTGCCGATGACGCCTCTGTCGCCGGAGTTCCACGAGCGTCTGCGCGTGGCCATGCGTGAAGCCGGCATCAACGTCCAACCTGGAAACTGATACTCAATGAATCGTTCATCCTCGCTTTTGTTCTTGTCGCTGCTGCTGGCCGGCTTGATTGGCGGTTGCAGCGGCAACATCATCCCTGAGTCCAAAAAGATCGAATACAAATCGGCGGGGAAGCTGCCGCCGCTCGAGATTCCTCCCGACCTGACGCAGCAGAGCCGCGATGAGCGTTACGCAGTTCCGGATGTTTCCGCCAGCAAGGGTTCCGCCACATACTCGGCCTATTCAAACGAACGGTCGGGGCAGGCACGCACCACCACGGCGCAGGATCTGTTGCCGCAGGTTGACAAGATGCGTGTCGAGCGCTCCGGCACGCAACGCTGGCTGGTTGTCGGAGGTGTTCCGGCAAAGCTCTGGCCCGAAGTCAAGGAGTTCTGGCAGGAACTCGGTTTTCTGGTGAATGTGGAAATACCGGAAGCCGGGATCATGGAAACCGATTGGGCCGAGAACCGCGCCAAAATACCCCAGGATGTCATTCGCAACACTATCGGCAAAGTCTTTGACAGTCTCTATTCGACGGCGGAACGCGACAAGTTCCGCACCCGCCTGGAAAAAGGTGTCGAAGCCGGTACGGTGGAGATATACATCAGTCATCGAGGCATGTACGAGGTATATACCAACGAAGGCAAGAGCGAAACCAGGTGGCAGCCGCGCCCGGCTGATCCTGAACTCGAAGCCGAGATGCTGAGGCGCCTGATGGTGCGACTGGGTGTCGAGGAATCCCGCGCCAAGACGATGGTTGGGGCCGATCAACGCCAGGAGCGAGCCAAACTTTCCCGGGCGAAGGATGGCGCGGGCGCCTTGCAGCTCGAAGAGCCCTTCGATCGGGCCTGGCGGCGTGTTGGTCTGGCTCTGGATCGTGTCGGTTTCACCGTGGAGGATCGCGATCGCTCGCTGGGTCTGTATTTCGTCCGCTATGTCGATCCGGGGCTGGACAGCAAGAAGAAGGACGACGACAAAGGTTTCATGTCCAAACTGATGTTCTGGAAGGGTGGTGCCAGCGACAAGCCGAATCAGGCCCAGTATAGAATTCACGTCAAGGCCGCCGGTCAATCCACCACCGTCCAGGTGCTGACCCGTGAAGGCGGTTCCGACCAGTCGGAAGTATCCAAGCGCATCCTCGGCCTGCTGCACGAACAGTTGAAATAGGCAAGGTCCAGGCACGGTGCGCTTCGCTTCGCTCGGCAGCGGCAGCCGGGGTAACGCCTTGGTGGTCGAAGCAGGAAGTACATGCGTGCTGATCGATGCCGGATTTGGTCCCCGAGAAATGTCGCGCCGGCTGCAACGACTGGGCTTGTCCGTCGGCGACGTCGACGCGGTGCTGGTCACGCATGAACACTCTGATCATATTGGTGGTGTATTCGCCTGTGCGCGGCGCTTCGACTGGGCCGTACTGCTGACGCACGGTACGCTGGCGGCGTGTCGCGATGAGGGTGCCGACGTACGTACCACGATTATCGACAGCCATGAGTCGCTGTCGGTCGGCGATATCTGCGTGCATCCGTTTCCGGTTCCGCACGATGCCCGCGAGCCGGTGCAATATGTGCTCGCCGATGGCGCCAGGAGGCTGGGCGTGCTGACCGACGCGGGCCATGTCACGGCGCATATGGTGGCCATGCTTGATGCCTGTAATGCATTGGTGCTGGAGTGCAATCACGATGCACAAATGTTGGTGCGAGGAAGATATCCGCAGGCACTAAAGCACCGGATAGGCGGACTTTGGGGCCATCTGGACAATGCCGCGGCGGCCTCCCTGCTCGCGCAATTAGGGGGTCCAAGCCTGCGACATGTCGTAGCTGCCCATCTTTCCGAGGAGAACAACTCGCCTGCGCTTGCGCAGACCGCA
Organism: Sulfuritalea sp.; assembly: GCA_030651305.1. Lineage (GTDB taxonomy): Bacteria > Pseudomonadota > Gammaproteobacteria > Burkholderiales > Rhodocyclaceae > Sulfuritalea. The sequence continues at coordinate 4,129 of JAUSCI010000058.1, read as the reverse complement.
TTGTCCTCGGCGCTGGGATGCGACCAGGATTGGATCGGGGTTGCGACGCAGAGTGAGGGATTTGGCTGGCGCGATCTCTGAACTTCAAGAACAGGAATTCAGGCATAAAAAAAGCCAGCCGTCAGGCTGGCTTTTTCTTGCCCGAAGGCGGGTGAAGAATTACTTCTTTGCGGCAGCAGCAGCAGCCGGAGCAGCAGCGGCAGCAGCAGCCGGAGCAGCAGCGGCAGCAGCAGCCGGAGCAGCAGCGGCAGCAGCGGCCGGAGCAGCAGCGGCGGCGGCGGCCGGAGCAGCAGCAGCGGCGGCGGCCGGAGCAGCAGCAGCGGCAGCAGCCGGAGCAGCGGCCGCGGCGGCGGCAGTTTCAGCGGGCTTCGGAGCTTCGACTTTGGGTGCCTCAGGTGCCTTCACAGGTTCTGGAGCTTTGCTGCAAGCAGATACAGCCAGGGCGAGGAGGGCAGCGACGAGGAGAGATTGCTTCATTTGAGAGATCCTTAACGTTATGGAGTTACGTGGCCAATTGGTTGATCGGAACGTTTCCATTTCGACCGGTCGGAATATTATCACCGCAGTGAGACTATGTGGTGCACTGCAACCAGCAAGCGCCAAAGTTCCCGTCTCACAGCCCCGTCGTATTGATCCTCAGGCAAGGATGGGACAGTTCCCACAGTTCCTCGAAGCGTTGCCGCCAGGGATAGACGTAGGCAGGGTCATCGAGAACGAGTGCACTGCGCGGCTGATCGATATTGAAGCGGCGCACACCGTGGCTTTCGTCCGCGAGCACATGGGAATCCGCCAGCTGACGCAGGTTATCCGGGCTCTGCCGGACATCGATGACATGAGAAAAGCGGGAAACGAGTTGCATCAGGCGTGGCGCACCGCGCTCCACGGACACGGGATCATGCAGCACCATGCGGATTCTGCGCAGGCGATCCATCTGCAAGAAATTGGCCAGCGCTTCGAGGCGCGCCTTTTCGTCGAGCCGCAGGGTCGCGAGATCGCGATCGAAGATCAGGATCTCGCGCTCCGCCCGGCCCAGAACTGTATCGCAGGCCTGGCGGTACTCGGCCTCACTGGTAAGCAGTGTGTAGGCGGAACTCATGGTTGGCTCCGAACGATGCGACTGAGCTTCATGGCGCGATTATAATCGCACCCTTTTGTCGAACGGGTTGCGAACCTCGCCATGCCGCTTGCACAGATCGAATCTCTGGATCACGAAGGACGCGGCGTTGCGCACGTCGATGGCAAGGTGATTTTCATCGAAGGCGCTCTGCCCGGCGAAGTGGTCGACTACGCCAGCTATCGGCGGAAACCGAGTTATGAAAAAGCCCATGCGCTGACGGTGCTGCGTGCCTCGAGCCAGCGGGTTGAACCGCCCTGCCCGCATTTCGGCACGTGTGGCGGCTGCTCGATGCAGCATCTCAATCTTGCCGGCCAGACTGCCGCGAAGCAGCGCGTGCTTGAGGACGCCCTGTGGCATATCGCCAAGCTGAAGCCCGAACAACTCTTCCCGCCCATTGCCGGCACGGGCTGGGGCTACCGATTGCGCGCCCGCCTTTCGGTGCGCTATGTGGCGAGCAAGGGCGGGGCGCTGGTCGGCTTCCGCGAGAAGCACAGCAGCTACGTCGCGGTGATGGATTCCTGCGCAGTGCTGCCGGCCCATGTTTCGGCCCTGATACCTGCGCTCAAGAACCTGGTCGACGGCATGTCACAGCCTGATCGCATGCCGCAGATCGAGGTTGCGGTGGGCGGATCGCGGACTGTCCTGTTGTTGCGCCACCTGGAGCCGCTCACGGCCGATGATCTGGACCGCCTGCGAGGCTTTGCAGAGGCGTATGGAATCATCTGGTATTTGCAGTCCAAAGGGCCGGAGACTGTCACCCTGTTTCATCCGGTCGATGCTCGCCTGCCGAGTTATGAACTGCCGGATTTCAGCCTCGAACTGCTGTTCCATCCAACCGAATTCACCCAGGTCAATCATGGCGTCAATCGCATGCTGGTACGCCGCGCCATGAGTCTGCTCAAGCCTCGCGCCGGCGAGCGGATTGCTGACCTGTTTTGCGGCTTGGGCAATTTCACTCTGCCGATCGCACGGTGCGGGGCACGTGTCGTCGGCGTCGAGGGCAGTGCCGTGTTGGTCAAGCGCGCGCAGGAAAACGCCCTGCGCAACGGTCTGGAGGCGCAATGCGAATTTGCCGTCGCCAACTTGTTCGAGGCGACCGAAGAAAGTATTGCTGCCTTGGGAGCATTCGACAAGTTGCTGATAGATCCGCCCCGCGAAGGAGCGATTGCGCTGGTCAAGGCGCTTCAGGCGGAGGGCGGTCCGCGTTGCATCGTGTACGTCTCATGCAGCCCGGCAACGCTCGCACGCGACGCAGCGGTTCTGGTGCATGAGAAAGGCTACCGCCTGTGCGGGGCGGGCATCGCCAACATGTTCCCGCATACTTCCCATCTCGAATCGATCGCCTTGTTTGAGAAATGAGCGATCGCCAAATGAAAAACGGCGACTTCAGTCGCCGTTTTTCATTTCGTCGCCGTACCGCCAGCGCCGACTCTTGATCCAGCCGCTTTCAGTCGCGTTCGCCGGTCAGCATCATCAGCAGATTGAGCAGGCTGACAAAGACGTTGTAGACGTCCAGATACACGGCCAGCGTCGCCGTGATGTAGTTGACCTCGCCACCCTGGACTATGCGGTTGATGTCGTAGAGGATGTAGGCGGAAAACAGGACCACGCCGATGGCGGAGATCGCCAGGGCCAGTGCGGGGATCTGGAAGAAGATGTTGGCAATCATCGCCACCAGCAGCAGGATCAGGCCGGCAAAGAGAAACTTGCCGATGTTGGAGAAGTCCCGCTTGGTGGTAGACGCGATGCCTGCCAGAGAAACAAAGATTGCTCCGGTGCCGCCGGCTGCCATGGCGATCAGCGTGCCGCCGTTGGAAAAACCGAGCGCCACCTGCAGGATGCGCGAGAGCATCAGTCCCATGAAGAAGGTGAAGCCGAGCAGCAGGGCCACGCCCATTCCGCTGTTCTTGGTGCGCTCGATGCCCCACATGAAACCAAAGGCCACGCCGAGGAACAGCATGAAGGCGATGAACGGACTGCCGGCCAGGAACGAGAACTTCAATTGCACGCCGATCAGGGCGCCGGCAACGGTGGGAGCCATCGAGAGCGCGAGCAGGGCGTAAGTGTTGCGCAGTACGCGATGTTGCTGTTGGGCAAAATCCGGGGTGGCAGTCTGCGGATAGGTGTGGACGTTTTCCATGGTTTTTCAAGCCCTCCTGTGAGATGAATCCGACACGTTCGACAGTCGTCGGCCCGCTGAGTTCCGCGGGCGCGAAAGCATACCAATGTGCGACAGATTATAGCCGCGAAGTATGGACGGCAGGCCGGTCCCCGCGGCAGCACGGTTGCTGCGGCCTTAACCCTCATCTAAATCAGGTTGTTTCCGGATTCGAGGGAGCCTAAGCTGACCCCACATGAACGAAGGGAGGCGCAGTGGCTTCGCTCGATCGCATTCGGACAGACGGCTTTCGGCGCTGGTATGAGCGGCAACTGATCGAATGCCATGCCTGGCTGGTCAGTTGGTTTCTCGGGCTCATCGTTCTCGTCAGTGGAATTGAAGTGGCCGGGGCGGGTGGCGCTTCGCGCATGTCGGGGGCGCTTCTGGTGCTCGGTGGTCTGGCAGTCACAATGTATAGCTGGATACGCTATCGTTTGTTGCTTGAAATCGCGGAACGCCTCGGCGAGCAGGCCACGTGTCCTGGTTGCAAGGCCTACGCCAAATTCAAGATAGAGTCCTCGGGGCCGGCACCGCTGCCTGACGGTGGCGATCCGGTGCTGGAAAATCACGGAGGCGGTGTCTGGATGCGTGCCCAATGCCGCAAGTGCGGCGACCAGTGGATGCTCAAGTAGCGATTGGTATGGTCATCTGGCGATGGGGCAGGTACGGACTGTCAACGGCCTATCTCGCCTCACACCCCCTACAACACAAATGCCGCCCAGTATTTCGGATCGCTCCAACTTGGGTGTTGCCTGAATTCCTGCTTGGTCTGGCGCAGGGCATCGGGTTGCGGCGTGCCAGCCTTGAGTTTGGTGAAGAAGCGGCGCATGAACTCGGTCGTGGCATCGTCGTCC
>JAUSCI010000051.1 GCA_030651305.1 Sulfuritalea sp. | reverse complement strand
ACGCCGCCGACAAGGCCGACATTTTCGTCACCTGCACCGGCAACGTGCACTTCATCGACCACGACCACATGGCGAAGATGAAGGACCAGGCCATCGTCTGCAACATCGGCCACTTCGATTCCGAGATCAACGTCGCCTCGCTCGAGAAATACCAGTGGGAGGAAATCAAGCCGCAGGTCGACCACGTGATTTTCCCCGATGGCAAGCGCATCATCCTGCTGGCCAAGGGCCGCCTGGTGAATCTGGGCTGCGGTACGGGACACCCGAGCTATGTGATGTCGTCGTCGTTCGCCAACCAGACCATTGCGCAAATCGAGCTGTTCACGCGCAACGCCGATTACCCGGTGGGCGTCTATACCCTGCCCAAGCACCTCGACGAAAAAGTGGCGCGCCTGCAGCTGAAGAAGCTGAACGCGCAGTTGTCCGAGCTGACCGACCAGCAGGCCGCCTATATCGGCGTGCCGAAGAACGGGCCCTACAAGGCCGACCAGTATCGCTACTAGGAGACTGTCATGCGCCTGCTCGCCGCCTGGCTGATCAACGCCCTCGCCCTGCTGGCCTTGCCCTGGGTGCTGCCCTCGATTCACGTCGCCAGTTTCACGACGGCGCTGGCGGTGGCGGTAGTGCTGGGCCTGATCAACGCGGTGATCCGGCCCATACTGCTGCTGCTGACGCTGCCGGTCACGCTGCTGACGCTGGGGCTGTTCATCTTCGTCATTAACGGCATGATGTTCCTGCTGGCGGCGCGGCTACTCGACGGTTTCGTGGTGGACGGATTTGTCGCCGGCGTCATCGGCTCGGCCCTCTACAGCCTGATCTCGTGGCTGCTGACACGATTGTTGCTGATCTCGCCCAAGTCATGAACATTCATCCAGGAATCGCGCATGAGTCTTGAGCTATCCATCGAGTTTTTCCCGCCGCAAACCACCGAGGGCATGGAGAAACTGCGCACCACAGTGGCCCGGCTGGCGGTGCTGAGGCCCGAGTTTTTTTCCGTGACCTATGGCGCCGGCGGTTCGACGCGCGATCGCACCCTGGCCGCCGTGATGGAAATCGCCGCCGCCGGCCATTCGGCCGCGCCGCATCTTTCCTGCATCGGTTCCACGCATGATGGGGTCCGTGAGATGCTGGTCGCCTTCACCGAGCGCGGCATCCGCCGCATCGTCGCCCTGCGCGGCGATCTGCCCTCGGGCATGAACGACGCCGGCGAGTTCCGCTATGCCAACGAACTGGTGGCCTTCATCCGTAGCGAAACCGGCGACCGGTTTAACATCGAGGTGGCAGCCTATCCCGAATGGCATCCGCAAGCCAGGAGCCCGCGCGACGACCTGCTGAATTTCAAGCGCAAGGTCGACGCCGGCGCCAACTCGGCCATCACGCAGTACTTCTACAACGCCGATGCCTACGAGCATTTCGTCGATCAGGCGCGGGCGCTCGGTGTTGCCGTGCCGATCGTACCGGGCATCATGCCGATCGCGAATTTCTCCAAGCTGGCGCGTTTTTCCGACGCCTGCGGGGCCGAGATCCCGCGCTGGATGCGTCGCAAGTTCGAGAGCTTGGGCGACGATGCGGACTCGATCCGCGCCTTTGGCCTGGATGTGGTGACTGAACTTTGTCAGCGCCTGATAGAGCGTGGCGCGCCCGGTCTGCATTTTTATTCGATGAACCAGGCGGGGCTGACACTGGAGCTCTGCAATCGGCTCGGGTTGGGGCCTGCCCGACAGGCTGCTTGACCGTGGCTTGAACAAGATCCCCGATCGGACTGCTTCGCGCCGCGCTTTACCGACGACGCCTCGCCCCTGACCGGGTGGGGCGTTTTTCATTCAACCCGTAGCCGGAAATTGGCGGCGTTTTCACCTCCTGTATCGCCTGAATATTCGCGGCCGGAGGTTTAGGCTAGATCGTAGTAGTCCGGCGAAGAGGTGCCTATCGGTCTCCGCCCTTCTTCTACCGCCGTCGCCAATCTTTCGACCGGGAAATCACCATGGCTGGTTCAGGACTTGTATTTCTAGCGCTGGCACTCGCGGGATATGCGCTCTCACCGGCGGACTCAGTAAGCCCCGGTAAACGGGTCGAAAGCGAAAGCTTTACCGAGCCCGCAAAACTGGCCCGCTGCATTACCTACAACATCAACCGGAAGATGGCCAATCTGAGCGTCCGCAATCGTCCAGCCGATACCCCCGAAGAGAGCATCTTCCTGATCCTGACCAACCCGGAGCCTTCACCGACGACGTTTGGAGTGATCCGCGTCGATCAGAGCGAAACCGGATCGCGGCTGACCACCTGGCTGCCCGAGCGCACCCTGGCCGCAGCCCCTGTCGAAATTGCGCAAAAACTGATTGCCGGTTGCTGAGGCGCATGGCGGTGTACCCTGCCCCGAGGCCGGGCGACGCCAGGCGTTCGCTGAAAGCAACTGGCGCTGGGCGGGAATCAAAAGAGCCAAACTCGAATTTGATTGCTAACCGGGAAAAGCCGGACCCGACAAAGATTATCAGCCTGGCTTGTGCTCTTTCACGTATTCGCGCAGCGCCTCATCGATGCGCGTCTGCCAACCACGCCCGCCCGCCTTAAAAAACTCCGTAACCTCGGGCGACAGGCGAATGGCCGTCGCGGTCTTGCGTGGTCTTTTCTGTGGTCCGCGTTGCCCGCGGGCACGACGCAACTCGGAGAGCGTGTCAGTAACGCCTCCGCCATGCGTCACAATGGCGTTGCCCCACAGCTCGTTGCGGGCTGAGTCACCATCCGGGGCGGCATCGACGACGGATTGCCAGCCAGCCTTAGTGGCCGGCGATGGCTTTGACGTACTCGCGGGTTTGGCTTTTGTCGGCATCTTGGCAAGAAAACACATGCGCTCCAGAGTCGCGCTCAGTCCATAGCAATACGACCACTCGCCCATTCCACCAGGCGAGGCTTTTAAGGCGTTGCTCTCCGTATGCAACGCGATCGTCCTCGATAGTCACCATCGGTGAATCAAAAGCGCTTTCTACCTCCGCCAGATCGATCCCGTGCTTGGCAATGTTGGCTTTGCGCTTAGACCCATCGTAGGTGATCATGCTGCCAGTGTATATACAAAAAGATACCTGTCAAGATGCTGCTGATACTCAGTCGGCGGGCAGCCGCCCATCGAATCGCAGACTACCTGCGGCTGACCGCCGCCACTCCGGCGATGACCAGCGCGACACCAATCATCTGCGCGGTGGAGAAGCCTTCGTCGAGCAGCAGCCAGGCGAAGACGATGGTCAACAGCGGACCCACCATGCCCACCAGCGCCGCCTGCCCGCTGCCGACACGGCGTATCGCCGCCGACTGGGCGAATACCGGTAGCACGGTGCAGAACAGGCCCATCGCCGCCCCCAGCGCATAGACCGGCCAGGGCTGCACCAGCGCCGCCAGCGGCTGCGTCGCGAGAAAGTGGCCGCCGGTGGCGGCGGTCGACACCAGCATGGCCAGTGCGGTGAAACGCGCCGCGCCGAGTTTGGCGATCATGCCGGCGCTGCCGGAAAGGTACAGCGCATAGCTGACCGACGAGGCGAAGACGAAGCCGCCGCCGATCCACACCACGGCCTTGTCACCAGCGAATTGCAGATCGTGGGCGAAGGCCGCCGCGATGCCGGCGTAGCACAGCAGCAACGCAAGGCCCTCGCGCCGGCTGATGGTTCGGCCATGCAGCGCCACGCCGAACAGCAGGGTCAGCGTCGGATAGGTGAACAGGATCAGCCGTTCGAGGCCCGCCGAGATGTACTTTAGGCCGAGGAAATCCAGAATGCTGGCACCATAGTAGCCGAGCACGCCGAGTGCCGCGACTGCCAGCCAGTCGCGCAGATTCAGCGCCGGCGCGTTCTTCGAGGCGGAAAAACCGACCCAGAGGAATACCGGCAGCGCGAAGGCCATGCGCAGGGCCAGCAGCGTGATCGCATCAACGCCATACGGGTAGGCCAGCTTGACCAGGATCGCCTTGAAGGAAAAGCCGAACGCCGCAACGACAGCGAAGGCGATTCCCGCCCGATGCGAAGTCCCGGCGCCGACGCCGGTCACAGGCGGCGGCCGCCCATGATCGAACCCAGCACGCCGCGCACAATCTCGCGTCCCAGCGACGAACCGATTGCGCGCACGGTGCTCGACACGGCCGCCTCGACCACCGTCTGCCTGCCGCGCGTTCCGGTCCGGGCGCCGCCGCCGAGCATACCGCCGAGCGTATCGCCCAAACCGCCGAGAAAGCCGCCGCTGGCGGGTTCCGCCGGCACAGTCGCCGTACCACCAGCGCCGACTCCTGTGGTTGCGCCTGCACCCTTCTGCACCGCCGCGCCCGTCAGTTTCTCGTAGGCGGATTCGCGGTCTAGCAGCTTTTCGTAATGCCCCGCAATCGGTGAAGCGACAATCGCGGCGCGGCGCTCATCGACCGTCAGCGGCCCGATGCGCGATGCGGGCGGCAGCACCATGCCGCGTTCTACCACGGTCGGTCGGCCCTGCTCGTCGAGGAAGGACACCAGCGCCTCGCCGACGCCGAGTTCGGTGATCAACGCCGCCGCGTCGAAAGCGGGATTGGCGCGCAGGGTGTCGGCTGCCGCCTTGACCGCCTTCTGGTCGCGCGGCGTGAAGGCACGCAGGGCATGTTGCACACGGTTGCCCAACTGGCCGAGCACGGCATCCGGAATGTCGAGCGGGTTCTGCGTCACGAAATAGACGCCGACGCCCTTCGAACGGATCAGGCGTACCACCTGCTCGACCTTCTCCAGCAGGGCTGGCGGCGCATCGCTGAAGAGCAGATGCGCTTCGTCGAAAAAGAAAGCCAGCTTGGGCTTGGGCAGGTCACCGGCCTCGGGCAGCTGCTCGAACAGTTCGGACAGCAACCAGAGCAGGAAGCAGCCGTAGAGGCGCGGCGAATTCATCAGCTTCTCGGCCGCCAGCACGTTGATCACGCCGCGGCCATCCTGTGTCTGCATCAAGTCTTCGATGTCGAGCATGGGTTCGCCGAAGAAGCTGGTGCCGCCCTGCTCTTCCAGCGTCAGCAGGCCGCGCTGGATGGCGCCGATCGAGGCCGCCGAGACATTGCCGTACTTGGTCTTGTATTCCGCCGCATGCTCGCCGACATGCTGCACCATCGCCCGCAGATCCTTGAGGTCGAGCAGCAGCAGCCCCTGGTCGTCGGCGACCTTGAACACCAGTTGCAGCACGCCGCCCTGCGTGTCGTTGAGGTTGAGCAGGCGTCCCAGCAGCAGCGGGCCCATGTCGGAAATCGTGGCGCGCACAGGGTGACCGGATTCACCGAACACATCCCAGAACATGATCGGGCTGGCCTGCGGCTGCCAGTCCTTGATGGCCAACCCGTCCAGGCGCTTCTGCAATTTCTCGGAGGCGATGCCGGCGGCGCCGAGACCGGACAGATCGCCCTTGGCATCGGCGAGGAACACCGGCACGCCGGCGTTTGACAACTGCTCCGCCATGCGTTGCAAGGTCACCGTCTTGCCGGTGCCGGTGGCGCCGGTGATCAGGCCGTGGCGGTTGGCGAGTTGCGACAGCAGGACGAGTTCGGTGTCGCCGCTCTTGGCGATGGGCAGGGGCTGGGTCATGGCGCGGATTCCCGGGATGCTAAAATTCGCGATTGTATGTGACAACCCCGTCGCAGCACCGCGGCAAACCGCGCAACCAGGGAAACGACTATGGCCGGCCATTCCAAATGGGCCAATATCCAGCATCGCAAGGGGCGTCAGGACGCCAAGCGGGGCAAGGTATTCACCAAGCTGATCAAGGAAATAACAGTCGCGGCGAAGATGGGCGGCGGCGACATCAGTGCCAATCCAAGACTGCGGCTGGCGATCGAAAAGGCCAAGGCGCAGAGCCTGCCCAAGGACAACATCGACAATGCGGTCAAGCGCGGCACCGGGCAACTCGAAGGCGTGAATTACGAAGAAGTGCGCTACGAAGGCTACGGCATCAACGGCGCGGCGGTGATGGTGGATTGCCTCACCGACAACAAGGTGCGCACGGTTGCCGAAGTGCGCCATGCCTTCGCCAAGCACGGCGGCAACATGGGCACCGACGGCAGCGTGGCCTTTTTGTTCACGCACTGCGGCCAAATGATCTTCGCTCCCGGCACCAACGAAGCGGCGCTGATGGACGCGGCGGTCGAGGCCGGCGCCGACGACGTGTTGACCAATGAAGACAGCTCGATCGAAGTCATTACCCCGCCCAACGACTTTGCTGCGGTCAAGGACACGCTGGAAAAAGCCGGCTTCAAGCCGGAATTCGGCGAAGTGACGATGAAGCCGCAAAACGAAACGGAATTTTCCGGCGAGGACGCGCTGCAAATGCAGAAGCTGCTCGACGCGCTCGAATCCCTGGACGATGTGCAGGAGGTCTACACCACGGCAGTGATGGACGAATAGGGGTTCTGCTCCTTACTTGCCGGCCGTCTTTGCCTGCAGCGCCTTCAGGTCGGCGGCGACCTCCTTCGAATGACGCGCGGCGTCGACCGTCAGATAAACCTTGGCAATACGGCCCGCCGGGTCGACGAGGAAGGTATAGCGTTTCGCCACCTTGACCACCAGCCAGTCCGACAGCGCGCCATATTGGCGCGCCACCTCTGCCGTAGCGTCCGAGAGCAGCGGGAAAGGCAGCTGGTATTTCTCGGCAAAGGCCTTGTGCGAAAGCGTGGCGTCGACGCTGACGCCCACTACCTGCGCACCCAGCGCCGTGATCAGGGAGATGTCGTCGCGAAAGCTGCAGGCTTCTGTCGTGCAACCCGGCGTGTCGTCCTTGGGATAGAAGTAGAGCACCACCCACCGCCCGCGCCATTCGGCCAGGCGCCGCGGCGCGCCGGTCTGATCGGGCAGCGAAAACTCCGGCGCGACAACGCCGATCGCCGGCACCTCGGCCCGCACCGTGGCGACCAGAACGAACGCGGTCGCGAGTCCCGTAACGAGTTTGCGGATCATGAGATTTCTCCTTGACTGGTGCCGACCATCATAGCGCCGCGCCGGTGGCCGCAGGGCTTGCGAATCGGTTACCCTTGCGGGCTGAATTTTCGACCGTGCTTGTCATGAACCGTTCCATTCCCCTGTTGTTCGTCCTGCTCTGGAGCACGGGCTTCATCGGCGCCAAACTGGGCTTGCCGCATGCCGAGCCGCTGACCTTTCTGCTGATCCGTTTTTCGCTGGTGCTGGTGCTGATGACCGTGCTCGCACTGGTGATGCGCGCGCCCTGGCCGCGCGATGCGCGACAGTGGTTTCATATCGGCGTCACGGGCCTGCTGGTGCATGCCGTCTATATTGGCGGCGTTTTCGTCTCGATTTCGAAGGGCCTGCCGGCCGGCGTCACCAGTCTCGTGGTGGGCATCCAGCCGCTGCTGACCGCGGTCGCCGCCGGCTGGGTGTTGAACGAAGCGGTACTGAAGCGGCAGTGGTTCGGCCTCTCGCTGGGGTTCATCGGCGTCGCTTTGGTGGTATCGGGCAAGCTCGGCACCGCGTATGGTCTCGACGCCCTCTGGCCATCCCTGGCCGCGTTGCTCGCGATCACGGTCGGCACTCTCTACCAGAAACGCTTTTGCCCCAGGTTCGACTGGCGCACCGGGTCCGTCGCCCAATTCCTGCCGACGGCCATCGCCACGGGAGTGGCCGCCAGCCTGACCGAAAACCTTCACGTCGAATGGGTGCCCAACTTCATCTTCGCCCTGGCCTGGCTGGTACTGGTGCTGTCGCTGGGAGCGGTGTCCCTGCTCAACATGCTGATCCGGCGCGGCAGCGCGGTCAATCTCGCCAGCCTGTTCTATCTGGTACCCCCCAGCACGGCACTGATCGCCTGGCTGCTGTTCGACGAACGCCTGTCCGGAATGGCGCTGGTGGGCATGGCGCTCGCGGTGTGGGGCGTGTATCTTGCGCGGAAATGAAAGCAAAAATCGAAAGTCCTGCCACAGAGGACACAGAGATCACAGAGGTGAAAACGGCGTTCAGAATCTCCATCGGTCACTTCGCAGCCGAGATGGCGACTCCCAGGAATTCTTTGCGTTTCTCTGTGAACTCTGTGCCCTCTGTGGCTAAAAGGTTTTCAGAATGAAATCCCCCGCTTCGACCCAGATCCGCATTCTCGGCATTGACCCCGGTCTGCGCTCGACCGGGTTTGGCGTCATCGACAAGGCCGGCAACAAACTGGCCTATGTCGCCAGCGGTTGTATCAAGACGAATGTGGCCGGCAGCCTGCCGCAGCGGATCAAGACCATCCTCGACGGGCTGGTCGAGATCATCGCCACCTACCAGCCGCAGCAGGCGGCAGTCGAGATCGTCTTCGTCAACGTCAACCCGCAATCCACCCTGCTGCTCGGCCAGGCGCGCGGCGCGGCAATCGCCGCGTTGGTGACGGCGAACCTGCCGGTGGCGGAATACACCGCACTGCAAGTCAAGCAGGCCGTAGTCGGCCACGGCAAGGCGGCGAAGGAGCAGGTGCAGGCGATGGTCATGCGCCTGCTCAAGTTGCCCGGCGCGCCGGGTAGCGATGCCGCCGACGCCCTGGCCTGCGCGATTGCCCACGCCCACGGCGGGCAGGGCATGGGCGCGCTGGCGACACTGGGCAAACGCATGCGCAACGGGCGGCTGGTGTAATGGCTTCCATCCTCTACGCCTGGGAATTCGGCGCAAACCTGGGGCATGTCGGCACCTTCCTGCCCTTGGCCCGAGCGTTGCGCGAGGCTGGCCACGATGTGCACTGGATGGTGACGCAACCGGCGCTGGTCGGCGATTTTCTGGCCAGTGAAGGCTTCGCCTGGCTTGCCGCTCCGACCGTACCTGAGACCACCCGGCAGGGGCCGCCCCTGACTTATGCCGATATCCTGTTGCGCTTCGGCTATGCCGATCCGCGCGCCCTGTTTGGCCTGGTCGGCGGCTGGCGCGAAGCCATGCGCCTCACCGGCGCCCGGCTGGTGCTGGCCGACCACGCGCCGACTGCTCTGCTCGCGGCGCGAACCCTTGACATCCCGGTCATGCTGTTCTCCAACGGCTTCACCGCGCCGCCACGGCGCAGCCCCTTGCCGAACATGCGGCCGTGGTCGCCGCTGCCTGAACAAACCACCCGCCAGCTCGACCTTGCCGCGCTCTCCACCGTCAATGCGGTGCTGGCGCGCTTCAGGTGCGTGCAGATGCAATATCTGGCCGATCTGTTCGATGTCACCGAAGAAGCACTGGTGACCTTCCCCGAACTCGACCACTATGCCGAGCGCGGGCCGGCGCGCTACTGGGGCAGCCTGCCCAGCGCCGGCGCCGGCAAGCCGGTCGAATGGCCCGCCGGCGCTGGCAAGCGCCTGTTCACCTATCTGCGCCAGGAAAGCCTGAACCACGAGGCCGTGCTGGCCGCACTGCTCGCACTCGGCCACGCAGCGGTGATCTACTTTCCGAACCTGCCGCCCGCGCTGGCCGCACGCTATTCCGCGCCGCACCTGACTTTTCTCGATCATCCGGCTGACATCGAACAAATGACGCGCGAAGCCGATGTCGCGATCACCTATGCCAGCCTGGCGACGACGACCGCCTTTCTGCTCGCCGGCAAACCTCTGCTGCTGCTGCCCGGGCATCTGGAGCAGTTTCTGGTCGCGCGCCGCGTCGAGGAAATGGGCGCCGGACGGCTGGTGAATCCGGAGCAGCCGCCGGGCGATTTGCGCGCCGTGCTCACCGATCTGATCGACAATCCCTCCTGGCGCGCCAACGCCCAGGCCTTCGCCGCCAAGTACGCCGCATTCGACCAGCAGGCGGTAATCGGCAATCTTGTCCGCCGCATCACCGAAATGCTCGATGGCCACGACTCCGCTCCAATCAAAGGAATACCATGATCGGTCGCATCACCGGAATCCTCATTGAAAAGAATCCGCCGTCCATCACGGTGGACGTGCATGGTCTCGGCTACGAAGTCGATGTGCCAATGAGTACCTTCTACAATCTGCCGGCCACCAGCGAAAAAGTGTCGCTGCATACGCACCTGATCGTCCGCGAAGATGGCCACTACTTGTACGGCTTCGCCTCGCCGGACGAGCGCGCCGCCTTCCGCCAGTTGCTGAAGATTTCCGGCGTCGGTGCGCGCACGGCGCTGGCCGTGCTCTCGGGCATGTCGGTCGCGGAACTGGCACAAGCCGTTACCCTGCAGGAAGCCGGACGGCTGACCAAGGTGCCGGGCATCGGCAAGAAAACCGCCGAACGCCTGCTGCTGGAACTGCGCGACCGGCTGCCGAAGGTGCTGGCCGGTGGAGGCTCAAAAGTCGGCTCTGGCGATACGGCGAACGACACCCTCGCCGACGTCATGAATGCCCTGCTGGCGCTCGGTTACAACGAACGCGAGGCGCTCTCTGCGATGAAGGGGCTGGCACAGGATGTTTCCGTCTCAGACGGCATCCGTGCAGCGCTCAAGCTGCTTTCGAAGTCGCAGTGACCCAAGCCCGGAGGCACCTCGGCTAAACTGTCCGCATGAGCATCCAGACCGACAAATTCGCTGAGCCTGCTCCCGAACGCCTGATCGCGGCGGGGAAGGAGTCCACGCAGGAAGATGTGCTCGAACGCGCTTTGCGGCCTAAAAAGCTGGCGGATTACGTCGGCCAGCAGAAGATCCGCGGCCAGCTCGAAATCTTCATCGAAGCGGCCAAGCGGCGCGCCGAATCGATGGACCATGTGCTGCTGTTCGGCCCGCCGGGCTTGGGCAAGACCACGCTGGCGCACATCATCGCCCACGAGATGGGCGTCAATCTGCGCCATACCTCGGGGCCGGTGCTGGAGCGCGCCGGCGATCTGGCGGCGATGCTGACCAACCTCGAACCCTATGACGTTTTGTTCATCGACGAAATCCATCGTCTCTCGCCGGTGGTCGAGGAAATCCTCTACCCGGCGCTGGAGGATTTCCAGATCGACATCATGATCGGCGAAGGGCCTTCGGCGCGCTCGGTCAAGCTCGACCTGCCGCCCTTCACCCTGATCGGCGCCACGACGCGCGCCGGCATGCTGACCAACCCGCTGCGCGACCGTTTCGGCATCGTCGCCCGGCTGGAGTTCTACTCGCCGGAAGAACTCGCCCTGATCGTGCGGCGCTCGGCGCACCTGCTCAACTGCGACATCGTCGATGACGGCGCGGTGGAGATTGCCAAGCGCTCGCGTGGCACGCCGCGCGTCTCCAACCGCCTGCTGCGCCGCGTGCGCGACTTTGCCGAGGTCAAAGCCGACGGAAAAATCACCCGCGCCGTAGCCGATGCGGCGCTGACCATGCTCGACGTCGATCACCTCGGCCTCGACGTCATGGACAGGAAGCTGCTCGGCGCCATGCTGGAGAAGTTCGGCGGCGGACCGGTGGGACTGGACAATCTCGCCGCCGCCATCGGTGAGGCACGCGACACCATCGAGGACGTGCTCGAACCCTACCTGATCCAGCAGGGCTTCCTGCAGCGCACGCCGCGCGGACGGGTGGCGACGGCGAGCATCTGGCGGCATTTCGGGCTGGCTCGGCCGGCCGGCGAACGACAAGCCGACCTGCTCGACTAGGAACCTCATGGCAAAGATCAGCCATATCACGACCTGTAAGGGCCGCCTGGACCACCTCCGGCAGACGCTGCCGACTGTTGCTTCCCAGCGGGACGTGGAGTCCATCGTGGTCGACTATGACTGCCCGGACGGCACTGCCGCCTGGGTGGCTGCGAATCTGCCAGAGGTAACGGTTGTCCGGGTGTCAGAGTCTGCCGGTTTTCACCTGACGCGGGCACGAAACCTTGGCGCCGCTGCGGCCACCGCGCCCTGGCTAGCCTTCTTCGATGCCGATATCGCCTGGGCGCCAACCTTCGCCGAGCAACTGATCGCCCAGCTTGAGCCAAATTGCTACTTTCGCGCCAACCCGATGTCGCTCCAGACATGGGGGTCGGTAGTATGCAACCGCAGCGACTTCAGCCGAATCGGGGGCTACGACGAGTCCTTCATCGGATGGGGTGGTGAGGACGAGGACCTTTACATGCGATTGACGATGGCAGGTTGTCGTCAACTAGCGTTCGACGGCGGCCTGGTCCGCGAGATTCCGCACGGGGACGATCGACGCGTGGAACACTATGAAGTAAAGAACAAGACCTTGCAGCATCGGATCAACATCCTTTACCTGAACGTCAAGTCCGACCTGATGTGCCTGCACCCGAACGGAATGTCTGCCGACGTGCGGCAGAGAGTCTACAAGGAGATCAAGGCGTCGGTGCTGAAGGCCGATCGCGCCAATCTGTCCCATGCCGAGGTGACTGTCAATCTGCCGACCAGTTGGATGAACCCCCCGCCAGTGGCGGGGCGGATCGAGCGCTGGCCGCTGCTGCGCGCATTCACCTACCGCATCGGCATGACGTCCGGTCCGATCGATTCGGGGCCGGGGAACTGACGCCGCAATGAAACGCGACAGACCATGACCGGACCGGATGCGATTCCGCAGCGCGCGACTCCGCGGGTCGCGGTCGTGGGGCTCTACAACTCAGGATCGAGTGCGGTCGCGGGGATGCTGCACCGGCTCGGTGTATCCATGGGACCGCCGTTCTGGAACAGCTCGAGGGAACTGGATCCGGACAACCATTACGAATCCTACGACCTCGCTTGGCACATGCGCCAATGGTGGGCCGAGCCGAGACTGATCGAATCGGCACCAGTGGCGCGACGCCGAGCTTACCTGCGCAAGTGGGTCGAGCTGCAGGAGACGCTCACGGAAGGAGCCGTCGGTGCCAAGCATCCCTTGTTGGCGATGTGCCTCGACGACCTGAGCGATGCCTGGGGAGAGTCACTGCACCTCGTCCGGATCTGGCGACCCTTGCCTGATTCGATCGCTGGACTGGCGCGCCGGCGCTGGTTTCCTGGCTTCGAGGAAGCACTCCAGCAACGGATCCATTCCCGAATGGAAATGCAGCTGGAGGAGTCTCCGGCGCGGCTGTTGACGCTCAAGTGGGACGAGTTTCGCGCCGAACCGGTCCGCCATGCCGCGCTGCTTTGTGGCTTCCTGGGGATCGACCGGAGCCGAGAACAGCTCGAGTTCGCCGCGAGAATCGTCGGCGGACTTGCTCCCGGGTCCCGGGCGATGAATCGCGCGCAATGAGAGTCGGCATGTCTGCCGGGTTCCCGCCTGCTACCCACGACGCATTCCCGCGCGCCGACACCTATGCCGGCGCCGGGCCCCTCGCCGAACGCGACATTTTCGAGCGCGAGGCACTGGTCATGGTCAACGTCAACCCCGGCGCGCCCTTCTGCATCGAGATCGACGCGGCGCCGCGGTTTCGTCTCGGTATCTTCGATTACAGCGGCAGCGACTATACGCCGCGCCTGCCCTGCCCCATTGATCTGCGCCTGTCACACAAAACCTTGGGCAAGGGCGAACTGCTCGCGCACCTTGCGGGCCAAGACCTAGGCGACTACGATTACATTGCCGACATCGATCACGATGTGCTGCTCAGCGTGTCGGCAATCAACCGCCTGCTTTTCATCGCCCGCCTGCACAAGCTCGACCTTTTCCAGCCCAGTTTGTCGCACGACAGCCACATCAGCCATCCCCACCTCGCCCACCGCCCCGGACTAGTCCTGCGCGAAACTACCTTTGTCGAAACCATGACCCCATTTTTTTCCGCTGCCGCTTTTGCGCTCGCCAGAGATTCCTTTGGCGAATCGATCAGCGCCTGGGGTCTGGATTTCATCTGGTCGAGCCGGGTAAGGCGAAGCCAAGGCAAGTTGGCTGTCGTTGATGCCGTGCTGGCCAAGCATCTCAACCCGGTGCGGTCGAACACCTGGCATTTCGCCAATGGCGACACCCCGCTCGACGAACTCGAACGGGCGTTGACCCGCCACGCCCTGACCGGCTACGAACTGCGCTGAAATCATGCAAGCAAGCGAACTGATGACAAAACTGCACGGCATCGACATCTATGCCGGATTCGATGCGACGCAGTATCCCGACGATATCCAGGGCTGGAACTCCGAACATCCTCTACTGCAGGAAGCCATACGAGTGATCCGGCCAGGTCTGGTGATCGAAGTCGGCGTATGGAAAGGTGCATCGACGATCTTCATGGCCGAGCAACTGCGTACGGCAGGTCTCGAATCCGCGGTACTGGCTATTGACACTTTCCTCGGCTCGATCACGCATCTGATGCGACCGGAATCGCGCACCGCCCTCGCGCCGCACCATGGCTGGCCGCAACTGTATTTCCTGTTTGTTGCCAATGTACTGCGGCGCAAATTGCAAGACTATGTCGTGCCGCTGGCCCAGACCGCCGACACCGCCTTCCAGTTGTTGCGGCAGATGGATTTGCGGCCGCAACTCGTACATATCGACGCGGCGCACGATCACGAATCGGTCGCACGCGACCTCAGCAACTACTACTCCCTGCTCGCCCCCGGCGGCGCTCTGGTCGGCGATGACTTCACCACCAGCTGGCCTGAAGTGGTATGGGCAGCAACGGAGTTCGCCCACCGCAATCACCTGACCCTGCAACAGCATAGCGGCAAGTTTCTGTTGCAAAAACCCAATGCCTGAGACGATCATCCGCGTCTATTACGAAGACACCGACGATGCCAGCATCGTCTATTACACCAATTATCCGTACGGACGTGTAGCGACGGCGGGCATCTGGGGACATTTCGGGTTGCCGCAGCCGAACCCGAATGTTGAGCTCTGGGCCGAGTGATGGCGGCAATCCTGTCCATCATCACCACCTGCAAGGGCCGACTCGATCACCTCAAGCAAACGCTGCCATGGATGGTAGCCCAACCCGATGCGGAAACCATCGTGGTGGATTACGATTGTCCCGACGGCGCAACGGCTTGGGTGAGAGCAAACCATCCGGCGACGAGGATCATCAAGGTGGACGCCGAACCCCTGTTTTGCCACGCGCGCGCGCGCAACCTCGGCGCGCATGCGGCCGTTGGCCAATGGCTCTCTTTTGTCGATGCGGATACTCGGCTAAACGCAAACTACTCCCGACGCGTAGTGCCACTACTCCGTGACTGGCACTACTTTCGTCCCGCGCCGATGCATATTGATGCGTGGGGCCATGTCATTTGCCGAAAAACTGATTTCGAGGCCATTGAGGGCTACGACGAAGTCATGCGCGGATGGGGTGGCGAGGACGACGATCTCTATATGCGCTTGGGCCTCTTGGGTAGGAAAGCGGCCTTCTTTCCTGGCGAACTGGTGGAGTCAATCGGCCACGGTAGCGCAGACCGCGTCCGTTTTTCAGATGTTGCCGATCGATGGGTGACCCAGCGCGCTCATGCGGTCTACTGCTGCATCAAGTTCGACTTGATAAGAGTAGCCAATCAAGTCGTGCTACCCCTGAGCACACGTCTAGCGATTTATGAGGAAGTGCGGCGCACAGTGGTGGCCGATGCCAACCGCGGGGCGCCCGCCAGCCGCATCACGATCCACCTGCCCACAGAGCTTCGCGTACCGATGCACGACTGGACCATTCGCCGTCAGTGGACTTTTGATCTGGAAAAAGTTCCCGGCACACCTCCTCCGCAGCCTTGAACACGCATCGCGTGCCTGCATGAATCCGAACACAAGCCCATTCCCGTTTTTTCCGAAGGCGATGCGCACCGGCGTGCGTGTCTACTACGAAGACACCGACGCCGCCGGCATCGTCTATTACGCGAACTATTTCCGCTTCCTCGAACGCGGACGAACGGAGTTGTTGCGGACGCTCGGATATGACCAGAATGCCCTGATGAAAGAGGGCATCGCCTTCGCCGTGCGTTCGGCGAACGTCGAATTTCTTAAATCCGCCAAACTCGACGACCTGCTCACGGTTGAAACCGCCATTGCTGCGCTGGGTCGCGCGCAGGTCACTTTCGCCCAGCGTATTTTGCGCAACAAGGAACTGCTGCTTGATGCGAAAATACGCGTCGCCTGCATCGATCCGGTTCGCGGCAAGCCAATCCCCATGCCGCGTGTTCTCCACCAACAATTGTCAGCCCTGCCGGGACCTTCGCAATGAACGTTACCCAAGACCTTTCCATCATCGAACTCGTCATCAACGCCAGCCTGGTGGTCAAGCTGGTGATGCTGCTGCTGACGCTGGTCTCGCTGACTTCGTGGTACTGGATCTTCCGCAAGGCCTTCGCCATTCGCGACGCGCGGATCAAGACCGACAAGTTCGAACGCGATTTCTGGAGCGGTGGCGACCTCAACGCGCTGTATCAGAGCGCCGTCAACAACCGCCACCAGACCGGCGCGCTGGAACGCATCTTCGAGGCCGGCTACCGCGAATTCACCAAGTTGCGCGGGCAGAAAACCATCGATCCCACCGCCGTGGTCGATGGCGCGCGACGCGCGATGCGCGCCACCTACCAGCGCGAGATCGACGATCTTGAGGCACATCTGGCCTTCCTCGCCTCGGTCGGTTCGGTTTCGCCCTACGTCGGCCTGTTCGGTACGGTATGGGGCATCATGCACGCCTTCCGCGGCCTGGCCAACATGGCCACGGCGACGCTGTCCGCCGTCGCGCCGGGAATTGCCGAGGCACTGGTCGCCACCGCCATAGGCCTCTTCGCCGCGATTCCGGCGGTGATCGCCTACAACCGCTTCGCCCACGACGTCGATAGAGTGGCAGTGCGCTTCGAGAGTTTCATGGAAGAGTTCTCCAACATTTTGCAGCGGCAGACCCGTTAAGCCATGGCTGCCGCCGTCCATGCTCCGGTGCAGATGCTGTGGGTCGGCGGACCGCTTTCAGCGCTGGAACGCCTGGTGTTGACGTCTTGGCTGGCGAACGGTCACGAGGTTCATCTCTATACCTACGGCAAGCCGGCGAACGCACCCAAGGGATTGCGTATTTGTGACGCGAAGGAGATTCTTCCGGCACAAGCCGACACACAGAGCTCCGCAGGAGGCCATGGCCCGGTCCGGTTTTCCGATATGTTCAGTTACGCACTGCTCCACAAGCATGGAGGCATTTGGGCAAACATTGATGTGGTGTGTTTGAAGGCGCTCGATTTTGCCGCCGGGATGGACTATTTCTTTGCCTCCGAAATGATTCCCCCGCAGGCCGGGGACGAGGGCAAGCTACGTATTCGCGCCTCCGGCTGTGTGATGAAGTCGCCGGCCGGCAGCCCGCTGACGAAGGATTGTCTCGCTGGCGCCGGTGCCTCCCCTGGCGCCGGCGAAATGGCAACAACAGGTCCTTTGCTGCTGCACGGGGCGATTGAGAAGTACAACATAACGACTGCACTGCTTCATCCGAATCTGTTTTGTCCGGTACCCTTCTGGAACATGACTGCGCTGATCAGCGGAATCGCCGTGCTGCCTTTCGAGAGTTATGGGATCCATCTATGGGCCGAGAGTTGGCGGCGCAATTTCTTCGACAAGAACGCCAGCTACGATCCCCTGTCACTCTTCGAGCGGCTGAAGGCGCACTATCTCGGACGCAAGGGAATCGCGCATGCGTAAGCGCCGCCTGATGAATGAAATAAATGTGGTGCCCTACATCGACGTGATGCTGGTACTGCTCGTCATCTTCATGGTCACGGCGCCGATGATCCAGCCCGGCAGCATAGACCTGCCCAGCGTCGGCAAGAGCAGCCAGCCGCCGATGGCGCCGCTGGAAGTCATCATCAAGGCCGATACCTCGCTGGCGCTGCGTGATCGGGCCAAGGGCAGCGCGGAACAGGTCGTGACGCGCAGCGACCTCGCCGCCCGGATCAAGGAAGCGCAGGCGGCCAATCCGCAACAGGCGGTGCTGATCGCCGGCGACCGCAACGTGAAATACGAAGTGGTGCTGGCCGTCATGGACGAATTGCAGCGCCAGCAGGTGGCCAGGATCGGCCTTCTGGTGCAGCCGGCGGCTTCGGCCAAGTGACTTCCGAATCGCCGCTCCTGACGCGCGCCGACAAGCCCGGCAAGCGCATTTCCTTCGCACTGGCGATCACCGTCCATCTGCTGCTTGCCGCTTTCCTGTTTTACGGCGTGCGCTGGCAGACCAAGGCCACCAATGTGGTTGAAGTCGAACTGGTACTTGCTGCGCCGGAGCCCGCAGTCGTGGCCCCGCCCGCGCCGGTCGCCGTAGCGCCAACGCCGACTGTTGAGCCGCCCCCGCCGCCGAAGCCCGAGATCGCGATCAAGGACAAGGAAAAGCCCAAGCCGCCGCCCAAGGTGGAACCCCCCCGACCGCGCGTCGATCCCTTCCAGGAACAGCTCAAACGGGAAGCCGAGCAATTGACGCAGCGCAAGCAAGCCGATAGCGCAGTTAAGGAGTTCGCGCAGAAACAGGCGGCGCTGGCCAGCGCGGCACGCAACAAAGCCACGGCTGCCTACCTTGCAAGCATCCGCGGCAAGATACGCGGCAACATCGTGCTGCCACCGGAAATCAAGGGAAATCCCGAGGCGGAATTTGACATCACGCAGTTGCCGAGCGGTGAAATCCTTACCGTGCGGCTCAAGCGCTCATCCGGCCATGCGGCGCTGGACGCCGCCATCGAACGCGCCATTCTCAAATCCAGCCCCCTGCCGAAGCCGCCGTCGACCGATCTGTTCTCGCGAGAGCTTGGACTGCGCTACCGGCCGCTCGACGACTAAAAACGGGCCGGAGTCCGAGGCGCTATAATCGGCGCGATGAAATTTCCACGTTTTGTTCTCGCCTGCACCGCCGGTCTGACCCTGTGTGCCGCCGCCGCCCACGCGCAACTCACGGTCGAAATTACCGGTGCCGGCGCCAATCGCCTGCCGGTGGCCATTGCCGATTTCGCCGGCGAGCGCATCGTCGCCCAGGCGCTGGCCTCGGTGGTACGCGCCGACCTCGATCGCAGCGGCCTGTTCCGCCTGGTCGAAGCCGGCGGCGCACTGGCCGACACGGCCACGCCGCCCTTCGAAGACCTCAAGACACGCGGTGCGGACGCGGTTGCCGGCGGCAGCGTGACCACATCCGCCGATGGCCGCTACGAAACCCGGATGCGCCTGTTCGACGTGCCGAAGCAGGCCGCGCTGGGCAATCCGACCTACCTGCACACCGGCACGCAGTTGCGCGCGACCGGACATCGCATTGCCGATTTCATCTACGAAAAGCTTACCGGAGAGCCGGGCGTGTTTTCGACGCGGATCGCCTACGTGGTGAAGAGCACCGGCCGCTTCGAGCTGAAGATCGCCGATGCCGACGGCAGCAACGACCAGGCGGCACTGGCGTCACGCGAGCCGATCATTTCGCCGGCGTGGTCGCCCGATGGCGGCAAGCTGGCCTATGTCTCCTTCGAGGCCAAGAAGCCGGTAGTGTATGTGCATGACCTGGCCAGCGGCCGGCGCCATGTCGCCGCCAACTTCAAGGGCTCGAACTCCGCGCCGGCCTGGTCGCCGGACGGCAAGCAACTGGCCGTGGTGCTGACCAAGGACGGCTCGTCGCAACTGTATGTCGTCAATGCCGACGGCAGCGGCGTGACGCGCATCGCCACATCGTCGGGCATCGAC
This sequence comes from Sulfuritalea sp., assembly GCA_030651305.1. Taxonomy (GTDB): domain Bacteria; phylum Pseudomonadota; class Gammaproteobacteria; order Burkholderiales; family Rhodocyclaceae; genus Sulfuritalea. The sequence goes on along the minus strand of JAUSCI010000051.1, from coordinate 145,417 downwards.
ACCGAGCCGCGCTGGTCGCCGGACGGCCAGTTCATCTACTTCACGTCCGACCGCGGCGGCAGCCCGCAGATCTACCGCATCACCGCCTCGGGTGGCAATGCTGAACGCATCACCTTCGAAGGCAGCTACAACGTCACGCCACGCCTCTCACCGGACGGCAAGAGCCTCGCTTTCATTGCCCGCAACGGTGGCCGCTTTCAGTTGGCGCTGATGGATCTGGCGACCAAGCAGACGCAGATCCTCACCGACTCGGCAAAAGATGAATCGCCCAGTTTCGCCCCCAACGGGCGCATGATCCTGTATGCCACCGAGATAGGCGGACGCGGCGTTCTGGCGGCTGTCTCCAGCGACGGCCGCGTCAAGCAAAAACTCTCCGTGCAGGCCGCCGACGTGCGGGAACCTGCCTGGGGTCCCCTGGTCCGATAAGCAGTCGAACTCATCAAGGAAGCCATCATGCGCGCACACCTCATTTCTCTTTCTGCCTTGACCCTGCTGCTGGCCGCCTGCGGCTCACAGCCGCCGGCGCCCGAACAGAACCCGGCCGGCGTCGAATCGCGAACTCCCGGCCCGGTCAGGGTCGCCACGCCACCGGTGGTAACCAAAGTGCAGCCGGCTGACAAGTTCGATCCCGGCAGCATCGCCGCGCTGAAAGATCCGCGCAGCCCCTTGTCCAAGCGCAGCATCCACTTCGACTACGACAGCTATGTGGTCAAGGACGAGTTTCAGGCTCTGCTGACAGCCCATGGCAAGTTCCTCGCGGCCAATCCGAAAATGAAAATGCTGATTCAGGGCAACGCGGATGAACGCGGCAGCCGCGAATACAACCTGGCGCTGGGGCAGAAACGCGCCAACGCGGTGAAAAAGGCCCTGGCCCTGCTCGGCGCCAAGGAGGAGCAGGTCGAAGCGGTGAGTCTGGGCGAAGAAAAGCCTGCCTGTACCGAATCCACCGAAGAATGCTGGGCGAAGAATCGCCGGGGCGACATGCTTTATTCGGGTGAATTCTGAACATGCGTGGCAGATTGCGCGCACTGCTGCCGGCGCTGTTGCTGGCGGCAGTGCTGTCTTCGCCCGTCCGTGCCGGGATGTTTGACGACGAAGAGGCGCGCGGCAAGATCGAACAACTGCGCGAACAACTGCGAGCAGACGTAATCGACCTCGGTAAACGCGCGGACACCCTCAGTCGCAACCAGCTGGACTTCGCCAACCAGGTCGAGGCCATCAAGGCGGATATCGCCAAATTGCGCGGCCAGATCGAAGTCCTGACCTACGGACTCGAGGCCGCGCAGAAACGCCAGATGGATTTCTATGTCGACCTCGACAACCGGCTGAGGAAGCTGGAGCAACCACCCGTCGAGGCCAAGGTCGAGACGCCGAAACTCGACCCGGCGCAGGAAACCCGTGATTACGAAGCCGCGTTGGCGGGCCTCAAGGCCGCGAAATTCAAAGAAGCCGCCGCTGCATTTCTCGCCTTCATCAAGACCTACCCGAACAGCAGCCTGGCCGCTTCGGCCCACTACTGGGGCGCTTACGCCCACACCCAGGCCAAAGACCACGCCGGTGCCGCCGAACTCTTCGGCAAGTTTGCCGCCGGCTGGCCCACCGACGAGCGCGCACCGGCGGCGCTGGATAACCGCGTCGCGAGCCTCGAAGCGATCAAGGATTTGAAGGGCGCCCGCGCCACCCTCGTGCAGTTGGCCGATAAATATCCCAACAGCGAGGCCGGCAAGAAGGCAAAACTCAGGCTGAAGAAAAAGTAGTGCCGGCAAAGCTCGACGCTCATTTGCAGGACTCGCTGCGCGTCACCGAAATATTTCACTCCATTCAGGGCGAATCCAGCCGCATCGGGTTGCCTACCGTCTTCGTCCGGCTCACCGGCTGCCCCTTGCGCTGCGTCTGGTGCGATACCGCCTATGCCTTCAGCGGCGGCGAATCCCTGACCATTGCCGACATCGTGCAGCGTGTTGCCGCATTCGGCTGCGCCACGGTTTGCGTTACCGGCGGCGAGCCGCTGGCACAGCAGAACTGCCTGCCGCTGCTGGCCACCCTGTGCGATGCAGGCCATTCGGTATCGCTCGAAACCAGCGGCGCGCTGGACATCGGCGGCGTCGATCCGCGCGTGGCGCGCATCGTCGACCTCAAGGCGCCCGGCTCGGGAGAGATGTCGAAAAACCGCTGGGAAAATCTCGACCTGCTGACCGCCGGCGACGAGCTGAAGTTCGTCCTCGCCTCGCGTGAAGACTACGACTGGGCGCTTTCGGCGTGTCGCCAGCGCCGACTCTTCGAGCGTTGCCCGGTACTGTTTTCGCCCGTCCAGGGACAACTCGATCCGGCACTACTGGCGCAATGGATCCTCGACGACCTCTTGCCGGTGCGCTTTCAACTGCAGTTGCACAAAGTGCTGTGGGGCAACGTCAAGGGACGTTGACCGACTAGCCTTGCAACGGCGGGCAGGGCGGTCGTTTTGCGGAAATAACTTGTGTGTTGACTCCGGCAAAGTTCAGGCCGCCGAACAGCCGCGCGTATTCAATCTTCACGCAGCGGTTCATCACCACGTCCAGCCCGGCGGCAGAGGCCTTGTCCGCCGCCTCCCGGTTGATCACGCCCAGTTGCAGCCAGAGGCACTTCGCGCCGATGCGGATCGCCTCGTCGGCAATCGGCGGCACGTCTTCGGCCTTGCGAAACACGTCGACCAGGTCGACCTTCTGCGGTATCGCGGCGAGATCGGGATAGCATTTCTGACCGAGGATCTCGGTCGCCGCGGGATTCACCGGAATGATCGTGTAACCGTGTTCCAGCATGTACTTGGCAGCAAAATAGCTGGGTCGATTCCACTTCGGCGAAAGGCCGACCACGGCAATCACGCGGTTGCCGTGCAGAACGCGGCGCAGACCGGCGACATCGTCAATAATCATGAAAAGTCCTTGGTGGTCATCTTACTGAAGTGCAGGCACCGATTTCACGCCTGCTGCTGCGCCGCGAACAACACCCTGGCCGCAGCCCCGCGATTGCCTGGTCCGTCGGTTAGGACAATACGCGCATTATGAAGCTGCGCGATGCGCCGGCAAATCGCCAGGCCAAGGCCAGTACCCGGCTTATCCTGGCCGGCAATGCGGTAGAAGCGATCGAACACCCGCTCTCGTTGCCCCTCGGGTATGCCCGGACCATCATCGACGACTTCCATTTGCGCACCTGATTCACCCTGCCGCACTTGGATAGTGACGTGGCCACTGCGTGGCGTGTAGCGGATCGCGTTATCCACGAGGTTGGCGAGCAGCATCGACAACATGTCGGCATTGCCGGGCTGCGGCGGCAGGCCCGGCTCAACCGTGAGTTCCAGCGTCTGGTCGCGTTGCAGCGCCAGTGGCGCCAGTTCCGCGCATGCCGCCTGCGCAATTTCGCCCAGACTTACCGGCTGGACGTCGGGCAGGGCCTGTTCGGGATCAAGGCGAGCCAGGGTCAGCAACTGGCCCACCAGCCGGATTCCTCTTTCGACACCGCGCTGCAACTGGTCCATGGCGCGCAAGCGCTCCGCTTCTCCCTCGGCGGCGCGCGCCGCGTGCAAATGGGCCTGAATCGCCGCCAGCGGGGTGCGCAACTCGTGCGCGGCGTTGCTGGTAAAGCGCCGCTCGTTCTCCATGGCGTCGGTCATGCGCCGCAGCAACTCGTTCAAGGCCAGCACCATGGGACGCACTTCCCCGGGAGCGCTGTCCGCGTTCAAGGGCGTCAGATTCTCGGGTTTTCGACTTGCGATCTCGCGCTTCAGGACGCTTAGCGGATCCAGCCCCCGGCTGATCGAAAACCAGAGCAGGAAGATCAGGACCGGCAGGCCCAGCACCAGCGGGCTGACCAGGTGCAAGGCGATATTGCGCACCAGACGATTGCGCAGATCGTGAGCTTCCGCTACCACGATGCGGAAATTGCGATGCCTGTCCCAGACGCCGAAATGGCGCCATATCTGTCCTTCCTCATCAATGGTCTCTGAAAAGCCATCACTGTCGGTCATCACCGTATCGGGGGCATTTGCCGATCGCAATATCAGTTGGCCCTGGCCGCTCCAGACCTGGTAGCGCAGTCTCTTTTCGTATTCCTCGTGCAGCGAATGGATCGAGCGATTTCTGACCGGTCCGGTGACTACCGGAGTGAGCGGCGTGCCTGGCCCGGTCTGGATTTCGGAAGGCGATTTGCGCGCGGCCAGACGCTCGGGCAGATCCGGCCATTGCGTGAATATCTCCCCCAGCGTCGGCGCTTCGACACTGCCGGGGATGGCCAGCGGATCGTTGTCATCCGGATCGGTGACCCGCAGCAGCGCCAGTGCGGTCTGAGCCAGATGTGCATCGAACAGTTCGTACGTTTCGTTGATGGTGTCTCGGATGGTAAGCCATGCGATTGCCGCCCAGTACGCAAAGCTCACAATGAGCAGCCCGACCAGTAGACGCTGGCTCAGGGATAACCGATAGCGCACGATCACGATGCGGACCTGGCGATGGTGTACCCGACGCCGCGTACAGTCTTGATGGTGTCTGCCCCAAGTTTGAGGCGCAGGTTGTGGATATGCACTTCGACTGCATTGCTGTCCACATTGTGACTCCAGCCGTAGAGGGAAGTCTCCAGTTGACCGCGGGTAAGGACGCGCCCGACGCTTTCCATCAGCGCCCGCAGCACGGCAAATTCGCGGCCGGAAACAGCTATTGCTTTGTCACTTATGGTGACGGTGTGCGCCACCAGGTCCAGTGTCAGGTCGCCGATACTCAGCACACCGCCAGCACCATGACCGGAGCGGCGGATCAGGGCGCGCAAGCGCGCAATCAACTCTTCCATGTCGGCGGTCTTGACCAGGTAGTCGTCGGCGCCGCGGTCCAGGCTGATGACCTTGTCGCGCGTGGTGTCCCGCGCGGTGAGCATCAGGATGGGCAGGCTGTTGTTGGTGCTGCGCAACTCGCGCAACACCTCCATGCCGCTCACGACGGGCAAGCCGATGTCCAGCACCATGACGGCAAACTCCCCTGCTCTCAGCACTTCAAGCGCGGTCTTGCCATCCCTCACCCAAGTGACGGCAAAGCCCGCCTTGTCGAGAGCAGCACGCAAGCCATCCCCGAGCAGGGGGTCATCCTCGACAAGCAGAAGTTTCATGATTCAGGAAACCTCATTCAAACCACGCAGAAACAACGAGGGACATTCGGACAGTCACCCAGGAGACAAACGCGCATACCGACAAGCACTTGATTTCTTTGCTGTGTTCGGCGCTTGACCCTTGTCCAGATCGGCGATGCCTAAAGAATCTTAACACCACTTAAGTATCAGGCTCTTTCCTTCAGCCAGTGCTCAGACTGGCTTGTTATCGTCGCTTCCAAGTTGCAAGTAGTCAGCGACTCACAACAGTCAATTCCTGGTAATTCCAATTCTCACAAAGAGGTTTGCGATGACAAGACTAATTCTCTCGATGAAAAGAGCAATTCTCTCTCTGGCAGGTTTGCTGACGGCATTGGCATTTGTTCCGGAAGCATCCGCCATGCCGTCATTCGCACGGCAGACCGGAAAAGCTTGCACTACCTGTCACTTCCAGCACTATCCGACGCTCAACGCATACGGCCAGGATTTCAAGGCCGGCGGCTTTACCGACACGGGCAAGCAGGGCATGCTGAAGGGCAAGGATCTATCCATACCCGAGGTACTGAATCTCAGCGCCTTCACGAAGGTGCGGTATCTGAAAGACAACGGTACCGATATCGCAGGGCAACCAACCCGCGCCAGCGGCGAATGGAATGTCCCCGACGAACTCGCCCTGCTCTCCGGCGGGCGCATTGCGGAGAACGTCGGCTACCTGTTGGAAATGCAGCTTGCCAACGCCGCCGGTGCGACAGTCGCCGGCTTCAAGATCCCTTTCATGTTCAAGGCAGGCGGTACCAAGCTTGGCGTAATCCCGTATACCACCGATACTCTGGGAGCCGCCTACGGCTTCGAACTGCTCGCAACCGGGGCGGTGCGGAACAACAAGGTAATGGAGTCGCGGGCCGAGAGTTCTGCCCAGCAATACATCTTGACGGACGGCCCCGCCATGGGTGTCGCGCTCGTTGCCGCGAATCCGCTGTTCTTCGCGAACTTTTCCAAATGGTCGCCCAACCATGGCGCCTCCGCCAATGGCAACGTCAGTCGCAGTCCTACGTCCAACTATCTGCGCGCGGCATTCACGCCGACGCTCGGCGATTGGGAACTCGCTGCGGGATTCCAGTCATGGAGCGGAACGTCCAACCAGGGTGGCGCCGTTTTTACGACAGCGGTCCAAACCAAGGCGTTTTCAATTGACGCACAAGCCCATGGGACTATTGGCAATATGCCGCTGGGCGTGTATTTCGCCAACGCCTCCGCGCCGGGAACGACTGTCGCTCCCGGGACGGCCGCAAACCTCTTCAACGCCAACCCCAACGCTTCGAAGGCGACCACCCTTACCGGCGAACTGGGGATCATCCCGAACAAATTGACGCTCATGCTGTCTCAGCGCAATGCGAACACCGGCGCCGCACTGAACGCCACGGACAATGCGACCACGTTCGGCATCCGCTACGCCTATTCCCAAAATATCGGCTTGCAGTTGGAGCACAGTACGCGCAGCAAAGCTGGCGGGGTGGGTCGTTATACGGGATCACTGACTCCGGGCGATGCCCGCACCATCCTGATGCTCTCCGCCGGCTTCTGACGAGAGCAGGACAACCATGGGGGAAGGCCCACGAGGCCTGCCCCGTCTTCCGAAGGCGCGCCGTATGCGCCACGAAAACAAAGTATCAGTGCTGGCTGCTGACTGTGCCAGCGAGCGTTGCGCCGTAACGAAAACATGAGGAGGAGAAATGCGCTTGGCACTCCATCGTATTCGCGGGTCGTGGCTGGTAGGCGTTGCCTTCCTGATCCCCGGCATGCTGCTTTCCCCCGTCATCACCTGGGCGCAAACCGTACCAATAGCCGAGCGGCTGCTATTGTGCGGTGGTTGCCACAACTCCGATGGCAACAGTGCCATTCCGGAAAATCCGAACCTGTCGGGCCTCGACGCCGAGTACATCCACCGGCAACTGCAGGATTTCAGGAACGGAACGCGCAAGAGCCCGGCTATGAGCGGAATCATTCCTTTGGTGGACGAAAAGGAATTCGAGGCGCTGGCAGCCTTTTTTAGCAAGCAAAAGCCGAAGCCCGGCGGTGCCGTCGATGCCAAGCTGGCGGCGCAGGGAAAGGAAATCTACGACGAAGGCATCGTCGGCAGTGCTGTACCGGCCTGTTCCGGATGCCACAATGACGATGGCAGCGGCACCGAAAAGTATCCGCGTATCGCCAGCCAGCATTCGGCCTACGTCATCCAGCAGTTGATGAATTTCAAGAGCGGTGAGCGTGCCAATGACGTCAGGGCGGTGATGCGCGCCGTCGCCAAGCGAATGAACGAAAAGGAAATACGCGCCGTCGCCGAGTACGTGGTTACCCTGAAGGGAGCACAAGAATGAAGCAAGCCGTCGCAGTTTTCATGATCCTGCAGCTGTTGCCGTGGCAGACGGCATCGGCGGATATGGCAGATGCCGTGAAGAGCACCAAGGGTTACGGCAGCAAGGGTTACGTCTGGGGCAAACTGCTGCCGGAGCAGGTCGCAGTGCTGAAGCTGAACGGCGATGCGGTGCGCGGCAAGGAGGCGTTTCGCGGTTGCCGCGGTTGCCACAGGCCCGACGCCGCCGGGGTAACCGACGGCACCTATCCGCGCCTGACCGGCCAGCATGCGAGCGTGGTCATCAAACAGGTGACCGAGGTGCGCGCAGGGGTGCGCGTCAATCCGAAGATGGACCCGTTTGCGGCCGAACACGCGGTCTCGACGCAGGAAATCGCCGATATCGCCGTGTTTCTGGCGTCCGCCGAAACGACCCGGGAGAACGGCAAGGGAGATGGCGATTACCAGGCCGAGGGCAAGGCGCTCTATGAGAAGGGGCGCTGTTCAGATTGCCATGGCCGACGCGGCGAGGGCAACGAAAACAAGGCCTATCCGGCGATTGCCGCTCAGCATTACGGCTACCTCAAGCGGGAAATGGACTATATCCAGAAGGGAGTCCGCGGCAATTCCCATCCCGACATGGTCAAGGCGATTAAACATTACACGCATCGAGATATCGAGGCGATGGCCGATTACTTGTCGCGTATGTCCGACTACCGTCAATCTGGCGCTGAAAGGAATGCCAAATGAAACGACTGAACGCAATACTGACTCTGGCCTTGCTCGCCGGTCCCGCAGCAGCGGCGGATGGCAAGACGGTCTATGACAACATTTGCTACAAATGTCACCGAACCGGAACCGATGACGCACCCAGGACCGGCAACAAGGCGGATTGGGCTCCACGTTTGGCGCAGGGCACGGCGGCGCTGTACAAGAACGTGGCGGAAGGCAAGGGCGCGATGGACCCGCGCGCCGGCAAGCCCGAGTTGAGCGACGCCGAGTTGAAGGCAGGGGTGGATTATCTGGTTGGCATGGTGAAGTAGTGTCCGTCACCACGAAAGATGACAATGTTGAAAATCAAGCTATTGGCCGCTTGGAGCATCCTGTTACTGGCAGCGGGATGCTCGCGCATGCCGTCGATTCCCAATCCGCTGGAACTGGTCAGCGGTCCGTCGATTCTCCACCTCGAGGTAGCGCCGTCACCGGGAGCGACGCCGCTACTGCGCAATGGCCGGACTGTCAGTTTGACGGTGACGGAATTCGCCGATGCGCGGCCGGCTCCGCGCGGAAGAAAGTTGGGCGACATCAAGGCCACGGTGACCAACATGCATGGCAGCGAAGTGGCGTTGGATCAGGACGTGACGAGCTTCCTGTCCGCGGCGGCGAGGGGACAGCTGACGGCAGACGGCTTGCGCCTGGTCGGCGCTGCCGAGCCGGCGGATTTTCGTCTGAGCGGGACAGTCAAGGCGTTCTCGCTGAACATCGCCGGGCGCGACGAACGGGTGATTGCCGTCGAGGCCACGTTGCGCGAGGGCAGGAGCGGCGACATCATCTGGTCCGGCCTGGTCAGCGAGAAGGGTGATCGTTACGCCGGAGTGACTGGCAACAGCCGCGCCACCATCATCGAATACTTGAGCGAGGGAGTTTCGGAATTCGCCGGCAAGCTGTCGGCTGCGGTTCGCGACAGCATGGCGAAGTCCTACCCGCGTAGCATCGTCATCGGCCAGACAAAGACCATCTCGACCATCCCCGGCGTCACCACGCTGCATGCCCCGTCCTCGCGCGACGAACCGGCCGCGTTGCCAGCCGCGCCCGCCCCCGTGCCCGCCGCTCTTGCCTCGCCGGATCTGCGCCCCGCGCCGCCACCGGCTAGCGGACCCGCTGCGGGCTACGTCTCGGTTTACAGTATTCCCGCCCGCGCCAAGGTCTACGTTGAGGACGTCTATTACGGAGTCGCGCCGATCAAGATCGAAATGCCTGTCGGCGTCGGCCGGTTGCGCTTCAGGCTCGACGGCTACAAACCGGCAACGGAAAAAGTCGCCATTCGACGCGGTGAGGTTACCGAATTGGAGGTGAAGATGGAGAAGTAGCGCCGTCCCCCCAGCGCCGACTCCTGATGCTGCGGGCAGCGACAGATGCGTACCTGCGCAAGCGCGGCACGAATGTGTCGTCTGGCGATGCGGAAACTGAATGCCACCTGGCTCAATCCGCGCAGATACCTGGGCGAGCTTCTCTTCCTCGGCCTGGCTACCGCCGTCAGACACCGTGGTTCCTCAACCCCAGGGGTGTCTGCATCGCTGAACAGTGCAAGGCAGGGCCGCGCGGCACCTGATCAATTCGCCAGTGAGCTTGCGCCCAGGTCCAGATCTGACTCACCGTCGCGCCGGACAGTTCCGGTGGCGGCCGCTGGCCGAGAAACTCCAGCGCCGCAATCAGCGCAGGGCCGGGCCGTGAACTATCGACGGGCGCCGCCCGCGTCTGTTTCGACAGCTTTTCGCCAGCCGCATTTGCCGCCACGGGCAAGTGCGCATAGTCCGGCGTCGGTACCCCGAGACACTCTTGCAGAAAAATCTGCCGTGGCGTCGACGCCAGCAGATCGGCACCGCGCACGACATGGGTGATGCCAGCCTCGGCATCATCGACCACCACGGCAAGTTGATAGGCAAACAGCCCGTCCGCGCGCAACACAATGAAGTCGCCCGTTTCGTTCGCCAGATCGCTGACGATTGTGCCCTGAACCGCATCATCGAAGCTTACCCTGGCATCCCCGACCGCGACACGCCAGGCGCGCGCCGCGCGCCCCGCGGCGAGTCCCTGTCGGCACGTACCTGGATAGATTGTTGCGCCATCAGGGGCGATACCCGAGTCTGCCAGTTCCTTGCGTGTGCAGGCGCAGGGAAACACCCGACTCGCCGCCTTCAGTCGCTCCAGTGCAGCCGCATAGGCTTGTATACGATGACTTTGCCAGACGACCGCGCCATCCCAGGCAAAACCGCAGGCCTCCAGCACGCGAAGGATCTCGCTGGCAGCCGCCATCGAGCAGCGCGGCGCATCGACATCCTCCATGCGCAACAGCCACTCGCCGGACCTTGTCCTGGCTTCCAGAAACGAGCCGACCGCCGCCACCAGCGAACCGAAATGCAGGGGGCCGGTGGGCGATGGGGCAAAGCGGCCGCGATAGGCCGGTGCGCGAGTCGTCATCGGCTAGAGTGATAGCACGCCCTGCGGGAAAACGGTAGCATTTGGTTCATTTCAATCAAGGAAACAGACATGGCAACGCTGGAACTCAAGGCTGACAATTTTCAACAGACCATCAATGACAACGCCAATGTCATCGTCGATTTCTGGGCCCCCTGGTGCGCGCCCTGCCGTGGCTTTGCGCCGACATTTGAAGCTGCCTCGGAAAAACGCGCAGACGTCGTCTTTGCCAAGGTAAATACCGAAGAGCAGCAGGAAATCGCCGCCGCCTTCAATATCCGCTCGATCCCCACCCTGATGGTCTTTCGCGACCAGATCGTCATTTACTCCGAGGCCGGCTCGCTGCCTGCTGCGGCCTTTGAGCAACTGATCGACCAGGCCCTGGCGCTCGACATGGACACCGTGCGCGCCGAAATCGCGGGGCAGGCCGGTACCGGTTGAACCTGTGCGCCAAGGGTTTATGATAAAGCTCGTCATCAAGACCCGGCAATGAAATTCATCCTCCCCCGAAAACTCAGCGGCGACGCCGAAGTGCGCCGCATCGAGATGCTGTTCGATAGTCTGCCATCGAGCATCGTCGTGGCGCTGATCGGCATATTCCTGTGCTTTCTCGTTCTCTTCGAAAACACCGGCATCGATATCCTGAAGGCGTGGACGGCCTACATGCTCTCGGTGCTGGCCGTCCGGGTCTGGATCTGGCACATGTTCGGCAATGCAGACCGGCACAGCGACGGCATTCATGGCTGGGAGTGGCTGTTTGCCGCGGGAGCCCTTCTCACCGGCCTCGGTTGGGGCGCGCTGTTCGGACCCCTCTATCCTCCCGCGACGCATCCGGATGCCCAGATGTTCATTGCGCTGATGGTGGTCATCACGGCCTTTACCGGCACGGTCTTTCTTGCCCTCAGCAATACCACCTTCTGGCTATTCATCATTCCCACGCTGTTTCCGGCCATCGCGCACTACGCCGCCGGCCTGGGCCGTCAGGCACAGTGGCCCATCACCGCCGCGGCGTGCTGTATTGCCGTATTCATCATCGTGCAGCGCACGCTCTATCAGGCAGCTACTACCAGCCTCAAACGCAACACCGAGATCGAGTCCCTGCTTGCCGAACAACAGGGGATCTTCGATTCGTCGCCCATGGGCATCGTTGTCATCGACAACACACAAGTAATCAAGTGCAACCTGCGATTCGGCGAGTTGCTAGGCCGCCGCATACAGGAGATCACCAATTCGCACATCAATGATCATTTTGTAAGTGCCACGGAGGCCGCTCAGTTTCTCGCCAACAACGTCGACGCTTTCGACCACGGACATCTGGCGCAGGGCATGTATCGCCTGCGTCGGGCCGATGGCAACCAGTTCTGGGCCGAACTCTCGGGACGCAGAATGGCGGGCGGAGTGACGCACAGCGTCTGGATGGTCTCCGATGTCACCTTGCGCGTTGCCGGCGAGCGGCGGTCGCGGCCACGGACCCAACAGTCTCCGGCGAATGCCCCCGGCAGTTAAGGAAAGCTCAACAGGAGGCTAGACGTTGAACAGGAAGTTCAGCACGTCGCCATCCTTGACAACGTACTCCTTTCCTTCGGCCCGCATCCGCCCGGCTTCCTTGGCGCCCGCTTCGCCCTTGTAGGCGATGAAGTCGTCATAGGCGATGGTCTGGGCGCGGATGAAGCCCTTCTCGAAATCGGTGTGGATCACGCCGGCCGCCTTGGGCGCGGTGTCGCCGGCGTGGATGGTCCAGGCGCGCACTTCCTTGACGCCAGCGGTGAAATAGGTTTGCAGGCCGAGCAGCTTGTAGCCAGCATGGATCAGACGGTTCAGCCCCGGCTCGGTCAGACCGAGGTCGGCCAGGAACATCTGCTTTTCGTCGTCTTCCAGATCGGCGATTTCGGCCTCGATGGCGGCGCAAACGGCAACCACCTCGGCCTTTTCCGCTGCGGCGTGGCTGCGCACTACTTCGACATGGGGATTGTTGTCGAAGCCGCCTTCCTTGACATTGGCGACGTACAGCACCGGTTTTGCCGTGATCAGGTAGAAGGGTTTGAGCAAGGCCCATTCCTCTTTGGAGAAATCCAGCGCGCGTATCGCCTTGGCCTGGTTCAACTGGACCAGACATTTCTCCAGCACCGGCACCAGCAATTTGGCTTCCTTGTCGCCGCCCGCCTTGGCCTGCTTCGAGTAGCGGTTCAAGGCGCGCTCCACCGCGGCCATATCGGCCAATGCCAGTTCGGTATCGATGACTTCGATGTCGGACAACGGATCGATCTTTCCGGCGACGTGAATCACGTTTTCGTCGCTGAAGCAGCGCACCACATGCACGATGGCATCGGTTTCACGGATGTTGGCAAGAAACTGGTTGCCCAGCCCCTCGCCCTTGCTGGCGCCGGCGACCAGACCGGCAATGTCGACGAACTCGACAATGGCCGGCTGGATTTTCTGCGGCTTGACGATGGCCGACAAGGCGTCCAGGCGGGAGTCCGGCACCTCGACAATGCCGACGTTCGGTTCGATGGTGCAGAAGGGGTAATTCTCCGCCGCGATGCCCGACTTGGTCAGGGCGTTGAAGAGGGTGGACTTGCCGACGTTGGGCAGGCCGACGATGCCGCATTTGAGACTCATGGATTATCTTTCTTCGGTGCTTCTGTGTTTGGTAACGCCGGTTTCGAATTGATGCGCTGCGTGGCCGCGCTGAAATCCGCTTTGGCCAAGGCCGGCCAAGCGAGCAGCGCGCGATCCAGCGCGGCGTCAATCTCGCTGCGTTCTTCCTTGCGCGGAGGCTTCAGCACGTAGTCGACGACTTCGCTCTTGTCGCCGGGATGGCCGATGCCGATGCGCAGCCGCCAGTAATCCTGGGTGCCCAGATGCGCCGTGATGTCCTTGAGACCATTGTGCCCGCCGAGGCCGCCGCCGAACTTGAGCCGCATCTGGCCCGGCGGCAGATCCAGTTCGTCGTGCATCACAAGCATTTCGGCAGGTTCGATCCGGTAGAACTGCGTCAGTGCGCGCACCGATTGGCCGCAGCGGTTCATGAAGGTCTGCGGCAGAAGAAACCAGAGATTCTCTGCACGCGCCAGACCGGCCAGGCCGTGAAAGCGCGATTCGCGGCCGGGATTGACGCCAAGCTCACGCGCCAGACGTTCACAAAGCCAAAACCCGGCGTTATGCCGGGTTTCAGCGTATTCGGCGCCGGGGTTGCCGAGGCCGACAATCAGACGCAGCGAAGCCTGCAAGGATTATCTCTTGTCGGTCTTCTCGGACTTCTTCTCGGCCGGAGCCGCAGCAGCGGCCACAACAGGCGCCGCCTCGGCTGCGGCAGCAGCAGCAGCGGCTTCCTCCTCGTCGGCCTTGCCGCCGCGCACGATCACGGTCGCCACCACCGGGTCTTCACCCTTGTGCATCACGGCTTCGACGCCCGCGGGCAGCTTGAGTTCCGAAACGTGTAGTGAATGGCCCTGGACCATGTCCTTCAGATCGACTTCAATGAAGGCCGGCAGATCCTTCGCCAGGCAACGTACATCGAGATCGGTCATGACATGCTGCACCATGCCGCCGGAGAGCTTCACTCCCGGCGAAACATCGGCATTGATGAAGTGCAGCGGCACCTTCTGGTGCAGTTTGCTGGTCGCATCGACACGCTGGAAATCCGCGTGCAGGATCACCGGCCGGTAGGGGTGGCGCTGCACATCGCGCAGCAGGCACATTTCCCTTGAGCCATCGAGATTGACGTTGAGCACGGAGGAATAGAAGGCCTCCTTGCGCAGCAGTTGAAACAGCTCGTTGTGGTCGATGTCGATCTGCTGCGGCTTGGCCGTACCGCCGTACAGAATGCCGGGGACCCGGCCGGTGCGACGCAGGCGGCGGCTCGCTCCGGTGCCCTGTCCATCGCGCTTGTTTGCGTTGAATTCGAGTTGCATGATTTACTCCAGTAAGTACTGCTTGAAATATCCCTCGCCCGCGACCAGGCAAGGGGATGAAAACAGGATTCAGCTTCTGTGGCGTCAGTCCATGAACAGCGAGGAGACGGAGGACTCGTTGCTGATGCGCAGCATGGTCTCGGCCATCAACTCGGCGATCGATATCTGACGGATGCGCGGGCAGGCGCGGGCTTCTTCGGACAGCGGAATGGTATCGGTCACCACCAGTTCATCGAGTTCGGACTCGACGATCCTTGAAACGGCATTGCCGGAGAGAACAGCGTGAGTACAGTAGGCCAGCACGCGCCTGGCGCCATGCTCTTTCAGCGCCTGCGCCGCCTTGCACAGCGTACCGGCGGTGTCCACCATGTCGTCCATGATGACGCAGGTACGGCCCTCGACTTCGCCGATGATGTTCATGACTTCAGACACATTGGCCTTCGGCCGCCGCTTGTCGATGATCGCCAGATCCGACTCCAGGCGCTTGGCCAGCGCGCGCGCGCGCACCACGCCACCGACGTCGGGCGAAACCACCAGCAGGTCTTCGTGGCGCTGCTTCCAGATGTCGCCGAGCAGGATCGGCGCGGCATACACGTTGTCTACCGGAATATCGAAGAAGCCCTGGATCTGGTCGGCGTGCAGATCGACCGTCAACACGCGCTGCACGCCCGCGGTCTGCAACATGTTGGCAACCACCTTGGCGGTTATCGCGACGCGGGCGGAGCGGGTGCGGCGATCCTGGCGCGCATAACCAAAATACGGGATGGCGGCAGTAATGCGGCCAGCTGACGCCCGCTTCAAGGCGTCCACCATGACCATCAACTCCATCAGATTGTCATTGGTGGGAAAACAGGTCGACTGCAATACGAAGACGTCGTGGCCGCGCACATGCTCCAGTATTTCGCAGCTGACCTCGCCGTCGGAAAAGCGACCGACATCGGCGCGGCCGAGCGAAATGTGCAGGCGTTTGACGACATCGGCCGCCAACTTGCGGTTGGCATTGCCGGTGAACACCATCAGGCTGTCGTAGGCCATTTCGTTATGCTGTGACTAAGTTGGCAAATAAGCTGGCTGGGGAGGAAGGATTCGAACCTTCGCATGCTGGAATCAAAATCCAGTGCCTTAACCAACTTGGCGACTCCCCAACATCGGCATTCCGCCTTGAGAGCGGAGGCCGGAAGGACGCGCATTTTCGGGGTTTTCGGCGCTGCTGTCAAATCATGACGAGCGGATGCCGGTCCAATCCGGCGGCGACAAAACCGCGCATGTCGGCGGGCAGAGCGGCCAAAGACGCCCTTGCTGCCGACTCTTGGGCAAATTCGACGAAACAGCAGGCTCCCGATCCGCTCATGCGCGCGTCACCGTATTGCCGCAGCCAGTCGAGATGGCGTCTTACCTTGGGATAGAGCGCACTGGCCACGGCTTCGAGATCGTTGTGGCCGAAACCGGGGCGCCAATCCGCAACGGCAATGGCGGGAGTGTCGCGGCGCAGTTGCGTCGAACGAAAAATATCGAGCGTAGGCACGGCCACGGCGGGCACCAGCACCAGATACCAGGCCGCAGGCAGAGCCACGTCGGCGAAGCGTTCGCCCACTCCCTCGGCGAAGGCCGCGTGGCCATGGACGAAGATCGGCACGTCGGCGCCCAAGGCAAGTCCGATCCGCTGCAACTGCAAGGAGTCGAGGCCGGTTCTCCACAGGCGATTCAGCGCCATCAGCGTCGTCGCGGCATCCGAGCTGCCACCGCCCAGCCCGCCACCCATGGGAATTCGCTTTTCGACCTGCAGCGTAACTCCGACCGTGGCACCGGTCACGGCACGCAACGCGGCCGCCGCGCGAACGGAGAGATCGGTCTCGGGCGGCACTCCGGGGAGGGGAGTCGCGAGGACGATCCTGCCGTCGGTGCGCGGTTCGCAGCGCAGCGTGTCGCCGAAATCCAGAAAACGGAACACGGTTTGCAACAAGTGGTAGCCATCGGCGCGACGCCCGACTACATGCAGGAACAGGTTGATCTTCGCCGGCGCCGGCCAGTCACGCTGCCAATCACTCATTCAGGCGCATCCCAGTCGTCGACAATCAGCTTGAATTCGACATCCTCGCGGTTGGCTTCCATCACCCTCAAGAGTCGGCTCTGGCGGAACGGCGAGGTGTCGCTGATTGTCACGTGCCAACCGTCAATTTCGCCGACTAGCTCCGGACGCGCGCCGCGCAGCCAGTCAGCCACGGCTTCCAGCGGCAGCGGCGCACCGAAAACGCGTTGTGCCAATTGCGGCAGGGTGTCGGCCGCAACGACAGCTTGATTCGGCTGCGTCAGCCGCGCGCCGGCTGCATCGCGCGCCAGTTCGGCCATGCCCTGCCCCAGCGGCGACATGAGCAGCACGACATCACTGCCCGGGGCGTGCTCCCAGCGAAAGCGCAAATGATCGCGGCGATCGCCCCGGCGCATCGAAATACGCCCCTCGGCGGTAAACCGTTGCAGCGGCGGACCGAGGGTCAGCGCGACCTCGGATAGCGGTGGCGCCTCGGTGCACGCCACCAGCAGCAGGGCGGCAAGGCAAGCCAGCCAGTATCTCAAGGGACGAATCGCTTGATAGTCGCCGCCAGCGCTTCGTTGGTCGGGTAAGCCTTGGTCGCCTCGCGCCAAACGATCTTTGCCTCGTCTGCCCGACCCAGAGCCCACAGCACTTCACCTATATGGGCGGCAATCTCGGGATCGGGTTTCTTGGCAAAGGCCTTCTGCAGGGCCTCCAGAGCCGCAGCCCGGTTGCCCTGACGGAACAACAGCCAGCCCTTGCTGTCAAGAATGAAAGGATCATCCGGTGCCAGCGACAAGGCCTGGTCGATCAGTTGCGCGGCTTCTTCAAGCCGCAGATTGCGCTCAACCAGCGAAAAGCCGAGCGCGTTATAGGCTTGCGCCGAGTCAGGCTTGAGAGCGATCATACGTCGCAGATGGCGCTCTGATACATCCACATAGCCGAGCTTCTCAGCGGCCAGTGCAGTCTCGTAGAGAAGGTCAGCCTGGTCAGGCTGCACTTCCAGCACTTTGGCAAGAAAGGCAAAGGCGTCCTCGTGGCGCCCTGCATCACGCAGCAACTGGGCCTCGGCCACCACCAGGCGGATGTCGCCCGGCGCTTTGGCGCGCGCAGCGGCAAGCCGCTCGCGCGCCTCGTCGAGCTTGCCCTGGCGCAGCAAGATCTGGGATGCCCGCACCTTCGCCGGCATGGCATGCTCGCCGGCGGCGACCTGGTCATACCAGCGCAAGGCGTCGTCGGGACGCCCGGCCTGATCGGCAATTTGCCCCAGATAGAACCGTGCCGGATCCAGTTCACCGCGTCCGATTTCGACGAAACGCTTGAGCTGCTGCTCCGCTTCGGCCGCATCGTTGACCTGCAGCGAGAGTATCCCGACGGCGTAAATCATGTCCGGATTGCTCGGGTTGGCCGACAGCAGGCGACGGAACTCGATACGCGCCGCTTCGTAGCGCTTTTCGCTCACCAGCCCTCTGGCATAACCCAGACGCACATCGTGGGCGTCTGGATTGGCCGCCAGCCAGGTCTTGAGGAAATCGAGTTGTGCTGCCCCTTTGGGCAGCATCTCGGCCTTGAACAAGGCCGCCAGCTCCCATGCCGGACGCATCTCCAGCGCCTGATCGATCTCGCGGCGGGCGCGGTCGGCATCCCCAGCTCCCGCCGCGGCCTGCGCGCGCACCAAGTGAGCTTCGGCAAGATCGAGATAGGGCTGGGTTAGCCGGTCCAACAGCCGCTGTATCGCCAGCTTGTCCGGATAGCGAACGAAGGCGCGAGCCAGCCGGATCAGGGCATCACCCACGCCCGGAGCCTCCGCCGCCAGATCGCGGGCGAGGCTGTCGGCCAGTTCTTCGATACGCCCGCTGGCGAGCAGCAAGGTGGACAGCATCTGCTTTGCTTGCGCGGATTCCGGCTCAAGACTGAGCCACAGCCGGCAGACCGTCAGCGCGGCATCGTACTGACGCGCGTGAAAGGCGATCTCTGCAGCCCGCCGCACAATTCGCGGATCGCGCGTGCTCATTGCCAGATCGAGATACGCGCTGGCAGAAAGCCCGAACTGGCCTCGCTGGGCGGCAATTTCGGCGAGCAGAAACTGATAGAGAATCTGCCCGGTCAATTCCTGCTTCGGCAGCCGATCCTCTTTGGGTGCCGGCGGCGCAACCGGTGCCTGCGCCCATGCGCGGGCACCGGCCAGCATGACGAGAAGCGCAAAGAAACGGAAAAAATGGTTCATGGGCACGGCACCTGATTGGAACAAGCGGTCCTGTCACATACAATGCGGCGATGTTAGCAGTTTCGCCCGCTGTTTCGTGCGAGTCCCGGCATGCCTGAACTGCCCGAGGTCGAGGTCACCCGCCGCGGCATTGCGCCCGTTCTGACCGGCCGGCGCGTCTCTGGGGCGGTCGCCCGGACTCCTTCATTGCGCTATCCGCTGCCGGAGAATCTGCAGCGTATCCTCGCCGGACATTGCCTGGCGGGCGTAAGCCGTCGTGGCAAATACCTGTTGCTGGAATTTGACCACGGACATCTGATGATCCACCTCGGCATGTCGGGCAGTTTGAGACTGGTTCCCGCCACACTCCCCGCCGAAAAACATGATCACTTCGATCTGGTCTTCACCATCAGGAACAAGGCGGTCGCGTTGAGGCTACGCGACCCGCGTCGCTTCGGCGCCATACTCTGGCTGCCCGGCGATCCGCTGCTGCATCCTCTGCTGGCCGGGCTCGGCGTCGAGCCGCTGACGGAGGAGTTCAGCGCCGCATGGCTCAAGCAGGAACTTTCCGGCCTCTCGGCGGCAATCAAACCGACCTTGATGGACAGCCATCGCGTCGTCGGCATCGGCAACATCTATGCCTCCGAAAGCCTGTTCCGCGCCGGCATCGATCCGCGCACGGCCGCCGGCCGGATATCGCTGAAGCGCCTGCAGCGCCTCGTCCCGGCGATCAAGACGACGCTGGCTGCCGCCATTGACGCCGGTGGCAGCAGCCTGCGCGACTTCATTCATTCCGACGGCAGTTCCGGCTATTTCCAGCAGCAGTATTTTGTCTACGGCCGCGCCGGCACGCCGTGCCATGTCTGTGGCCGCACCATCAGGGAACTGCGGCAGGGACAGCGCGCAACCTTCTTCTGCTCAGGCTGCCAGCGATAGCGGGCCCCTACTTTGCCGTCAGCTGAAGAAACTTCGCCATCAACTGATCTTTCGATTCCACATTGTTCGGATCATCCGGAATGCAGTCCACTGGGCAGACTTCCCGACACTGCGGCGTGTCGAAATGCCCGACACATTCGGTGCATTTCTTGGGATCGATGATGTAGATCTCGTCACCCTGCGAAATCGCGTTGTTCGGGCACTCGGGCTCGCATACGTCGCAATTGATGCATTCATCGGTGATCATCAGGGACATGATTTTTTTCCTTTGGGTCTTTTCCAATTAGTCAGCTGAGGTGTTTGATCTTCTCGGCAAGTCGTTTCTGGACTTGCGGTGGAACGAACTTGGAGACGTCGCCGCCCAGCAAGGCTATTTCCCGCACGATCGTTGCCGAGACGAACATGTACTGATCCGACGGCGTAAGGAATACGGTTTCGACATCGGGATATAGATTTCGGTTCATTCCGGCCATCTGAAATTCATACTCGAAATCCGATGCGGCGCGCAAACCGCGCATGATCACGCTGGCGCCGTGCTGGCGCATGAAGTCCATGAGCAGGCAATCGAAACCATGAATTTCGACATTGGGATAACCCGTCAGCACCTCGCGGGCAATTTCGACGCGCTCCGCCAGAGAAAACAGGGGCTTTTTGGTACGGCTCTCGGCAACGCCGATGATGACCCGCTCGAACAGGCTCGAAGCGCGTCGCACGAGATCCTCGTGACCCCTGGTAAGAGGATCGAAGGTCCCCGGGTAAACGGCGATACTTTTACTCATGCCTGCTCCAGCAGGTGAAAGAAAACCTGGCCGGCCCGTCCCTGCTTCGCCACCGACCAGCGGCCCAACCGCTCCAGAGGCATCTCGGCCTCTGCGTACAAGCTCGCGCCGGCGGCAGCCAGATCATCCAGCCGGGACTCTACCCGCGTCAGCCAGCCCTGACCATAAGGCGGATCAAGAAATATCAAATCAAAGCGCCGACCGGACGAGGGTGCGAATTTTAGCGCATCGCAGCAAAACAGTTCGAGGCGCGAACACGCAAAGCCCTCGGCATGCTTCTTCAGCGCCACGAATGCCGGACGCGAGCGTTCCACCAGGGCAACGTAGTCCGCACCACGGGAAGCGGCCTCAAAGCCGAGGATGCCGCTGCCGGCGAAAAGATCGAGACAGCTGAGCCCGCAGAGATCCTGCCCCAGCCAGTTGAACAAGGTCTCGCGCACCCGATCCGGCGTCGGCCGCAAACCCGGCGCATCGGGCACCTCGACCAGACGGCTGCGCCATTCGCCACCGGTGATGCGGATGCGGCTCAAGGATCAATCGGCGGCAACAATGACGGTAACCAGGTTTTCAACCTTTACATGCCGGGCAAAAGCAGCCTTCACCTGCTCGACAGTCACGGCTTTCACCTTCGCCGGGAAATCATCGAGGTAGGTCAGCGGCAGGCCGTAAAAACCGATCGTGGAGAGATAGCCGAGCAGCTTGGCGTTGCTGTCCATGCGCAGCGCAAGCCCATCGACCATGTTCTTTTTCGCTGCCGCCAGTTCCTTCGGCGTCGGGCCTTTGGCCATATAGTCCGTCAGCACTTCATCCACGACCTTGAGCGCATCGGCGACCTGTTCGCGCTTGGTTTGCAGGCCGATCTCGAACGGGCCCTCCATTTTGCGCGGGGCAAAGTAGGAATACACGCTATAGGCATAACCACGCTTCTCGCGGACTTCCTTCATCAGGCGCGAAACAAACCCTCCGCCACCCAGCGTGTAATTGCCCACCAGCAACGGGAAATAGTCGGGATCGCTGCGGCGGATCGCCGGCAAGCCGATGTGAACATGACTTTGCGCCGCCGGATGGGCTATCTTGATGGTGCCGCGCAGCGGCTTCGTTACCTCCGGCGGGACGAGGTTGCCGCCTCCTGCCGGCAACGCTTCCGTGAGGCGTTGGGCGATAGCCTCGGCCTCCGCCCGCGATACGTCGCCGATTATGGATACGACTGCGCCCCTGGCGCCGTAATGCTGGCGGTGGAATGCCACGAGGTCGTCGCGCGTGACGGCGCCCACACTCTCCACGGTCGGGCTTGTGCCATAAGGGTGGCCGGGGTAGATGGCTGCGGCGAAGCGCTTGCCGGCAACGGCATCGGGCCGCGTCTCCGCTTCGCGAATGGCGGCAATGGTGCGCCCGCGCTCGCGCTCGAGCACGGATTGCGGAAAAGTCGGCGCCGAGAGCACGGTGCGCAGCAGGTCGAGCGCGGCCTCTTTCTCGGGTTTGCTCGAGAGGGTACGCACGCCAACGCTGGCCCGATCGCTGTCGGCCCCGCCACCGAGTCGCGCACCTATGTCGACCAGGCGCCCGGCGATATGCTCTTCATCCAGGTCGGCGGCGCCGGTTTCCAGCAGGCCCTGTGTCAGACCGGCAAGGCCGGACTTGCCGGCGGGAACAAAGGCGGCGCCTGCCGCAAAATCGATCTGAACGTCGAGGATGGGCAGTACGCGTGTTTCGATGAAATACACCTTCGCTCCGGAGGGAGCTACCCAGTGCTCGATCTTGACGCCGGCCAGGGCCAGGCTCGATGCCAGGGACGTCAGCAGGCAGATCAACGTGAAACGAACTCGCGAGCGCCCCACAATAATCGAGCGAAGCGAGCCGACCATGCGCAGCGACGCGCCAGCTATGCTGGCCTTCTTGCTGCGCAGGGGCTTCATCAGTAGCCCCGCCCCGGGGCGGGTATGGGGGTGGGGGGCGTTCAATTTGCTTTGCTTCATCAATGCCTCACTGCCCCGGAGGGCTTCTTCGGTTTGCTTTTATCGACAGGCTGCGGATCGAGCACGGCAATGCTCAGGGTGTCGTCCGTGAAGTACTTCTTCGCGACGGCCTGCACCTCTTCCGCAGTAACGCTCTTGATTTTTTCCAGCAGGGTATCAATGTCTCTCCAGGACTGCCCGGCCGCCTCGACACCACCTATTTCCATGGCCTGGGCCATCAGCGAATCACGCTTGTAGATCTGCGCCGCGATGGACTGGGTCTTGACACGGGCGAGTTCCTCTGCCGACACGCCTTCGTCCTGAATGCGCTTGATCTCGCCACGCAGCGCGGCTTCCAGGTCGGCAATGGTCTTGCCTTCGGCCGGTTGGCCGTCGAGGACGAAGTTCGCCTCGCCGCGCAGCGTGGGGTCGTAGCCGGCACCGACCGACTGCGCGACACGACTGCCGCGCACCAGATTGCGGGCGAAGCGCGAGGCGTCATTGCCATCGAGCACCGTCGCCAGTACGTCCAGCGCGTAAGGATCGCGATCCTTCTGCACATCGCGCAGCTTGGGCATCTTCCACGCCATGGCGAGGTAGGGCAGTTTGGCCGGCGCCTTGACGCTCACCCGCCGTATGCCGGCCTGCTCCGGTTCGTTCTGCGGCTTGCGTTCCGGCAACGCATGCACCTTGTGCGGGCCGTAATACTTCTGCGCCAGACGAAACACCTCGCGGTGATCGACGTCGCCCACCACCACCACATAGGCGTTGTTCGGCGTATACCACTGCTTGTACCAATCACGCGCATCCTGCCAGGTCAGGTGCTCCAGGTCATCCATCCAGCCGATGATCGGGCGACGGTAAGGATGCGCCTGGAATATCACCGAATTTAGCGCTTCGTGCACCAGCGCATGTGGATTGTCGTCGGTGCGCAACCGCCGTTCTTCCATGACCACCTGAATCTCGGACGCGAATTCCTTGGCGTCCAGTTTCAGGTTCGCCATGCGGTCCGATTCGAGTTGCATCATTTCGGGCAGCGCGGCCTTTGGCACGATCTGGAAGTAGGCGGTGTAGTCACGGCTGGTGAAGGCGTTGTCGCGGCCGCCGGCTTCGGCCACTCGTTTGTTGAATTCTCCCGCGGAGAGATTCTTGGTGCCTTTGAACATGAGGTGTTCCAGTGCATGGGCAACACCCGAGGTGCCATCCTTTTCGTCCATGCTGCCGGCGCGGTACCAGACCATATGCACGACAGTCGGCGCGCGGCGGTCCTCCTTGACAATGACGCGCAAGCCATTGGCGAGTTGCGTTTCAAACGGGTTGGCGAAAGTCGGCGCTGGCGATACGGCGCAAGCCAGAACGACGGAGGCTGCAAGCAGTGGTTTCATGGCGGGTCTGGGTGGGTTCAAAAAAGGCTTCTGTTAAAATCTTTCATTGCGCATCTTAGCGCGGCTCAAGCCTCCGACCGCATTCCGCATGTTTGGTTTCCTGAAAACAAAGGACGATCCCGCCTCCAAGGCTCCCGTAACCGAGGCGCCGGGCGCTTCGTGGAGCGAACGTCTCAAGGCCGGCCTGTCCCGCACCCGTGACACCCTCAATACGCCACTGACCGAGCTTTTCAGCCGGACGAAGATCGACGATGAACTGCTCGACGATCTGGAAACCACGTTGCTGATGGCGGATTGCGGCGTCGAGGCAACGCACTGGCTGCTGGCGGAACTAAAGGCCACCGTGAAGCGTGACAAGCTGGAAACTCCATCCCAACTGCGGTCGGCTCTGGCGAAAGGGCTGCAAACCCTTCTGGCGCCGCTCGAGCAGACGCTGGATGTGGGCGGCCACCAACCCTTCGTCATCATGATCGCCGGCGTCAACGGAGCCGGCAAGACCACTTCCATCGGCAAACTCGCCAAACACTTTCAGAGCCAGGGCAAGAGAGTTCTGCTCGCCGCTGGCGACACCTTTCGTGCCGCGGCCCGCGAGCAACTGACGGCCTGGGGAGAAAGAAACAACGTCACCGTCATCGCCCAGGAATCCGGCGATCCGGCAGCGGTCGTGTTTGACGCCATCAGTGCCGCCCGCGCCCGCAAGATCGACGTCGTCCTCGCCGATACCGCAGGCCGCCTGCCGACCCAACTGCACCTGATGGAAGAGATCGCCAAGATTCGCCGGGTGATCCAGAAGGCCGATGCGTCCGGTCCCCACGAAGTGCTGCTGGTGCTTGACGCCAACATCGGCCAGAACGCGGTACAGCAGGTCAAAGCCTTCGACAAGGCCATCGCTGTGACTGGGCTGGTCATCACCAAGCTCGACGGCACCGCCAAGGGCGGCGCCCTCGCCGCCATCGCTCGGCAGTGTCCGAAGCCGGTCCGCTTCATAGGAGTTGGCGAAGGCATCGATGATCTGCAGGCCTTCCGCGTCGGCGAATTTGTCGAGGCCTTGCTGGGACCGTCCCGGTGATCCGTTTTGATCGCGTTTCGAAGCGCTATGAGCCGGGTATCGATGCGCTATCCGACCTTAGTTTTCAGGTGGCGGAGCGGGAAATGGTGGTTGTCAATGGGCACTCCGGGGCCGGAAAATCGACACTGCTCAAGTTGATTGCGGCAGTTGAGAAATGCACGGCAGGAGCGGTTCTGGTTGGCGGCCAGAACGTCGGCGGACTCTCGCGTTCGGCCCTGCCCTATCTGCGCCGGCGCATCGGCATGGTGTTCCAGGACCAGAAGTTGCTGTTCGACCGTTCCGTGTTCGAGAACGTCCTGCTGCCCCTGTCCATTGTCGGGTTTCCGACCAGGGACGCCGCCCAGCGCGTACGCGCCGCGCTGGACAAAGTCGGCCTGGCCAGCCGCGAGAAAGCCCTGCCGGTAATGCTGTCGGGCGGCGAACAGCAGCGTCTGGCGATTGCCCGCGCCGTGGTGAATCGGCCGAACCTGCTGCTGGCCGACGAACCCACCGCACATCTTGACAGCGAGACCGCGGCGGATGTGGCGCGCATTTTTCACGAATTCCACCATGTCGGCGTTACGGTGTTGATTGCCACCTATGCCAACGACTTGTTTCCAGGTGCGCGACGTGTGCAGCTGAATCACGGAAAGCTCCTGCCGTGAAGGTCTGGCTCACTCACCACCGGAAAGCCGGCCTGCTGGCGCTGCGCAGGCTGGTTGCGGCCCCGGTCAACAGCCTGCTCTCCCTGCTGGCCATCGGGATCGCACTGGCCCTGCCGGCAGGCGGCGAGATGTTGCTTGCCAATGCACGGCAGCTGGCTGGCACGACTTCCGCCGCACCCCAGATTTCCATCTTCATGGCGGCCAATGCCGAGCGGCAGGCAGCGACGGAAATTGAATCGCGCCTGGGCAAGTACGGCGGTATCAGACAGGTACTGCTTGTGACGCGGGAAGCGACGCTGGCGCGCATGAAGACCAATCCCGGTCTGCGCGATGTGATCGAAGCACTGCCGGCAAACCCCTTCCCCGATGCATTCGTCGTCACCGCCACGGATGAGCGCCCGGAAGCGATAGAAAGACTCGCCGTCGAGTTCCGTCAGTGGCCCAAGGTCGAGCATGTGCAACTCGACTCGGCCTGGGTGCGCCGGCTTGACGCACTGCTCAAGCTCGGCCGTACGTCGGTAATTCTGCTCGGCGCACTGCTTGGCGCCGGGCTGATCGCGATCAGTTTCAACATCATCCGCATGCAGGTGCTCACCCACCGGGCGGAAATCGAGGTGAGTCAATTGCTTGGCGCCACCGACGGATTCATTCAGCGCCCGTTCCTTTACTACGGAGTCCTGCTCGGACTCGGCGGCGGTATTGTGGCGTGGCTGGTGGTCGGCGCGGCCGCCCTCTGGCTGCGCGCGCCCTTGAACGAGCTGCTGCGACTGTACGAGCTCACTGTCGTCCTCCGGTCGCTCGATGCTCATGACTCGGCACTGCTACTGGGCTTCGCCGCTGGCCTCGGCTGGGTGGGCGCGGTAATCTCCTTGCGGCAACATTTGAGGTAATGTTGAGGAAAAAAACCAACAATGCGTTTGACGTGACTGGCAACACTGGATTGGAACGCTCTATTCGGGCGATAATATGTCCATGAACGAAGAAGAACCCATTGGACAGCCACCGCTCGAGTCCACACCCCACGAGCAGCAAACTCCCGAGCCCGTGCGCAACGAGCCGCAACTTCCTGATCCGCGCCGCCGCTTGAGGGAACTCCTGGCGATCCCCGACCACCAGCGCACAGATGCCATCTGGGACGAGATCATCGAGCTCGAGATCTGTCTGGCACCAGGCAACCGCATTCAGGGATCCCCTGGAGCGCAATCGGACCCAGGACGACGCCAAGGCGCCGGCCAAGGTCAGGGACGACGCCCGGAGCAGGCACGGCGCCCGGATGCCATGCCAGGAACCAAGCCAGCGAAGCGATTCTTCAAGAAGTCGAAGCGTCCTCCGGGCGGGCCGCCAAAAACCTGACGCCGGCCAGCGTCCTACCAGGGGATACCTGTCCCTGCGGGACATGAAGCGAATCCCCCGCGCAACAGCACTCTCCTGCGACCGGTAATTCCCGACTAAATTTATCAGGAACTTCTTCCACGCTTAGCACTCTCAGGCGAAGAGTGCTAATATTGCGTAAAAGGAGGTCGTACCATGAGTCATACCGTGTCTCTTGACCATTTCCCGATGCTCGCCGCCAGCGGCAGCATTGAGGCGTTCATATCGGCCGCGAATCGGGTGCCGATGTTGAGCCATGTCGAGGAGCAAACGCTCGCCCGGCGTTTCCGCGAGCAGGACGATGTCGATGCGGCGCGCCAATTGGTGACGTCCCATTTGCGGCTGGTGATTGCCATCGCGCGCGGCTATCTGGGCTATGGCTTGCCTCACGCCGACCTGATTCAGGAAGGCAACATCGGCTTGATGAAAGCCGTCAAGCGCTTCGATCCCGATCGAGGCGTGCGCCTGGTTTCGTTCGCCATGCACTGGATCAAGGCCGAGATTCACGAATACATCCTGAAGAACTGGCGGCTGGTCAAGATCGCGACCACCAAGGCACAGCGCAAGCTGTTCTTCAATCTGCGCAGCATCAAGGCTGCCCTGGCCCAGGATGCAGATTCGCCCCAGGGCTTCAACACCCTGGGCGCCGCAGAAGTGAAAGCTGTGGCGAAACGGCTCGGTGTCAAGCCGGCAGAAGTGATCGAAATGGAAACCCGCCTGACCGGCTCCGATGTGTCGCTGGAACCCATATCGGATGACGACGAGGACAGCTACGCACCGATTGCCTACCTGACCGCGGATCGCAGCGTCGAGCCGTCCGCGGTGCTTGAGCGCAAGGAGTATGACCGTTTGCAGGACGAGGGCCTGGGTTCGGCACTGGCAAGCCTTGACGACCGCAGTCGCACCATCGTTCAGAGGCGCTGGCTGGTCGCTGATGGCGAAGAAGCCGCAACGCTGCACGAACTGGCTGCGGAGTTCGGCGTGTCGGCAGAGCGCATCCGCCAGATTGAAGTCAAGGCCATGCAGAAGATGAAAGGCCAGCTCGCGGCGTAACAGGATTTGCGTTAACGGCAAAGGGGCAGCCTCGGCAATCGAGGCTGCCCCGTTTTTGTATCGCGGTCACCAGATCGACAGGTAGTGGTCAACCAGCAGCGCGGCGAACAGCAGCGCGAGATAGAGAATCGACCAGCGGAAAGTGATGCGTGCCACCGCATCCGAATAGTCGCGCCAGATAAGCCACGCGTAACCGAGGAAGATGGTGTCGAGCAGTACCGCCGAGGTCAGGTAAAACCAGCCGCACATGCCGATAACATACGGCACCAGGGTGACCAGCGTCAGGCCGATGGTGTAGAGAAACACATGGCGACGGGTGTATTCGGCACCGTGCGTTACCGGCAGCATCGGCAGGCCGGCGGCAGCGTATTCCTTCGTCCGATACAGTGCCAGAGACCAGAAGTGCGGTGGCGTCCACACGAAGATGATGAGGAACAGCAACCAGGCCTCGCCCGGCGCGTCGCCGGTCACCGCGGCCCAGCCGAGCACTGGAGGCATGGCGCCGGACGCACCGCCGATAACAATGTTTTGCGAGGTATTGGGCTTGAGGAAGATGGTGTAAATCACCGCATAGCCGACGAAGGTGGCGAAGGTCAGCCACATGGTGAAGGGGTTTACCCAGGCGTAGAGCAGGAAAAGCCCGACGCCCCCTATCAGGCCCGAGAAGAGCAGGGTCTCAAGTGAATTTACTTCACCTTGCGGCAACGGCCGGCCGCGCGTACGCGCCATCAAGGCATCGATCTTCTGCTCGATCAGGCAGTTCGCCGCCGCCGCCGCACCGGCCACCAGCGCTATGCCCGTGGTGCCGGCGAGCAATATGCGCCACGGCACCATGCCCGGAACAGCGAGGAACATGCCTATAACGGCACAGAACACGATCAGCGAAACCACGCGCGGTTTCGCCAGCTGAAAATAGTGGCGCAACCGGTCGGAGCCCTGTTGCAGTCTAAGGGTAGTAGATTTCACGTTTTAGGCATCAAAGATTGGATCAGCAACAAGTAGCAAGTCTATCACGCGCCCGGCCGCCGCACGTCTGCTGTACCGGGGTTCGTACTTCCCGATGTAGCGCTTTCCGCCGCCAGTTCCGGCGGGCATTGGGGGGCGTGAAAACACCGCCGTGAACAATCACGGCAATCAAAACTTGATCAGCTTTCCGATCTCGCGAATGAAGGCCTTTGGCTCGGGATCGTCCGAGTAACGGAAAACCAGCAGGCCACGCCTGTCCGCAAGATTGACATGACGACTTTCGCTGCCGCCGAGAACCTCGAGCAGCCTGGCATCCGTCGCCCTGGCCAGGACCAGATCCGGGTGCGCCGCCATCAGGTTCGGCGCGGGCGTGGTTGCATCGGTGATCACCCACAGGCGGCCGACGCGCGCCATATTGCGACCCTGTGCGGTACGCGCCTGACGGGTCAGGTAGAGGGTATGCTGGCAGCGCGCGTCACAGCCGCCGGGTGCGGCAATAATCACCAGCCACTTTCCGCTGACCGCGGGATGCTCCAGCGCTGCGCCATCGAGACGCTGCAGGAACTCGAACGGCAGCGGCACGGGATCCAGCGCTTGACCCACCGTTGCCAGGACCTCTGGCGGCGAGACGTAACGAAAGTACAAGGCGGCAAGAAGGGGCAGCACGCCGATAGCAACGATCGCCAGCAGTATCAGCCTGCCCTTGATCTGACTGGAAGAAGTGCTTGCCGTCACGTGACTGGCGCTGTCTTCGACTTCGTTGTTTGTCGTCCCGTTCGTACTCATTTCTTCCGCCATGCAAAAAGGCCGTAGGCCACGGCCATCAGCGCGAAAACCAGCCACATCGCCGCATAGCCATAGTGTCTGGTCGCGGGATTTTCCGCAGCACCCCAGTCACGGATAAGACCATCACCATCCGCGCCGGTTTGCAGCAGGACCACCGGCAGCGCGTCGAGACCGCTAAGACGACGATAGTCGGCTTCACGCACATGTTGCCAGACAGTTCCCTGCGGCTGCGTTTGCTGCAATTCAAATGTCCTGGTTTCAAAGCTGCGGGTCATGCCGGCAATCTCGATTTCGCCGGTCGGCGATGAAACCGACGGAAGCTCGGAACGTAACCGTGGCGCCGCTATCCAGCCGCGATTGACCAGCACAACGGATGTGCTGCCGGACAACTGAAGGGGCGTCAGAACGTGATAGCCGGCGCGACTGCGATAGATCTTGTTGTCCACAAACAAAATCTTCTCCGGCAACCAGCGGCCGCGCGCCGTCGCCGCGCGATCGAGCAGTTTCTCGTGCTCGCGTTGCTGGGCCGACAAGCTGATTGGCACCGAGATGAGGGCGGCCTGCTCGCGCTCGAACTTCTCACCACGGGTTTCGGCACGCCAGAGTTGCAGGCGCGCCATGCCGAGACAGACCAGAATCAGCAAAATGGCCACCAGCAGGCGGAGTGGGCCACCCTTGAGAGGAAAGATCAGCATCGACGGAACGGTGTGTCGGGGTTGATGTCGTGCGCGAACGGCGAGTCCGGTAGACTGCACGCTTTCAGGAGAGAAATCCATGCGCATCATCGTCGTCCTGATGCTGATCGCCATCGTCGCCAGCCTCGGCAGCGCACTCGTGTTTGTCTATCGCGATCAGGGTCAAAACAAGACTCGGGCTGTCAGGGCGCTGTCCTTGCGCGTGGGTCTTTCCCTTGTCCTGTTCCTGTTACTGATGGCGGCACACTGGTTTGGCTGGATCGGCGAAAGGCTCTGATCCGCGACGTGACTCGACCCACGCCGGAGGCGCCGCGAGCACCGCATTACAGCCAGTAAACAACGACAAAGAGGCCGAGCCAGACGACGTCCACAAAGTGCCAGTACCACGCCACCGCCTCGAAGGCAAAGTGGCGCTCCGCGGTGAAATGCCCTTTCACCGTGCGTAGCAGAATCACGATCAGCATCGTCGCCCCGAGCGTCACGTGAAAACCATGAAAGCCGGTCAGCATGTAAAACGTCGAGCCGTAAACACCCGTGGTCATCTTCAGATTCAAGTGGCTGTAGGCCTCGCCGTATTCGTATGCCTGGAGGCTGATGAACACCAGGCCAAGCAGAATCGTCAGGGCCAGACCGATGATCAACTGCTGCCGCTTGTTGGCGATCAAACCCCAATGCGCCCAGGTGACCGTGACGCCCGAGCTCAGCAATAGCAGAGTGTTGATAGCCGGAATCCCCCACGCGTGCATCGGGGTGAAGGGATCCTTGACCGCCGGACCGGCACTGGGCCACTGATTCTTGAAGCCGTCCCACAGCAACGCCTGATCGGCACTGGCGAGGTCCGGAACCGACAAGACGCGGACATAGAACAGCGCGCCAAAGAATGCAGCGAAGAACATGACTTCCGAAAAAATGAACCAGGCCATCGCCCAGCGGAAGGACCGATCCACTTGCAGGTTGTAGCTACCGCTCTCGGCTTCTCCGATCACGCGGCCAAACCAGCCGAACAGCATAACGGCCAGCACGGCAAATCCGCCCATCAGCACGAAACCGCCGTTGGCAATCGAGTTCATCGTCAACACGGCACCGCTTGCCAGCAGGAGCAGGGCCAGGGAACCAACCAGCGGCCAGTGTGAAGGCGCAGGGACGAAGTAGCGGTTTGCGGCTGCGGGGTGACTCATCTTGACCTCCTCCAAATCATTTGATCGTTACTGTCCTGCTACGTTGTTCATGCCGTCAATCAATGCCTGCCGACATTGACCGCCACTGTTACCAGCGTAAGTACAAAGATCAACATAAAGACGAGTGCCGTAATCAATATCTGCAACGGCGACAGGGATGGCGCATCCTGCTCGTGCAGTTTGTGCCCACGTATTCCCAGCAGACCCCATGCAACCGTACGAATGGTGCGAAAGAATCTGCCTTTCGGCGGCTGTAGCTTCGGCGTCTGCATTGGTCACGTCTGGTTTTCCGCTGGCGTCGCCGGCGATTTCACGCTACCCGCCGGTACCTCGAAAAACGTATAGGAAAGCGTGACGGTGTTCACGTCCTCAGGCAGTTTCTTGTCAAGCACGAAGACAACGGGCATCTCGCGCACCTCGTGCGGAGCAAAGGTCTGCTGCTTGAAGCAGAAGCAGTCGAGTTTCTTGACGTAGCCACCTGCATGCTGCGGGCCGTAGCTGGGCACCGCCTGACCGATCACGGTGGTGTTGCGAGTGTTCTCGACGCGATAGACCACATGCACGATTTCCCCGGTATTGGCTGTAAGGCTGGTGGTCTCCGGACGAAAACGCAGTCCGTTGCCGTGGCTGTTGGCATCGAACTCAAGCGCCACCGGTCGACCAGGTAGCAACGACTCGGCGACCCGCTCGGCACGATCGATATCGTAAAGTCCGGTCCATTCGCAAAATGCCTTGTACAGGCGCGGCTGGACGGCGACGAAGACAAGGCTGCCGACAATGACCACCAGCAAACCGGCGACGATGCGCCGGTTACCCGTCGCCCGAGGCAACAAGTGGGCAGTCGTCGCTCCGGCCGCGCTGAAGTCGGGATTCACGTGTTTGACATCCACTGCCGGATCATGACGCTGAGAAACACCGCTGCAGCGAAAAGCGCCAGACCGAGCGCGATGCGGCGATTGCCCTGCTCGCGCGACGGGTCGCGAGTCATGCGTGCGCCTCCGCCGGATCAAACGCTGGCGGGTCTTCGAAGGTATGGTGCGGCGCCGGGGACGGCACGGTCCATTCCAGTCCGCGGGCGCCATCCCAGGGCCGGGCCTCGGCCTTGGCGCCACCCTTGATCGCCTTGAAGACCACCACCAGAACCAGCAGCTGGCTTATGCCGAAGCCGAAAGAGCCGATGGTGGAAATCTGGTTGAAGTCGGCAAACTGCTGTGCGTAGTCGGGAATCCGGCGCGGCATGCCGGCAAGTCCGAGGAAGTGCTGCGGGAAAAAGGCGATGTTGAAGAAGATCATCGACAGCCAGAAATGCAGTTTTCCCAAACCCTCGTTATACATGTGGCCGGTCCATTTCGGCAGCCAGAAGTAAAGGCCGGCATAGGCGGAGAAGAGCGCCCCGGCGACCATGACATAGTGGAAGTGGGCGACGACGTAGTAGGTGTCCTGCAATTGGATGTCCACCGCTGTCATGGCCAGCACCAAGCCGGTAAGGCCGCCGATGGTAAACAGCACGAGGAAGCCAAGCGCGAACAGCATCGGCGTCTCGAAACTCAGCGAACCGCGCCACATGGTGGTGACCCAATTGAAAACCTTGACCCCTGTCGGTATCGCGATCAGCATCGTCGCATACATGAAATACAACTGGCCGGTGAGCGGGATGCCCGTCACATACATGTGGTGGGCCCAGACGAAGAAGGAGATCAGGCCGATCGCGGCAATCGCATACACCATGGAGGTATAGCCAAACAGGTGCTTGCGCGAAAACGCCGGAATCACGTGGGACACCACGCCGAAGGCCGGCAAGGCAATGATATAGACCTCGGGATGGCCAAAGAACCAGAAGATGTGCTGGAACAGCACCGGATCACCGCCACCGGCTGCGTTGAAGAAGCTGGTACCGAAATGGCGATCTGTCAGCAGCATGGTCACCGCGCCTGCCAGAATCGGCATCGAGGCGATCAGCAGGAAGGCCGTCACCAGCCAGGTCCAGCAGAACATCGGCATCTTCATCAAGGTCATGCCCGGTGCGCGCATGTTGAGGATGGTGGTGATGATGTTGATCGAACCCATGATCGATGACATGCCGAGGATGTGCACGGCAAAGATGGCCATGTCCATGCCCATCCCCATCTGAATCGACAGAGGCGGATACAGCGTCCAGCCGGTTCCGGCAGCGCCCCCGGGAACGAAAATCGATGAAGTCAGAAGGATCGCGGCAGGCGGCAGCAACCAGAAACTCCAGTTGTTCATCCGTGCGAACGCCATGTCGGGGGCGCCGATCATCAGCGGGATCATCCAGTTGGCAAAACCGACGAAGGCCGGCATGATGGCACCGAACACCATGATCAGTGCATGCAGTGTCAGCATCTGGTTGTAGAACTCGGGGGACACGTATTGCAATCCGGGCGACAGCAGTTCGGCGCGGATGACCAGCGACATCGCCCCCCCCACGAGGAACATCACGAAACTGAACCACAAGTACATGGTGCCGATGTCCTTGTGGTTGGTGGTGGTTATCCAGCGCATCAGCCCGGTCGGACCGTGGCTGTGGCTATCGTCGTCGTGGCCGGCGTGGCCGGCGTGCTGGGTGGCTTGCATAATCAGATTCTCCTGGGGGCCCGTGGCGCGTTCACTTGCCGCGAAGTGCCTTGACTTCGGCGGGCTGAATGACCTCGCCAAGTTTATTGCTCCATGCGTTCCGCTCATAGGCTACAACGGCCGCGATATCCGTGTCACTCATCTGGGCGCCAAAGGCCGCCATCGCCGTGCCGGCCTTGCCCTTGAGAACCATGTCGAGATGGGCTGCCTTCGGCCCCTTGACGATCTTGGATCCGTCGAGAGCAGGGAATACAGGCGGCAGTCCCTTTCCGGTCGGCTGGTGACACGCGGCGCAGGTGGCGGCATATACCTTTTCGCCACGGGCAACCAGTTCGTCAAGCTTCCAGATCTTGGCCGGGTCCTCTGCCGCCGCGGCCATCTCCTTCTTCTGGTCGGCCACCCAGGCCGCGTATTTTTCTACTGAAACGACCTCGACCACCACCGGCATGAAACCGTGGTCCTTGCCGCAGAGTTCCGAGCACTGGCCGCGGTAGGTTCCTTCCTTCTCGGCGCGGAACCAGGTGTCGCGCAAAAAGCCCGGGACGGCGTCAGCCTTGACCGCAAACGCAGGGACTGACCAGGTATGAATCACGTCGGACGCCGTAAGGAGCATGCGCACCTTCTTGCCGACCGGCACCACCAGCGGGCGATCGACCTCGAGCAAGTAGTGCTCGCCCTTTGGCGACTTGTTTTCGATCTGCTCGCGCGGCGTAGACAGAACGCTCATGTACTTGACGCCGGCGGCATCTCCGGTCACGTATTCGTAACCCCACTTCCACTGGTATCCGGTGGCCTTGATCGTGAGTTCGGGCTGCGAGGTATCGCGCATCTGCACCAGGGTCGATGTCGCCGGGAAGGCGATGGCGATCAGGATCAGCGTCGGCACAATGGTCCAGACGATTTCCACTGTCGTATTGTCGTGAAAATCAGCGGCCTTGTGACCCTTGGACTTGCGATGAAAAATGATGGACCAGGTGACGACGGCAAAGACGCCGATGAAGATCACAACGATGACCCACAACAATAAGCTGTGCAACTCATAGACGTGGCGGGCCGTGGCCGTCATCGGGTCCTGCAGACCGAATTCCCAGGCGGCGCTGGCAATGTTACTGAACATGCCGAGCAACCCGGCTATCAGAAGCCCCATGGACCCGAACCGCAGACGATTCCGGTCGCGGTTCCTGTTTGTGCAATGTGCCATCTCCCCCCCTCCACGCAGTCTCGCGCCACGCGGCATAGCGTTGCCACGAATGCCTGGCGTGTTCAAAAACCTACCAAAAAGGGTCCGCAGGAACCCCATTCCAGTTTCTCAGTAGGGTGGAAGGTTAACACATTACTATTGATCTAAATCAAAACATAGTTGATATTTTCAATATCAACCATTAGCGTTGTCGAAGAAGGGCGACTTGCCCAGCCCCCAACAACTTCCGTCGACTGGTGGCAGGACAACGTAACAGACCGCTTGAGAGTCGCCTACAAGGCCAGGGCCGCGAGTAGCTTGTCGTGCACGCCGCCAAACCCGCCATTGCTCATGATCAGTACATGATCACCCTCTCGGGCGTCGGCCACCACCGCGATTACCATCCGCTCCAGATCATCGAAGGTCCGGGCCTTGTCGCCCAGCGGCGCCAATGCGGCGCCAGCGTCCCACCCCAGATTGCTGGCATAGCAGTAGGCCGCATCGGCATCGGCCAGACTTTCAGGCAGTTGCGCTTTCATGGCACCCAGCTTCATGGTGTTTGACCGTGGTTCGAGGACTGCCAGGATTCGGGCGCGGCCGACGCGCTGACGCAGACCTTCGAGGGTGACGCGAATCGCCGTGGGATGATGGGCGAAATCGTCGATCACGGTGACGCCACGCACGATACCGCGCACTTCCAGCCGGCGCCTGATGCCGCTGAAGCTTGCCAGTGCCTTGAGAGCGACGGCGACCGGGACACCCGCATGCCGCGCTGCTGCGAGCGCCGCCAAGGCGTTCGCCCGGTTGTGGGCGCCGGGAAGTTCGAAGCGCTCAACCCGACCCTGCACGTTGCCAACAAGGGTCACCTCAAAGCCGCCTGAAGCATCCGGCTCCCGGGCCTGCCAGCCTCCCACGCCATTGAACCATTCGACTGGAGTCCAACAGCCACGCGACAGAACGCGCTCGAGCGAAGCTTCTCCCGCATTTGCGATGATCAGGCCATTCCCTGGCAAGATCCGCACCAAATGATGAAATTGAGTTTCGATAGCCGCAAGATCAGAGAAGATGTCGGCATGATCAAACTCAAGGTTATTCAGGATCGTGGTCCGCGGCCGATAGTGAACGAACTTTGAGCGCTTGTCGCAGAACGCCGTATCGTACTCGTCGGCCTCGATGACAAAGAAAGGCGAATCGGTCAGCCGGGCCGAAACGCCAAAGCCTTGCGGCACCCCTCCCACCAGAAAAGAAGGATTCAGCCCGGCCTCCTCGAGAATCCACGCCAGCATCGACGTCGTGGTTGTCTTGCCGTGCGTGCCGGCCACACCGAGCACCCAGCGCCCCTGCAGAATATTCTCGGCCAGCCATTGGGGCCCGGAAACGTAAGGCAGGTTCTGCTCAAGAATGGCTTCGAGCAACGGGTTGCCGCGTGAAATCGCATTGCCGACCACAAACAGATCGGGCGTCAGTGTCAATTGCCCGGCGTCATAACCTGCAACCAGATCAACGCCCTGCTCGCCGAGTTGCGTACTCATCGGCGGATAGACGTTCATGTCGCAACCGGTCACGCGGTGCCCTGCCGCACGCGCCAGCAAAGCGATGCCTCCCATGAAGGTGCCACAGATGCCAAGGATGTGGATATGCATGTCGCGCTCTTTGGCTCGAATAGTGAAATAATGAAGCGGATTTTACCTGCTCGCCGCATTTGCCAAGCCACGCCATGCCACGCCGCAAACCTGCCCCCTCCGCCTCAAGCCATCTGCGCCGCGCGATTGCCGGCGCCGCAGCACGCCTGATGGCTGAAGAAGGGATCACCGACTATGGCGCCGCCAAACGCAAGGCGGCACGCAGCCTGGGCGCAGGAGAAGGCGAGGCACTGCCGACCAACGAGGAGATCGAAACGGAGTTGCGCGCCTGGCAGTCGCTTTACCAGGAGGACGAGCAGCGCGAACGGGTCCACGATTTACGCACAACCGCCCTGGAAGTAATGCAATTGCTGGCCGAATTCAACCCCTACCTTAGCGGCGGCGCGCTAGATGGTACCGCCGGCCGCTATTCCGCCGTGGAGATCGAACTTTTCGCCGATAGCAGCAAAGATGTGGAGATCATGCTGCTATCTCACGGCATCTCCTACGATATACTGGATAACAGACGGATTGGGGTTGAGGCCCAGCTGCGTCTTGAGTGGAATGATCTTCCTGTAGTGATCTCCGTATCCCCACCTGCGGCGGAACGACATCAGCCGAGGAACTCCCATGGCGGCCGAGGTCGTCACCGCGTTCGCGCCGAGGCCGTGCTTGAACTGCTGCGAGAAACGCCGGAATGATGCGATCACGACTCTGGCTGATGCTGGCCGGCACCACCTTGATTGCGGCGGCAATCGGTTATCGACTGGGCGCGCTTGGGGAAAACGCCGAATTCCCGACCGCAGCACCCCCGGCATTGCCGATTTTTGAAATGGTCCTGACCGATTTGAAAGGCCAGCCGCAAGCTATCAGCCAATGGCGTAGCAAAGTGCTGGTAGTCAACTACTGGGCAACCTGGTGTCATCCCTGCCTCGAGGAAATGCCCGGGTTTTCCCGGCTGCAAGACAAGTATCGTGACAAAAGCGTTCAGTTTGTAGGCATCAGCATCGATACTGCATCTAAGATTCTGGAATTTCAGAAAACAACTCCTGTCAGCTATCCCCTGTTGATTGGCGATATCGGCGTCATGGAGAACAGCGCTGCCCTGGGCAACACCCGACAGGCGCTGCCCTTTACTGCCGTCTTCGATCGTCAGGGCCACCTTTCAGCCACCAAACTGGGGCGCTTTGCGGAGGCTGACCTGGAACGGCTACTGCTGGAGCTGGTTTCGCGATAGCTGGACAAAGTGCGGGTATTTGCGGCAAACTTGCGGTCATGACGAAGCCAAAAAACAGCAATGCGCGCAAGAGCACGCCCCGTGGCGAAGAACTGAACGACGCGGTTCTGGTACTCCACGGGCCAAACCTGAACTTGCTGGGAACGCGCGAACCTGACATTTATGGGCGCATGACCCTGGCGTCCATCCACGCTGCAATGGAGGCTCGTGCCCGCGCTTTCGGCGTCCGTCTCGAAAGCTTCCAGAGCAACCACGAAGGCGAACTGATAGACCGCGTACAGTCGGCCCGCGAACAGGGTGTGCGCTTCATCATCATCAACCCGGCGGCGTACACCCACACCAGCATTGCTTTGCGCGATGCCCTGGCGGCAGTGGCCATTCCCTTCATCGAAGTCCATCTGTCCAATGTGCATGCGCGGGAAGCTTTCCGCCGCACGTCGTATTTCTCTGATCTCGCCGTCGGCGTTATCTCCGGCCTCGGCGCACAAGGCTACGAACTGGCACTGGAAGCCGCGCTGGCCCGTTTGCGCGCCGTCTGAACCATCCAAAACGGCGGCTACGGTCGCAGTTTCCCTGTTATGTCGCCGCCTCTTTGGGCGGGGACGGTATCCTAGGATTGAGGAGTCCCCATGGACCTGAGAAAACTCAAGACCCTGATTGATCTCGTGCAGAACTCCGGTATCTCGGAGCTCGAAATCAGCGAGGGCGAAGAAAAGATCCGCATCGCCAAGCATTTCACCACCGCACCGGCCACCACGCTGGTCAGCATGCCCGCGTCGGCTACGGCTGCGGCGCCAGCCGCCGTATCGCCAGCGCCGACTCCTGGTGCCGAAGCTGCGCCACCTCAGGCGGAAGGCCATGTAATGAAGGCGCCGATGGTGGGAACCTTCTACCGGGCGAGCGGCCCCGACGCCGCTCCCTTCGTCGAAGTCGGCCAAACCGTCCAGGCCGGCGACACCCTATGCGTCATCGAAGCGATGAAACTGATGAACGAGATCGAAGCGGACATCTCCGGCGTGATCAAGTCCATCCAGGTTGAAAACGGCCAGGCAGTAGAGTACGGACAGCCGATGTTCGTGATCGGCTGATCATGTTCGGCAAGATCCTTATTGCCAACCGCGGGGAGATCGCCCTGCGCATACTGCGCGCCTGCCGCGAGCTGGGCGTGCGCACCGTCGCCGTGCATTCCGAGGCCGATACCGAGGCGAAATACGTCAAGCTGGCCGACGAATCGGTCTGCATCGGGCCGGCCCCGTCGTCACAGAGCTACCTCAACATCCCCGCCATCATTTCCGCTGCCGAAGTCACCGATGCCGAGGCTATCCACCCCGGCTACGGTTTCCTGTCGGAAAACGCCGATTTCGCCGAGCGCGTGGAAAAATCAGGTTTTGCCTTCATTGGCCCTCGCCCTGAAACCATCCGTCTGATGGGCGACAAGGTCAGCGCCAAGAATGCCATGCGGGAGGCCGGAGTTCCCTGCGTGCCCGGCTCCGAAGGCGCCCTGCCGGATGACCCGAAGGAAATCACCAAGATCGGCCGCGCCGTCGGCTATCCGGTGATCATCAAGGCCGCCGGCGGCGGCGGCGGGCGCGGCATGCGCGTGGTGCACACCGAAGCGGCGCTGCTCAACGCGGTGAATATGACGCGCAGCGAAGCCGGGGCCGCCTTCAACAACTCCACGGTGTATATGGAGAAGTTCCTCGAAAACCCGCGCCACGTGGAGATCCAGATCCTCTCCGACGCGCATCGCAATTCGGTCCATCTGGGCGAGCGTGACTGTTCGACGCAGCGCCGCCACCAGAAGGTAATCGAGGAGGCCCCGGCGCCCGACATCAACCGCCGCATGATCGCCCGCGTCGGCGACCGTTGTGCCGAGGCCTGCCGCCGCATCAACTATCGCGGCGCGGGAACGTTCGAGTTTCTCTACGAAAACGGCGAGTTCTATTTCATCGAAATGAACACCCGCGTTCAGGTGGAGCACCCCGTCACCGAACTGATAACGGGCATTGACATCGTGCAGGCGCAGATTCGCATCGCCGCCGGAGAAAAACTCTGGTTCAAACAGCGCGATATCGAGATTCGCGGACATGCCATCGAGTGCCGCATCAACGCCGAAGACCCCTTCAAATTCACGCCATCGCCGGGCAAGATCAGCAACTGGCACCCGCCCGGCGGGCCGGGTATTCGTGTTGATTCCCACGCCTATTCCGGCTACACCGTACCTCCCCACTACGACTCGATGATCGGGAAAGTGATCGCTTACGGCGACACGCGCGACCAAGCGATTCGGCGCATGCGCATCGCCCTCTCGGAAATGATGGTGGATGGCATCAAGACCAACATTCCGCTGCATCAGGATCTGATGCTGGACGAGCGCTTCATCAAGGGGGGCGCAAGCATCCACTACCTCGAAGAAAAACTCGCCGCCAAGAGCGACGCCCTCAAAGGGAAGTAGCCGCCATGTGGGTCAGCGTCGCTCTGGAAACCGACGCCGCGCATGCGGATGCGCTTTCCGACGCCCTGCTGGCGGCCGGAGCAATTTCGGTCAGTGTCGAAGATGCGCTGGCCGGAACGGAACTCGAGACGCCGCAATTTGGTGAGCCAGGGTCGCCAACAACACCTCTGTGGAATGAAAGCCGTGTCGTCGCGCTGTTCGACCCGGCCCCCAACCTGATCGGCCGCATCGCTTGCGCCACGGCGGCTGCCGGCATCGACGATCTGCCCGAGATCGAACTGGAAGATGTTGCCGAGCAGGACTGGGTGCGGCTCACGCAATCGCAGTTCGAGCCGATCCGGATAAATGATCGCTTGTGGATCGTGCCCTCGTGGCACGCCGCACCGAATGCCAGTGCCATCAACCTGATACTCGATCCCGGCCTCGCCTTCGGCACCGGCTCGCACCCGACCACCTTTCTCTGCCTGCAATGGCTGAGCGAAACCCTGTGCGGCGGCGAGACTGTGCTCGACTATGGCTGCGGCTCGGGAATCCTGGGCATTGCGTCGGCGAAGCTTGGTGCGGTAGCTGTGCTGGGGATCGATATCGACGACAATGCCCTGATAGCGGCGCGCGACAACGCCAACAACAACAACGTAACGCTTGACTTGCGTCACTCAAGGGAAAAACTGGAAGAACGCTTCGACATCGTGGTCGCCAACATCCTGACCAATCCGCTTTGCGTGTTGGCTCCGCTGCTGACCGGACGCATCGCGCCGAACGGGCGCATCGCGCTGTCCGGAGTACTGGTAGCCCAGGCGGAACACGTGATCGCCGCCTATGCGCCCCTGATCGCGCTACGCGTCGGTGCAGAGCGCGATGGCTGGGTGCGGCTGGAGGGACATCAGTGCTGACTCGCTGCCCCGCCTGCGCAACCCATTTTCGCGTCACTCCGGCGCAGCTCAAGATACGCTCCGGCAGCGTACGTTGCGGCGAATGCCAGCACGTCTTCAATGCCCTCGACACATTGATCGAAGAACCCATCGTCATGTCGGTGCCAATGGCCGCGGTCGCCGTGTCGCCAGCGCCGACTCTTGAACCGGGTCCGCAAGCCTTCGAAGAACTCTCTGCATTGCAGCCCGAGACTCAGGAAGCATCGATCCCGGAAGCGCCCGAAGCGACCGAATCTCAAGCGATCGAACCGGTAGCGCCCGAACCCGGGGCAGAATCCGGCACCGAGCCGCTCGCCGACGCCGAACAGGTAGTCGCCGACGCTGACCCAACAGCGGAGACGGCAACCGAAACTGAAGACTGGAGTAGCACCTTTCCCGAGCCACCGCCCCCGCCGCGCCGCTGGCCGTGGCTGATCGGCAGCGTCCTGGCGCTCGCCGCAATGGGCCTGCAGGCAGTGTTCGTTTTCCGCGTCGAACTGGCGGT
Organism: Sulfuritalea sp.; assembly: GCA_030651305.1. GTDB lineage: Bacteria > Pseudomonadota > Gammaproteobacteria > Burkholderiales > Rhodocyclaceae > Sulfuritalea. The sequence continues at coordinate 103,286 of JAUSCI010000051.1, read as the reverse complement.
GCTGTGGCCGGAGACCAAGCCGGTCCTGATCGCCCTGTGCGACATCGCCGACTGCGAAGTCGGCCTGCCGTCAAAGGCCGAGCTGATCGGCATCGAGGATTCCGATCTGCATCCCGACAACGAACACAAGGGCCGACTCGTGCTGACGACGACTCTGCGAAATCGTGCCCCCTTTCCGCAGCAGTTTCCGTATCTGGAACTCACGCTCACCGACACGGCGGACCAAACCATCGCGCGCAAGGTACTGGCGCCGGCTGATTACCTGCGGCCGACCACTTCCGTCGCCGACGGCATGCAACCCAACGCCGATATCATGGTCGCCATCGGCGTCGACTCCGGTGAAATGGCCGCCAGCGGCTACCGGCTGTATCTTTTCTATCCCTGACCATTCCGAAAGCCTGCATGAAAACACTCATCTGCGGATCGATTGCCTACGACACCATCATGGTATTCGGTGACCGCTTCAAGAATCACATCCTGCCCGAGCAGATCCACATCCTCAACGTCGCCTTCCTGGTACCCGACATGCGGCGGGAATTCGGCGGTTGCGCCGGCAACATCGCCTACAACCTCAAGCTGCTTGGCGGCGAGCCGCTGATCATGGCGACCATCGGCGACGACAGCGCGCCCTATATGCTGCGCCTCAAGCAACTCGGACTGGACGCCAGCCATGTCAGGGATGTTCCCGGCAGCTTTACCGCGCAGGCCTTCATTACCACCGACCTCGACGACAACCAGATCACCGCCTTCCATCCCGGGGCAATGACGCAGTCGCATCAGAACAAGGTGACGGATGCCCAGAACGTCAGTCTCGGGATCATCTCGCCGGATGGCCGCGACGGCATGCTGCAGCATGCACGGGAGTTCCACGCAGCACACATTCCCTTCATTTTCGATCCGGGCCAGGGGCTGCCGATGTTCGATGGCGATGAACTGATGAACTTCCTGAAACTCGCCGACTACTGTACGGTCAACGACTACGAAGCCAGGCTGCTGACGGAGCGCACGGGGCGCACATTGGAGCAATTGGCCGGCGAAGTCGAGGCACTGATCGTGACACTGGCGGGTAGCGGATCACACATTTACACCGGCGGACGCCGGATCGAGATTCCCGTGGCGACCCCGGAAGCGCTGATCGATCCGACCGGTTGCGGTGATGCCTACCGCGGCGGTTTGCTGTACGGTATCAGCAAGGGCTGGAACTGGGAGAAGACAGGGCGCCTGGCTTCGTTGATGGGTTCAATAAAAATTGCTCATCGCGGCGGCCAGAATCACAAACCGACGCGAGATGGCATTGCCGGGCGTTACAGCGCGGAATTCGGTGACAATCTCTGGTAAAGGAAATCGCATGATGTCTTATCGTTTGCCCGCTCTCGCTCTGGCTGCCATGACCGTTCTAGCGCTGGCTGGATGCGCCGGCAGTCAATCCGGCTCTGCCTATTCCCGCTCACAAACCCGCGGTGAGATGCATGTACGCATGGGCGTCGTGGAATCAGTGCGCATGGTGACCATCGAAGGCACGCGATCGGGGGTCGGAACGGTCGCCGGGGGCGTAGTCGGCGCCGTTGCCGGCAGCAATGTCGGACAAGGCAGGGGTTCCACCGTCGGCTCGGTACTCGGCGCCGTGCTCGGCGGCGTGGCAGGACAAGCCATCGAGGAGAAAACCAGCAAGAAGGACGGGCTGGAGATCACCATCAAGCTCGACAGCGGCCAGTTCATTGCCGTGACACAGGAAGCCGACGAGCAGTTCCGCGCCGGCGAACGAGTGCGGGTGTTGTCAGGCAGTGGCGCAACCCGCGTGTCACATTGAAACAAGGGCGTTGCCGGATGCCAGGCGGTCGACAACCGCGTGCTTCAATCCCACCCTGATGGCTTGGCCTGCTGCGGACAGGGCTGACGCACCACCCGGCGGTCTTCCAGCCGCAGCGCGGTAAGGCAGCCGCCCCACAGGCAGCCCGTGTCGAGCGCCAGAAGATTTGGCTCTTCATGGAAGCCCAGGGCCGACCAGTGTCCGCAAACGATCACATGATCGGCGCTGGCGCGCCCGGGTGCGGCGAACCACGGCACGCATCCGGACGGCCCCTTGTCGGGTGGCGCCTTGGCTCCTGCCGCGCGGAATTCCATGGCTCCGGTCGCGGTCACGTAGCGCATGCGCGTCATTGCATTGACCACCACGCGCAAACGATCCCAGCCTGCCAGACTGTCGCGCCACGCCGCCGGTTCCGAGCCCCACATGTGTGCCAGAAACTCGCGGTAGTCGTCTGCCGTGAGCGCTGCGGACGCTTCGTCGGAGAGTGCCTTGGCCTTTGCCACGGTCCAAGCAGGCAGCAGGCCCGCATGCACCATCGCCCAGTTGCCTTCGACATGAAACAACGGCTGCGCCCGCAACCAGGCCAGCAACTCCTCCCGGTCCGCGGCGCCGAGCACTTCTTCGAGCGTATCTTCCTTGCTGGGCTTGCCGTAGCCTTCGGCCAGCATCACCAGATGCAAATCATGATTGCCGAGTACCACCGTCGCCGCGGCGCCGAGCGACTTGACGAAGCGCAGCACCTCGAGCGACTGCGGTCCGCGATTGACCAGATCACCGACGAACCAGACACGGTCAGCGGCCGGATCGAAACTGATATAGTCAAGGAGGCGTCGCAGCGGGTCGTAACAGCCCTGCAGGTCGCCGATTGCATAAGTAGCCATAAGTCAGAAGTTTACCTTGAGCCTTCATTCCGCCCCTAAAATACTCGTCATCCGCCGCGACAACATCGGTGACCTGGTTTGTACCACACCGCTGATCAGCGCCTTGCGCCAGCGCTTTCCCGACGGCTGGCTCGGCGCGCTGGTAAATAGCTACAACGCGCCGGTTCTCGACGGCAACCCAGATCTTGACAGCGTGTTCGCCTACACCAAGGCCAAGCACCGGGGCCATGGCGAATCTCTGCCGGGCATCCTCTGGCAGCGCCTGCTGATGATGCACCGGCTGCGCCAGATGCAACTCGATGACGTGATCATTGCGACGACATCGGCGCAGCCGCGGGCGATTAAACTCGCGCAGTGGCTGAAACCCAGGCGCATCATCGGTTTCGGCGATGCCAAAGGGCTCAATGTTGCCCTGTCGCTGGACAATGCAGGCCGCCACGAAGTCGAGGACGTGTTTCGAGTCGCGGCTATCTACGGCATCGACGGCCCGCCGCCGCCCTGTCGTGTGTTCGCCCCGGTCGCCGTCCCACCAGCGCCGACTCTCACCATCGGTGTCCACATCAGCGCCCGCAAATCGTCGCAACGCTGGCCGGCAGAACGGTTTGCCGAAACCATCAAGGCAATTGCCGCGCAGGGCCAGGTGCGCTTCGTTCTGCTTTGGTCGCCCGGCACCGAAGACAACCCACTGCATCCGGGTGACGATGCCAAGGCGAAAGACGTGGTCGATAAAGTCGGCGCTGGCGGGACGGCGATTCCGGTGCCCACGCAAACCTTGCCCGAATTGATTGCCGCACTCGCGGAATGCGACGCCCTGATTTGCTCCGATGGCGGCGCCATGCATCTGGGTGCCGGCCTGGGACTGCCCATCGTCTGTTTGTTCGGCAACTCGGGCGCGAAACGCTGGCGCCCGTGGAGCGTGCCTTACCGGCTACTGCAGAAGGCGTCGCTCAATGTAGCCGATATCGGCGTCGATGAGGTCGTCGACGCCTTCATGTCCCTGAACCTCAGTCGTCCAATTCCCTGACGACACGCTCCCAATCAATCACAATTTCGGGCAGGACGCTGACTGCCAGCGTGCCGACCAATTCGCGCACATCCGGCACGCTGTAGCTTTCGGCGTTTAGCGTGTAGATCGTGACGAGGCGGTCGCCTGGATGCACCAGCCCATGGCATAGGCGACACCATCGATCAGCTCATAGCGCACGTCATCCGGCCATGAGCAGTAGTCGGCGTAGGGGTGGTGCTCGGCATCGCGTCGCGGCAGGCCCATCGCCTTCTCCTCGAACAAGTGGCGAACGGATTATAGCCGACCAACAGTGAACGGCTGATATTCCGGCACACGTGCCTTGAGCCCTTTCTTTACGTCAGCCTCTGTGCGAGAGGGTGCCGCCAGCCATTGTTCAAGATCAGCGAGCCACCGATCATCGGGCACCGCTGAAGGTTTCGCTATACGCAACTTGGAATGCGGCGTGGGCAACGTCGACTCGCCATCGGCCAGCAGTTCCTCGTAGAGTTTCTCGCCTGGGCGCAAGCCGGTGAACTCGATCTTTATCTCGTCCTCGGCAAAACCGGAGAGGCGGATCATGTCTCGTGCCAGATCGACTATCTTCACCGGCTCACCCATATCGAGGACAAAAATTTCACCGCCTTCCTTCTGACGACTGGCAATCAGGCCCGCTTGCAGCACCAGTTGTGCCGCCTCCGGAATCAGCATGAAGAAGCGGATGATCTCCGGGTGCGTCACCGTGATCGGCCCGCCCTGGGCGATCTGTTGGCGAAAGCGCGGAATCACACTGCCCGACGAACCCAGCACATTGCCGAAACGCACCATGACGAAACGCGTCGCCGAACACTGTACCTGCACTGCCTGACACACCACTTCCGCCAAGCGCTTGCTGGCCCCCATGACATTGGTGGGATTGACCGCCTTGTCGGTGGATATCAACACAAACTCGCCGGCGCCACTTGCAAGGGCGGCGCGAGCCACATTCAACGTACCCTGCACGTTGTTCCTCACGGCCTCCCAAGCATTGGCGCACTCCATCAGCGGCACATGCTTGTAGGCGGCGGCGTGAAACACCACATCGGGGCGATGCTCGGCGAACACGGCGTTCATTCGTGCGGCATCTTTCACATCGCCAATCACGCAATGCACCGGACGCCCGGCAAACTCCTGCTCGATGCTGTAGAGCGCGAACTCGGACTGCTCAAGGAACACCAGGGTCCGCGGATTGAAGCGGGCGATCTGACGACACAGCTCGGCGCCGATGGAGCCTCCGGCGCCAGTGACCAAAATCGACTTCCCGGCCAACTGCTTGTTTAGTCCCGCATCGTCGAGCAGCACCTGCTCACGCCCGAGCAAATCCTCAAGTTCGACCTGCCGCACTTCAGCGGCCGTCACGCGGCCAGATAGCACGTCAGCCAACGCCGGCACCGTCAGCGCCTTGAGCCCGGCACCGACCACCAACGCAACGGCACGCCGGCGGACAGATGCCGAGGCCGATGGCATCGCGATGATCACAGTCAACACCTGATGCGCCGCCGCAACACGTGCCACGTCAGCCATTTTCCCGAGAACAGAAACTCCCTGAAGTTGCAAACGAAATTTTTCCGGATCGTCGTCGAGTACGCCTACCGCACGCCAGCGCTGACTGGCCGCAAGGTCGCGCAGCAAGGCATATCCGGCGGCGCCGGCGCCCATCACGATCACGGGCTCGGCGTCAAACTGGCGGGGGGAAAGCAGGTGCCCGTCTTTCCATGCTCGGTACAAGAATCGGCTGCCGCCCATGATCATCACTAACAGCAGAGGATGTAGGATTAGAACAGAGCGCGGCACATCGATGAGGCGCTGCAACATGAACAACAACGAAGGTATCGCCAATCCCGCCGTGCCCGCCGCTAGGGCAATCCGTCGCAAGTCCGGAATACTGGCGAAACGCCAGATGCCGCGGTAAAGACCGAAGCTATGGAAAATAACCGCTTGCAGTGGAATGATCCATAGCAGATTGCTCCACATCGCCTCGACGAAGCTCGGTGGAATATCGAAGTTGAAACGCAGTGTATAGCCCGCAACCCAGGCCAGCACTGCGGCGGCTAGGTCGTGGAGTGACGCGGTGAGCGAACGGGAATTCATCATTTTCCAATTTTACTGACTCTGTCCCGCCCAAATACGTTCAAAATATCCGGGCTACCAATAAGAACTTATCCGTAAATAATATATAATGCCTTCCCGCGCCGCCACTCACGCGACGAGGGAGGTAGTGATGGCGACAGAGAAGCTGGCAAAGAAGCGTGTGGCGTCATGGGTGGTAACCGATGATTTCTGGGCGAGAGTGGAACCCTTGGTGCCCGTCCGAGAGCGACCGGCGGACAAGGGGTACGCGCGTAAGGCGGGTGGTGGACGCAAGCCGAAGCCAGCGCGGCTGGTGTTCGAGGCGGTTGTGTATGTGTTGCGGACGGGTTGCCAGTGGAAGGCTTTGCCGAAGGAACGATTCGGCAGCGCCAGCGCGATCCACAAGCGTTTTCTGGAATGGGAGCGTGCCGGCGTGTTCGAAGCGATTTGGGCGGCGGGATTGGCGGAATACGCCCAGATGGAAGGTATCGCCTGGCGATGGCAGAGTATCGATGGAGCCATGTTCAAGGCTCCGCTGGCACAAGAGCAGGTCGGGCCCAACCCGACTGATCGGGGAAAAAAATCGGAGCAAGCGTCACCTGCTGGTCGACGGCCGTGGCGCCCCCTTGTCGTTCGTCGTAACCGGAGCGAACCGGCATGACGTTACGCAACTCGACCCCGCCCTGTCGTTCATTATGATCAAGCGCGAGGTGCCCACCGAGCGTCGCTCCAAGCATTTGTGTCTGGATGCAGGATATCGCGGACAACCCGCGTTGGAGATAATTGAGCGTCACGGCTACATTTCTCATGTGGCCAGCCGCACGCAGGAGAAGAAGGCAAAGCAACGGCATCCCGAATAGAAAGCCCGACGCTGGGTTGTTGTGGTCTGCCATAGCTGGTTCAACCGCTTTCGCAAGCTGATGGTGCGCTATGAGAAACTTGAACGCAACTTCCTCGCGCTCAACCATCTCGCAGCCGGCATCATCGCGTTCCGAAAAGTGCATCTCAAGATAAATATTATTTACGGATAATCGCTAAAGTGGCCCGCGCACTTATGGCTCACCTCCAATTTCCATTCAGCAGAACTGCGGATCCATACCCTTCAACTTCTCGATGACTGACTACTAAATTTAGCGATAGCGTCTAGATATAGACTTTCATACTTGGGGCCAACAACGCTTAAGGAAAACGCGTCCGCTACTAGCTGGCGAGCTTTCAAACCAAGATATTCACAGTTAATACTGCTGTTAAGCAGAGACAATATCAGTTCCGCACATTCAGGCGTCGTTTTGTACAGCAAACCATGCTCACGATTCACAAATTGGATACCTGCGAAAGCGGTAGCTGTACCAACAACCGGCAATCCAAGCCCCATCGCTACGAGCGTGCGAGTTTTTGCACCGGGAGCCCCCACCTTGTCTGGCACCAGCACCACATCGGCGTCACCAAGAAATTCTCGGTAATCTTCTACCCACGCAAGGAGCTCAATGTTTGATGTTTTGGTAAGTTGATCGTGAAGAGCTTTGCTGACATTCTGGCCAAGAACGACAAAACGGACGTTGGGTACCTGTCTGACAATGATCGGCAGCGCCACAGTCGCAAATTCCCGGACACCTTCAGCAATGGCCGGATTGCCGAGGTTGCCAGTACACACAATCGTGGGACATTTTGGGAGTGTGCGGCGATTTATACCCTGCGGCTCGACTATATCCAGAAAACGATCATCGATAGGAATTAAGATTGTGGCGATATCAACCTTCGGTACTAAATTGGTCAAGTATTCCGCATCGTCTTGCGATACCACGTGGACTTTATTGAATAAATGGTAGGTTCTTCGCTCAAATCTACGAAACAAAAATGCAGAAGTTAGCAAACGGAGCTTCGAAAGCGACCAAGGAGTACCCGCAGCCATCCGGAAATATACTAGCGAGGTGGCGTCATTTGGCGAATGAACGGAGGGTATTTCAGAATTCAGCCCGACATACTGAGCCATGTTAACAATATCATAGTGAACCAGGTCATAATCGCCTTCTGTTAGACATCCCTTCAGGACGGCGACATATTTTCGTGGTGAAAAAGACGCAAACGACGGCGGCAAGCCAAGCGCAAGGTTCCGCAACAACCTTATCCATCTGGCTGCTCCTGAAACTCTCGGGAAAACACCTAAAATGCGAACCGCCGGTAGCGCGGCACTTAAACCTGCCCTGTCTGCATTGCCCGAATTGTCAAAGCATAAAATGTCGCACTGATGTCGATCGGATAGATGCCTTAGAATATTAAACACCTTTAGCCGCCCGCCAGTCGATGGTGGGTACGGAAAATCAGGCAGCAAGAATAGAATTCTCATCGAATACCACCGCGCTTTACCAATACTAAATACCACATGATCTACTCGCGAAGACGTCATCGGCGACAAACAAAATCCGTCTAGCGTAATTCACCGATTAAGATTTCAATTTCTACCGCGACCGTTTCTCAACAACAATATCAAACTCAATTCCAACGCAATGATCGTCAGCGCACCGACAATAAACATATAGGCCATGCTATCCAAATTTCCTTCGGTTAGAGCGATAAACAACATCCACAGAAACAATACTTGGGCTACTGGTCCAGACTCTATATATCGACGATCAAGATAGTTCCAGCCGATTGTCGAAAGGGTGCCAGTACATATTGATCCGAGGACAATTGCTGGCACGCCTGCTACAAGATAGAACCAACCGACAAAACCCGTCGCCATCAAACTAAGGTCCGACTCTCGAAGTGGATTAAGAACAGAACTAAGATGTCCGGCCACCCCATCTTTTGACTTGATAACATCAATACTATGAGCGCCTAGCGGCTCTGCTCCCAGAGAAAGCATGTTCCATAGTGCTTCCGTTCCCGGCATCCTAAAAAGTACAAACTTAATACCCTTGAATATTTGCGTTTGCCAGTCAGTCCAGCCAACATTTAGGGCGTAGAGGAGAGCATCTGCAAGAGGTAATTTGCCTGTTACACGAGCGCTCCGATACTCAGTCATTATCGGGACCATAGTTAACGCGAGTGCTGCCAAAACGGCAAGAAGTATTTTTTCCTTTCGCGCCAATCTAATTCCGTCAGCCAGCATTAGGAACACCAGTAAAAGAAGTACCAACAGGAAAGCACTTCGACTGTTTCGTATCACCATATCGGTAACACCATGCGAGATGAGAATTAGAACTCCTAGCCTTGACGTCGCGATATTGCCACCACGCTCAGCCAAATAGATGGCCGCTAGTACGATGAGAGGCAGAGTGATAATCCGTATATAAAATATTACCCCTTTTAACCTGAATGGCAGCGCCTCTCCTGGCAGTGCGCCCATCTCACCGATGTGATATCTGTAGCTGATATATGCCATAGCAATCATCAATGGCACCACTATTACTAAAGATCGTTTTGAAATCAGTCCAAGTAAAGCCAATTTGCTGTTATCGCTGAATTGATAGACATGACTAGTTTTCTTTGTCATCAGAAGCTGCGATGCAGTCGCAGAGAAACTGAAGCCCGCAAATGAGATCACCGACAGCTCAAACGCTGTTAGCAGTGCATTTCGGTTTTCTACCATTGTTAAATATGAACTCGCCGGGAGCATGAGCCTCACTGGGGAAGCGTCAATGGAGATCCAATAGAATCGCACGAAGTACAGGAAGACGAATAGAGTTAATGCAACCCAAACAGCTACGGATTCTTTTTGAAATAGATCTATTCGCGCAAGCAATACTGTGCACGAGCCGACAGCCAAGAGCGTATATGTTACATACTCTACAAAGTTGCCATCGAATGATTTGACTGTAATGAAATAGCCGACGAGAAATACCAAGGGCAAGAGCCATTTAATTGTTGTAGCACCTCTGTTATCGAAGTTGATCATCTTATATTGTTCGCTCAAGTCTCTTTAGAGAGCGGCCCCCCGCAAAACTGGTGAGTACTGCCGAAACGAACACGGCCAGCAAACCAGCAAATAGAAGAAAAATAAACCAATGCAAACGATCATCGTAGGTTGGTGGCTGAAATTGCTTCGCCAAAACCATTACGATGACTGTCGCGCATGTAGGCAACAATGTGTCAAACAAATACCACTCCCACTTGCGCGCCATTAGCAACCCACTGTGGATAAAATAGCTTGTTACCAGCAGATAAATGGCATTCAATACCACCCAAATCCATGCGGCCCCCTCGACTCCGTAGAGAGGGACAACAACTAAAATGGACGGAATGAATAAGACTACAGCCAATGTAATGGCCTTCAAGGGAAGGCTTGTCCGACCATGAGCAACCTGGAGTTGATAGGGTAGGTAGCTTAAGCCATTAAGAAAACTCCCTATAACTAAAATCGAAAGTAGCGGTGCGGTTTTTCTTATAAGATCTTGGCTGCCTGACCACATATATATGGTGCCACCCGCAAAAAAGCACAGCAACATGCTTGCTGAGGCAGTCAGAATTGTCACAAACTTGGTGGTTTTTCGGTAAATAGCGAACATTTCGGTTTGGTCGTTACAAAACGAAAGTTTTACCAATTGTGGGTAAATGGCCTGAGTGGCTGGGACAGCGACCATAAACATTACATTAGCCGCTGTGGCTGCCAATGTGTAGTATCCCAGCTCCTGAAGTGACACCAAACGTGAAAGCAGCGCCTTATCCAAATGCAGAAATACCATGGTCAGCAGGGTAATTGCCGTCATACCTCCCGCAAATTGCCACACCCGGAAAATCGACTCTTGGGAAAATTTCGCTGGCAAAGGCGCCTTGGGCAATAACTGATGCACGCGCGTTGCTAGTATTAGAAGAGTGGCTAAAGAGACGCCAGCTTGCCAGAAAAAGAACGCTTCAATGGTGGCTGAAAACCACACGATTATCATCAGGGCGCCGACATACCGCATTGTCGACGACAATGAAAAGACATAGTTGTACCAAACTTGGTACCCCAAACCATAGAGCGAGCCTCGATAAACACCTTCACATAGCCGCAAGGCAGCAACCGTGGTCATTAGTATCAGCGCACGGGCTACGTCACCAGAGGAAAGATGATCGGCCCGGATCCACTCCTGCGCAAAATAATTGGAAAAAAGCCACGCCACTATTACCACCATCATGGCAAGGCTGTAGCAGATTATCTCTAAGCTACGCAATAGATCGCGAATAGATTGCGTACTATGGCTGCCGTTAGTAATGGTGGCCATTTCCCTATTTAGGGTTGGACTCATTCCCATATCCAAAACCATAACTAGCGCTTGAATAACCGCAAAAATACCGATAAGACCAAATGCTTCTACTCCGAGCCATTGCACATATGACGGAAGAAAAGCAATCGCCATGAGTCCGGACCACCCCTGACCGAGGTAGTTGGAGATAATATTTTTCTTTATGGGGGTCATTCAGATCTAGTATCTAGAATTGTTGCGAAACATAATGCCGCGCCATTTTCTGTTCGGCATCCTGCCGAGTGAACCGACCACGCGATACCTCGCTTGTCATCGTTTCGGCGTTGTTGCCGAGCGTCGACCTCATCAACCAGCTTGGCGCGGCGATCGATGACCAAGATCGTGCGCCGCCCGCCCTTGGGGTCGCCGCAATGAACAAATTGCGAGTGCTGGCTCGCACGTATTCGCAATCCTGCCGCACGGAACGCTCCCCGACGAATGGACAAAGGCGTACGGGGATCCTTGAGCAGTTGCTTGCTTTTCTCGTCCAGACAAACGACAGGTTCTCCGGACCGAAACGGACCGACATAATGGGCGAATAGATCGTACATTCGTTGCCGATACCCTTCCGTCAGTCAGACTTGAATCCCCCTGTTATTGCGCGTGCTCGCATAATTTTCATGCAATTTGTATTATTTCGATTTCAGGCAATGGAAACACCAGGGTCATCCCTGAAAACTTCATATTCCCGATGAAGAACTTCCTGAAATGCCAGGGAAGTACCACCACATAATCCGGCTTTCTGGCAAGCGCCTCCGCTTCCGGAATGATCGGTATCCAACTGCCAGGGGTGAAACATCCGAATTTGTCACTATTGACCTCTCCCACGACCAAGATTTCCTTTTCGGTCAATCCGCAGTACTGCAACAGCACATTTCCCTTGGTCGAAGCACCCAAGGCCACGACAGTCTTGCCTTCGGCGCAGGCAGTTTGGACAAACTCCAAGAAATCACGCCGAGCCTTTGCCGCTCGTTCCGCAAAGGCCTTATAAGGCTCGAGCGTATCGAGACCCATCGAAAGCTCGTCATCGAGAATATTCTGAACCGCCGCCGGTATTTCCTGATTACCCAATGCTTTTGTTACGGTAATCGAAAAACTGCCGCCGTTCACATCGTTGAACTCGACTTCAAGAATCTTGAACCCCACCCGGTCGGTCATCCACTTGATCTGACGCAGGGCATAGAACTCTAGATGCTCATGGCAAACCGTGTCGTATGAGTTGGTCTCGATCATCGTCGGCATGTAGCTTTGCTCGAACACCCAAACTCCATCGTCTGCCAGTACCTCATGGATATCCCGCATGAAGGCGATAGGATCCTCCAAGTCGTAGAACATTGAAAACGAAGTTACAACCTTGGCCTTCTTGCCTGGAAAGCGCTCCTTCAGTAGGGCGGCCGAAAAGAATTCCGGGATCAGATGAATATGTCCCGGATAGTAGCTGTGGAACTTGGCACCGGTGGGATCAATGCCTACTAGAACGGGTCCGACCGACGGATAGGCCTGCAACGTGGTGCTGTCATTGCTGCCAACATCGACAACCAGATCGCCCGGATGAAGGTCGACCTGCCCAAGAATCTTTTTGACCTTGCCGTGAAGGTGCGAAAGCATGCTGACATTGAGGCCCGAGCGGTACCCATAGTTCGTGCCATACATTTCACCCAGGTCGTAGGAGTGTTCCAACTGCAACAGGCCGCAGACTTGGGTGCTTCCCACGCACTTCACAAGGCGCAAAGGTCCTTTCGTCACCTCCGCATCTTTCTCGCGCGGGAACACACCCGTAAGCACCTGTTCGCCCAAGTCGAGTACACGCTCTAACTGAGCATTTCCGCATATTCTGCACTTCATGACTTTGCTGTACATCACAATTTGCCTCGGCGATTTGCTGGCTGTTGGCTGAGTGTCTGCAGGTCGGCATCTACCATCATATGCACGAGATCCTTGAATCCAACCTGTGGCACCCAGCCTAACTCTCGTTTCACTTTGGCGGAACATCCGACCAAGCGAACTGATTCAGCCGGACGGTGCAACGCTTGATCTTCTCTCACGTAGTCCCGGTAATCGAGTCCCAGGCAACCAAACGCATAGTCGCAGAACCCACGCACGGAATGACTTACGCCTGTGCCCACGACGTAATCGTCCGCGTGTGGTTGCTGCAGCATCAACCACATGGCACGAACATAATCACCCGCAAAACCCCAGTCGCGTTGCGCATCAAGATTGCCGAGACGGAGTTGCGTCGCAAGCCCTAACTTGATTCTTGCTGCTTCATGCGCAATCTTTCTTGTAACAAATGACAGGCTGCGACGCGGACTTTCATGATTGAACAAAATGGCTGACGAGGCAAACACGCCATAGTGCTGACGGTAGATTTTGACTAGGGAATCCGCAAAAAGCTTCGCTGCCCCGTATGGACTACGCGGATTTCGTAGCGTGCATTCCGTCTGTGGGTAGTCGACGGCATCACCGAAGACCTCGCGGCTCGACGCCTGGCAGAACCGCATCCCTATATCCACCTCCCGTATGGCCTCGAGGATACGCGCCACGGCCAACCCATTTACGTCACCAATACCGACCGGATCGTCGTACATGCCCGCACCTGACGAATACCCGGCAAAGTTGTACAGCTCTGTCGGCCTGAAGCGCTCAAGCACCGAAGCCATCGCCGACTGGCTCGACATGTCCCAGGCGACGAGCTCGACTTCCCCCAGCAATTCCTCCGGAAGTCTTGCATAGGCACCTTGAGTATCTCGTACCGCGCCAATGACACGATATCTCTTGCTGATCAACAGCTCGGCCAAATAGCTGCCGTCCTGGCCTGTTATGCCGGTTATGAGCGCTGTATTCATATTGCTGAAGTTAGACACCCGCGGTCGAGGTCAGTTGGAAATCCTAGAGTCCGAACGGCTTATGCGGCAATCTGTTGCGTTATACCCCATCTCTTGGAAGACGAAATTTCGGGGGAAGCTCAGCGCTGAATTCCCACTAGATTTACCCAATCATGCGAATGATCTGGAAACCCTCCCCAAAGGGAAAGCCTGCCTGGGTGCCGCGAAATATGGCGAGGGCTTTCACGGCTTCCAGTGATCTGGCGCCCGGAAACGATGGAATCTGTGATTCGTAGTACGTCAGGGCCTCTATCTTTCGATCTATTTGCGCGCTGATGTCCACAACCCAGTTTGGAACAAAATTCGGCTCCATGTGGGGCGCGTTCCAGTGTGTTTCAGAGAGGGTTTCATACGCGGCGAGTACTTCGATGCCGCAGCCTGCTGCAACCGGTCTTGTAGCGACCATGACACTCTCAAAGACGGCGCGGTGATCAATGTGTCTATCCGGGAAGGGGCATAGAACAATCTGGGGCTTGATTTCCTTGATCATTCCCGCGACCTCTCCATTAAGAACACCGGCCGGCTGCTCGCCCACCATAGTGGCGGGAATCTCAAGGAACCGCGATTTCGTGATACCCAAGATGGAAAAGGCTCGCGCCGCTTCCGTGATCGTTACGTCATAGTCCGCGCGGCTATAGATCGGCGGTAGATGCCCCGAGACGACAAGTACGGAAACCTCGTGCCCCTGCTGGACAAACTTGGCAATCGTTCCTCCGGCACCCAGCGTCTCATCGTCTGGATGAGGCGCAACAACAAGAACCCGTTTCTTCATTGTTCTACAATCCTGGCAATTGGCATCGGGACGATAAACTTTCCGCCTTGATCGGCGTAATGTTGATTGTTGGCCATGATAGGTTCGGCAAAATTCCAGGCCAGAATCAACAAATAATCGGGGGACCGTCGATACAGCTCGTCTGTGGCCACCACCGGAATATGCGCGGCGGGCGAAAACAAGCCCTGCTTGAGCGGATTGTCATCAACGATAAAAGCCAGATCATCCCTGCCTAATCCGAAGTGAGCCAGAAGGGTGGTTGATTTGGTGGCAGCGCCATAGCCGGCTATGGTCTTCCGCTTTGTCTTGAGCGATTGAATAAGGGTTCTCAGCAGGGCACCCACTTCGTTTATCCGAACACCAAATTGAACAAAAGTCTCCGGCTTGTCCAACCCCTTCGCTTGCTCCAGATTGATCAAGGTTTGTACCGAGCCATCAACCTTTCTGGAGCCACCGGCCTTCTGTGCGATAACCCGGATTGAACCGCCTTGCGGGCTGATGCGGTGCACGCCGATCATCTCCATGCCTGTTCTGGCGAAGAGTTTCCTGAAAGGGGCGACCGTGTGAAAGTCCAAGTGTTCGTGATAAATGGTATCAAACCACACGTTCTCATACACATCCAGCAAGTAGCCGACTTCCAGCACAAACAGGCCATCGTCTGCGAGCCAATGCCTGACCCCGCGAATTACGTCATCCAGATGATCGATATGGGCGCACGCATTGTGTGATGTGATGAATGCGGCAGGGCCGTGTTTTTCGCGCAAACGGACCGCGAGATCATATGAAAAGAAATCGCCAACAGTTTCGACGCCTGCTTCTGTCGCCCGCCGGGCAATTTTCGTGGCAGGGTCAACGCCCAACACCTTCTTCATCCCGGCGCGTTGAAACGAACGAAGGCAGGTTCCGTCATTCGAGCCTATATCAGCGATCAATCCATCGGGTTTCAGGTCAAATCGTCGAACCATCTCCATCGCGTAGTCGTTCAAGTGCTCGATAAACTTTGAAGAGGTGCCCGATACGTAGAAATAGTCCTTTTGGTAGAGAATCTTCGGATCAACAACATGCCCGAGCTGAAGGTGATGGCACTCCCGGCAGAAGTACAAGTCAAGCGGATAGGCAGGCTCAGGCAGATTCAGCTCGGCCTGGCTCAAAAAATTGTTTCCCGGAGGTGTTGGCGTGAGGGCCATCACCTTCTCCAGGTTCGCGCTCTCGCACATTCGGCATTGAGTGCGCAGGTAGAAATCCGCCATGGTTACTGCGTGATGCTTGCCGGGTCAATAAGAATGACGCGCCTGACATCGGACTCGTAGGCTTCCTGATCCCTAGGATTGCGGCTCATGGCCAGCAATTGGGTATCCTCGAGGAATACCGTTGCGTGATCTTCCATGGGTGGCGTAAACACCATTTCTCCGGCCTTTACATGAATCATCGCAGGAGCGCCGGTACTACCCGTTGGGCGGTAGTAATAGTCGAAGGATCCGGATAGCACATACATGTAATGCCAATCCGTGACATGATAATGGTTCGACCTCACGGTGCCCTTTTTCGAAGAAATCAAAGACAGATTCTTCATCGGGAAATTGACCAGCGACTGAATGGCACCGCGTTCATCCACATGAGCCGCATCCAGTTTAACCCGTCCTTCTTTTGGCCACATCGACTCATTGTCGAGCATAACGTTCTTCCAGTTTTCCATTGCCATCCCCTTCTACCAAGAAACTTTTATTCCGACATTGCGGCTTACGCAGGGCCGTCAATATGCGGACCAGATTCGATGCAGCAAGTCGGCCCTCAATGTGATCCTGCCGCGCTCCTTCGCGGATGCCTCCAAATCAGAAACCGTGCTCCGGAAATGCTGGAGCATCGACACAAAATGATTGTCCGCTTCTCCCTGCTGAGTGGTCTCGCCGCCGTGAGTATTGCGAAGACGAAACACCGGAATGTGGTCTGTGGGCTTAGAAAATATCTTGTCCGAGAAGACCGACCCCTTATCGCCCCAGATGTCAATCTCATTGCGGTACGCGCAGTTGATTCGCCACTCCAAGTGGGCGATGGCACCATTGGAAACGGCGATTATCGCATGGCCGTCCGTGTCGACCGCAGAACCATTTTTCGCCACGACTTCTGCATAACTGACATCCATTGCTTCGTTCGGAAAGAGAGCCTGAATGGCTGCAATCGGATAGCAGCCAACATCGAACAGCGCCCCGCCGCCAAGCGCCGGGTCGGTTCTGAAACCGGCCTGCTCCAGCCTAGGAATGCCAAATCGGCATCCAATCGACACAATCGAACCGAGGCTGCCGTCACTAACGTAGCTGGCGAGTTTCCTGAATTGGGAGTGATGCAAATACATATGGCCCTCACAAAGGGAAAGCCCCTTGCTCCTCGATAAATCCAGCAACTCCAGCGTGTCCTGAAGCCGACAAGTGAGCGGTTTCTCACACCAAAAATGCTTGTTGGCGTCGAGAACCCGCTTCCCATGTTCAAAATGAAGCCCGATCGGTGTTGCGACGTAAATAATGTCAACATCCGGATCGAGAAGCATCGGACCGGGGTCGGTCCAAGCCTTGCAGCTCCACTTCTCGGCACACGAGTTCACGGTGTTTTCATTGCGTGAGCACACCCCATACAGACTCAGACCGCCGGTTGCGGCGACAGCAGGAAGAATCTTGTCGATTGCGTGACGCCCCAGCCCCCATACAGCAACGCGCAGCGGCCTCATGTTTTCTGTCGCCTTGTTTTCGGGCCCTGCCAGCCCTGGATAGTTGTTTGCCGCGGTCGCGCGAGAGTGAGTTTTGCCGCGGGTACATCGCACGCAATTGTTGAGCCGGCCCCCACAACGGCGTTTTCGCCAATGCGCAACGGCGCCACCAGATTACAGCCGGAGCCGATATAAGCTCCGCGCTCAATGATGGTTTGCTGGGCGCCGAATCCATCGTGATTGCAGGTGATGGTTCCCGCGCCAATGGTGACTTTCTGGTCAAGTATCGCGTCTCCTATGAAAGTGTGATGGTTGATGCGGCTGCCATCGCCAATCCGGGAGTTTTTGATCTCGACATAATTGCCAATCTGAACGTTGTCGCCGACGACACTTCCGGGTCGTATTCTTCCATAGGGCCCAACGAAACTGTTGGAGCCTACGCTTGACTGCTCCACCAGAGAAAACGGGTTGATGCTCGTCTTGTCGCCTATCTGGCAGTTTCTCAAAATCGAATGCGCTCCGATCCTCACACCCTCGCCCAAAATGACATCGCCTTCGATGATGACATTGGGGTCGATCTCCACGCCCGGTCCGCACACCAGATTTCCGCGGATGCAGGTGGTAGCAGGGTCGTGAAGGCGAATCCCCTTTTTCATTGTCTCAATTGCGCGCGCCAGCAGAACCTGCCTTTCAAGTTCTGCGAGATCGACATGGGAAACGACCAGCATGGCGTTGTGTGTTTCGTCCGCGGCAGACAGGGTCTCCAAACCTGCATCGGCAACCGCCTGTGGACCAAGAATCTGTTCTAGTCCTTGCCCGTGACCTGTATGCGCACGAGCAAACAAGTCTCGGCGCAGATGTTGCTGCGGTACATAGACAGCCAGCGTCATTGCTTCACGATGGCCGGCGACAATACTCGCGCTTGATTCAACAATTCGGAAGCCGTTTGTGGCGCCGCGAGCTCGCGCGAGGATATCTGCCAGGGCGGCGTCAGACAGCGACGCACGGGCATCTATGACCAGAAGTCCCTGGTCTGCCTGGCTATCGACATGAAATTCAGCCAGCCCACATTCGGAGACATTCTGGAATTTCGCAAACAATGGCTGAGAGCGGCTATCGCTATCAGTAATTACTCTTACATCGGCTTCTTCGCGGGCATTCAGGTGCTCAAGAAAGTAATCGACGCAGGGCCGGCCGGCAACATCCGATTGCAGGAGATTGATTTCCTCGGGAAAGACCAGCACTACCGGAATCCTGGTGTTCATGAACTCGACAACCTCGGGCCGTAACGGAAGGTCCAGAATATGACGGGGGCGATGGCGAATGTGGCAGCCAGGGGCGCAAATGATGGATCGAGCGCCGACCAGACCGCGAGCGGGAAAAGCCAAAACAGGTGATAAAGCGAAACTGCGCGAACCACCTTGAAATGGCTGCCCCAGATGCGGGCAAGGTTTTGATAGGCATTGCTGCGATGTGCCCCATACCAGCGCTTTATCAGGAAAATCCGCAGCACCGTGGTGGTGGTCGTGTCGCCTGCGAAGTAAGCAAAAATGACCAGCCAAGTCCAAAAACTGATTTGCCCGCCGGTTACCGTCTTGATTATCAGCGCGCCGAAACAATAGCCCAGAAACAGACTTCCCGAGTCCCCCATGAAAATGCTGGCGGGTGGCCAATTGAACAGGAGGAATCCGAAACTACAGACGCCAAGCAGGGCGAAAACAAGCATCAGGCTCTTGTCCGAGCCCGTCAGAAACAGCACGACGATCGCTGCGGCGCAGATGAAAGCAGCTCCTGAGGCGGCCATCCCATCTGTGCCGTCCATAAAGTTGTACAGGTTCATCAGCCACACCAGGCAGAGCCAACTAATTGCAAGTTCGATGAAAGGCCACGTCGGGGATAGCTTCAGCAAGGGTTGTCCGCCAAAACAAAACAGTACCCAGACCGCCAGGCCGCATTGAACCGCAAGTTTCAGTTTGGCTCCGATTTGAGCCACGTCATCGGCAAAGCCGAACAAAGTTGTCGCCAATCCGCCAAGAACCACGGCCCACATCAGATTCGCGTCAATTTCGGTAAATAGCCACAGACCGATGAGCGAAAAAGAAAACACGAATGAAAAAACGACGCCCCCGCCGCAAGGCATGGGACGCTGGTGCAAGCTGCGGAAATTTGGATTCGCAACAATGCCCCTGTTGATTGCAAACAACTTGAAAGCCCAGGTGCCACCCACTGTCGCCAACAACGCAACAGCGATCAGCAGCGGCACCGCAAGGAATTCAACCTGCGCCATTTTCGCCGAGCGTACGCCGGAAAATCGTCAGGAACTTTTTTGCGCCAACTTCCAGCGACATATTTTGCCAATAAAAAACTCGACCCCGCTCACCCATCTTTCGCAAACTCTCCGGTGCCATGACGGCCAGTTGCCGAATCGCATCTGCGATGGACCTGGCATCCGAAGGCTGTGCGCAGACCCCGGCTCCGGACTCAACAACCAGCTCGGTCGCGTCACCCGCAACTGCCATCAGGATCGGCTTTCCGGCCGCCATGTAGGCCTGGGTCTTGGCGGGGACCGTGATTCTGAAAAGTGGATCGTCTTTTAGATGTACCAGCAGCGCGTCGGCCCGCGCGAGGATAGCGCCGACTTGTGACATCGGCACCCGCGGCAGGAAGGTGACATTGTCAATCCCTTGCGATTGCGCCATTTCCTTAAGCCTGGGAACCTCGACACCGCCGCCCAACAGCAGCAGCCTGACAGAAGGATTCTCAATTTTCTGGATTCTCGCCGCTTCGAGAACGGCATCCAGTTCCTGGGCTTTGCCCATGTTGCCGGCGAACAATACGTCAAATGTCGGACGCGATTCATCAACACGGCTGCTCTGAACCGGAGTTTCATTACGAGCCCCTCGGTTGCCTATCGAGGACTCGTCGCACCAGTTGAATATCACCGATACCTTGTCCTTGTCCACCCCGCGCGCGACCAGGCGATCGCGCACGCCGGGGGATTGAACGGTGATGTGTGCCGCGCGGTTGTAAACCCATTTGCAGACCCTGGCTACCACGTTGAACCCATGGGAGCTATTGAACATCCCTGTCGCACCCAGAGAGTCCGGCCACAAATCCTGAATGTCGTACACAAGGGGCACGCGTCTGACCAGACTTATCAGGGCGGCACTGACTCCAACGGTAACAGGCGGGCCGCAGGCATAGATGACCGCTTGCCGGTTTACGAGGAATAAACCGGCAATGCATGAAGACAGGCCAAAGCTCACGTAATTGAGTATTCGCCGAAAGGCGGAGTTGTCATGGCTCGGGTACAGGGGAACCCGCAGCACGCGAATCCCATCCATCATTTCGACCTGGAAGAGCTTGACGGAGTAGCCCGGATAAACCTTGCCTCCGGGGTAATTCGGGAACCCGGTCAGGACCTCAACCTCATTGCCCATATCCCGCAATTTTTTGGCAAACAGCAAACCCTTTATCTGGGGTTCAGGGTCAAACCACTGCATCAAAAGCAGGATGCGCATTGAAACTCAGACCGGCTTCGACCAGACGGTACGATTCACGTAATCGACGTAGCTCAGCACTATCCGCAGGATCTGACGAGATGCATGCGGATTCTCGTAGTCGGGGACAGGCAGTACTGCCCTCCGAGATGGATCGAATTGATCGGTTACCACTCGAACCGCATCCAGCACACGAGTTCGCTTCAATCCGCTCATGACCACCGTACCTACATCCATTCCTTCGGGCCGCTCGTGCGCATTGCGAATCGTAATCGCGGGCAGATTGAGAAGGGAAGCCTCTTCGGTGATCGTCCCACTGTCCGACACAACGCAGAAGGCCTGCAACTGCAGATTAACGTAGTCGAAGAAGCCAAACGGCTTGCTAAACACGATCTTGTCGCTCAAGCCAGCGCGATCCTGCGTCTCCAGCTGTTTTCGCGTCCGCGGATGGGTCGTCACGATGACTGGAAAACCATACTGGTCGACGAGTGCATTCAAGGTGTCCAGAAGATCATGCAAAACGTCCGGAGAATCGACGTTCTCTTCACGGTGTGCGCTGACCAGAAAGAATTTGCGTGGTTCGAGCCCAAGGCGACTCAGGATATCGGACTCGCGAATTCGGGGCATGTAGTAGTCAAGCACCTCTCGCATGTTCGATCCGGTCTTGATGATTGTCTCAGGACGGATGCCTTCTGCGAGCAGATAGCGCCGGGCGTGCTCGGTGAGCACCATGTTTATGTCGGAGAGATGGTCAAGAACCTTGCGGTTGAGTTCCTCCGGCACGCGTTGGTCAAAGCAGCGGTTCCCTGCCTCAAGGTGGAACACAGGGATTTTCCTGCGCTTTGCCGAGATGACGGCCAAACAGGAATTTGTGTCGCCATAAAGCATTACCGCATCCGGCGCCTCTTTCTCCATCACTTCGTCGCTTTTTGAAATCACCTGGGCGATGGTTTGTGCGGCATTCGCACCGGCCGCATCAAGGAAATAGTCGGGTTTGCGAATGTCAAGATCGTCGAAGAAAACCTGGTTCAACTCATAGTCATAGTTCTGCCCGGTGTGCACCAGCACATGCCGGGTATGGCGTTCCAATTCGGCGAAGACGCGACTCATCTTGATCAATTCCGGCCGCGTGCCGACGATCGTCATCACCTTAAGCATTCAATTGTTCCTGTATGAAAGTGAGGGATAGAAGCAGCTTCTTGACACCAGCAACATCGAGCCGGGTCGTGTTGTGGGACGTGTAATCGTCAAGTGTGGCAATGACTATTTCGCCATCATCAAAAAACTTGCTGTAATTGAGATCCCGATTGTCCGCCGGAACGCGGTAATACGCTCCCATATCGTCGGCTCTTGCCATTTCTTCCCGCGATACCAGGGATTCAAAAAGTTTTTCGCCATGCCGGGTACCAATGATGCGAATTTCCCCATCCGGATTGAACAATTCCTTTAGCGCCTGAGCCAGCACCTCGACAGTGGACGCCGGGGCCTTTTGCACGAAGGTATCGCCCTGTCGCCCATGCTCGAAGGCATAGAGAACCAGATCAACCGAATCCTCCAGAGACATCAGGAAACGCGTCATGGTCGGATCCGTAATTGTCAACGGCCTACCCTCTTTCAGTTGACCTACGAAGAGCGGGATAACCGAGCCGCGGGAAGCCATGACATTTCCGTAACGCGTAGCGCAGAGCACCGTCTCCCCCTCCGAGCGCATCCGCGCCTTCGCCACCATTAGCTTTTCCATCATGGCCTTGGAAAGCCCCATGGCATTGATTGGATAGACAGCCTTGTCGGTGCTCAATACCACCACCCGTTCAACTCCGCTTGCGATCGCTGCGTTCATCATGTTCTCGGCGCCGAGGACATTGGTTCGTACCGCTTCCATTGGATAGAACTCGCAGGAAGGCACCTGTTTCAGCGCTGCCGCATGAAACACGTAGTCCACACCTTTCATTGCATCATGGATGCTGTCGTAGTCCCTCACGTCCCCGATATAAAATTTCAACTTGGGATGATTCAGGGCTATGCGCATGTCCTCCTGCTTCTTCTCGTCCCGGCTGAAGATGCGGATTTCCTTTACATTGGTTTGCAGAAAACGCGACAGCACCGCATTGCCGAAGGAACCGGTGCCTCCCGTGATCATCAGTACTTTATTGTCAAACATATTTCATCCTCAATCATTGCCTATCCTGGTGCATTGCTCTTATCAATGTTTTCCAATCAGGCGGCCGGTATCCGGTGGCATCGAAAAACCGGTCTGAATTCAGCGATCGATCGATGACGAACGTGTCGTCCGCAACAACCTCGATCGATTTGTTGTACACGTCAGCAATATTAACCAACAGGTCGTACTTTGAAATTGGCCTTCCTGCGACGTGGAAAAGGCCGCTTAGCTTCTGTTTTGGAATGACCAGGTCGCGTACCACCTGAGCAAACGTAACTGACGGCAAGCCCGAGAATACAGCGCGACGAAACCCCTTGCAACGCTCTGGTTGTGCCAGAAACCACTCCAGCAGACCCAAATGGCCGCGCAGTTCATGTCCTATGGTTGAAGTGCGCAGGGTAATTGTATTTGGGTAGTCGACCTCGCCCAGAGCCTTGGTTCTGCCATAGACATCTTCGGCGTCCGGCCGGACATTCTCGCGATAGTTGCCCTGTTTGCCGGAAAACACGCAATCCGTGCTGACATGTATCAGCCTCGCCGCATAGCCCTCACACAGTTTCGCTAGTCGGTGGGGTAGCAGTGCATTGAGCGGTATCGCGGTCAATGCATCTCTTCCGGAGGCCATGTGCTTCGTGGCCCCAACGCAATTGATCACAACATCCGGACGAATTGCGGCAAACGTACGCATCAGCGCATCGCAGTTCTCAACATCAACTCCAACCACCAACCTGTTTACTGCCTCAGCATCAAAAAATGCCCGGTCACTTTCGCTGCGAATCGTGCCAACGATTTCGTACGATGAATCGCGACCCAGCACCCGAAACATGGCGTTGCCTATCATCCCGGTCGCGCCGAGAACCAGAACTTTCATTTGCCGCCCTTCTTTGCATCCTGCCTTTGTTCCGCAGTCATTTCAATTATGGCGGACAGTTGCTTGGCCGCCGTATCCCACGTGAAATCACGACGCACCAGCTCGCGTAGTTTGCGGCCCGACTCCGGCAGTTCTTGCGCCTCACTCAACATAGCCGCCAATCCATCGGCAATTGCCGCCGCTTCCGCCTTGACGACGCGCCCGCCACCGATCCGCTCAACGTCGTCAAAACCGCACTGATCCGTCAGTAATACGGGAATTCCTGCCGCGCCGCCTTCAAGGACAACGATGGACATTGCCTCCTTTCGAGACGGTATGGCAAGCAGTGTCGCAGAACGATAAGCCGCGGTTTTCTCGTCCTCGCCGACATAGCCTATGAACCGTACCCGATCTTCTACACCGTGGTTCTGGGCGAACTCACGCAGAGTGGTCTCCATTCCCTCGTTGGGCCCGGCGAATACCAACTGGTAAGAAGGAAAGCGACTGGCAATTTGCACGAAGGCATCCAGCAGCAAGTCAGGGCCCTTGATTGGATTGAGCCGGCCCATGAAGAGAATGAGCGGCAAGTCGCCCAAGCAGTGACGCGTCCTGAACGGCAAGGGATCAACCGGATCGAAAGACGCCGCATCGATTCCGTTTGGAATGACTGAAACCCGCTCCGCCGGTACGCCATACTCCCCGAACTGTGGAATTTCGGTAGGCGCTATAGCGATGTGCACATCTGCGTTTCTGATGATCGCCCTGCCCAACAGAAAATTATAGATACCTTTCAGAATAGGCGAACGACCGAAACGGGGCAGCGAGCCTGCGGGGTTTACTGCGTAGGGTTTGTTGGCGATCCGCGCCAGGACATAGATCAAGGCGTTCAGGATCGTCCAATGGGCGGTCAGGTGGACAAAATCCTGGCGGTCTATCAACTGGCGTAACTGGGTTATCGGCAGTTCTGGAAAAGCAAACCGCTGGTTCAAGCACCTTAGCGATACCACGTCGACCCCTTCTATCTCGCTTGTCCGAGAGGCGCTTAGCCCAAGATCGATAGTCAATACCGTCACGCGATGGCCCATCCTCGCCAAGGCCGCTGATAGCCTGCGAGTTCGCTCGGATGCGCCACCTCCCCATACAGGATCAAGCGTCGCGTTAACGTACAAGATGCGCATTGTACTTAGTGGCGTTCGGCGATGATGTTCGCGACGATGTCTTTTATCCCGAACGAAAATAGGAAGCCCTCCGACATCAAGCGCTCGGACGAGTACCTAACGTTACCGCAATTGCCCGTTCGGAGCACCATCCTCCTCAGAATATAGGGAACACATACAGGGAGATGCGGGTGAGGCGCAATCACCGACGCGTCCCGATCAGCTTTCATGGCTCGATACAGTGACCACAAGGCGCCAACCGTGTTCTGCGGGTCATCATCGCGAGAGACGAAAAATAGCCGGGGAATCTGCGATGGCGGCCGATCCAGAAAAAACAGGGCCGCCGCCGCTACATCCAAGGCGTGAACCATATGGGCGCACTCTCCACCCTTGACGATTGTCATGACTCTGCTCTTTAGCGAACCACTCACCGCAAGATGAAGCTCTCCAAGATGACTACTGTCCACAACGTTGGTTGGTCGCAGGATGATCGTGGTGCACCCCGCGATTTGGCGGCCAGCCAGTTTCTCCGCTTCGAGCTTTGTTCGTTCATAGGTGTTTTGTGGCTGGCACGGCGTCGCTTCATCCACGCGACGTTGCAAGCTGCGCCCGACCACGCCTGCACTGCTCAGGTGGCAAAAGTATCTGATTTGGTGCCTTCTGACCAAATCCACGATTCGAGCCGTTCCGAGGATATTGACCTCCTGCATCTTCGACTCGTCATTCAATTCACCTGCGCAGTGAAACACCATGTCTGCGCCCCTCATGAACTCATCAAGATGCACCTCGTCCGACAAATCCGCTCTGAATGCGCGAACTGCCTGATTCAGGTGCTGACCACGGGTAAGTCCTCGGACCTCATATCCGCGCTCCAACAGTTTTCCCACGATGCGCCCCCCAATCATGCCTGACGCCCCTGTGACGCAAGCAATTGGCGGACGATCGCCTGTGCGATTGCCGTCAAGAAACATGAAATTGTGGACTATTGAACATCATGCCGAACCACTTGTTCCAATGACAGTAACGGGGGCACCATCAGCCATTGCATAACGTAAGGGAGCCACAATGACACTGTTCATTTTCCTGGCAATCCCTTCTAAATGCATGTCCTCGATGATGAGTATCGGGTTTCCTGACAGGTTCATTCCGCCGTATGCGCCACCCTGCAGGAGAAATGCACGGTGCGCCTGCCTTCCCGGTTCTCGATGGCAATAGCTGCTCAGCGAGAGAAAATCGAAACCGATCATCTTCAAGCGGTATGTCTCCCTTAGCCAAATGCCGACTTCTGGCACTATTCCCGGACCCTCGAAAATGTAGGTATGCATGTGAATCGCATTTCTGAATTGCTCGAAACCGGTCCGCAGCAACAGCAGGTCCGACCCCGCCGGCATCCGGCGCAAAGCGGGCTCAAGTTTACTCACAGTTATCAGTTCTCCCGGTTCAGCCGTGACTTCCGAAACAAACGGTCTACGGCATATCCAGAAACCGGGCGGATACTGATCCAATGTGGCGCCATTTGGATCAAAATGATGTGGCGCATCGACGTGAGTCCCTACATGGGCGGGGAACGCCAAGCTTGAACTATTGGCGCTATCTCCTCGAACAATCGAACGTTCCTGTTTTAGGGCAATGACTCCGCTGCCACCAAAAAGAGGGGTCGTTTCTGTAAGGACATGGCTAAGAAAGCAATGCTTCATCACCGGATTCTTTACCGCCGGTGCCTGTTCGCCTTGTGGCGCTGACACGAAACAATATCCGCAAGCAACCTTGGCAGGCTGCTTGTCGTGTATCGCACAGCCGCCCCAGTTCCGGCCTTGGAGATGGCAAGCGTCAGGTACTTTAGGCGATGCCAAATTCCGCGCTCCGGCTGCCTCGACATGATGTACCACAAGTACGCAAGACGATGTGCTCTGACGCCATTGCCCATGAACTGCTTGTACTTAAAGTAAAAACGTCGCGCCCCTTGATACTGGGCGGCCATGTCGTTTGATATTCGCACCCCGTCGTGTGCGCGGTAGATCACTGTCGGTTCTGCGCAACTGATCAGCGTACCTATTTGGCTAAGTCGTGTCCACAGATCCCAGTCCTGACCGCTCCGAAACATTGGATCGAAACCACCAATACCGCGCACAGCCGCCCCATTGCAGAGACAAAGTGAAGTTCCGCCCATGACGCTGCCATACAACAAATCCTCGAAACTCGCCGTTCTTGGTATGTGCACTACCCTGGTCCTGCCGGCAGCGTTTCGGCGCAAGTAGGAAGAACTACAGGCAACCGCGTTGGGTGCAGCCGCCAAAGCAGAAAGCTGCAAGGCTAGCTTATGCCGAAGCCACTCATCATCATCGTCAAGAAACGCTATCCAACGGCCTCTGCTGACGGAAATGCCTGTGTTTCGCGCCGCAGCACCACCTCTAGATTGCTGGTTGAATATGGGTCTTACGCGCGAATCGTCGGCAGCCAAAGCTTCGAGATATGCATGCGTTCCATCCTTGGAACCGTCGTCGACCACAATCAATTCAAAATCCTGCTCCGTCTGCCCGAAGACTGACGCGACGGCATTCCGGAGCAATTCCAATCGATTGCGGGTAGGAATGATCACGCTGATTTTGGGGATCTCGGCTTTAGCAGCGACCATTCCGCTTAGTCCAAACTGTCATGCCATCGATGCAGGCAATAAAGAATAAACAGCGCATGCGCTTGCCTCCGGTTCGGCGCTGCGCTCCCTTCACACAAGCGGAAGACATCTGGTGCAACGGCCTCCATACCAGGGATGTCGAGAGTCGAGATGGCAACATCTCGGAACAACTGGAGATTCTCGCTTACCCAGCAAGTTACTGGACCTGCAAATCCCTGCTTCTTGCGCCAAACATGCGATTCGCCAAGATAGCCCGCGGCTATGTCTCGAAACAGGACCTTGGTCTTGTGTCTGGACGCATGGCTGCGTGGCGGAAAGCGGAATGCTGCTTCGACCACATCCACATCCAGCAGGGGAACTCTGCCTTCGATGGTGTGCGCCATCGTCATCTGATCAAGCAACAAAAGAATCTCGTCTGGCAAATACGCACTCATGTCAAAGCTCATCTGCTTGTAGAGCAATGGCAATCTCTCTGTGGCAAACGGCGCCGGAATTGCCCCGGAAAGTCTGCCGAGAAATCCTTCCAGTTGCTTGTCGTCGCGAAGCAGTGCTGCGCACAGATCAAAACTGCCTCCCGTCGTAAAAAGCATGTCCAGGCTGGCGTTTCTGAGACGTGCGCCCAGTTTGCTGGCGGGCGGTAGTAACGATCCGGCCGATACCCGCAACCATTCGGGAGTTGACGTAAACAATCTGCGGCGCAGGTTGACGCCGACGTAACGGTCATAACCGCCGAATATTTCGTCTCCGCCCGTTCCGGACAAAAGAACCTTGACGCCGTCTGCTGCTGCCATTTCCGAAAGAACGTAGGATGGAACAATCGCCGGGTCTGCAATAGGTTCACTCAAATGCCCAAGGCTGGTATCAAGCAGGGCGATTGAAGCTGCAGCCGTGACCTGAGCCTCGTGATGCACTGTCTGAAAGGCCGCGGCGATCTCTGCGGCCGCAGGAAGTTCGCTTGCCGCCTGCCCCTCGAAGCCGATGCTGTAGGTATTCAGCCGGGCACCTTGGCTGGAAGCCAGGGCCACGATCATGCCGCTATCTACTCCTCCCGACAGTAGCGCGCCCACCGGTACATCGCTGCGAAGCTGCCGGCTTACTGCCCGCTTGAGATCTTCTTCCAGTGATTTTCGAGTTGCAGGAATATCTTCTCTGTCCGCAACATTCCTGATCTGCCAGTAACGGCCGGTAACCAGCCTGCCGGACGGCTCCACGGTCATGATGTGACCCGGCAGCAGCTTGGCTACACCTCTGAAAATGCTCCAATCAGCCGGGACATACAAGCCCAGCAAATAGGCGGCAAGCGCATCGGGTTCCAGGTGGTTGCCATGAAATTGGCGAAGTGCTTTTGATTCGGATGCAAATGCAAAAAAATCGGCCGTCTTAAGGTAGTAGAAGGGCTTGATGCCGAGATGATCCCGCGCGCAAAAGAGGCGCCCCCGATCTTCGTCCCACAACGCAAAAGCAAACATTCCGTTCAGATGCCGGACGCATTCATCCCCCCACTTCTTGTAGGCTGCAAGAATGACTTCCGTATCCGATGCAGTCTGAAAGCGATAACCGGCGGCCAGTAATTCGAGGCGCAATTCACGATAGTTGTAAATCTCGCCGTTGAAGCTTATCCACAACCGACCTTGATCGTAGGACATCGGTTGGAAAGCGTCTTCGGACAGATCGATGATCGAAAGCCTGCGGTGACCGAGAGCGACGTTGGCCTTTTGCGATAGTCGATCGGCGCTGCCAACAACCATCCCGCAATGATCACGTCCGCGATGAACGAGACGGTTGAGCATGCCTTGCAGATCCTCCTGAGCGGCAGGCATTCCATCGAATCGAATAATGCCCGCTATGCCGCACATCGTGAGATGGTGAATCTAGTCATGATTCGCGTCGGCAGAACCAAGGGCAGGCTAAGCCTCAGCCCGAGAGACGGCGCAACCTCTCCGTAAGAGAGTGATTCCTGAAGCGGGACCGTCTTGCAGCGCCCATGAACTACTGGCTGGCCCGTGTCCGAGTGCGACAAGGCAACCTTCACCTCATTCGTCTTGCTCTTGGCAACCAGATTCTCCGTATCGAACACCGAGTACTCTCCGCCGAAGTTCCAGCAGAGCTCTGCAGTGACATCACCTTCGCCTTCAAAGGAATCGATGACTTCCAGGACATGATCTCGAAGACGCAATCGTCGAACGTGGCGTTTAACCGGCGTCGCCCTGGAAAACCCATCATGTGACAGAAGAAGTTCATTCTTTTCGATCGTCATTGCGGCAGTTGCCCTCGCATAGGGCTGCGGCCACCACTGGCCATTTGGCAACAGCGTCTCGCAAAATGGCGCGAAGCCGTTTACCAGTGGTACGTTGTGTGAGGCAGCACTCTTCTGCATTAGTGACAAGGGATCCGGGGTATACCGAAATCGGCCGGGGTCGGTGAGGATCGTCAC
Organism: Sulfuritalea sp.; assembly: GCA_030651305.1. Lineage (GTDB taxonomy): Bacteria > Pseudomonadota > Gammaproteobacteria > Burkholderiales > Rhodocyclaceae > Sulfuritalea. The sequence goes on along the minus strand of JAUSCI010000051.1, from coordinate 73,160 downwards.
GCCCCCTTCGGCCCAGACGAAGCCGGTCATGTCATTATGGCCGTGAGTCGGATAGGGTGGAGGAAAAACTCCTTCACCGAAATTGCCGAGAACAACACCATTCACCGTCGAAAGCCTGAACCATCCATCCAGCACTTCGCAAGGCGGAAATGCTTGTCGTCCGGGCGGCCAGACGTCCGGATAGAGAACCGAGAGTCTCGCCAGAGCCTGTCGCGGGGTCCAGTCCGGCGATACGTCCCCGATCGTCGCACACAGTTGCCCATCCCTGTTCAACAATGAAGCCGCCGCAGTGACCATGCTCAGCGCATAGTGTTCCAGAAGCGCGATGTCTTGCGGTTCCGGCTTGCTGCTTGTCCGGAGAAACGTCCAGGCATCCAGCACCCAGTTCAAGACTATCAATTGGTAATGGGATGAGCGCTCGCGAAGAAAGCCGCGTTCCGTAACCATACGGGGCAAGAACTCCTGGAAAATTTTCATCCCTGCGCCGAGAGCAAACTGATCGGCCAGCATCGCGCCGCCCATCACCAACGCTCGGGCGTTGTTCAGGATATGGTTGTTTGTCCTTTGATCGCCATAATATTCAAGGTGGCCATATACCCAATCCACAGACCTGCATAGGTAATCAACGTATGCGTCAGATAACGGGCTGGGAACAGCAGTTCTGGCAATGCTTGCATAGAACACGAGCGAGTTGGCAAGACGTTCGCATGCAGAATAGCTTTCCCACGCAGCGTCAGCCGTATCTGTATGGCAGGCAATCCACTTCTCCACGCACTCGATGGCAAGACTACATTCACGCTCGTTCCCGACAGGTACATGCAGAAGCTGTCCCCATCGATTGTCGGCCAGGGAATCCTCCGGGTCGGATTGACTATCTGTTCGACTGGAACGCCTGTCGTCATTCTCAATCGTCACCGAGGGGCAGGCAGATGGATATCGTGGCAGTAGATTGAATAGTCGCAACGGCGGCACGGGCGTACACGGGCTATTGCGCGCGCGCAATAGCCAAGCCGGCCATTGTTTGGCGCCTCGCTGCCGATCGCTTGTGGCCGCCCTCAGGCGAGTCTGTATCCTGCTTAAGATCGCCCGGGAGAGAAAAGGAACATGGCGTAGCAGAAATAGTGGCTCGGCAATCAACCGGCCAAAAAACCGATGACGATCAGCTTCGTAAGTATCCACAGAGTAATTCGGAACTGAGCAATCCCCAACCATCACCTCTCGGCCGATTCTGCAATGGCCATATTATTGGAGAACACAGAGCTGGCCCGGTTTGTTAAGGCGCGTTCGGATTCATTTTTTTATCAGAATATTCCAGTCAAATCCCAAATAGCCTGCAAGCCAGCGCTCAATGCCTGACTGAACATTGGCATCCTCTCCATACACCAGCAAACCACCCGGATGCTTTCTCGTTCCATAGAGCCATTGCAGAACCTGATTCAGACGGCCGGCTCCGCGAGGCAAAAGGTGTCCGATCTCAAAACTGTTCTTGCGCAAACTTATGATTTCGAAATCCGTCAGCAAGTTTCTCAGCTGGGATCGGTCGTAGACTCGCGTGACCGGGTTGTATGCCTCTTGGTTAACCGGCTTTCCTTCTGTAATTCGCCCCAGCCACTCTTCCTCTCGCTGATTCAGCCGGGACCCGTTAAGAAGTCCCTGCCACAACAACAGGCTGAAAAACAGCGCCGACGATCGACAATAAAGCATGAGAGCTGCAACTCCACCTGGCTTCAATACCCGATGAACTTCAGCCAGACATTTTTCAGTGTTTGGTGAATGATGCAGCACCCCATTCGAATAGACCATGTCTACCGAATCGCTCCTTAGCGGAAGGCTCTCCGCATCCGCATTCAGACAAAGATAGTCGGCCGCATCGCTATCGACGATACCAAGCATTCGTTGGGTGGAGACAACACGCTCGGGAGTCAAGTCGACGGCGATCATTCTTGCACCATGCGCCCTGAACAAAGCGCTGTGCGCGCCACTGCCACTGCCGATTTCAAGTATTACCTTTCCGGCGAGTTCGCCAAGCCGGACCTCAGTGGCAGCGAGGTGGCGCTGCTTTCGGAAATAGTCTTCCAACAATTCCAGTTGTCGATTGAACTCCTTCTTCTCAAGCGACTCTGCCCCGCTATACAGTTGGCGGTACAGGTCTCCCCAAAATGCGGCGGCCGTTTCCTTGGTCTTGCCCAGGTCAGCGGCCAAAACGCGAAAAGCGTGGGGGCCAATGGCTGGATAGATGGCCGCGCATTGAGAGCATCTCATTCCCTGACCATTTTGGTGAGAAAGCCACGTTTCATTCCATGACGATCCACAAGCTGGACAAATCAGGAGCTCAAGTAATTGGGTCATGAATTGAAATTGTTGGCAACAGAATTGGCTATGCTGAGAAGAAGGCACATTGATGCGCGCCAGGCTTTTTGCGCATGACCATCAACACAATCCTGGAAAGTCCACTCTGGCCGACCCCGGGCTTGTTATCGTTTCGTCATGATTCTGGCCGGCCGTTCTGTTACTTGCAGCGCCCCCTTGTCCGAACAGCAACTCCAGCCAATACGGCATTTTCTGGTCCAGGTTCCAGTAGGTCCGGATGAAATCCTTACCACTGGCGCGCCGCGCCTCAGAAGGTCTGGACTGCATTATTTGAGTCAATATATTGGAGAATTCCTGGGCACCATACACCCGGTGGTAATACTCTTCGTGACCCGCAAGCGGGTTCATCCCCAGCACATCCGGAAAAACCGGGCAAATGACTTCACAACCCCAGGCCAGAGCCTCTACGGCCACTGTACTCGCAGGGACCAGGACTGCCCAGACCTGAGGCAAGAGCAGCGAAATGTCCTCGTCGCGGATACGCCAGTTCTCGGGTAGAGGATGGATTCCGGCCTCGCCGAGAATCGGTCCCAACGGCATTCCTGGATGTCCTTTGACCCATACGTCATAGCTACCCAGGGTATCTATCCTGGCCTTCACGAGCCTCATCGTGGAGAGCATTTCTTTACGATCATGGGAACCGGCAATCAGAATCGTCGGCCGGTCGCTGTTGACAACACTTGTATCTGACCAACCGCGCCCGATGTAAAAATATCTGATTGCCTCAGCCTCGACGACTCCGGGGAAAGCCGAAGCCGTGAGTAGCGATCTCGCTACCCTTCCGTTGGCGATCACATGATCAGGCAATGGCATATCTTCAGGAAGGTTTGACAGTTTTGTATCACGGTGGCTACAAAAGTATGGAAAAAGATTTCTCGGTATGGTTGTGTGCTGATAGGCGAGAAAGCGCGTCTTCGGCCAATTCTTCCTGCCTACTGAAAGCAACGCCTTCTCCAGCGGATAGTTTTCAAAAAAATACAGCAAGTCCTTATGGGAAGGCGATTGCTTTACATAGGCTCTAAACATCAGAAGATACAACAGACCTTCGATGGCGGTTGGCCCACAATGTGAGGACCACCAAAGTGCGCGAACAATGGGTTCCGAGGCAGGCCCTACTGAATCTGGATAGAGCGCCTTGCGGTCAATGCGCGGGTACAGCCATATCGCTCGAACAGAAATGCGAAGCCAAAGTGCAAGGGCGACAAATGCGCCCCAGACGGAAAGGCATTCCTCCAATACGGTGAGCCTTTCTCCGTGCGCGGAAAATCGTCTGGCCAGTATGCAGGCTTCCCGAAATGAATAGCCGTAAATAGGAACATAAAGCAACAGCCAGGTTATGCCCCGGCCCTCCCTGGCCATTAATTCCTGCAACGGCAAAAAATACTTGTTCCGAAAAATGCCCTTATCTGCCGCACTTTTGTCGACTGCGGCGAAATGACTGACAAACAGAGAGGATTCCGGATCGCCGGCGCACCGCGCAGACCCTCTCATTACAAAACGCGCAATCAACGAGCGCCGGACAAAGAAAGCCCACGTGTAGCAGGCTCTCAACATCTCGCCCGCCGTTCCGGCTTTCCCGGCGATAGCCAAGAGACGCTGCCTGAGTGAGAGTTGGCGATTGAGGGGCACCACATTGAGGTGAAGCTTCGCTTCCTGTCCAAGCAATGCAAGTGATCGGCGCATAACCGGGTCACCGACCGCAACGATCAGGCACTCGAAGTTTTGGCCGGCTATCGCCTTTCTAACCGCAGCAAGTTGCGCCATACATAGAAAGGCTGAAGTTTTTAGCGGATTGCGTTCAGAAATGTGGCCAAGCCACCATGCGCTTAGAGGAAAACCCGGGATCAAGAGATGCTCTTTGAGTGAGCGACCGTTAACTTGGCTAGCACCAAGGCTCGCAGACCATTCCGCGCAAGCGCCAAGTTCGTCGACCTGCAGCTCGACAAGCCTCGCTGAATCCAGGGTATCAACGACCGCCGATGGACTCTCGCGAATGTCGCTTATCAGACGCCCACGCAGCGCTTCGTCTTCAAGCAGTGGAAACAGGACGACATCGAGCTTCCTCTGAAGGACAGGCCCCAGAACAGCCGCCGTCCGGATCGATGCGTCATAGACTAACAGTGCTCGCATTGGCGACGCAAACTAAGGTACCTCATTGATATCGAGCCCATCGATTGCTGCTCTGCCCATTGCCAGAATAGCCTCTACGGCGCTCCCGCCTATATGCGGTGTGACAAGAAAGTTGGGCAGATTGAGAAGTTCGGTATCTTCAGGCGGTTCATTCGCGAATACATCAAAATAGGCGGCAGCCAGTCTTTTTTCCAGAAGCGCCGATTTCAACGCCGCTTCATCGACCAGGCCACCACGGGCGGCGTTGATCAGAATTGCGGACGGCCGCATAAGGGCGATCCGTTCGGCCGTCAACATATCACGCGTGCTATCGTCGAGAGGAACATGAAGCGTCACCACATCAGCGCGCTGAAGCAGTTCTTCCAGTCCAATGGCCTCAATGTTGTGTTCCAGGTAGAACGCCTTGTCGTGCCGAATGTCGTTCACCAGAATGGGGCATGCAAACGGGCGAAGCAATTGCACCAGATCCCGTCCGATGTTTCCACACCCAATAATACCCACCGTTTTACCGGAGAGATGGTTGCCGACATGCTGACGCCATGCACCCGCCCTGACTTCCGCATTGGCAATGGGAACGTGCCGAAGAAGCGCGATAGCGGACGCGATGACCAATTCGGAAACGGAGCGCCGATTGACTCCGCCGGTCCACCCCAACCGCCTTCCAAGGCGTCGCATGGCGCTGATATCTATCATGTCGAGACCGACCCCGTACTTGCCGATCACCATCAGCTCCGGGAGTTGCGCGAACACGGTTTCATCCAGGCGTTCCAGAGCCGTGATCGCCTTATCATGGCCACGAAGAAACGTGACTAGCCCATCACCCTCCAACTTCAATCCGGCATCGTTGAAAGTGACATGCTCGTATCGCTGCAACAACTCTTCACGCAACACCCGGTTTCGACTGAACGAGCGGGAGGTAACAGCAACCCTGTCATGACGGTTGATCTCTACCGATGAATTCAGGCTATTTCGTGGCATTCGCTTGATTTCGATCATCCATCAACCAGGGTCGAAAGGAGGTGTTCATTCGAAGCAAGGACCCTGCAAGGAGAGGTTTGACTTTCTTGGTCGATTGCAAAAACTCCGCCGGCCCCCTGCAAGATCGCCAAGCCTGCCGCCACATCCCATATCATGATTTGATCCTCGACGTACGCGTCCGCATTCCCCTGCGCTACCAAAAGAAGCGAACTGGCGGCCGATCCGATCATTCTCACTTTGTTGAATTTGGTAATCAGCTTGCAGAACCGGGACACCTTCTCATCATCATCGGTCTGGAAGCGCGCGGGAACACCAGTGGCAACCACAGCCTGATTTGCGTGCGCAATACTGGATACCTGAATTGGAGTTTCGTGCGACCATGCACCAAGTCCTTTTCCTCCCCACGAAAGTACATCTGCATTCAGGCTATACAAGACGCCGAATAGAGGACATCCGCCTCGCCAAAGAGCCACTGAAATTGCGCTTGGGCCGATGCCGCGAAGATAATTGACAGTTCCATCCAGCGGATCAATTATCCAGGTGAGATCTTTATCCACTCCCTGCCTGACAAGGCCTGACTCCTCGCTAAGCAAGGAAATCCCGGTCGGTAGCAGTTGCTTCAAAAGGATATCGTCAAGAATACGGTCGGCGGCCAGTTTGATTTCCTTGCCATGCAGCAAACTTGCCTCAACTTGCCGCAAAGACGCCGGTTTTGTCGTACGAAACTCCTGTCCCGCCGCGCGCGTAGCGCTCTTGGCCAACTCAAGCAATTCAAGAATTTCTGTCATTCCCGACCAGGCAAACCAACCAAACCGCCGTCAATTGTTCGATCCTCCTGCCTGGACCGTGTCTTGATGAAGCGCATAAGGAAGGCGCCGATCAAATGGTCCAGAACCATGTGCGCGTCTTCCGCGGGGCCGTATTCCCTTGGCGCGGTTGGAACGTGGATGCAATGTTGGGCCATCTTCTTCATCTGGCCGCCATCGAATGCCGTAATGGCCACGGTATGAATCTTCGCCGACGCGGCATGCTCAAGTGCCTTGACCAGATTGGGTGAATTGCCGGACGCCGAGATGGCGACCAACACGTCACCTGGCCGGCCCAGAACTCGCAGCTGACGTACGAAGATTTCATCGTATCCGCTGTCATTGGCCAAAGCAGTCAAAACTGCCTGATTGTCGGTGAGACTGACCGCCCGGAAGGGCCTGTCGTAGCTCTCGGTTCCATAACCCAGATCATTGGCAAAATGACTGGCGGTTGCCGCACTACCGCCATTGCCGATAAAAAAGATCGTTGCAGCCCGCTCTCGTGCGTCGAGCAGCAGATCGACAAGGCACTTGATGTCCCCGACATTTATCCCGTGCAGAATCTCGGACAGATAGTCTATGTAGCGGGAGGCGAAGACCACCGCATCAGGATCAAATAATCGGTCAATATTGTTCATGGCACCACGGAATCCGGGTCGGGAATGATAAAAGCCTGACGCCAAACCGGGTCAGCGTGATAGATCTGATATACGAGTTTCATGGTCCGGAAGGCGTCGTCCGAAGATCCGCTTTCGATCGGCGAGTCCTCAAGAATTGCCTCGGCAAAACAGCGCAACTCCTCGTCCCAGGACGGGTCGCGATTGTAGCGTGTCGTCTGCTCTTTGGGGTCGCCCATATCGCTGTCGGGGTCCGCCAGGACGACGCTCAGGGTTTCGGCACCGTAGCTCTTCGATCCCGACAGAATGCCGCCAAGAACGATGCTGCCACGCTGCAAGTTGATATCAAGATGGAATCGATGCCGCCATTGCGTCGCCGAGGAGTTCAGCATGCCGATGATTCCATCATCGGTTCGCATCAGTGCGTAGGCATTGTCTTCGACATCGTAGCCCCAATGGCTGTTGGAGATGAAACTATGAACCTCACTGAATTCTCCGGCAAACAGGCGCATAAGGTCGACCATATGAATTCCCTGGTCAAGCAGCACGCCGCCGCCAGCCATGTCCCGTCTTGTCCTCCAGTCCGGCTGATCAAAAGTGATTAGCTTCGATTTGCCGTAGACACCACGCATGTTGATGATCCGGCCCAGTTGCCCTGATCGGATCAACTGCAGCGCCTCCTGGACCGATTCGTGATGCCGGTGATTGAATCCGTACATCAGCTTGAGCCCCGAGCATCTGCGTTCGCAGCGAATAACCCGCGCGATATCTTCAAGATTACGGCCGGGAGGCTTTTCACAGAAGACATGAAGGCCAGATTCCAGGCCGGCAATCGTCGCATCCGCAGCAACGTCGTTGGTCAGGCAAACAATCAGCACGTCAAGAGATTCTTCCAGCAGGCGCTGATAAGTGCGGAAGTACGGTACGCCGTCGGGGAGAAGACCATCCTCCTCAAAGGTTCGATCGCAAACGGCCACGACTTTCATCTGCGGATGACGGTCAATGCAGGCCTTGCGGCGTTTGCCCACCACGCCATAGCCTGCAATGCCGACCTTCAGCCCACTCATTGAGTTGTTCTCCAATTTCGCGCGATCTGCTCTCAGTACCTGCCCCACCAGGGGTCGGCCTGCATATGGGATTCGACCAGGCCGATATCCTCCGGGCTATCTACTGAGTATGATTTGACGGACGGGTAGGGAGCGATGTACTGGCGAAAGGGCATGTCGAGAATCCGGTTGCTGTCACATGCCTCCAACAATTCGAGGCGAGTCTCCGGATGTCGGGTAAAAGCCTCGAGATATCGCCAGCGGAAAGCAAAAATTCCATAGATGCGGCGCGCCTCCAGTTCCGGAGTAAATGCTCCCTTGCAATAGGGCAGAGGCATACGGGAGGTATACAGAACCTCTCCACGTGCGTTGTAAATCAGCTTGACCGTGTCCGGATTGCGCCAGATGTCTTCCTCGGTGATATGCATGGCGAGCACGGTGCAGGGAATCTCGGGATTCTGTTTTAGCGGCGAAACAACAGCGTCCATCATGTCAGGCGCCATCATCGGCTCGTCTCCCTGCACACAGACAACAATGTCGTCGCCGGCAAGCGGTTCCGCCAACTTGGTGGCCGCCTCTGCCACTCGATCCAGCGCGCGGATGTGATGCGATCCGGTCATTACTACCGGATATCCCTTCGATCTGGCAAATTGCTCAATTTCGGGATCGCACGTCGCGAGCACGAGCTCGTCCCATCCCTCGTAAAGGCTCGCCCGGCAGAAAACATGCTCGACCATCGGGCGACCGAGTATCGGAAACAGGGGTTTGCCGGGAAAGCGCGACGCGGCCATCCTTGCCGGAACGATACCAACTGTCTTCATCACTTATCCTGAACAAAAAGGGTTGTACTCCAGTGACCGGCTTACGTCGGCGTCCTGTACAAATTTGCCAACGTCTCGTCGGGTCGCCCAAGGCGCCCGCTGTCTCCGGCAGCAGCCACCTGAGTCCAGCCGCCACGCTCATCGGCAACATAGAAGGCATTGAGCAGTCGTATGGTCGACAATGCATCTTCGCGTGACACAGAGAACGGCCGGCCTTCTCTGTAAAAGTCGACAATTTCCTGATACAACTGCCCGTGCCCGTGACCATAGACGTTGCCTGAGAAATCTTCCGAATTGGGCGTGCAGGCCGATGGATCCGGCGTATAGATCTGCAACTCGTTAACGGCAATTCCGCCTATTTGTGCCAGGCCATTTTCGCACACCAGTGACAGACTGGCCTCATAGTCAATCGGTCGCGCCGCGGTCGTAACCTCGACGCTTCCCAGCGCCCCGCTGTTGAACGAAACCGAGCCAACTGCCGCATCTTCCACCTCGATGTCGGCGCCAAGCGTCGACATCGACGCACACACTCGCGCAACTTCTCCACCAAAATGTCGCATCAGGTCAATGTGGTGAACTCCCTGATTGGTCAAGCAGCCTCCGTCCATCGCGAAAGTGCCTCGCCATGGCGCCAGGTCATAGTAGCGTTGAGGCCTACACCAGCGAACGCGAACCGAGACAATGCGCACTCGGCCCAACTCTCCTGAGTCGAGGCCCTGCTTGACCCGCCTTACCGCCAGATTGTGGCGGTTCTGAAATACCGGAAACAAGTTCAATCCATACTTTGAGGCCGTTGCGTACGCCTGTTCCATCTGCGATGGTCTCATGAACGTCGGCTTTTCGACAATCAGGTTCTTTCGAAACTTTTCGATGATCTCGAGGCCGTGCTCGAAATGCATGCCTGATGGGGTAACGATTGCAACCGTATTGATTTCCGGATGAGCGACAAGCATCTTTCGATAATCGGTGAAAGCCTTGGCACCAAACTGCTCCTCATAGGCATGGGCCTTGGCGATTTCAAGATCACACACCGCAATCAGTTCGGCACCTGCCGTTTCCATGACAGAACGGCAGTGGTGTCCCGACACACGCCCGCACCCGATAATTGCGATCTTTGCTAACTCTTCATTCATTTCCTGTCTTTCACAGAATCAGTTATAGCCGAGCGGATCGCCTGCACGATGGGCCCGAATCTTTCAACAGTGGTAACCGAAAATCGGCTATAGCCCCTAAGGCACTCGTCATTGAAATCCTTGCGATAGAGCACCATGCCTTCCAGCGCACGATGAACGACATCGGCGCATGAACCGAATGCGACGTGCTGGAAATTTCCCCGGGTCGGCAGAACGTTGAATCCCAGCGCCTCCATCTGGCCGGCAAACCAGCGCTTCCCGTCATTCAATCGCTCGACCGAAGCAGTCATTGCATCGACGTGATCAAGCATGCGCTCCATGAACGCGACACCAACCGTGCTGACCTCGTACATCGGTCTCAGTTTATGAAAATAACGAATGGTGTCAGGGTGCCCGACAGCGTAGCCCATGCGCAGGCCGGCCAACCCCCACGCCTTGGCAAACGTACGTGCAACGATCAGATGTCGAAATTCCCGAGTCCAGGGAACACAGGTTGGCTGGTAAAACGGATGGTAGGCCTCATCGATCAGGGCGACCGTATCCAGTCGCGCACATTGTTCAATAATGGCGCGCAATTCAAGCTCTGAAAACACTGTGCCAGTGGGGCTGTCCGGATTCGGCAGACAAAAAAGCCTGGGCTTGACGAGGTCGAGTTGCGCCAGAATGCGCTCGGTTGTCAGACTTGGTCCTTGCTCGCCGCGCTCATAAGTCACAAGAGATGATTGCGCCCCGAACATCTGACAGTAAACCGGGTACATGGCGAAAGTCGGCGCCGTATGCATCACTGAAGCGCCTTCGTCGACAAAGGCTTCGAAGGTCATGCGAATCGCACCGTCGCTGCCGGGTGTCAGGATCAATGCCTCAGCCGGCACTCCAAGCCAGCGGCCTAGCTTGCGATATAGTTCGCCGCATTCCGGATAAGTAGCCAGAAGCATCGGATCGAGTTCGCGCAGGATGCGGGCGGTAAGTAATTGCAAACCGGGATCCAGATTCTCGTTCTTGTCCAGCCATAGAGAATCGGGCGAGCGCGGGATGGCGGACTGCCAGTCCGGTCGAATGAGATTGGGATTCAGCAGCGGCTTGCGAGGACGTACGGTCAAGACATTGCCCCCAAACGAGTTACACAAAAATAATTGTTCGCGATCATCCGGCTTCAATAGATGTAATGAAGTGCGCTATTTGGATTCGACCACTGCGCATAGGCAAAGCTTAACCGGTTAAGAAAGCGTACCCGTTTGTCCATTAAGGCCGCCTTTCTGGCCATCACCGCCTGGGCCTGCGACAAATAGACGCTGTCGGTAAATACCCCCGCAGCCTTCGCCAACTCCAGAAATATGACGGCCAAATCGACCCGGTCATAAATCGCCAGGATTGCCAGGTAACGCGTCGCTCTACTCTTTGCGAGAGCACCGCTTCCAATCATTTCTATTACGCCTTCCGGAGATCGCAGATACAAGGCGTCAGCAAAAACCGCTTGCCCAATTTCTCTATAGTGGTCACGCTCCCAGCGCATCATCGTGACAAAATCAACAAACTCCATGCCTTGATTGACGAGAAAAGCGGTGATATCGCCAAATAGCGGCTGACCAACTCTCAAATGCTGAAAACATACCTCCACGTGGAGGCCGAGACAAGTGCATAAAACACTCTTCGCCCCCTGCAAAACCGCCAATTCGCCTCCCTCGAGATCAAGTTTGATGAAGTCGACACCATCGCCAAGGTCCGGTTGCAAACTATCAAGCGTTTGACACTCCACCTCGCCAGATCCGACAACTTCAAATCGTTCAGCATTCTGAAATCGCGACAAGAATGCGGTATTCGGCTGAAAGTGCGAAGAACACATTGGCTTCCGGGTGAACGAGATATTGATCTTTCCTTCCGTATTCCACGCCCCCCAGGGGATCAGCTTGTAACTGTTGAACTGCTTCGCGTCTTCTGAAACCTGAAGTTGCCTGAATGATCTGCTGTCCGGCTCCAGTCCCACGAAAGCGATGTCAGCCTGATATGGATTCCAGCGTGGCAATATGCCTCCGGACGCGCCGACGTCTATCATCCGGATTGCCTCGCCATCTAGCAGCCGATGAATATCCACCGAATTCTTCCGGTCAACGCGCTTTGTCCGTCGGGCAAGCGCCGACATTACCAACGCCTTGAATGCTTTAAACATGTAATTCGTCCTAAGTAGAGATCAAGCGTTGGTTGCTATGGGCGATTCCGGGCACAAACTTCCAGCATGGGCGTGGCTATCTCTTCCGGCAGCATCAGTTCAACTTCGCCGCATTCGTTTGCGGAGGATTTTTTGAGCGCCAAAACGGCAAAACACAATTGGCTAAACGGTGTTACCGCCGTCTTGCCGGGAGCGCCAAAATAGCCAAAACCAAAGACTCGACCCACACATCCCAAAGACAACAGCCGCCTCATCAAGTCAGGCGCGTTCAAAACGACATACGGGGCAATCTCACCTTCGAGATGCCCATCATAATTAATATATTGGTACGACTCATTGATATCATCTCGCCCGGTATCGGTTGTCAGTCGAAAACTCGCGATGAACGTCCCGCCAGGCCTGACTTTCGACCAGGCCTTGCACAGCATCTCGGCAAAAGTCTGATTCCAGTCAATGCAGCTCAGGGATACGACCATATCGAAGGAATCGCCAATTTCACTTTGCCCCATGCTGAGAAAATCTCCAGGCAAGACCCTGGCCTTTGGATTGAGGCGTGCCGCAGCAATTGCGGCGTCGGTATTGATCTCCACCCCCGTATAGATGACCGATCCGAAACGCTCCTCCAACGCCAGTCCCAAGCCACCGCAGCCACATCCAATATCCAGTACATTTGGCACGCCACCGGGCCATACTTTCTCGATGGTTTTTCGTTCGGATTCATAGAACTGATCCCAACGGACACGGTTTTGACTGAAGTACCTTCTCAGTTCAGGCGTGCTAAAAACAATATTCCCTTTTACGCCGCTTGGCGCTGAATCAGGTCGGACAGGTTCGAGGCTCACGACTTGCGTACAAAGATGTGATTGAAAACACTGTTTTCGTCGCCGGCATAGAACTCGTCCGCATGTTCTCGCTTGTCCAGCCGGAACCCGTACGACTCCATGAGGGCAATTGTCTCCTGGCAGTCGTCAAGCTTGATATTCAATTCTATCAACGCTGACCTCACGCGCTTGTCAGCAAGCGTGATTGCCGCGCCCCGAACGATTTTCATTTCTATACCATCAACGTCAATCTTGATATGGTTTGGGAATGGCGGATTGAAGTGGCGAATAAAGTCGTCAATCGTAAAGCCAAGCATCGCTTGTTTGAATTTCGCCGTGTAGGCTTCGCCTTTCCAATCGACAGCCTCTCCAAAACTGCTGAGCGCCGTCCCCAGTTCGGTACTCGACATATGAAACGAATCGAGGCGAGTCTCGTCATTGAAGGCAATGCAATAGGACGAAACCCGCTCGCTAAATCCATTGAGTTCGATATTGCGACTAAGCACATAGGAATTCCCCGGAGACGGTTCGAAAGCAACGACAGAGAGTCCTCGCAGGCCCGCATACAGAGAGAAAACACCTACATTCGCACCAACATCCCAGAGCACGTCTGTCTTCTCAAAACCGTCGATCCACCGGATAGTTTCAGGTTCCTTGGTCATTAGAGTACGGGCACGCCATTCTGGAAAACGGCTCGGACAGAAGAACTTCAGCCGCCCGATCCCCGCGTCTTCGACCACCACAGGCGCAATCCGCTCGGCGAGCGTTGCCAGTGCTTGCGATGCCTGCCTGCCCGCCAGCAAACGAACAAATGCCGTCAGCAAAGCGGCGAAATATTCAAGTAACTTGGTCTTGATACCCATCATCTTCATTTACCCAGGCAACCGATATTACGAAAAATGGCTTTGTCGCTATTTATGGATTTGTTCGAGCCTGATCGCGACGTCATCCAGCTGGACCAGCCTAAGTAAACGCGAAATCTCATAGATCAAGACTTTGTTGTGAACGTCCCACGGATACTCTGCGAAGCGGTTTGGCGGCTCAAGCTGTTCTTGCGTGAGCGAATCCGGGCCGCAAGGAATCTTGTCAATCCGATTAGCGGTAAAGAAGTAACCCAAGTTACGGCAGATGCGCTGGATAAAGACGAAATAGATGGCTATCTGCGCCTGGGTCATTTCCTGAAAAGAATGACAGTTGATGGCCAAATCCACACTGTCACTTTCAACCAGATCCAGCTGGTCAACGGTAAGCAAGGCAAAGTCAAACTGCTCGGGCAAGCCTTGTTCGAGTTCAGTTGGCAAGACAATTCTGGCTTCCGGGAAAAGGTTGGACAGAAATGAAAACGCAAGGCAAATCGTTTCCGGCAGATCTACCAGAATAAGTCTTACCGGGGACCATTCATGAAAAATAATGGACGAAAAGTTCCCGTTTCCGGCACCAATCTCGAGGACCGTGCGCAACTCAGTGCCAGAGATGAAACTCCGCATCAGGTTCTGATAATAGTAGTGATTTATTATGCTGGGCGATGCAGCATAAGAGGACCAGGACTGATAGCGTTTTTCAATAGAGGCTGAACTCGGGAATACATTCGGCTTCCTGGCGAGGTTCAGGTGATTCACTCTCCAGGGCGAGAGGTCGGAATCGGAAATAGCATCATGGTTCATCACTGCATCGAACGCATCACGATATGACATCAAGCGATGGGTACCGAAACGAGTTTGAAAATTTCCGCGAAGCGCAGTTCCTATCAGCGACGGATGCTGGAACGCTTTTACAAGCTTGAGGAGCGAGCGCTTGATAAATGAGCTCGGTGGCGGAACGTAAAACCCGGATTCACCCGAAACACGAACGCTACCCGGGGAATCAATCTCGGTAACCAATTGGCTGCTGTGGTATTGCCAATAGCTGCTCTTGGCTACATCGACTGACCCATAGTTGAAAAACTTCGAGTCGATGAACTGTTTGAGTCTGTCAGCTTGCTCCGGTTTAAGAGTGATTGAAGTCTTCGTCGGCATATGGATGTTCCAAACTGATTCGTATATTGACTGCAATCACTTTGCATTCTGTTGAAAACAAGCATCACAGGCCGTTGGGCTGATAGAGCACGACGCGGCTACCTGAATCATCAAAATCGAAAGAGACATGCACGAGATTGTTAAGGCGTTCCCGAATTGCAGCGTGCCTTTCGGGTTTCGCGAACAGCAGCATGAATCCGCCACCGCCGGCGCCAAGAATCTTGCCGCCAATTGCGCCTGCACTCAGGGCTTCACTGTAAATCTGGTCGATTGCGGGGGTTGAAACCCGGTCGGACAGGCTGCGCTTGTATTTCCAGCTCAGATCAAGCAGTTTGCCAAACTCGGCAATACTGACGCCACTATTGCCCAGAATAGAAATTGCTTCATCGACCATTTCTCTCATACGTTTAAGCTCTGTTTCACGATTTTTCAGATTTTCTATTTTGGATTTTGCAATTTCGTCGGCGATGCGAGAAAACCCGGTGAAGCAGAGCATCAGGTGGTCACGAAGCTCTTCGCGCCTGGACCCGGGAAGGATGATCGGTGCGACATCAAAAGAGTCATCGCGGTGAAATTCAATGCGGTTGAATCCGCCATAAGCTGCGGACACCTGATCCTGCGAGCCGACGTTCTCGCCGATGAGATCTTGTTCAATATGAATAGCATCCTTTGCAAGGGCTTCCTTGGTGGCCATTTGGCCACCAAGGCCATACAGCGCATGCGTCAAGCCAACGGTAAAGGCTGAACTGGAGCCCAAGCCGGAACGTGCCGGCAGATCCCCGTCATGGTGGATCTCCAGCCCGTCAACCACATTTGCCCAATTGAATACTGCGCGCACTGCAGGATGCTTGATTTCATCGATATGACGCACATTCTCAATGTGGGAGTAAACAATGCGATGCTTGTGCTCAAAAAACGGTGGCAAACGGCGGCATGTAATGAAACAGTATTTGTCGATGGTGGTCGCCAATACCGCGCCGCCATGATTTCTGTACCACCCTGGATAGTCGGTTCCGCCACCGAAAAAAGAGATTCTGAACGGGGTTCGCGTGATGATCATACTCAATTACCCAGAATTTATTCGGTTAGCGTGGAAGCCAGGCATGTCTTCGGGATTTTTCAAATTCGCCAAATTCATGGCTAAGCCGACTCGGGTTAGCCATGCAGAAAAAATACTGCATCCAAGCGCCATCACGGCATCTTAGAACATCCGCTGCGCTAGTTTACCCGGTGGATAGGGACGGAGTTTCGTATGAAATGCGGACATAGCTCGTTCAAATTAATCAGTTTAGGCCCCAGCTTCTATTCGCAGTGCAGCAGGTAGAACTGTGCGATGTTGGCAATAACGGCCATGTTCGATTAATTTATGACGCTATCTTCGAGTCAAAGATTCACAATTCACTTGTTTGCCGGCCTCCAAAACCATAATTCCCGAATAAACTGGAAATAGAAGGCAGCCCCCCAACGCAGCACCTGCAACTTGCGCTCCCCGCCAATTCTCGCAGGCTCGTCACCAGGGATTTCCGCTAT
The DNA here is from genome assembly GCA_030651305.1 of Sulfuritalea sp. GTDB lineage: Bacteria > Pseudomonadota > Gammaproteobacteria > Burkholderiales > Rhodocyclaceae > Sulfuritalea. Next base: position 56,726 of record JAUSCI010000051.1, on the reverse strand, counting down.
TCGCAGCTTGGCCTTCGCCGCTCTGACCGACAATAACGGCTCCCAGCTGATATTGGTGCCAAACAATTTTTCAGGCAATGCGTGGGCATCCTCACGATCCAGGCCAAGTTCGTAAGCCATGTTCTTTCGGTAAGCTCGATAGATCACCATTACGTCGGTGTAATGGCCACCATGAAGAAAGTTTACCGTGTGTGTAAACAACCAGTTTCCAAAAGCAGTGACAATGTCGTCATCGTCGCTCTTGGCATCGCCCAGATAACGAGAGGCAATGACCATGTCGTTGCCGTCCTTCATTTTTTCAATCAGATCGGGAATTAATTCGGGCACTGAATTTCCATCGGGACTGAAGGTGATGACAACGTCACCCGTCACCTGTGGCCAGACCTCGGTATAGGCATGTCGAAACCCGCGCTGCTTCTGCACGTAGAGCTCGTAGCCGTTTTCTTTCGCCCACTCGATGGTGCCATCCGTTGAACCGCCATCTACCACAATAATCTGATCCACCCAAGTCCTGTCGATTCGCGGCATGATTACCTTCACGCCATTGACTTCATTGAGCGTCATAACCAAAAGGGTTGTTTTCATATTTCGTCTAGTCTTGTCTTGAGGATCCATCAGGCAAATTCATTGCCAACTATTAGCTGCCCTACACCGCATTCAAAATTGCGCAGATCTCGTCCACTTCCTCACTCGTCAAGTCGGGGAAGTTACCAATATAGAAGCCGTAGAAATGAACGTGCTCCGTTTCAGGAAACTCGCGATGATGTCCGTCCGGCACGATACCCTTCAGATAGGGCTGGCGAATCTGATTGCCACCACCCGCGCTGCCTCTTCGGAACTCGACACCGCATTCCCGCATTTTTTGCATGAGGCGCTGGGCCAGGTCATCATCCGGTTTCTTCAAAATCAGGTTGAAAGCATAGTTGCTGGAGCCTTCCAGCCTGAAGTCCGTACGATATCTTGACGAATCGATTTGCTTCAAGAAGCGGTGCAGGTTTTCAGTCCGGCGCTTTACGATTTGATCCAGTCGTTTGAGCTGGCTGCGCCCCATGATCCCGCCAATCTCGGTGTTGCGGGTGTTGTAGGCGGGAAAGGCAAAGATGAAGTCCGGGTTCAACTCTGGATTGGCCTCCTGATACGAGGCGCGCACGGCAGGATCACTGGCTTCTCGAACCATGCCATGGGAGCGCAGCATCCGAACCTGCTGATAGACCTCAGGGTCATTGGTGCAGACCATGCCACCTTCGATGGTGCTCATGTGGTGAGCATAGTAGTAGGAAAAATTCGATATCCACCCATGGCTACCCAGTCTCTTGCCGTTGTGTGTTGCGCCATGCGATTCGCAGACATCTTCGATTAGCGGAATATTGCGGCGTTGCAGCTCGTCAATCAGATCGTCGGTCAGCCCATCGAAACCCTGCACGTGCGTGAGAAATACCGCCCGCGTTTTGTCAGTAATTTTTGCCAGTATCTGAACTGGATCCATCGCCAGAGTACGTGGATCGATATCTGCAAACACGGGTTTGAACCCGTTTTGCAGTACCGATGCGACGTCTGAAACCCATGCCAGTGGCGGAGTAATGACTTCACCGCCTTCCGGGTGGCGAATCTTGAGAATAGCCATCGTCAGCAAATTGGCTGATGCACCGGAATTGACGAACGCACTGTACTTTACGCCCAGCCATTCGGACCATTCGGCTTCAAAGGCGCGTACCTGGGCACCATGGGTAAGGATCGGGTCGTCCTGTTTCAAATACTCAATGACTGCGTCCAGATCTTCGCGCAGAATATTGTTGCGCATCAGTGGGAATTTCATGGTTTTCTCACCAGACCAATATTAGGTAGGAAAATGCGCTGTACATTTTTCTGTTCAAAATGGCCCCTTGAATTCATAGGCTTTCAAATCATGGCGTTCCTCTGGAAACCAGTCGGCCTTATCTCCTGAAACAATCTTGTGGGCCATGGAAGCGATGTTGCGGGGGTTGGGATAAAACGCCGCTTCGAGCGATGGTGACGTTGGGCAGGTGACGGGCTCGAAGCCCATCCGTCGAATGCGAATGTCAGCATTGCCCTCAAAATATTGCGCCACTTGGGCGGCGATTTCCGCTGCTGCGCCGCAAGTCGTCCAGCCGTTATCAACGATAACCAGCCGGCGTGTCTTTCGAACGGATGTGAAAATAGTTTCCAGATCGAGCGGGCTCAACCAGATCGGATCAATGACTTCAGCATGAATATCTACAGCCTCAAGGTAACGGCGCGCTCGAATGCATTCAATTTGCATATACGAGATGCCCACCAGCGTTACGTCCTTGCCTGAAGCGGTGACGCGCGCCTTGCCGGGAAGCACTTCATAGGCTTCTGCGGGAACCGGTCCTTTTTGATAATGCACCAGTCGATGCTCGACGTAGATAACGGGATTATCGTCACGGATGGCGGCAATCAAGCACCCTTTTGCATCGTATGGATTGGAGGGGGCAACAACTTTCAATCCGGGTACGTGCATGAAAAACGAGTGCAAGGCTTGAGAATGTTGCGCGCCCTGCCCCCAACTGCGCCCGATCATTGCGCGGACCACAAGCGGTACGGAAACCTGGCCACCAAAAGTGTAACGGCTCTTCGCGGCGATGTTGATCAATTGATTCATGGCCAACGCCAAAAAGTCCATGCGAATGTGAATATGCACCGGCCGCAAGCCAGCGAGCGCCATGCCAATAGCCGCGCCAGTCATCGCATCCTCGGCGAGCGGAGTACCAAACACGCGGTCGGCGCCGTATTTTTGCGGCAGGTCGCGCGTCGTTCCGAGAATTGCCTTCGGGTCATCCACGTCGAGACCGAATACGATCACGGATTTATCGCGACCCATCTCCTGGTCCAATGCCTCCTGTATGGCGTCTACAAATCCAATTTCACGCTCGCCTGTCGCCGGCGTTGGCGACTTCAATTTTGGGTCGGTATTTTCCTTGAATACCTCTGTGTAAAGCTCTGCGACATTGGGGAAAGGACTTTCTTCGGCGAACTGAATGGCTGCCTGAATTTCCTTTTCAACATCAGCCTCAATCCTTGTGCGGCATTCAATGGAAATTCTTTGGCCGATGACTTTCATTTCATCGTTGTCTTTCCATTTCTGGACCTCACCACTGCTGCGATAACCAAGGCTGAAATCATCCCCCGGCCCAACGTGTTCTTTCCAGCGGGAGGTCATGCATTCAATAAAAACCGGCCCACCTAGACCTGCGCGGATGTCAGCCACGGCGCTCGTCACTCGCGCACGAATTGCGGCAATGTCGTTATTTTCTATGCGCTCGGCCGGGATGCCATGCGCACGCACCATGCCACCGATCTCGGCCAGGTGCTGGCGTTTATGCTGATGCGTGTGGATAGCGTATAAATTATTTTCGCAAATGAAAATGATGGGCAGATTTTTGATTGCGGCGAAATTCAGGCTCTCGTGGAAGACCCCTTCCTCGGTAGCGCCGTCACCCATAAATACAGCTACTACCGTTTTCTCACCGCGCTGTTTTATCGCATAAGCGTAGCCGACTGCCTGTGGAATGGTGGTGGCAACAACCGCAGATGTGCCCATCATGCCTTGCGAGACGTTAGCGAGGTGCATTGACCCTCCCTTGCCCTTGCAACAGCCGGTGGCCTTGCCATACAGCTCTGCGAAGAAGCCCCTCAAGTCACCCGTCTTGGCGAGATAGAGGGCGTGGCTGCGGTAAGTGCCAAATACGATGTCGCCAGCATCCAATGCTTCACATACGCCAACGGATACGGCTTCCTGCCCAATGGACAGATGTACAGGGCTTTTTATCTTGTCAGTGGGATAAAGGCGAACGACTTCCTCTTCTGCGCGACGGATGAGATATAGCGAACGGTAGGTATTTTCAATATTCACGGAATCAATTTGTCTTGGTAATTTCTTTGGAAACTTCAATTCGCCAATGATCAAGGAGGAAGGCCACGCTTTCCTCGAACTTGTATTGCGGCTGCCACCCCGTCGCCTTTTCAAATTTTTCTGTTGATGGAATTTGCAAGGTCACATCGGCAGGCCGGAGCAATCCGGGATCTTCGCGTGAAAGTATGGGTTTGGTGGCTAAGGATTTGAGAAGATCGAGAAAATCACCAACTCGTATCGTAGTTTTACCGCCAATGTTGTAGGCCTCGCCGGGCAAGCAATGCAGTGCAGCATCCCAATAAGCCCGCATTGCGTCACGCACGTCAATAATGGTTCGCACTGAATCAAGATTGCCGTGAACCAGTTCCTTTTGCAGTCCGAGCTCAATTCGTGCCACCTGTCGTGCAAAGGAAGTGGCAAACAGGTCCGCACGACGGGGGTTCAAGTAAGCAAACATGCGCGTACGAATGACGGGCATTTTGTACGCGACAAAATAGGTGTAGCCGAGCAAGTCCTGGGCTACTTTGGAGACAGCGTAGGGGCTCGATGGGCACATTGGCGTCTCTTCGCGAATGGGTACGTCCTCCGGCCCGACTTGTCCATAGACTTCCGACGTGCTGCACAACTGAAATATGGGATTTAGTTCTGCCGCACGAATTGCTTCAAACAAATTTGCTGTACCCATGATGTTGTTATTCAATACGCTTAGCGGCGTTTGAAATGAGGCGCGTACATTGGCGTGCGCAGCAAGATGAAAGATGACATCTGGCCGACTTGCCTTCAACGTAGCAAGCAGGGAACTGAAATCCATCAAGTCGCACTCATGAACAGTCACGCGGGAACGAATACCACTCAGGTTATCCGTAGTGCTTGTGCTATGCCAACGGGCCATGCCATGGACTTCCACGCCAGGATGGTGTCGAACGATGTATTCAGCCAGATAGCTTCCGCCAGAACCACTGATCCCAGTGATCAGTACCCGCTTGATGTCTGTGCCGACAATGTTCATTTGAACCTCAGATGTAGCATGTGAAGAATGGAGTAATAGACTGTGCAGCGGCTCAAATTTCAGCTCTTGGTGCCGGGCATGACATACAAGCTTATGGCAACGCCCTGGCAGACTGCCCCGGCAGGCGCGCGAAGATGATCGGGATCTCCCGGAGTGCGGCCAACTGCATGATGAGTACGCGGTTCCAGGTGATGTCGCGACTAACGATGTTCAGGTCCGTGATGCTCAGAATCCGGCGGAAAACCTCAAACATCGCCAGGTCCTCCAGGCTTTCGACTTCGGATGGCAGAAGCTCAATCCCTTCGCGGATGGCGCCGACAAAATCAGCTGCCGCCTCCGCTATTTCATCCTTGTCGCACAGGGCCAGCCCCAATTGAGCTGCGTGCTGACGCACCAGCTTGAACGTCGAAAACGCGATCGCTAATGCTCTTCGGTTAATCTGAAGCGAATCAACGTCAACAAATGCAGCGAGCTTTTCCAACCGGACAAGAATATTGTGGGGGTGAAGGTCGAAGTGACAGACCTCGCTCGGTAACTGAGCCAGACGAGGAAGCGTGTCGACAATTCGAGCAGCGATTTTCCTGAGCAGGGCCTCATCTTCAGTGAGGAGCTTCGTCGCTTGTTCCGGAAAGATCTCGTGCCAGTGCTGCCTGCTGTCGAAAAGCCGTGCCACTGACTCCTGGAAGCAGGATATCGCGTCAAGCGAATTGCTTGCCGTGAGGTCAGATGAGGCTTGATCATGGAGATGCCGCTGAAGTAGACCGATCCCTTTGCCTACGTTCAGGAGTTCGGATCTACCGCCGGCAAAGTAGGCGCCGTCGACGAACTGAGTCAGAATCCAGCACCTCCCATCCGAGCCTCTGGACACGACGTTTCCATCCAGATTGGGGACCGCTGCCGGAAAGGGAACGCCGCGTTTCCTCAGAGTCTCCGAAATCTGAAACTGCGCGTTCAAGACCGCTTGTTTCACCGTCGTTCCCGTTCGCTTCAACAGAAAGGTTTCACTGCGATCGGTGAACCTGAAGTTATTGGAATTGATCTCGAGGCCGCCAGCCTGTGCGATATCGCGAGGGTCGGCGCGACGGTCGGGATAATGCTCACTCAGGATCGCAGCAATCTGCGCCGCTTTCGCGTCCGGCAGGACATGAAATGTCGGCGTTGAAACGGAGAAAATGTCTGGTGTGAAAGCATCGACCATGCAGGTCACATCCCTTTGGTCAGTCCGCCGTCAACCGACAAATACGTACCGGTGACGTAACGTGCAGGCTCCGAACAAAGGAAGACCACGGTCTCCGCAAATTCCTCTGGGGAAGCGAAACGTCCGATCGGAATGCTTTTCTGACTCTGTTCGAGAAGCTCATCGTAGGGCTTGCCCTCGGCTTTGGAGCGCGCCTCCAGCAGGCTCTTGAGGCGATCGGTCAAGACCCCGCCGGGACAGACCGTATTAACGGTGATGCCGGCCGGCGCATACTCGGTCGAAACCGCTTTGGAAAACGCCGCGAGTCCGGCGCGTGCGGTCGCCGACAGAATCATGTTCGGACCTGGCTCTTTGGCGACGGTAGACGAAACATTGACGATCCGGCCCCACTGATGCTCGAGCATTCCCGGAATCACTTCCTTTGTGAATCGGATGGCGCTGCGGAGTGACAACTGCAGGGCATTGTCCCAATCGGTCTCGCTGATGTTCATCAAGGTTCCGAAGGCGGGTCCCCCGGCATTGTTGATGAGGATGTCGACTCGGCCAAACGTCTTACGGACGAAGTCGACGCATCTTTTGGCGGCATCCGGCTCAGCGACGTCGGCGACCATAAACACCACCTTGCCGCCCGTGGCTTCGCTGATCTCCGCTGCCGCGGCTGCGAGCATCGTCTTGTTGCGAGCCACGAGGCAAACCGACGCGCCCTCTTTGGAAAGGCCCATGGCAATCGCCTTGCCGATACCTTTGCTTGCGCCGTTAACAAGTGCTACGCGCTTCGAGAGTCCAGTGTCCATGCGAGAGACCTTAGTTGAGTGAAATACCGGGGACGGTGCCTTTGTCCTGATATCCGATCAGTCGCATGACCTCGGTCAAGTGCCTCAAAAACTCAGCAACGGACGGCAAATCGGTGTCGGCCATCGGCTGGACCCACCGCGCAATCTCTTCCAGGTATGAACGCCGGACGTCAGCGTCAGGATTGAAACAGATCATGAAGATATTATCCAATTTATCAAGAATCTTGACGATCCGCGCACTGCGCGAGCCTTGTCGAAGCCGCGCGTAGTAGGCTTGCTTGTATGGCTCGTCCATTCGGGTGCGATCCACCGTCAAACTCTCGACCGCGTGTGCGATCGCTTCGCCAAATTCGGCGGCGAGGTCGGATGCGCTGACGTCAGAGACTTCAAGCAAATTGTGGATTAGCGCTATGACCACCGTGTCAGAGTCGAGTAGCGACTCTTCTTCGAGAACGAACGTTGCGACGCGGATAGGATGCTCCAGATAGGCGCGAGAGGATAGTCCCTTGTGATGATATTCAATCGACGACGCGTACTTCAGCGCATCGACCACCGCAAGGCTATGCTCAGAGCCCAGGCGTAATTGCGATGATTGCAGGAAGGCCGCTTCGGCATCCGGACCCATACCACTCTCGGCGCGCAACCGAAGCCCCCATTCATCGGCCAGAAGCGCGCGTGGGTCCTGAAGCAATTTTGCCAAGTTCCGCCGGCTCATCTCGTCGCTGTTCCTGGCCGGTCGAATTCGGAAATCAATTTGCGGCGCTATTCAGGTGAAAGATTTTCGACATGAACTTCGGAATATTTTCGATCCAACCAAACCCGATCGACGAATTGGGCATCGGAAATTTGTGCGAAATGATTCTTCTCAGAACCAACAAATTTTCATTATCCTTTTCAATTACGTAGGTCTTATTGGTCCCGACCAGTTCATCGGTGATTGCTTTCAGGATGCCGGGATCCATCTTTGTGTTTCTGCCACCCGATGTAAAGTAGTGTCCACAATAAAGCATGTGCCTTAATCTGGCATCCGTTGGATTTCCAATATTCAGACCAAAGGCTTCCTCACAGTCCTCTTTGTTTCCATCCCAAGCTTTAGCGGGTCCAACCAAAGAATCGCCCTCAAAAAATGACTCGGTGGCATCCTTCTGAATGACCAGATAATCTGCCAAGTCAAAATAACTCGGAAATTTCCAGACATCGTTTCTGGCAACGGCAAACCCATCAACGCCTCTGTTTGTCCAATACACAACACTATATTGCGGAGGAATGTCACTTAGTACCTTTATCACGGCCTCGTTGCTGCTTTTTTGCGCGAGATCGACATGGTGACCGAGATAATGCTTTGTCGAATGATTGAAATTAAACACAAATAACGCGAGGAAACCCGAGATAATCAGCAAGATACGAAAGTTCTCAATTTTGAGTTCCTTGTCGATCGTCCATTTGCCGATCATATATAGCGTGGCCAGCATGATCATCGTATAAACGGGCATCAGGTGCTGCCCGCCACCACCGGTGGCCCAAGTAATAAACCAGTGACTCAATGGGGCAATAAAAATAAACAGCAGACTTTTGTGAAAGACTGCCATTGAAATTCGACGCATTGCAATTACTGCCATCGCATAGATAAATCCAATAAATCCGAAATACACCAGAATTTCGTGGTAACTATGTGTATACAATCCATTGAAAAGATTACTCAGCCTGATGATTGTGTCTGAGGATGCCAAATTCGACGTATTGATATCAAACTTAACCACCGGAAATAGAAAAAATGACGTAAATAGGAAATATCCGACAGAACTCGTCATCAGAAAATATGAATAAAACTTCTCTTGAGGCCGATAAAGATACAAAAAGACTCCGAAGCTGAATGCAAACAGTGCAGCATCATCCGAAACCAGTAAAAATAGGACCGATGCCGCAATAAACGCCCATCTACTTTCCCTTAGCATTGCGTAAAACATTGCGAGAATAAAAACGCCTTGATACAAGGGGAATACGGCCCAGTTATGCAGGCACATGGTTAGAAAATTTCCCGCGAACAGAACGGACACGGCAAAACAATATCGGACTATTAGCTGTTCCTTGTTATAGAAGTCCAGGATCAAATAGAAGAATCCGAGAAAGCCAATCAGATTGAAGAAAATTACTATTGAGTAAACTGTGGATAGACCCGGAAACAACTTATAGAACACGGAGAAGATGTAGGGCGTGAAGTTAATGTGCATAGCCAGCTGATTAGCGTATGCGTATGGGTTTCCTATGTTGCCGGCCCCGGAATAGTAGTAAATGGACGTTTGCATCGGGCGGTCGTTGACGAAATTGTAGAATGCCTGATGTATCCATGCGATATCACCCCACGAAAAATTGGTGGTGGTGGACGACAATGCCCTGAAAAACAGAAAAATATTAAGCCAATAGTGCAAGAAGAATATGGCCGCAATGAAGCACAGGCAAATTCTCAGAGCGTTCAAATTTGTCGTGTTCAACAAGTAATCTTTGATGAGTTTCAAAACCATTTCCTGGGTTGCAATAGGCTGATTAGTTTGCTAATTCAGCAAAACCAGAATGCATCGCCGGGCAGGTACCAATAAGTTTTGTCGTGCCACTGTATCTATTTGGCAAAGTAATGTTTCTTAATTAATCTGGCAAAATACTTCGCAGATCCAAGCAGAAGCACTACGGCAGATACCGCGAGGACCGTCTTGATAACCTGATCCGCTTCTGACGAATGAGCCGTGAACGACTGCAGCACTTCACCGATGTATGCAACAGCTATTGCGGGAGGCAGCAGAAAAACCATGGTAACCCACACAAAATTGACAATGGATATCGAGGTAAGTCCCAGAATATAGTTGAGTAACCCTGTTGGAACCACAGGATTAATTCGCAGAAATGCCACAAACTTCCATCCGTTACGCGCGAACTCCTGCTGTATTTCGCTTACCATTTTATTGTCGAAGTGCGCGGCCAGCGGTTGCCCGACCAACCATCTTGCGGTAACGAACGACATCAAGCCGCCGATGGTTACACCTAAGGTTGCATATGCGCCACCAGCAATTGCGCCCCAAAAGTATCCTGCGGCAAGATTCATGGGTAGTGCCGGTATCAGGGCAAATACCGACACAGCATAGACCAGGATGAAGAGCATGATTGACGTCAAAGGGTGTTCGGCATGGTACTGCTCAATAATGCCAGGGCTTAGTGCGCCACTTTGGTAATAACGCCATATCCAAAAAATGGCCGCCATGAATACCAGCAGCACAATCGCCCGTTTGGGGCCAAAATATCGGCGTAGGCCACGTTTATTGGCAAGGGACTTGGCTATATAAGACATAAAAATGGCTTGGCAGCCCTCGCCTGGCGGCGAAGGCCAGGACGCTATCCCTCAAACATTCCCATAACGAGTATTCTTGATCATGGTAAAGCCCTTGATCAAATCCGCGATACCCAGTTCGAGTGAATGAATGGGATTAAATCCTGTGGTTTCAATCTTGGCATTCGAGACGATGTAGTTACGCTGATCCGGGTCCTTGCCTACCTCGGCTTCCGGAAAAGTGAAATCGGGAATTTGCTTCTGAATTTCTTGACACAGCTCCATTTTTGAAATGTTTGCATTGGACAGACCTACGTTGTAGATCTGTCCCTTCATTTTGTCAAAACACGCAATTCCATGCATGAAAACACGGGCGACATCGCGAACATGGACATAGTTGCGCTTGAAATGCGGCTCGAATAGAACCACAAAGCGGTCATAAACGGCGCGATAAGTAAAGTCATTTACGAGCAGGTCTATGCGCATTCGCGGTGACATGCCGAATACGGTAGCCAGGCGAAAGCTGATGGCATTGGCGTGCTGCATAACCGCCATCTCAATTTCGAGTTTTTCAATTGCGTATTGGGAAATCGGGCGGAGAGGCGACTCTTCCGTGCAGAAATTGTTCTCATCCCCGGTTCCATAAGCGCTGTTCGTAGTCGGCATGAGAACCAACTGTTCCTTGCTCAGGTTCTTGAGCATCATGATTATTGCATCGTGATTGACCGTCGAGGCACCAATCGGATCTTTCGCGCATAACGGCGCACCCACGTAAGCGGCAAGTGGAATGATAACGTCTGCCTTCTTCATCAACGGCAGCATGACATTTTCCTGGCGAATGTCGGCGCGTACTACCTTGAAATTCTGATCGTGGCAGACATGCGCCAAACTATTCTGGCCATACATGAAGTTGTCGAGCACCGTCACCTTGTGGCCCGCACTGAGTAGTTCCGGAACCATCGTGGAACCGAGATAACCGCCACCACCTGTGACGAGGATGTTGTAACTCATGTTTTTTCCTTAGCGAAAATTATCAAAAAATCACTCTCTATTTGCTGTGTCCTGCCAATAACGCCGAGGCGCGACGGTAGTCGTCGGGCACACCTATGTCAATGAAGGTGCCCGCGAACTCCATGGCGAACAAACGCTGACCGGAAGCCATAGCCGCTGGAAAAATATCGTCCTCCAACGAAACCCTGTCACCACTGGAATATTTGCCGCCAAGAGCGCGAGGGTTAACCAGATAAGCCCCTCCATTTGCCAGGCGCCCAGGTCGGCCAGCTCCCGAATTGAGGGACTGAATTTTTCCTTGTGCTGTGATATCCATGCCCATGTACCGGCCTTCCTCATCTGTACGAAACAGCGAGAAACACCAGTCCGCATCATTTGCCAGAGAAAACTCGGCCAGGGTCTTCAGGTCAACTGCAAAGTACGTATCGCCATTCAACAGCAGAAAAGGCGCATCGCTGCATAATCGGTCAGCGGCTAACAAAAGACCGCCGCCGGTACCCAGGGGCGTTTGTTCGATGACGTAATCGAGATCGGCGCCGTTGTAGCTGTTGCCGAAATGATCGATGATTTGCTGGTGGCGATAGCACACTGAAACAACGAATCGCCTGATCCCTTGTGCAATCCAATAATCAAGTTGATGCTCAAGGAAGGGCCGTCCGTTGATAGGTGCCATCGGTTTCGGTCGATCGGGGACTGTACTGCGCAGCCGAGTACCCAAGCCGCCTGCGAGAACAATTGCTGTGTTCATAACCGTATCCCGCTGAATTCAGTATTGCGCAACGCTCGTCCACGTCCCTATTCTTATAGTCGTGGATGTTGCCAAGATCACTAACTGCCCACCGTGGTCAGGGCATGCTTAAGCGCGCCAACAGGATTCACCGGCACACGAGCAAAGCGGTCGCAAAAAACACGCCGGGCCTCTTGCACGCCCGGTTGGCTCCACCAAGTGGCCACTTCATCCCACACTTCTGCGACTTTCGCCGCAGCTGATTCTGGGCTTTCATGTAAGAGGCCGACCTTTCTTAGCAAATCGAAATAGAACTGGGCGCTGGGCCGCACCTCTGAATACTTTGGGTCCCAAAAGACGATGGTTGGAATGTTCCGCCCCATTGTCTCAAGAAAACCCGTTGAGTTGTACGTAAAGATAGACAAGCGGCTCCGGCGGATCATGGGTTCTATCGGGCTGCTACCGGGATCAATTCGTATGTCTGGGTCGCGGGCTCGCCACTGCACGTCGTGTGGTTCTCCGCCATATCTTAAGCCGCCAAACTGGAGACGAACCGTCAATGCAGTGCGAATGGCCCGTGGAAGAGCCGATGCAAATCTAAATTGATCCTCCAAATAATCGACACGAAAATTGGTATGTGACCATGGCATACGCGAGTATCCGCTTTCGAGCCACGTCACCTGAAGCAGCCCTCCGTCCGGATCCCAGGTTCCGCTCGGCTTACCGACAATCTTCAGGGCCGCACTTGGATAGTGCTTGGAATTGCCTTCGCTCCAGCCCCACGTCAGATATCGATCTGCGGTTGCTACTTCGTTAACTTGATTGTAAGAATTATGCTTTGCCGTCCCATAGTTGCCGCCATGTTGGCCAATGACGTAAGGAATACCTTGCTCGGCTTTTTCGGCGGCCCATATTTTAAAGACATCGTCCGCCGTATGATTAATCGATGTGAAGATTACCTTTGGCCGCTTTGGCCAAGGCAATTCGGTCGCTGCCATTTGCAGCGTTTGGTAACCCTCAAGATACAGCGTAGGAATTTGCTCGGCGATCAAGGTACGAATACATTGCTCGAAACCTAAGTGGTTAGCTGAGCCGAGACTAAGCTGGGCACGAGCTCGAACGTCCGGCGCAATCCGAGGCACTAGTGGAGTTTGCCAAAAACAATTTGGGATCTGGCCCAGCGCGAGTTGCAGAAGCACGTCATGCTTTAACGTCAATGTTGTGGCAACAAGCAACGCATCGGTCGGGCGACTCAATGTTTGGAAGATTGGGCGCAACCCTCGTTCAACCGCACGTCTCAGCCGACGCCGCAGGGCAAGCGGAGGGGAGGATGCCTTTTCTGGCAAACCGCATTCTGATTTCGGTGCGACAATCCGATCACACGGCACCTTGGTCCACCCGTTCAGAATACGGCCCATGATGGCGTGATTCCAACTGTGGCTGTAGTACATATCCGAAAAATCATCAAAAGAACTAGGGGTGATTTGTTCGGCTAGGAACTCAAGCACCACCGTTCCAGTAATGTCGAAGTCCCGAAGAGCGAGCTCAATGGTTGCCCACCGGTTAATCACAATGGCCGTAAATATGTGGAGCCACGGGCCAAGCAAGATGCGCCAGTAGCGCAGCGAGTGAGCCGTGCCGTGAAATTGATTGAGTGACTCGCTTAACTCGACCAACAATTGTTCATATAGACGCAATGAATAGGCATAATCAGCATCCTGCTGCCCCTCGCCCCATCCGTAATCAGGAACTACCACAGCGTCGATACTCTCCCAAGCAGGACGCCGAGCACGTTGCCGACACCATTCTCCTAGGAAGAGTACGGGTCGATCCGTATGCCAGCTTCTCTCATCTGCGGTGGTGATCAAAAACCTCGGTGTGCCAAGCATTCGGAAAGCTCACTATTGAAATAACATATTTGCTAGTGGAGGAAAACACGGCGAAAACTATCTTCGCCCGCACGAGGATTCTTGAACCTTGCATCTTCAACGATCTCATCTTGCGCGAGTCTGACGATCGGCTCCGATTCACAGAATTCTGCGACATATTATTGGAACGCCAACGCGCGAAAAATGGCGCTGCCCACTAGGGGGTAATTACTTGACGGCTTCAATCCCCATCAGAATAATGTCGTGATCAGGACATTTTGCACAATGATCAATTTCGTGCATTCTGCCGGAGCTATTTAAGCTGGCGACTCTCAATCTTTCAGTATCCGCCCAGATTTCTTCCAAAGAGTTCTTCGTTATATTTCCATAGCATATCTCGCCGTTGTAAGTCGCGTCACACGGAGTCACAGCGCCATTTGACAGAATAAATGCGCTGTTACGAGAGATTCTGGGGCAAGAGGTCAGTTCCCTTCTGACTCGAGTTGTTTCGTGGCCATATTGGTTGTTAGGCAAGTTCGCATACTCGAGCATGTTGACGCTAACGATGTCTGCTTTCTTGTAGTGTTTCAATATGAAGCCGTCGATCTCATGTTTCGTCACATCCTGCTCTATCATTTGGGTATGGACGTAAGGCCGTCTTGGTTTGCCACCAAGACCTTTCATCGCATAAAGCCGCTCCAAATTCTTTTGAACGGTTTTAAAATTTCCTCCTTTCGGGGCGACCTTCTTGTAGGTTTCTTCAGTGATTGCGTGTGCCGAGAAGTTGATGAAATGGATTTCTGATTTAAGCACTGAGGTAGCTATATCCTCATTAAACCGCTGACCATTCGTACTCATCCAGATCGCGCCGAGATTCTTTTTGGTGCTGATGTATTCAATGTTCTTTTTGAATTCAGGATGAAGGATGGATTCACCAAGATGGTAGATCCACAAGCCCTCGATCCCGTGCTTGTCCAGTTCATCGACGGTTTTCCGGAAAAGCTCTCCGGGCATATCGATGCGAGGCCGTTCGAGGTCGTGTTGCGGACACATTTTGCACAGAAAGTTGCACCTACTGGTCATCTCCAGGATGACTCTTCTGGGAAAGGTATCCCGATCAATATACTTGGAGACTGGGGGCTTTCGGCTGATAGGCGCTACGGTAATTCCGCGTTGCACCAAGGACTTTGCATACTGGACGTTGTCCAGTTCATCCACAAGCTCCAATTCATGTGTAAGCCATACCTTTCTTATCTTTTTCATTTCGTCGAAAGATAGTAGTTTGGGGTCGCTAATTTCAAAATACTTGGACAAATCGATAAGTTCCATTTTCGTTCTTCCTTCTATAAGGCAGCAAAATACAGGAATGGTGCCGAAGCTTGGGATCACCAACCGTGGGTGCGGACACAGCGAGAAGTATCGTCTCCGCCTCTTATACGGCGGCGCCGCAAAGCCTTTCGTTAGATTCGGATGTGATTGACGTAGGCGTGAATTTTTGGGACGTAAACATTCGGCACCCGCTCGTAGTCTATGAATAGCGCAGCGTCGGCAATATTCCACGAGACATGGCCGATGAGCAGCAGCGCGAGCAAGGTGCTCGGGACCGACATACGCAGGTAGGGATTGATAAGCGGAGCGTCCCAGGCAGGCTCTTGATGCATCTCCTGGTCAAGTGCAATCTCGAATCTCAGTTTACGATCTGGTACGTCAAGGTAGTAGCGGAAAGCAGGGAAATAGTCTCCGCGCTGCTGCATCTTCCAGAGCTGCGCTCTGGCCAACGCCACCATTCGGCCCAGCGGAACGCGATGATCGAGGACGAATGCCTCGTGGTCATAGGGTTTGTCCTCTAGGTGTTCGTGGATATAGGCCTCTTTGTCTTCCTCCGTGTGCACGTGATATGCCTCGTCGGGGACTTTGGTTCCGGCGTCGAAGTCGAAAGCCTGGCCGGAGTTCAGCAGCAGCGCTTTCGACTCCAGGCCAATCCGCCGCAGCGCTGCGAGCACCGCGCTGCCGTCCGGGGGGTGGGGAAGATAGCTGTTTAGACTGGATCGCGATCCGCCTATAACGTACTGATCGGCGAAAGGCATGGCGTAGCGAGGCTGAAGAGTCTTGACCGCGTCTGCGAAGATGCCGAGCCCTCGCTCAAAAATCCGCTTTTTCTCCAGCATCTTCTGCTCATGCGTCAGGTTCGAATAGCAAGGGGGATAGGAGGAACCGCCTGCGTAGTACATCAACGCCAAATCAACCTTGTTGAATGTATTCAGGATGTGCTCAAGACCAGCTTTATGCGGCGCGCAATCATTGCCGTTGTAGATGACAAAACCGTCCCAGTTCATCACGAGGCCCGAATCGATCATGCTGTTGAGATCGTGCTCAGGGTCTGCCTCGACCATGTCAACGAGCAGGTCCTCACTTATGCGGGTTGGCGCGTAAGGTTTGATCAGATGCACCTTCTTGAATTTGAAGCCGTACATGTCGAGGAACTTCTTCACGAAATTCGGCTCGCGGTCGATGATGATGACTTCGGCATCCATGTTGAGATGCTTGATCGTTCCGGGGGCGCAATGGTCTTCGTGGATATGCGAGATGTAGATGTAATCGAAGCGACCGAGATCCGCTATTCCCATCTTGAGTGGCGGATAGTGGTACCAGGCTCCGTTGTATATCCCGTCATTGAGCCATGGATCGAACAACATCCTGCGTCCCTTGTGCTCGAGGATCGCCGTTGCCCCACCGATATTGATAAGTTTCATCGCTTATTGGCCGATCGGGAATACATGACAATCTTGCGTCCAATTCCGAGCTCGGCGAAGCTTCGATAGAGCTTGCGCAGGAGCTTTCCGTAGCCTTGCTCACGCAGGTTATGCTCAAAGTTCATACGCTGTTGGTGGCATTCTCGGCCGAGCTTGGCGTTTCCGATGTATTGGCGGCCGAAAAGCAGAAACATCTCAAGTGGAAACGATGCCTCCGCGCAGAGCACCTTAAAACCAGTCCCGCGCAAAAGCTTCTTTAGCGTCTTTGGCGTGAAATAGTTGAGATGCCCGGGAGGGGCAACCCACCATGGATCGAGCCCGTGTGTTTTCTGGCCGCAGACTTGGAATGGATTAAACTCATTGGGAACGTCAATGAAAAGAATACCGCCCGGCTTCAGGAGGCGCGTACGAATCTCCTTGAGAACGCTGACCGGATCCGAAAGATGCTCCAGAACGTCGGTCAGTGTCACGACGTCGAAGCGCTTGCCGCCGAAAACGTCCATCGTTTCCATGCCGGCGCGCACGACGTTGAGGCCCTTCTTGCTGGCGTACTCGACGCCCTCCGGTGCCGGGTCAAATCCGTAACAGATCATTCCTCTTTTTTGAAAGGCGAGCAAGGCCTGGCCCCAGCCACAGCCAATATCAAGTACTTCCATTCCTTTCAGTGGTTTGCCGGTGAGCTCGGCGATGTTCCGGCAAATATCTTCGCGGCTGTTGTCATAGAATTCCTTGTCGCGAAGCTGGATCTTCAGGCTCGAAGCGTTGCATCGAGGGTACTTGCTGGTATAGAACTCTTTCTCATAGAACTGGGTTATCACTTCAGCGGACGGAGTGGGCTTGATCTGGAGAAAACCGAAACGCGGATGAGCCACAAGACTATATTTGCTGCCGGGAATTGTCGTATCTGTCATATATCCTCGAGGGTGGGCGAGTATCGACCCAGAATATATTCCCGGGCCCGGATCCAGCCGAGATTGGCAACGACATCGACAATCGACAGAGATTCGACGAAGACCGGGTTTTTGTTCTGGGGGTAGGGATTAACTGCAAACTGCTGAAACGATAATTTGACGGGCGCATCGTCGAACACTTTGTCCCGGGCGAGGTACTCTGCCGCACCCTTGGGGCTCAGATACTCGTCACAGCCGAAATGCTCGCAGATCCGCAATAGCCTCTCGGAGCGCTGGCCGCTGATGCCGATCTCGCTCGAGCGCACGAAGCGTGGTGTCAGATCAAGGCGCCGAGAAAATTCGAGGATAAGCTTCGTGTTCAAGTCGACCAGACCGATGACGGCAGGATCAGTGATGCCACTAACAACGTCCAGTATCTCGCTGCCATGCCGGTGCTTGCCATAGGTCTGCTTGATGAGCCGGAAATGCTTCTGCCGCCACCCGCGCTTGTCGTCAACCTGTACCGTGTTGAACGCCTGAGAAAGCTCCAGGCGGCGCGCCGGTACGGTAAGCCATTGCGCCTTGCCGTCGACAAGCACACGGTTTCGATTCTGCCATGAGGAGCGCTCATACTGGCCATCGTCAAGAAAGACGAAGACATCGGCCTGCGAAATCAGGTTGAAGTATCCTGACCAGGGAAGGTACGTCGGCTGCATGATGACGCACTTCATCGACGCTTGTCAGACCATGTCCCAGGTGAGGATGGCGTCGGGTTCGAGGGTGGCGCGCGCTTTCCGTCCGACGACGATCTCCATGAATTCGGGATGGATGCCAAAACAGGGGCGCTTCACCTCGAGATCTTCGCGTGCGATCTCGTGCCCCTCACGGACGAGGCGCTTCACGATCAGACCTGATCTATAGTTGTACAGCGGCACCTCCGACGGCATCACCCGTTTTATTCCATCCCCCAAGGCTTGCTCCGCGAGGCGGACCTCCGCGCACATCGCCGCGAATTCGGGCATCGTCATGGCGTGCTTATGGTCGGGACCGGGAAGCCCCCGATCAAGCGTCACATGCTTCTCGATCATCGAGGCGCCCAAGGCGACTGACAAGACGGGGATGAGCGTGCCGAGAGTGTGATCGGAGATGCCCACCGCGAGGCCGAAGGCCTGCTTGAGCGTCAGGATTGCCTTGAGATTGTATTCTTCAGGTAGCGACGGATAGGCAACCAGGCAGTGCAACAGAATCACTTCCGCAGAGCCCCCGCGGCGAACGGCGGCAAGTGCCTTTTCGATGTCTCCCAGGTTGGACATCCCGGTGGAAAGGATGACGGGCAGCTTCGCGGCGCCGGCGGCCTCCAGAAGCGGATAATTCGTGAGTTCGCTGCTGCCGATCTTGATGCGGCGGATTCCTTGAGCAATCAGAAATTCGAGCTCTTCAAGCCCAAAGGGCGTGGACAAAAACTCCAGACCCGCGCCGAGAACCATTTTCCTGACCTCGGGATACCATTCCCGGGGAAGCTCCAGTTCCCGGATAAATTCAGTCGTCGATTTTCCCCGGACGAAATCGGTGTCCTTGAGATAGGCGGCAACGGGCGTATTCTTCGAGTAGAGTGTTTCCGCCCGAAACGTCTGAAATTTCGCGGCATGTGCGCCGGCGTTGGCCGCGGCTGTCACCATCTTGCTGATCAGACCGAGATCACGGTTATGGTTGCTGCCGATCTCGGCGATGATTTCGACGGAAGGTTTTACAGGAGTAGCGGTTTTATTCTTCTGCATATTCGATAAGCTTCAAAGAGAGATACTCGTTGTAAGAAACGCAAAGCAGGCCATCGCCGCTTTCGTAAGATTTGCCTCGCGTGAGCTGCACGGGCTGGGGCCGCGTGAGCCTGACTTTCTTAAGCCACAAGGTTTTCCCGTCGAGCTGCAACTTGGCGCCTTTGAAGCGCTTCTGGGCCCGAACCTTATTGACCATTTCCGCGGGCGAATCTTTATCGATATTGATCGTGAAGTCGCTCTCCAGCACCGGCTTAAAATAGCTGCCACCAGAATTTGATCTGCTTTCCAGCATTCCTTTCAAATAAGCCTGAAGGTCGCCGAGCAGTTCCGGCACCTTTTTGATCAACTCATCGAACATATCCTGTTCGGTCATCCAGAGATAATAAGGGCATGACCGCTGGGTTATGATTTCTCCGGCATCGATCTTCGCGGCCACCTTGTGCAGCGTTATTCCCATCGATTTTTCGTCGCGAACGGTTGCCCAGAATGTGGGATGTCTCCCCCGGTAGTCGGGGAGACTGCTTGGATGAATATTGTATGTATCCATTTTCTCGATCATTTCTTGCGGTATCTTTATTCCGAAAGCGCACATCACGAAGAAGTCGGCCTGAATCCTTCCAGCGGCGTTGATCAAATCCTCCGGCCCACCAACTTCGTAAAGCGGGATATTCCTCACCGCCGAAAACGTCAGGAGATCGTCGCTCAGCTTTCCTGCTTCGCAAATGACGCCGGCGACTGAGAGATCTTTCTCATGAAACAAGTATTCCGCCACTTGCATGAGATTCCCGATATAGCCGACTGTTACCATGTTCAATTGTCCTCTATCCATATGGGGCGCGTCATTCGGTCCCCAACAGGCTGTGAGCGACTCGTTCGGCGCCGTTTCCGTCTATTGCCGACAAACCGATTTCGCGCATGCCAGCCAGACCGCGGGTGTCGGCCAGAAATTCACGAACGCCATCGATGAATGCGTCGTCGGTGATGAGGTCGGCATCTCCGAGAAAGCGGCACAAGCCTCTTTTTTCGAGCGCTTGAAGTATAGGCCGCTGATTGTGGTGGGTAGCAAGATAGGCTGAAGGAAGACCGAGGCAGGCGCGCTCCCAGGTCGCGATGCCCGGAGCGCCGAGAGCGACCGAACATCGACTCATGTGCGCGGCCATATCGTCGACTTCTCTCTGCCAGACGATTCGCCCTGGAAACTCACGTTGAAGCCGACCGAGGCCATCTGTGTCCGGATACAGCGCGCCGACGGCAATCTCCTGCCGCAGGTGAGGCAACCGGGACGCCAGCGCTTGCGCAAAGCGTGACGTGTACCCACGCAGGTCAGAGCCGCCGAAAAAAACATGGGCGACAAGCTCGCCATCGTTGGGGCTGAGCAATCGGCGCTTTCGGGCTTCTGCAAATTGGGGACGCAGGAGCACATAGGTGGCACCAAAAAGCTTACGGCACGTCGCCGGGATGAGGCCCCGATACCGGCAGCCATCTTCGCCGAAGGTCGAGTCGAGCAGTACGTCGCAATCGTGAGACCGGTTGGCCAAATCGTCGATGACCACGATGCCCTTGACCGCGGGGCGCACAGCCGTCTCCCAGCCCGCGTCCAGTCCGTAGTGGTCGACGACAAGCCAATCGACGACGGGCAGGCTCTTGAGCAGCATGCGTGTTTCTTCAGCATCGTCCCGCGCGGCATCCATGCGCATGAACTTGTGACCCTTGCTGGTGATGAGTTCTTCCAGGTGCAGCGGCAGTTCGCAGCAAAGAAAGGAGACTGCGACGCCTTTGGTCGAGAGCACATCGGCCAAAGTCAAGCAGCGCATGACATGGCCCGTGCCGATCTGCGGCGTGGCGTCCGTTCGAATTGCTACATTCATTTGGGGACAAGAATTTTTGAATCGCTCGCTCAAAAATACCATTTATAGCAGTCAGTCATACCTGCGGATGAGGATATCCTCTCGTGTGAAAGAAAACGGGAATGCCATCGGCTGAGGCAAAACAAACACGTCATACCCCGCCTTGCGAAACTCGGTGAAGACGGTGACAACCAGGCCATCATTTACGCTTGTGTTACCCACTTGGCATTGTGTTACGAAATCCTCGTGACTGGTGTAGACGGGGAGTTGCTCAAGCGTTAGTTTCTTGTAGGCGGCATCAAATACACGCCCCTTCGCCGAAGCCAGAAAGCGCCCCTTCCTATTTACATTGGGGACGTCTCCTACAAATAGACACCCATATGGCGCAAGCAGGCGCGCGGCGGCCCGAATCAGTTCGACAGGTTGCCCCGAGCACTGAATCATGTTGTACATCAGGATGTAATCGAAACGCTGCCCTGACAAGAAGTCCGCGTCCAGCCCATCCGGGAAAGCCCCGGCAATTAAAGAGATATCGCTGCCAAGTTCAGCTTGTGAGTACTGGCTACGGAGAGCATCCATGACTTCGGGAAAGTCCACCAAGGTCAGTGCCAGTGACTTTTCTTGTGCGAGCAGGATCATATTGTCAGTAAAATTTCCGCATCCGCATCCTACGTCGAGAATCTTTGCCCCGGAAAGTGCGCTCCCCAGACCCAGATTGTCGAAAATATTTTCCCAGATTAGAGGCTCCTTGTCGGCATCCTCAAGGTAGCGACCCACTCTCAACATTTTGTTGGCTTCGCGAGATTTGCTGGCGTAGTCCTGACGGGCTTTCGATTGATAATTGTCCACTATTTGTCCCGCCATAGGCCGCCTCCGAATGGAGTTGTGAAGAGAATTGGGGATTCAGCTACTAAAGCGCTTTCGATATTCATCAATGCTGCTGCCATTATTTTCCTTGTCCTCTTGTCAGCATTCGGCTTTCGTCGGCATGGTGCGGAGCAAAATCGTCATGCATCAGCTTTGCTTCTCAGCCGCGATACTTTGTGCGAGGAGTTCCTCAATGGCGCGGCGCACGAACTGCGGAGCAACATCTTTAGATACCCGCTGCATAGTGGTACCAACAAGAAACGCGACGACTTTGGTGCTTCCATTCCTGTAGCGTTGAACGGCGTCGGGATTGGCGTGCACTGCTTCTGCCGCAAGTGTGCGCACTGACTCTGGAATTAGCTCGGTCTCCTCAGGTTTCGGAGCATGGGGTTTCCCGGTTTCCTCCAGAAGTTGGAGCAGAGAACGTGCTTGTTCCGCATTCGCGGAAATTTCCCATGAGTACCCGGAAGTGAAAAGATCCGTGCGGCGACGATGCTCTTGATCCCAGTGCAATCTGCTGTGGAAGCGCTCCGCCTGAAGAACCGGGACGGTCACGCCACCGAAACCACTCTTGAAAAGACTAATGTCGCGCTTCTTCTGATCGGGAAAATCGCAAATAGAAAACCCGAAATGCTGGGGGCCGACTTCGTAAAACTCTAAACCCTGCGTCTTCATCCACAGGATCGATTCCCACTGCACCAAGTGCCGTATCGGCAGGCGCCCATATCCAGGTTCATTGCACGCGGACATGCTGTAGCCGCTACCCTTGTAGCCATGAAAAGTCTCAAAACCGACGCTTTTTCCGTCCGCTAGGCAGGCCTCTGCAATGAAGCCGTCGCCTGATCTGATCCAATCCCTCATCATACGAAAGGTCTCCGCGGGTCTCGTGACTCTTCCCGCGGCGCGTGCGTGCATCAAGCGGTATTCATCAAACTTTGCTTCCGTCAGTCGATCGCCGGAGTGAATCTGGATTCGTAAGGCTTCCCGCGCCTTCACAATATTCCGCTGGTGATCACGCCGAACCCCTGCCCATAGCTCCTGTTCATTCAATCGCAGATCTATCATCTGTGTCGCAGATGAGCAATCGAGATAGCGATATCGAAGCAGATCGTTGTAAATCGCGTATTTGGGCTTGAGGCAGGCGGGGGACAGCGGCACAATCCTGAAGTGGGAATGGGCTACTTCGAGCTCCTGCGCCAAGCCTTCGATTAGCTCGAAGATGGACTCCATCAACTTCATCCGCCTCGCCGCAGACAATCCTTCTGCCAGCGCCGGCGCCGGAATCGGAATTCCGCAGAACGAGAAAAATCGATAGGGTTTTCCATCCCGTTGGTCGCATCCAAGCAGCAGCGGAACGACAGCCAGTATCCGGTCACCCTCCTTGTATAGAAAACTCAGTGACTTTTGTTGCAACTCGGGCCGATAGGCAAGGTTGAAATCGATCCAGGCTGTCGTATGCCAGAACCAGGCGTCAGGACTCGTCAGACAGAAGTTGTCCCATGCAGAGCGGTACTCAGGCGTAAGAGGAACTATTTCCATGGAGAGGTCAGAAGTACAGCCAGTAGCCGTTGTCGCATGGCAAGCCGGGAGCAGTAATGCGGCCGCCCTCATCAAGGATAGCGGCGATGATCCGGGTCTTGTCGCTATCCATTGCGGGATCTCCATTCAAAGCGGATAGCCTCGATCAGGGTATCCACGTCCGCGGTGGACAAACCTTGGTGCACTGGCAGCGGAACGCAGGCGACAAAATCGGGCGCAAAGACATTGCGCGCAGCATCGAAGTGGTAGATGCCCGATTCCCAGCCCAGCTCTGAAAGCCGGGTAGACAAGCGCGAGAGGAACTCCGGCGGGCCGAACAAGGGTGCGACGTAGGGAATGACGTCTGGCTCCAGGCCAACGAAGAACGGAGTATCGACAAATTCCTGGCGTAAGCGCGTGTAGTTCTCCTTACGGCGAGCAGCAGCCCCTGCGGTGAAGTCATTGCGCAAAAGTGTGATGTCCCCGGGCGCCGCCTTGCGGCCATAGTCGGTGACGCCGTAGACCATCTCCTGCAGGTATTGCGAACCGCGGCCGGGAAAGATTTCCGAGAGCCGCCGGGCGGCACGGGATAGCCTCCCGATCCAGGGTTCGTCTTCGAGGAAATACTCGGCGCAGAAAGCCGATAGGTCGGAATCGCGCGAAATCAAGACACCGCCCAGCACTGTGCGGAACATTTTTGGCAGACTGAAAATGCTTGCGAGGCCGGTTTCGCCCATTCCGTGTGGCGAAGACCCGTCAAAGGCACAGTTGACGCAATTCTCAATCAAAATCAGTCCGCGGTCTCGGCAGCGTTGGGCGATGACGTCGAGGCGTTGAGGAAAGCCGTATTGATGGTAGGCAAGTACCCCGCGTAGCGCAGGAGAGTCCTGAATGGTGGGAAAGCAAACCTTATGCATCGTGTTGTATAGACTCGTGCATGCCCAACGTGGCACAAGCATTTCGGCATTCTTGTCGCGCAGAGTCCCCGTTTGGCGAAGGTGGAGCAGCACGGCGCGCAGCGCACTGCGCGCCGTCGAGGTCCAGAAGATTTCCCCCTGGCTGGACGGGTCGAAAGCGCGCTGCACATCGGCGAGGCTAACCGGCGCGGTGCCAGCGAAGTTGGCTATAGCGCGTCGGGTAGGCGCGAAAGTCAGGGGCATCGTCACGATGAGATACTTTTGAACAGAATTTCGGCGCGAAGCCAGTCTTCATGGGTATCTATATCGACTACACGCCAGCTGGGAATCACATAGCCGATTCCGCCGTTGATTATCTCGCCATCCCTTAGCCAGGCACTTGTCTTGCCCCAATAGAACTGCCCTGCATCGTGATATGCGGGTTCGAGATCCTGAGTTCTGGTCGCTGCAAATTGAGGATAAAAAGCTTGCATCGTCCCGTCGTCCAAACGCCTGAATGCCCGCTGAATAGCAGACGGGAATTCGGTGACCGGGAAACAGTAATCCGCGCCTGCTTCCATTAGACGGGCGAAAGCTCCTTTCATATCCTCGATCTGAATGAAGGGGACTGCTGGAAAAATGCAGCATACGTGATCTGATTTCCAGCCCAAGGCTTGGCAGGCCTGAATTCCATGGGCAATCACCGGCACTATTACAGTGTGGTCGTTTGCCAGGTCCGCCGGGCGAAGAAACGGCGTTTCTGCGCCACATTCCCGTGCAATGGCAGCGATTTCTTCGTCATCGGTGGACACCACGATGTGCTCGAAGAGCCCGGAATCCCTCGCAGCAGAGATGGCGTAGGCAATCATGGGTTTACCGCCAAAACACTTGATGTTCTTGCGAGGTATCCGCTTACTGCCGCCGCGGGCGGGAATGATGGCAATGTTCATGCTCTTGTCACCGCCCTTAACGCAGCGACCACATGATCTTGTTGTGCTTCCGTCATCCGTGGATACATCGGGATGCTGAGGACTTCTGAGTAATATTGCTCAGCCTGAAGGCAGTACCCGGCCTTGAATCCCATTCTTTCATAGTATGGCTGCCGGTAAACCGGGATGTAATGCAGATTTACGCCTACCCCCAGGTCAACGAGTTCATCATACATTTGGCGTTGAGTCTTATTGATTTCCGCCAGCTTGAAGCGCACAAGGTAAAGATGGAAGCTGGAATGGGTGTCGGGGTGCTGCCAGGGTCTGACGATCGGCAGACCGGATAACAGTTGGTCGTAGCGTTTGGCGATGATGTTGCGCTTGGTGACAAATTCATCCAATCGCTGCATTTGATTGAGGCCCAGGGCAGCTTGTATGTCGGTCATGCGGTAGTTGAAACCGAGGTCTATCTGCTGGTAGTTCCAAATTTCTTCAGAAGCCCTGGGGTGCATATCTACCTTGCTGCTGGTAATGCCATGACTGCTGTAGAGCTTCAACTGTTTGGCCAGGTGCACATCGTTGGTAAGCGCCATGCCGCCCTCGCCCGTGGTGATTATCTTGATCGGGTGAAAGCTGAAGACCGTGATATCGCTATAGCGGCAGTTGCCAATGGGTTCATCTCTGTAGCGACCGCCAATGGCATGCGAGGCATCTTCGATGATCTTGAACCCGTATTGCTGACTGAGCGCATGAATCCCGGCCATGTCGCAGGCTTGTCCGCTCAAATGCACGGGGATAACGACCTTGGGCAAATTGCCGGTGCTTTGTGCCAGCTTTTCGGCCAGACGATCTACGCTTAAATTGTAGGTGCGCGGATCGATATCCACAAAATCCACCGTCGCACCGCAGTAAAGCGCGCAGTTGGCACTTGCCACAAAGGTGATTGGCGTCGTCCACACCACGTCGCCTTTGCCTACGCCCAAGGCCAGACAGGCAATGTGCAGCGCGCTGGTGGCGCTGTTGACGGCAACCGCGCGCTGCGCGCCGCAGTAACTGGCAACGGCTTGTTCAAATGCAGGGATGACCGGACCCTGGGTCAGGTAGTCGGAACGCAGCACTTCCACGACGGCATCGATGTCAGCCTGATTGATGTCTTGTCGTCCGTAGGGGATCATTTTCACGGGATGTTTCGTATATTCCTGAACGTTGGATTGCTGGCCTGGCTTTCCTGCAGAATTCATGTCGATTGAGGCATGATGTCTTGATAGGTGCCGATTCGCTCAATGCCGCCATTACCCAACACAACTACCTGAGTGCAGTTTTTCAGGGTTGTAAGCCTGTGGGCAATGATGAGAACTGTAAGATCCTCACTGAGGCTTTCGATGGCTTGCATGACGGCCTGTTCGGTTTCGTTGTCCAGCGCGCTGGTGGCCTCGTCGAAGATGATGACATCGGCTTTCTTGTAGAGCGCGCGGGCGATGCCTATGCGCTGGCGCTGACCACCGGACAACTGGATGCCACGCTCACCGACGAAAGTCTGGTATTGCCGGGGCCAGGTTTCGACAAGCTCGGCGATCTGCGCCTGGCGAGCCGCCTGCCGGACACGCTGATGATCGATCTGATCCCTGGAAACGCCAAACGCAATGTTTTCTTCGATAGTGCTGTCAGCCAGAAAGATGGCCTGTGGAACATGGGCGATATGGGCTTGCCAGCCGCGCCGGTCGCAGTTCGTGACTGGCAGGCCATCGATCTCGATAGCACCTTCCGTGGGTTGCAGCAGTCCCATGACGATATCAAGCAAGGTGCTCTTGCCGCTGCCGGTTATCCCGATGAAGCCGACGCGACTGCCCTTGATGATCGTGAAGTCAAGGTTTCTTAGCACCCATGGAGTTTTTGGGCTGTAGCGGAACGAGAGCTGCTTCAAATTGATCTGTTGCCGAAAGGGCACCGGCTTGGCGACAAGCTGGTTGGCGTAATCCGGGAGTGGCTGATCAAGTAAGTCCAGTGTGTCCTGCAGCGAAGCTTGCCCGCCCCGAATGTATGACCACGCCGCATACGCCTGCTGCAAGACAGGCAACAAGCGCTGGGCGCCAAGCGCCATGGCCCCCAAAACCGGAATCGCCTTGGCGATACCATCCGATTGATTGGCCAGCGTATAAGCCAGCGCGGCGATGAGTATCATTCCCAGCGCTTCCATGCCATAACGAGGGCTGGCGCTGATAAAAGCGCTATTCCCCTGAGCGCGGCGCAGGGGGAGATCGGCGTCACGGTAGATCTGGCAAAAGGTGGCCTGGCTGCCGTCGATCAGCACGTCACGTATCCCGCC
This sequence comes from Sulfuritalea sp., assembly GCA_030651305.1. Taxonomy (GTDB): domain Bacteria; phylum Pseudomonadota; class Gammaproteobacteria; order Burkholderiales; family Rhodocyclaceae; genus Sulfuritalea. The sequence continues at coordinate 29,101 of JAUSCI010000051.1, read as the reverse complement.
CAGAGCTTCTTGTAGCGATTTGATGACCTGGGTTGATTCTCGGGCTATGCGCTGGCTGTCGATCAACAGCCGATTGCGGGTAAACTTGATGATGAAAACGTAAATCAAACCAAAACCGCCAAAGGCCACCAAAGCAATGACGGGTTCAACAGACAACAAGGCGACAAGGATCGTGCTCAACATGATGCTGGCGCTAATCAGGGTCAAACCCGGCACAATAGTGGCGGAGATGACACCGTTGGCTTTGCCGGAGATACCGCTGATCACATCACTGCTGTTGCGGGCAACATGAACCGCGTATGGCTGATACAGCGTGCGGTGGTAGATGCTCATGCTGAGGTCAGCACCGGTTGCGAACGATAGGCGGGTACTAGCCCAGAGCAGCAGCAAACGAATCGCACCCGTCATGAGTGCCGCTAGTCCAAAAATCAGGGTCAGCGGCAGCAAGAGTTGTTCCGGGGCTTTAAGACCAAGCGCCTCGATGAATGGCTGAGCAAGGGGATGCTCGAAAACACGAACCGGCGCAGTCAGCACGCCCAGAAACGGCAGCACCGCACCGATGCTGAAAATCTCTGCGATCGAAGCCAGGATCATCAGTATCAGCAACAGCCCGAACTGCGCCCTGCGCCGGGGAGTGATGTGATGCCAGAGCCGGGCCAGGAGTTGGTTGATGGGTTGAATGGAGTCCACGTGTGAGGGGTAAAGCTGCGGCAGGTTATCGAAACATAGGTTGCGTCGTTTGGGCCTATTGCCGCAGAGGCCGACTGCCTGAAAAGCTTTGCCTGCGCGGTCTTTCTGATGCGAAAGGCGATGGGGCTCTTGAGCACGCTACCGCCATGCCCGTGCACCGAGGCGCACAGCAGAGGCGAAATTCGATACTCCATTTCCTTGTATCAACCCGGGTGGCCAAAGTTTTCTGGCACACACAGGGAACTACTGGCCTTAGCCAATCAATTCGTCAGTCAGGCGGCAATCAGCAACTGGTGGTGGCTCAGGCTCACCCGGGTGTCTTGTCCGAGCAGGTGCATCAGCACGACGACTCTTTCGTGCGAAATATCGGAGATCAGGCCCTCCATACCGGTCAGCGGGCCAGCGGCAACTCGGATGCGTTCGCCGGGCTGGAAAGGGCTGATGTCTTCTTCACGGGCGTCATTGCGACGCGTTTCAAAATCGCGGATGATCTCTAAGGTCTGCGGTCGCATGACAGCGGGTTCCTGACCAAAGCGAACAATGGTCGTGACGCCTGGGGTGGATCGCACCGGGGCTATGGAATGAGCGATCGAGCCGGGCTGGAGAAAGAGATAACGAGGGAACAGCGGTTCCTGTTGCGCCTGCTGCCGACTTCGAATGCGTTTGAGTATCTTGATTCGCGGCAGATAGACGGTAAAGCCTTGGCGGGCAAGGTTATCGCAGGCGGTCTGTTCTTGCCGGACTTTGGTATGGACGACATACCAGGGGAGATTTGCTGCTCCGTTTGGAGTGCTCATGCGATAGCGTCTCTTTCCGCGTCGCGTCGCAGTTCTTCGATCTCTTTCCGGATGGCTTCGTATTCGGCGACTTTGTGCTTGAGGAAGCTGACGGTGAGACGGGCTTTTTCTTCAATGCCACCTGGGGTAAGCAGGTAGCTATAGGCGAGTTTGTTATCGTTGCGACGGAAGTTGTCCATCTTGACCAGCCCCTTCTGCACCAGCGCCTGCAGGCAGTAGTTGGCTTTGCCCAGGCTGACACCCATTTCCTTGGCCATTTCCCGCTGCTGAATGGCGGGGTTGGCCTGGATGAGTTTCAGGAGTTTGTAGTGATGGGGGTTGGGGAACACGGAAATGGGGTGTCGGCTGGGCCTGTTCAGAGATTGAACGGGAGTTTAGCCGGCTGCTCCGGTATTGGCAAGTTACTGTTGCCGCCTGCCTTTCGCGTGCGGTCTTTGACTCTTTGACCTTCAGCTATTCGCCGAAAGGACGTGGGACGAATCAGTCTCAAACAATTTCACCCCAACGCGGTCAATATGCTCGAGCAACTCGGGGTTATGAATTCTGTGTCTCAGCGACAAGTCGACTTTCCACGGCAGCAGGAGGTCATCGATTCGGTTCTCGATCTCGAACAAATCCGCCAAGTTCAGAACGCTCCCTTCGACGCATAGATCGATATCGGAGCCGGGCTGAAAGTTGCCCTTGGCGCGGGAACCATACAAGCTGACACGAGTGACTTTGGGGTACTGCTTGAATACGCTTCTCAGTTTTTCGATGACTGAGTCGGGCAAACCGTAAAGCATGGCTATGTACCACCATCTTGGGCCAGATTGATCATCCGGGCCAGAAACACCTCAAAAAGCTCAAAGTACGAGCCCATGATCCGAGCGACGATTTCATCGGCAACCGCCTGGTTGTAGGTATGAGACGTAAGGTTTCTGCTACTGATCATTTCCATCCATCCTTCGCCGTCGTCCAACAACCCCTTGCTGAACGCTTCGCGGACCGCATCGCGGGACCCGGTAATGGCGGCATTTCCCTGATAGGCGAAGTAATCGCGCATAACGTTCCAGGCGAGTTCGTGGGTAAATTCGAACGCCTGAATGAGACCCTGCTTTTCGAGGTCTGACAACGGGCGCGCACGGGCAAGTCCTACGGCAGCGGCGAGGCTGGCGAAGGCGCGCTGAAAATTTGAACAACGCTGCTGCCAACGGATATCAGGATTGTTTGTCATGCGCCAAGGTTCGTCACGAAACCATATCAAAGCTTATCACGCACCCGCAGATACCGCGCGAAGCGCGGCATGCCGTTCTTCGTCAATTCGCGATAGCGGTAGGTGATCTGCGTACCAGCCGGCGGCGGGTTGCGGCGCTGGGCGTCGGTCAGGCCGCTGCCCAGGGCAAAACGGCGGCCGTCGGGCAACTCCATGCGCAGTGCGCCGAGCATGCCGGCGTATTTTCCTTTACCGGGCAGATGGGCGACGACGGTCGCTTCGGCGTCGAGCCACGGGGTTAGCTTGAGCAAGGCGCTGGAACGACCGGTTTCGTAGGCGGCATCGTCACTGTGAAGCATGAGTCCTTCGCCGCCGCTACGAACAATATCGCGCAGCCTCTTCTGCAGCGCCGCCGCGTCGGGCAGCCGGAATTGAGCAACGGCTTGCAACCAGGGCAGATTCGCTGCGGCGGTGATGGCCTTGATCTGCGCGACGCGGTCGGTAAAGCTGCCGGGGGCATCCGGCAATTCGAAGATCATGTAGCGCACGCGCCGCCATTCGGCGTCATCGGGCGATTGACGGCGGACGATGGCCGAGAGTTGATCGAAGCTGCCGCGTCCAAGCCAGAGTTCGCCGTCCAGCGGCTGATTCGGCAAGGCGTCGAGAAACCACTTCGGAGCGGGGACCGGATTGCCACTGCGAAACTGCAGAGCCTTCCCGTCCCAACTGGCACGCACGCCGTCGAGTTTCTCGCTAACCCAGTAGCGAGAGATATCGATCTCGCCGCGATAGCGCTCCGCCAGAAGCAGGGTTGGAGGTGCCGACTCGGCGGCAAATACCAATGCGGACGTTGCTGCGGCAAGCAGCGCGAGCAACACGCCGACTATACGCTGCAACAGCCTGGCCCGATAACGGCAGTCAGCCGCCATGTCGCGCCAGGAAATCCCGATAGGCCAGCGCAATGCCTTCGCGCAACGGGGTACGCGCCTGCCAGCCGATGTCACGCAGGCGGCTGACGTCGAGCAGCTTGCGCGGCGTGCCGTCCGGCTTGGTGGCGTCGAACACGATGCTGCCCGGGAAACCGGTAACAGACATGACGGTCTCGGCGAGTTGGCGAATGGTGACGTCTTCTCCGGCGCCGATGTTGTAGAAGCCGTCGGTAATTCCGCACTCCATAAGGAAGACGCAGGCATCTGCAAGATCATCGACATACAGAAACTCCCGCCGCGGCGCGCCGCTTCCCCACACCACGAGTTCGTCGTCGCCGCGCTGCATGGCTTCATGCGCCTTGCGGATCAGCGCCGGCAGCACATGGCTGTTGGCCAGATCGTAGTTGTCGTTGGGACCGTAGAGATTGGTCGGCATGAGCGAAAAATACTGCGTGCCATGCTGGCGGTTATAGCTTTCGCACAGCTTGATTCCGACGATCTTGGCGATGGCATAGAGCTCGTTGGTCTGTTCCAGCGGACCGGTAAGAAGGTAGTCTTCCTTGATCGGTTGCGGGCAGTCGCGCGGATAAATGCAGCTCGAGCCGAGAAAACACAGACGCTGGACACCCGAGAGCCAGGCACCATGGATCAGGTTGGCCTCGACCATCAGGTTCTGATAGATGAAGTCGGCACGGAAAGTGTTGTTGGCATTTATGCCGCCGACGATGGCCGCCGCAATAAAGATGAAGTCAGGTTTTTCCTGCGCCAGAAAAGCGTGCGTCGCGGCCTGATTCAGCAGGTCCAATTCCGCATGTGTGCGAGTGAGGATGTTGCCGTAGCCGGCCTGCTCCAGACGGCGCACCAGAGCCGAGCCCACCATGCCGCGATGGCCGGCGACATAGATCTTTGCATCACGGTTCATGTTAGCGATTCGTCTTGCTGAAGACCATCTTCAGACAGAAGGTTGCAGTCTTCGCATCATGCTGCCGTCTCGAACCGCTCGCCATGCTCAATCTGATTTCGGTAGAGATCGATTACCGGGAAGCAGAGATCGTAGTCGCCCCAAACAAGTTCGCCGTATTCGACCCGAAAAGATCCGAAGCGAACCGGGTCGAGATAAGCCCGGATATCCGGATGGAGAGAATGGCTCAGGAACGACTCAAAGTTCACTTCCTGTTCGGTGCCGTCATCAAAACGCAGGTGAATACGATACCTTTCAGCTTGCGTTGCGGAGATCACGTTAATCCCGCCGGTAATCATTTGAGCCTCCTGGTAATTCGTTCAGCTCGGCCCCGAAACTTCCCGTGGACATGCACCGGCTCGTGTTCGTTGGCGTAGAACATCACGATCAATCCGAAATACTCGTAGAGCTTTGGCATTCTATTCGTGACGATCCATGGCCTGGTAGCCATGCTTCTTGATCAACTCGTCGCGCTCGGCCGCCTTGAGATCCTCGCGCGCCATTTCGGCGACGAGTTCGGCGAATGTGATCTTTGGCGTCCATCCCAGTTTTTCGCGCGCCTTGGTCGCGTCGCCCAGCAGGGTTTCGACTTCCGTCGGCCTGAAGTAACGCGGATCGACCTGGACGATGCACTTGCCCTGGACGTCGTAGCCTTTTTCGTCCACGCCCGTACCGCGCCAGTCCACCGTGATGCCGATCTCGGCGCCGGCGGCATTGACGAAATCGCGCACACTGTACTGTACGCCGGTAGCGATGACAAAATCCTCGGGCTGGCTTTGCTGCAGCATCCGCCATTGCATTTCGATGTAGTCGCGGGCGTGGCCCCAGTCACGCTTTGCATCCAGATTGCCGAGGAACAGGCAATCCTGCAAACCTAGCTTGATGCGTGCCAAGGCACGGGTGATCTTGCGCGTAACGAAGGTCTCGCCGCGGACCGGCGACTCGTGGTTGAAGAGGATTCCATTGCAGGCGTACATGCCATAGGCTTCGCGGTAATTCACCGTTATCCAGTAGGCGTAGAGCTTCGCCACCGCATACGGGCTGCGCGGATAGAAGGGCGTGGTTTCCTTCTGCGGCGTCTCCTGCACCAGGCCGAAGAGTTCGGAAGTGCTGGCCTGATAGAAGCGAGTCTTCTTCTCCATGCCGAGAATACGCATCGCCTCGAGAATGCGCAGGGTGCCCAGCGCATCGGAGTTGGCGGTGTACTCGGGCTCGTCGAAACTCACCGCGACATGGCTCTGCGCCGCGAGGTTGTAGATTTCGTCGGGCTGCACCTGCTGGATGATGCGCACCAGGCTCGAACTGTCGGTCATGTCGCCGTGGTGCAGGGTGAAACGGCGGTTCTTCTCGTGCGGATCCTGGTAGAGGTGATCGATGCGGTCGGTATTGAACAGCGAGGTCCGGCGCTTGATGCCATGCACCTCGTAACCCTTGTCGATCAGGAACTCGGCAAGGTAGGCGCCGTCCTGGCCGGTGACGCCGGTGATGAGTGCCACTTTTTGCATGCTCATTGAAATTTAGCCTTTACTTGATAATGTCCTGCGCAGGCGATTTGCCAACGACTCGAATGCAGCGAGATATCGAGGCGTGCTTGAGGATGATCTCGCGCACGGCATCAACGATCTTGGGGTCATACCGCCGCAGTTGCTCAGCCATTTGGATGCTCCTTGTTCGGCTTTTCAGGCCGCATTATTCTCGACCCGGCATAAGCTGAAAGCCTTCCCGCTCGGCGGCGGCGGACAGTCGGTCGTCCAGGCAAACGAAACCCCAGGTTTGCGGCCGGTGATCGCACACGACCACGGCCGATGCAAGCTGCAAGGCATCAGCCGCCCGCAAGGGATGAACGCGAAGCAGCCGCTGCGCGGTCTGGCGGACCAATTCGACCGGCTGCACCTCGTGCCACTGGTCTTGCAGAAACTTGAGCTGACGCTGAGCCCTGCCGACCGCCGGTGCATCGAGTTTGCCTTCACGCTCCAGGCGAGCCAGCGCCGATGTGCATTCGACGGGTGTACCCCACCACGCGACCATTTCGGGCTGAGCTTGGTAGAAGTTCCGCATCTCCGCAGTATCGGATTCCGCCACCAGCAGCGGCAGGATCGCCGAACTGTCCCAGAAGTTCATCGCCCGGTCTGGCGCTCATCCAGCAAGGCGGCCAGGGCACTGCTCCCCTGCGTCGGCACCACAGGCGGCTTCAGGGCATAAAAGCCGCCGCCGCCGCGCCGGACAATTCCGTTGCGCTCGAGCCACTCGATATCGCCTCGCAAGCCGACTCCGTCATTCGATGCCATGGCCGTAATCTTGGCCACCGGACGATCATGGTCGGTAATAACCACGGTTTCGCCTTGGCGCACCTGCTCCAGAAGGGCGCTCAACTGATTCTTTGTCTGAGACACAGAGGATAACTTCATAATGTGGCCATTATAGCCAGAATTCACCTCCGAATGCGTTTGAATTGAACAGCGAGCTGCGGCGCTTGATGCCATGCACCTCGTAGCCTTGGTCGCGCAGGAACTCGGCGAGATAGGCGCCGTGCTGGCCGGTAACCCCGGCAATCAATGCGATCTTCTTTGTCATTGCTTTCTCCCGTAGTTGTATTCAAAGCGCACGATGTCGTCCTCGCCCAGATAGCTGCCTGACTGCACCTCGATGATTTCGAGCGGTACCTGACCGGGATTTTCCAGTCGATGCTTGACGCCCAGCGGGATGTAAGTCGATTCGTTCTCGCCGAGCAAAATGGTATCGTTGCCGCGGATAACTTTCGCCGTACCGCAAACCACCACCCAATGTTCCGCGCGGTGATGGTGCATTTGCAGCGAGAGGGTGGCGCCGGGACGAACCACGATGCGCTTGACCTGAAACCGCTCGCCGTTGTCGATGCTGTCGTACCAGCCCCAGGGCCGATGCACCTTGCGATGCAGGTCGACTTCGCTGCGACCGGCTGCCTTGAGGCGGCTGACGATGCGCTTGACCTCCTGCGTGCGGGCCTTGGGTGCGATCAACACGGCATCGGCCGTTTCCACCACGACCATGTCTTCGCAGCCGATACAGGCGACCAGGCCGTGTTCGGCGATCACCAGGTTGCCGTGCGAATCCTCCAGCCAGACATCGCCTTTCACGGCATTGTCATCGGCATCGCGGTCGATGGCCTGCCAGAGCGCGTCCCAGGCGCCGACGTCGGACCAGCCGACGTCGAGAGGAATTACGCGACAGGGGATGTCCAGTTCGGTAGCGGCGGGGAGTTTTTCCATTACCGCGTAGTCGATCGAATCGGCAGGAGACGCGGCGAATGCGGCGGCATCGAGTCGCACGAAATCGCCGTCGTCGTGCGCAGCATCCACCGCCTTGCGACAAGCTCCAAGGATTTCCGGCGCAAAGTGGCCGATGGCTTTGATCCACGCCGAAGCGCGCAGCATGAAAATACCGCTGTTCCAGAAATGTCTGCCGTCAGTGGCATAGGTCTGCGCCGTCAATGCATCCGGCTTTTCGCGGAAGGCCACGAGTTCGACCGCCGCGCCACGCGCCGTATCACCAGCGCCGACTCTTGTCTCGATATAGCCGTAACCGGTTTCCGGACGATCGGGAACGATGCCGAAAGTCACCACCGCGCCTGCCTCTGCCTCCGGCAAACCGCGCAGCACGGCTGCCCTGAATACTTCGGCGTTGCGCACATGATGATCGGCCGGTGTCGCCAGCAGCACCGGGTCGGCTCCGTCGTGAGTGGCATAGAGCGCGGCGGCGGTCAGCGCCGGTGCGGTATTGCGACCGGCCGGCTCCAGTAGCAGAGTCCAGGCCGCCAGACCGAGCTGGCGCAGTTGCTCCGCCGTGACGAAGCGATATTCCTGGTTGCTGACAATGATCGGGGCCCGCAGCGGCAGGCCTTGCAGACGACGCAGGGTGTTCTGCAGCAGGCTCTCGTCGCCCAGCAAAGGCTGCAGTTGCTTCGGATGCTTTTCGCGCGACACGGGCCACAAGCGTGTGCCGGAGCCGCCGCTGAGAACGACAGGGAGCAGTTGCGAATCAGACATTCATGTAGGTCCGGTACCAATCGACAAAGCGGCACACACCGTCGACCACGGGCGTAGCGGGTGAAAAGCCGGTGATGCGGGTGAGTTCAGCGGTATCGGCATGGGTTGCCGGCACGTCACCGTCCTGCAGCGGCAGAAAGTTCTTCGTCGCCTTCTTGCCCAAAGCCTGTTCCAGCGCCTCGATGTAGGCTATCAGTTCCACCGGCTGGTGGTTGCCGACGTTTAACACGCGATAGGGCGCCCAGCTTGTCGCCGGATCGGGGGTCTGCTTGTCAAAGTCCGGGTTGGCCCGCGGCGGACGATCGAGTACGCGGATCACGCATTCGGCAATGTCGTCGATGTAAGTGAAGTCGCGCCGCATCCTGCCGTGGTTGAAGACGTCGATCGGACGGTCTTCGAGGATGGCCTTGGTGAATAGAAACAGGGCCATGTCTGGGCGGCCCCACGGCCCGTAGACGGTAAATAGGCGCAGGCCGGTAGTCGGCAGTGCGAACAGATGGCTGTAGGTATGTGCCATCAGTTCGTTGGCCTTCTTGGTCGCGGCGTAGAGGCTGACCGGGTGGTCAACGTTGTCGTGCTCCGAGAAGGGCATGCGCTCGTTGCCGCCGTAGATGCTGGAACTGCTGGCATAGACGAAATGCTCGACTCCGCTGTGGCGACAGCCTTCGAGAATATTCACGAAGCCGACCACGTTGCTATCGACGTAGGCATGCGGATTCTGCAGCGAATAGCGCACACCGGCCTGCGCGGCCAGATTGATGACGCGCTGCGGGCGTTCGCGGGCGAACAGTTCGGCGATTCCTTCCCGGTCGGCGATATCCTGCCGGAAAAGACTGAAGCGCGGATTGGGTGTGAGGCGCGCCAGGCGCGCCTCCTTCAAGGCCACGTCGTAGTAGTCGTTAAGGTTATCCACCCCGACCACCTCGTCACCACGTGCCAGCAAACGCTCACAGACGTGCATGCCGATAAAACCGGCGGCGCCGGTAAGCAGAACTTTCATTCGCTGTTTCTCTGAAAAGCCAGCATTTTCGCATACTTGGCGAAGCTGGCCGAACAGCCGGCGAGGATGTGCACGAAGCCGGGAAGGCCGTCGAGCAGACCCAAACGGAAGAAGTAGAACTTGACAAAGCGCAGCAAGGGAGAGGACAACAGATGCATCACCGTCGCCCGCTTTCCGCTCGCCAAGGCCTCCTGCGCTGCAAGAGTGCTGTAGCGATTTTGTTTGGCGAGATAGTTTTCCAGCGACTCCGCCGACTCGTGCAGCAGATCGCCTTGCAGCGTTCCGATTTCACCGGCAACAAGCACTTTCTCGTGTACCGCGTCGGCCGACCAGCGCGCATGGCGGCGGTCGAAGAGACGCACGTTCCAGTCGGGATAACCCTCGCCATGCCGCAGGTAGCGCCCCATGAAACGGTTGCAGCGGGCGAAACGATAGGCAGTGAAAGTTCCCGAAGGGACGCACCGCGCTGGCGCTGACAATACCGCGTTGATGCTGCTCCGCAGGTTCTCGCTCACCCGCTCATCGGCATCAATACAGAGTACCCAGTCGTGGGTCGCCTGTTCGACGGCAAACTGCTTCTGCGGGCCGAAGCCGTGCCAGTCGGACTGGATTACTCTTGCGCCATGCCGTTGCGCAATCTCTGCGGTGCCATCGATGCTGCCTGAATCGACGACGATGATTTCATCGCAAAACCTCACGCTCGCCAGACAGTCGTCAAGCTGGCGGGCGGCGTTCTTGGTTATCAGGACTGCGGATATCGGCATGCGGTCGTCGGAAGTCGTGGGCAGCTATAATTGCGCTCGGGACGCATTTTACGGCGCAAGGCGTCATCCCGCCCCTAACGATGCGCATTCTTCTCATCAAAACATCCTCCCTTGGCGACGTGGTTCACAACCTCCCGGTCGTTACCGACCTGCGTCGCGAGTATCCCGAAGCCAATATCGACTGGGTGGTGGAAGAGAGTTTTGCCGACATAGCCCGATTGCATCCCGGCGTGCGGCGCGTGATTCCGGTGGCGCTGCGGCGCTGGCGCGGCTCGCTGTTTGCCGCAACCGCGTGGCGGGAAATGCGTGACTTTCGTTCCATGCTGCGAGAGCAAGGCTACGATCTGGTGATCGATACGCAAGGTCTGCTGAAGAGCGCGCTGATCACCCGCATGGCGCAGGGCCGGCGCTGCGGATATGCCGCTTCATCGGCGCGCGAATCGCTGGCGTCGCGCTTTTACGATGCGACATTCGAGGTGCCGAAAAATCTCCATGCCGTCGAGCGCAACCGCCGTCTTGCCGCACAAGCGGCCGGCTACACGGGATCGCCGACACCAGACTATGGAATCGCCGTCCCGCCAGAGCCGTCCCACCAGGGGATACCGCTTTGCATAACTTCTGAACTGGCAACCGCGGTGCTGCTCACCGCAACCTCGCGCGACGACAAGTTGTGGCCGGAAGAGCGCTGGATCGAGCTGGGCTGCCGCTTGCGCGAGAAAGGGCTCACTTGTCTGCTGCCGGCCGGCAACGCAACGGAACGAGTGCGCGCAGCACGGCTGGCGCTGGCAATTCCCGACGCCGTCGTCTTGCCGCCGATGAGTTTGACCAAGCTCGCTGCACAACTCGCGGCCGCACGCATCGTCATTGGCGTCGATACCGGCCTGGTGCATCTTGCTGCCGCGCTCGGGCGACCGACACTGGCGCTGTTCAGCGCATCCGATCCGGCGCTGACCGGAGTTCTTGCGACAACGCCGGCCGTCAATCTCGGCACCCGCGGCCGACCGCCCGGCATCGACGACGCCACCGCGGCGGCGCTGTCATTGCTCTGATGGCACGCCTGATCTATACCCTCGTCGTCCTCGCCCTGTTGCCCTGGGCGGTCCTGCATCTGCTCTGGCGCGCCCGCCGGCAACCGGAATACCTTCGACACTGGGGCGAGCGCTTGGGATACTTCGCCGCCGCTCCGTCAGCGCCGACTATCTGGCTGCACGCTGTCTCGGTCGGTGAAACGCGCGCCGCGCAGCCGCTGGTGGCAGCCTTGCGCGAGCGTTATCCAGGCCACCGCATCCTGTTCACCCACATGACCCCCACCGGGCGTGCGACGTCCGAAGCGCTGTTTGGCGACAGCGTGGATCGCGTTTACCTTCCCTACGACACACCCTGGGCGATGCGGCGCTTTCTGCGCCACTACCGGCCGCAATTCGGTCTCATCATGGAGACGGAGTTGTGGCCGAACCTGATTGCTGCCTGCCGGCGGGAGAAGGTGCCGCTGAGTTTGGTCAACGCCCGGCTGTCGGAACGCTCGGCGCGGCGTTATGCGATATTTCCCGCGTTGACGCGGGAAGCGCTGCACGGGCTGACAGCCATTGGTGCGCAGTCGGCCGATGACGCTCTGCGCCTCGAAAAGCTCGGCGCGCGAAAAGTGACTGTCACCGGCAACATCAAGTTCGACATCGCGGCGCCGGCCGAACAGCTTGCACTGGGCCGCGAGCTTCGCGCCGGCCATGGCCGCCGCCCCGTCTGGCTGGCGGCCAGCACCCGCGAAGGCGAGGAAGCGCTGATCCTCGATGCGTGGAAAAATTGCGGGGCCGGCGAAGCGTTGCTGGTGCTGGTGCCGCGCCATCCGCAACGCTTCGCCGAGGTGACGCGGCTGGCGACCGAGCGTGGCTTTCAGGTGCAGCGGCGTAGCGACGGCGCAGCCATTGCAGCATCAACGGCGGTGCTGATCGGCGACAGCATGGGCGAAATGTGTGCCTACTACGCGTCAGCCGACCTTGCCTTCATTGGCGGCAGCCTGCTTGATTTCGGCAGCCAGAACCTGATCGAAGCGGCGGCCTGCGGTACGCCTATCCTGATCGGCCCGTCAACGCGGAACTTTGCCGAAGCGGCACGAGAAGCGATAGCCTGCAATGCGGCGCTGGCGATCACCGATGCGCTTGACCTGGTGCATCGGGTCGAATTTCTGCTGTCGGATGCAGGGCAGCGACAACAGATGGGTGCAGCCGGGCGGGCATTTGCCGAGCGACATAGCGGCGCCACGAAACGAACGCTGGCGCTGATCGCCTGAACGCTGTCACCGCATCAAAGTCCGCCGCCGTCATAGACGTCACTCAGCGAACAGCGAAAATCCAGGCTGGCCAGCAACAGCTCGTCGCCCGCACTGAATACCCAGTGCTCCCAACCAACGTCGCCCTGCCGCCGGAACAGCTCGACCTCGATTCGGTCCTGCTGGACCAGCACATATTCCTTGAGGCTGGCGAGCTTGCGGTAGGCGAGGAACTTTTCGCGGCGATCGACACCCTCGGTCGACGTGGACAGCACCTCCACCAGAACGGTGGGTTGATCGATCGCCATCGAATCGCCGGTGATGGATTGCAGACGCGGATCGCAACTGACGATGACATCGGGGTAGTAATAGGCTTTGTCGCGCGCGACATGCAGCTTGACGCCCTCGATGAAAACCCGGCACGGCGATGCTTTGAGGTGGGCGCGAAGGGCGGATGCAAGATTCAGGGCAATGATGTTATGACGCAGGCTGGCGCCGGTCATCGCATAAATCCCGCCGGCCACGTATTCGTGCCGCACCGGGCTTTGCGCTTCCAGCCGCAGATAGTCTTCCGGGCTGATGTACTCCAGTTGTTCATTCAGCATCGGAACTCTCCTGTCGCTGCCTATTATCCAGCGGAGAAACTTTGCCTTACTGCAGCAGGGCGTTGATCGCCGCGACGTCGTCTTCACCCAGGCTGCCGGCCGCGGCCTTGAGCTTGAGCAAAGCCGCCAGCGTGTCCAGCCGGGCCTTGGCCAGCTTCTGGCGGGTGTCGAAGAGCTGGCTTTGCGCGTTCAATACATCGATGTTGATGCGCACACCGACTTCATAACCCAGCTTGTTCGAATCCAGCGCTGATTGCGAGGACGTCAACGCCGCTTCATAAGCCTTTACCTGTGCCAGCCCGGAGCTCACCCCGAGGTAGGCCTGGCGGGCATTGAGCGCCGCAGTGCGGCGTGCATTTTCCAGATCGGCGCCGGCCTTTTCCTTCAGCGCAACGGCTTCGCGATCCTTGGAAACGACCGCGCCGCCGGCGAAGATCGGGATCGCCAGTTGGAGGCCGATAGTGCTCGCATTGCTGTCGCTGCCGACGCCAAATGTTGTGCTGTTGGTAGCGGAACTACGGCCTCGGGTCGCCACCAGATCGAGAGTCGGATAATGCCCGGCGCGCTGCTTTTCGATCTCCCGCACCGCTATCTCGTACAGGGCCTGATAAATCTGCACGGACGCGCTCGCGGACTCAGCCATTGCAACCCATTTGTTGATGTCGTCCGGTTGCGGACGGGCCAGTTGCACGCCGGGCTTGATGTTCTTCAGGCCTTCCGGCTCCTTGCCGATGACGGAGCGCAATACCTGTCGTTTCACGGTCAGATCATTGTCGGCGGCAATTTCCTGCGCGTAGGTCAGGTCATAGCGCGCCTGGGCTTCATGGGTGTCGGTGATGGTTGCGGTGCCGACCTCGAAATTGCGCTTGGCCGATTCGAGCTGTTCGGCGATCGCCACTTTCTGTGCCTGTGCCGTCGCCAGCGTATCCTGCGCCAGCAGCACGTCGAAGTAGGCTTGGGCGGCGCGCACGATCAGCTCCTGCCGCGCCAGTCCGAACTGCGCTTCGGCTTGCGCCACGGCAAGCTCCGACTGCGTGTAGGCTACCCAGTTCTGCCAGCGGAAGAGCGGTTGCGAGAGGCTCACGGTCCAACCGTTGCTGTTGTATGAAGTGTTGGTTTCGGTAGCGCCGCTCACCCGCCGTGTAGTGTCAATGTCATTCCAGGTTGTATTGCCGGACAGTCCGGCGGTCGGCAACAAGCCGGCTCTCCCCTGCGGCAGTTTTTCGCGTCCGGCCTCGAGCGCGGCGCGCGCCGATGCATATTGCGCATCGTAGGCGACGGCGTCCCGATACACGGTCATCAGGTCGGCGCCTTGGGCAAGTTCGACAAACCCGCCGGCAGAAAGACAGCCGGCAATCATCAGGGGAAGTACTTTTCGCATACGGACTCCGCGTTCTATTCCACTATCAATACGTTGGCATTGCTGGATCAACATCCCGCGCCCAGGCGGCAACACCGCCCTGCAGGTTGATGACGCTGGTGAAACCCATATGCTCCAGAAACATTCCGGCCTGAAAGCTGCGCGCGCCGTGATGGCAGATCATCACAATATCCGTGTCCCGCTTCAGTTCGCCATGGCGGGCAGGGACGCCACGCATCGGCATGGATTGCGAACCGGCGATGCGGCAGGCTTCGAACTCCCAGGGCTCGCGTACGTCAAGCAGTACCGGCTTGGTCCGCTGGGCATCGGCCAGCCATTCCTTGAGTTCGAGCGCGGACATCTGGCGCATGGGCTCAAAATACGAAAGCCGGCGCCGGTTCGGCGTCGCGCAAGGAATCCACCACGGTTTCGAATACGGCTACCCGCCGGAAATCCTGGCCCACCCGGGTATACAACACCGCCTGCATGGCCGGAGCGGCACCTTCGATGGCGAACAGACGCCCGCCCGGCTTGAGCTGGTCGAGCAATGCCCGGGGTACCGCGGGGACGGCGCCCGAAACCATGATGACATCGTAAGGCGCGTGAGCGGGCAAGCCGACCAGGCCGTTACCGACCTCGACGGAAACGTTGTTCACCCCGGCCCGACGCAGATTGTCGCTAGCCATCACGGCCAGTTGCGGATCAACCTCGATCGACCATACGCGATCGGCATGGGCGCCCAGCAAGGCCGCCATGTAACCGGAACCGGCGCCGACTTCGAATACACTTTCATGCGCTTTCATCGCCAGCGCCTGCAGGGCGTGGGCTTCGATTCGCGGCGAAAACATGCGTGCGCCGGCGGCCCCTCCCAGCGGAATCTGCGTGTCGGCAAAGGCCAATCTCCGATGGGCCGGCGGCACAAACTCTTCGCGCTTGACCACGGACAGCACCTCGAGCACGTCCGGATTCAGCACCTTCCCGGGGCGCAGTTGCTGTTCGATCATGTTGAAACGGGCTTGTTCGATATTCATGATGTCTCCAAGGTTTATATATTAGCACACACTAATATACTAGCGAAGCTGGAAAGGGTGGGATTCTACGCCGCAGCCAAGTCGGCGGCCGGCTCCTTGACCCTGAACCACGCCGCATACAGGGCTGGCAGAAAGAGGCAGGTCAGCACCGTGGCGACGACCAGACCGCCCATGATGGCCACCGCCATCGGCCCCCAGAATACCTGTCGCGTCAGCGGAATCATCGCCAGCACCGCGGCGGCTGCCGTCAACGTAATGGGTCGGAAGCGGCGCACGGTCGAGCCCACGATCGCCTCCCATTCGCTCTTGCCGGACGCCTCGTCCTGTTCGATCTGGTCGACCAGGATCACCGAGTTGCGCAAAATCATGCCCATCAGGGCGATCACGCCGAGGTTGGCGACGAAGCCGTAGGGTACCTGCAGTACCAGCAGCGCCAGCGTCACGCCGATCAGGCCCAGCGGCGCCGTGAGCAACACCAGGATCGTGCGGCTGATGCTCTGCAACTGGATCATGAGCAGGATCGTCACGCCGACCACCATCAGCGGCACCACCGCCATGATCGGCTTCTCGCTCTTCGACGACTCCTCGGTCATGCCGCCGATTTCGACGCGGAAACCCGGCGGCAGATTCGAGCGCAGCGCCCCGAGTTGCTGATCCACCTGTGCCGAAGCCGCCGGCGGCTGCAGGCTGCCGACGATGTCGGCGCGCACGGTGATGGTCGGCAAGCGGTCGCGGCGCCAGATCAGGCCTTCCTCGAGCACCGGCACCAGTCGCGCCACCTGCGCCAGCGGAATGTGCCGCCCGCTGGCGGCAACGATGTCGAGGTCAGGCAGGCGTGTCAGGGTGCGCGGATCGGCCGCGCCTCCGTCGGCGTTACCGGCGCCGCGCTCGGCGCCGGCACGCCAGACCACGTCGATCAACTGGTCGTCCTCGCGGAACTGGGTCACGGTGGCACCCACCAGCCAGCCCTGCAGGGTCAGCGCCACGTCCTGGCTGGAAACGCCCAGCGCACGGGCGCGGTCCTGGTCGATCTCGACGCGCACCGCTTTGATCCGCTCGTTCCAGTCGAAGTTCACATTGCGCAGGTTGGGATGGGCCCGCATCACGGTCGCGATGCTTTCCGCGCCGTCGCGCAAGGCGGCCAGATCCTCGCCGGAAATGCGGAACTGCACCGGGTAGCCGACCGGCGGCCCGTTTTCCATGCGCACCACGCGCAGGCGCAGGTGCGACCACGAACCGTCCGGCGCGTTGAATGCCGCCTCCAGGCGGCTCTTGACTTCTTCCCGCTCCTTGAGTCCCTTGGCGACGATGAGCATCTGCCCGAAATTGTCGGCGAACAACTGCTGGTCGAGCGACAGCACGAAGCGCGGCGCGCCGTTGCCGATGTAGGACGACCAGGAAGCGATGCCTTCATCCTTTTCCAGCAGCGCCTCGACGCGCTTGACCTCGCGCGCCGTGGCCTGCAGCGAGGCGCCCTGCGGCAGCCAGATGTCGACCATGATTTCGGGCCGGCTGGCTGACGGGAAGAACTGTTTCTGCACGCCCTTGTTGAACGCCACCAGTGACAGCACGAACATGGCGATCGTGGCGAAAATCACCAGCCAGCGATGGCGCAGGCACCACACCACCAGCGCCCGGAAGCGGCGATAGAAGGGCGACTCGTAGATGTCGCCGCCATGCTTCTCGGCGATCGCACGCAGCTTGGCGGGATCGAGCAGCTTGTAGCCCAGCCAGGGCGTAAACACCACGGCAACGATCCACGACACCAGAAGGGAGATGGTCACCACCTGGAAAATCGAGATGGTGTATTCGCCGGCCGCCGACTTGGCGAAGCCGACCGGGGTAAAGCCGGCCGCCGTGATCAGCGTCCCGGTCAGCATCGGGAAAGCGGTCGAGGTGTAGGCGAAGGTGGCTGCCTTGAAGCGGTCCCAGCCCTGCTCCATTTTGACCACCATCATTTCCGCTGCGATGATGGCGTCATCGACCAGGAGGCCCAGCGAAATCACCAGGGCGCCGAGCGAAATGCGCTGCAGGTCGATGCCGAAAGCCTTCATGGCGAGAAAGGTGATCGCCAGCACCAGCGGAATCGACAGCGCCACCACCGTCCCGGTGCGCCAGCCCAGCGACAGGAAGGACACGGCCAACACGATGACGATGGCTTCGCCGAGGGTACTGACGAACAGGTTGAGCGAGGTCTTGACGATCTGCGGCTGATCCACCACCACGTGCACGTCGATGCCCAGCGGCAGATTCTGCTTGAGCCGGTCCATCGTCTTCTCGAGGTTTTCGCCGAGTGCGATGACGTTGCCGCCGCGGGCCATGACAATGCCGAGCCCGACCGCGTCGCGTCCCGCCACGCGCATGCGCGGTTGCGGCGGATCGACGAGGCCGCGCGTGACGCGGGCGATGTCGCCGAGCCGGAAGGCCCGGCCGCCGACGGCAAGCGTGGCTTCGCGCAAGGCGTCCACACTGTCGAAGGGACCGGTGACGCGCAGGCGCACGCGATCCGTCGCGGTTTCGACCTGGCCGGCCGGCACCACGGCATTCTGCCGCTGCAGCGCGTCGAACACCTGGGTCGGCACCAGGCCCATGGCGGCAAGGCGCGCCGGGCTGACATCGATGTAGATCTTTTCGTCCTGGACGCCGATCAGCTCGATTTTTTTCACGTCTTCCACGCGCCGCAGTTCGCGCGCCAGCCGATCGGCCTCGCGCCGCAGGTCGCCCATGCCGTAGCCGGTCTTGTCGCCCGCGGTCAAGGCGAAGATCTTCATCTGCACGTCGCCGAACTCGTCGTTGGGAAACGGTCCCTGCACACCCGGCGGCAGCGTGTGGCGAATGTCGTCGAGCTTCTTGCGCACCTGGCGCCAGGCTTCCGGCACCTCGGTCTTCGGCGTGTAGTCCTTGAGGAGGACGATGGTCAGCGACTCGCCGGGCTTGGAAGCCGTGCGCAGCACATCCACCCAGGGCGTCTCGGCCAGCTTCTTTTCGATGCGCTCGGTCAGTTGCTGCTCCACCTGCTGGGCGCTGGCCCCGGGCCACAGGGTGCGCACCACCATGACCTTGAAGGTGAAGTCGGGGTCCTCGGCGCGGCCCAGCTGGAGAAACGCCAGCACGCCGCCGACCATGAACACGATCATGAGGTACAGCACCATCTGCTGGTGCCGCAGCGCCCACTCGGAAAGATTGAGCTGCTTCATTTGCCCGCCGCTGCCTTGGTGGACGTAGCAATGCGCACCTTTTCACCGGCCGTGAGCAGGTTAGCTCCGGCGGCGACGATCTGCTCGCCTCCCGTGAGGCCGGCAACGACCACCGCCCCGCGGTCGGTGAATTCCGCCACGCTGACCGCCTGCAGCTTCACCGTGCTGTCAGCGCCGACTCTCCACACCGCCGGCTGATTGCCCTGCTGAAAAATTGCCGCCAGCGGCACCAGCAGCAGCGTCGCGCCTGGTGTCGCCGAGGGGAAGCGCACGGTCGCCGTCATCCCCAGTGGCAGCAGCGGATCCGCATCCTTGAGGCTGACGCGCGCGGCATAGGTGCGAGTCACCGGGTCGGCCACCGGCGACATCTCGCGCAGCCGCCCGGCCAGCGGTTTCGCCGCCGCGCCCGAGCCAGCCCAGAAGCTGACCTCCGCCGCCTGCCCAAGCTTGAAGGCGCTGACTTCGCCCTCGGGAAAGGCGATGGCAATCTCGCGCTCGCCATCCGGCGCCAGGCGGAACACGGCTTGCCCGGCGCTCACCACCTGCCCCGGCTCGGCCAGCACCTGGCCGATTACGCCGGCGCGGTCCGCGACGAGGCTGGTGTAGGCCGCCTGGTTTTTCGAAAGCTGAGCCTGTGCGTCGGCGGCTTTGAAGGCTGTTTCACGGGCATCGAGGGCCGATGCGCTGATGTAGTTCTTCGCCTTGAGGTCGCGGTAGCGCGCCAGGTCCGCTGCCGCCAGCGCCCGCTGCGCCTCGGCCTGTGTCAGTTGCAGTGTCGCATCGGCCGCATCGATGCGCGCCAGCACCTGGCCGGCCTTGACCCGCGTGCCGGCATCGACGCGACGTTCGACGATCTTGCCGGCAATGCGAAAGCCCAGCGTGGTTTCGATCCGTGCGCGGACTTCGCCGCTGTAGCTCCGTTGCGCACCCTCACTCGCCGTACCACCAGCGCCGACTATCAGGGTGCGCACCAGCCTGGGTGCGACGGCGGGTGGTGGCGCCTCGCTGCAGGCGACAAGGAACAAGGCCAGCACGGCCAGGGCGGCGGGATTCTTCATCGGGCAACTCCGGAAAAACGGCGCATGAACATCCAGTAAAGAAGCGGCACCACGAACAGCGTGAGCACCGTCGAAAAACCCAGCCCCCAGACGATCGAGGCAGCCACCGGGCCCCACAGCAGCGACTTGCCGCCCAAGCCCACGGCCAGCGAAAACAGGCCGCCGATGGTGGTCACCGAGGTGATCAGGATCGGCACCACGCGTCGCCGCGCGGCATACACGGCGGCATGCAGCACGCCCATGCCGGCAGCCAGGCGCTCGTTGGCGGCGTCGATCAGCACGATGGCCGAATTCACCGCGATGCCGGTCAGCGCGATGACACCGTAGAGCGTGTAGAGCGACAGCGGAATGCGCGCCACCAGCAAGCCGAGGATCACGCCGGTGAAGGCCAGCGGCACGGTAACCAGGATCAGCATGGGCTGCATGTAGCTCCTGAACTGGGCGGCGAGGATCAGGTAGATCAGGCCCACGCCCATCAGGAACAGCACGCCCATGGCGTCGAGGCTTTCCTGGATGTCGTCGAGCTCGCCGGAGAAGTCGATGTCGGTATTGGGAAATGTCTTGGCGAGTTTCTTCCACTCGGCGGCAATGATGCGGTTGGCCGCCACGGTATCGGTCACGCTCTTGTCGAGGTCGGCTTCGACCGTTATCGCGCGGCGCAGGTTGTAGTGCTTGATGACGCCCTTGCCGATCCGCGTCTCCTCGGTCACCAGGGCGCGCAGCGTGGTGCTGCCGCCCGAATTTGCCACACCGGGAAGTGCGATCGGATCGTCGAGCAGGCGCGTGATGTCGGCGCCGACCGTGCCGGCGAACTTGCCGTCGCCCGATCCATGTTTCGCCCGCACCCGCAGTTCGACCTTCTCGCCCTTGTCGCGCATCATCGCCACAATTTCGCCGTCGGCATGCAGGCGCAGCAGGCGCGCCACCTTGCCGGCATCGAGACCGGAGGCGCGCAGGGCGCCGCGATCCAGCGCCAGCACCAGTTCGGGCCGACCGGGAATGTCGTCGTCGGCGACGTCCTTGGCGCCGGGCACCGCGCGCACGATGGCCAGCAGCGCATCGCCGGCCGCGCGCAGTTCCTGCGGGTCGTCGTTGCGAACGCGCGCCTTGACCGGCTTGGCCAGCGGCGGGCCGCCTGAAATCATGGTGAAGGTGATCTTGCCTGGCGTCGGCGTCGCCTCGACGTCGGCGCGCATGCCCTCGACGATCTCGGCGACTTCGCGGCCGCCCTTGCGGGGGTTCAGCGAGACCGTGACCTGGCCGTAGGACTCGCCGTAGAGCGGTTCGGTGTCGGAAAACTTGACGCCGGCGTAGGCCGCCAGATTGCGCGCCTCACCCGGCTGCAGGTGCTTGCGCACCACGGCTTCGAGGCGCTCCGCGTTGGCCAGCGTCTGCTCGATCGGCGCGCCGGCCGGCATGTCTACGTTGACGTAGAACAGCCGGATCGGATCGAAGGCGAAGAACTGGATTCGCACCAGGCCCACACCCACCGCCGCCACCGCACCCAGCATCAGCGCGGCGGCGATCAGCAGCGAGCGCTTGGGCCGGCGCATGACCCACAGCAGCCAGCGCGAATACTTGACGCGCAGGAAGTGGTTGAAGCGGTCGCGCCAGGTGTTGAGGTGGCCGTCGCCGGGCTTGGGCGCCATCACCGCCATGTGCGCCGGCAGCATCCAGTAGGCCTCGATCAGGCTGATGGTCAAGCCCAGGGTGACGACGAAGGGAATCACGAACATGAACTTGCCAACGATGCCGGGCAGCAGCATCAGCGGCAGGAAAGCGGCGATAGTGGTCAGCACCGAGGCCGTCACCGGCGCAAAAACCTCACGCACGCCCTCGATGGCCGCCGTATGCACCGGCTCGCCGCGCTGCATGCGGTAGTAGATGGTCTCGACCACCACCACGGCATCGTCGACCAGCATGCCGAGCACGATGACCACGCCGAGCAGCACCGAAATGTTCAGCGTGTAGCCCAGTGCATGGAGGATGGCGAAAGTCCCGGCCAGCGCGAAGGGAATACCCAGCGAGACCAGGATCGCGATGCGCGTGCCGAGAAACAGCCAGCAGATCGCCAGCACCAGCGCCAGACCCTGCAGCGCATTTTTCTCCATGGTCGAAATGGCCTCGCGCGTCGGCACGGTCTGGTCGTCGAGCAGTTGCAGCTGCACGCCGTCACTGGCGAAGCGCGGGTTCTGCTCGGCGATGTAGGTATTGAGCCGCTCGATCAATTGCAGCGTGTTGGTGCGACTCTTCTTGGTCACGGCCAGGATCACCGCGCCCTTGCCCTGGAAACTGGCCAGGCTGCCGGCCTTGGCGCGGCCGCGCGAGACCTCGGCGACGTTGCCCAGCGGAACCGGTTCCTTCCGTGTGGAATTGCTGACCGGAATGCGGGCGATCACGTCGGGGTCGGCACTCTGGCCGACGACGCGCACCAGCCACGCCGTGCGATCCTGCCCGCCCGTGGTCTCGACCTTGCCGGCGAACGTGTCGCGGAACCAGGCCATGACGTTGTCGGAAACGTCGGTGGCGGTGAGTCCCCGGTTGGCCAGCGCGACCGGATCGAACTCGACCTGCAGCTCCGGATCGCGCATGCCCGTGGCGAACACCTGGTCCACGCCGACAATGCGCTCGAGGTCTTCCTTGAACTGGCGGGACCGCGAACGCAGCAGTTCGTCGGCGGCCTGCCCGGTGACCAGCACCATGGCGGTTGGAAATCCGTTCGAGGTGGTGATTTCCAGCACCCGCGGATCCTTGGCCTCGACCGGCAACTCGCTCTTGGCCTTGTTCTGGATTTCGCGGCGCAGGTCGTTGATGCGCTTGTCGAAGACACGCTCATCGATGTCGCGGAAGCGGACCAGGATGGACGCGATGTTTTCGCGCGAAGACGACATCACGAAGCGGATGTCGGCGACGCCCTTGATCGCGTCCTCCAGGGGCTTGGTCACGCGCGTCTCGACATCCTCGGCGGAGGCGCCGGGCAGCACGTCGGTGACCATCACCCAGTTGAAGTTGATTTCCGGGTCCTGTTCGCGCGGCATGGCCAGGTAGGCCAGCGCACCCATGACCAGCACCACCGCGAAGGCGATGTTGGCCAGCGGATGGTTCTGGATCAGGCGGGAGTAGAAGTTCACTTCGTGTCCGGCTTGGCGGCGTCGAGGCTTACGCTCATGCCGTCCTGCAGGGCATGGCGGCCGCGCGTGACGATGCGCGCTTCGGGCGGAAAGTCGGCGCTGGCGGGACGCCCCTCCTGGGCCTGCGGCAGTTCGCGGAAGCTCGCCTTGCCGCCGTCGAGCACGAACACGCCGTAACGCCCGTTGCGGCGCAGGATGTAGTCGGCCGGAATATGCGGACGCGGGTCGCGCCAGACCAGCCGGCCCTCGGTTCCGGGCGCCGGTGCCGGGCCGCCGGTGACGTGATAGCGCGCCTCGACGGTGCGTGCCTCGCGACTGATCGCGCCCGAGATGCGCAGCAAGCTCAAGGCATGGATCTGCCCGGCGGCGGCGAACTCGACTTTGGCAGCGGCGGTCAGCCCGTCAGCGTCGCGCGCCTGGACCTGGGCCACCACCTGCAGATCACTGGTATCGGCCAGCGTCAGCAAGGGCGTGCCGGGCGCGGCGAGTTCGCCGACCTGGGCGGCGCGTGCGCGCACGATGCCGCTGAAAGGTGCGGTGATGGTGCATTTGTCGACGCCGCGCCGCGCCGAATCCCGGTTGGCGCGCGCCGACTGCACATCGGCCTGGGCTGCCGTCAACTCGGTCTCGCGCAGGGTCAGGGCTTCGGCGGAAATGAAGTTCTTCTCTTTCAGCGAGCGCGCCCGAGCCGTTTGCGCCGCGGCCTGCGCCTGGCGTGCCGCACTCTGCGCCAACCCGGCCTCGGCGCGCGCCAGCGCCAGCTCGGCGTCCCTGGCATCGAGCCGCACCAGCACCTGCCCGGCCTTGACTGCGTCGCCGCTATCGACCGCGATCGTCACGATTCGCGCGGAGGACTCGGCAGCGAGGCGGGCTTCGTTCTTTCCCAGCACCGTCGCCGGCGCCTCGCGTTCGGGGTGGAAGCCCAGTTCGGCGTAGCGGACGATGCCGACGGCAAGCGGGACGGTCGCGGCCGGCGGCGCCGCGGCCGGCTTCTCGCCGCAGGCCACCAGCAACAGCGACAGACTCAAGGCAAGCAATGCGGCGGATTTCACTTTGATGTTCTCCGTTTGCCGGATGCGGCCGGCATCGCCAGCCCGCGCAGGGCCAGATCGAGGTGGGTGTTCAGATAGACCAGCGGATCGTGCGCCGTGCCGCAACAGGCGCCCAGCGAGTAGCGCCAGATCAGCAGCATCAGCACCGGGGCGAAGATCACGTCGATCGCGGTTTCGACATCGACCGCACGAAACTCGCCGGAGGCGATGCCCCGCTGCAGTGTGCGCCGCATCAAGTCGCGGCCGCGCACGATTACCGTATCGTGGTAGTAGGTGGCAAGTTCGGGAAAATTGCCGGCCTCGCTGATCATCAGCTTGGGCACGCCGGCCAGATGCGTGCTGCCGATGCGTTGCCACCATTCGAGAATCAAGGCGCGCAGCAGGTCGGATGCGCGGCCTTCGAAGCTGTCCACCAGGCCGGCGCCCTGGTCCAGGATGGGTACGATGCCTTCCTGGATCACGGCCTTGAACAGCGCTTCCTTGCTGTCGAAATAGAGATACAGCGTTCCCTTCGACACGCCGGCGCGCGCCGCGACGTCTTCCAGCCGGGTGCCGGCGAAGCCCTTTTCGACGAAAAGCTCCAGCGCCGCCGCCATGAGCTCGGCGGGACGCGCTTCTTTGCGGCGTTGGCGGGGATGGGTGAGAGCTTCCATTGGATAGCGTTTAATTACTGACCGGTCAGTCAGTATATAGATACCAAGCCTGCCGTCAAGCCTGTGTTTAATGTGGCGTTTGGCAAAGGCTGACGGCTGATTCGTCGGCCAGACGACAAATACAGTTCCGTTCATGGCCATAGCCGCAGCGCGGACGGAATCCGGCAAGGATTGGCGTTTGACCAGGGCGCCGACACGGAAGATACTTCTCCCATGCGGTCGAAACCTGTATGTCCTGCACCGAGCAACGCTTACGCGGCGGTCATTTTTGACTTCGAGGGTACGCTGGTCAATTTCCAGTGGCAGCTGGAACCAGCGGAAGCCGAGTTGCGTTCGGCCTTTGCCCGGCTCGGCTTCGCGGGCGACGAGTTTGCCCGGGGCAACTACGCCACCATGTGGAACGCCGCCGCCGACACGCTCGCACCGCAGGGGCGCATGACCGAATTGCATCAGGCGCTTGGCCCCATTTACGATCGCTGGGATTTTGACGCGCTGACCCGATGGGCGCCGCGGCCGGGCGCAGCTGAACTGCTGGGCCAGCTGGTGAGTGAAGGCTTGCGCGTAGGCATGGTCAGCAACGTCGGGCGGGGGGCGCTCAGCGGTGCTCTGGAGCGTTTCGATTTCGGCGGATGCTTGCTGCCGGTAATCGCCCGCGACGATGTGACTTACATGAAACCGAGGGCGGAGGGTATCTTGCGCACCCTCTCTCATTGGCAACTGGCGGCGGGTCAGGTGCTTTTCGTCGGCGACAGCCGCGCGGACGTGTTTGGCGCCCGGGCGGCAGCAGTTCCCGTGGCCATCATCCGCGGCGGAGAGTGTGACGAAGCCGCCTTTGCAGACATTCCGCCCGACCACATGATTTCGGAATTGAGCGAGCTCGTCGATCTGCTGATCGCCGGATAAATTGACCGCTGTATCGACATTCGACGAAGGAAGCCGGAATGCGTATCGAAGAAGAACTCAAGCTGGATTTTCAGGACGTCCTCATACGGCCCAAGCGCTCGACGCTGACATCGCGCTCGGAAGTCGATATCTCGCGTCAGTTCGTGTTCCGCCATTCCGGACGCAGCTATCAGGGCGTGCCGATCATCGCCGCCAACATGGATACCGTCGGCACCTTCGAAATGGCCGCGGTTCTGAGCAAACATCAGCTATCGACGGCGCTGCACAAGCACTACGAGGAGCGCCAACTGATAGATTTTTTCCGGGTATTGTCGGAAGCCTCGACGGTGTTCTATTCGATGGGCATCACCCGGGAGGATTACGAGAAGTTCTGCCGGGTCAAGCAGCAGGCCGGCGACGCCATTGCTCATGTCTGCGTCGATGTCGCCAACGGCTACACCAAGTCCTTCGTCGATTTTCTCCATCGTCTGCGCGACGCCTGGCCGCAGATCACCATCATGGCCGGCAACATCGTGACCGGTGAAATGGCTGAAGAGCTGATTCTCGACGGCGCCGACATCGTCAAGGTCGGCATCGGCCCCGGCTCGGTGTGCACCACGCGCAAGATGACCGGCATCGGCTATCCCCAGCTCTCGGCCATCATCGAGTGCGCCGACGCCGCCCACGGTTTGGGCGGCTTGATCTGCGCCGATGGTGGCTGCACCTCGCCGGGGGATCTGGCCAAGGCCTTCGGCGGCGGCGCCGATTTCATCATGCTCGGCGGCATGCTGGCCGGCCACGACGAATGCATGGGCGAAGTCGCCGAGATTGACGGCACGCGCAAGGTGCGCTTCTACGGCATGAGTTCGCGCACGGCAATGGACAAGCACTCGGGCGGCGTCGCCAACTATCGCGCCTCGGAGGGCAAGGAGGTGCTGCTCGACTACCGCGGACCGGTCGCGGATACCGTGCAGGAGATTCTCGGCGGGGTGCGATCGGCCTGCACCTATGTCGGCGCGCACAAGCTGCGGGAGTTGTCGAAGCGCACCACTTTCATCCGCGTCGCGCGGCAGTTGAATGAAGTCTTCGGCCAGTCGTAACGCCATGCACACGCCGACCCGGATCGCTCGCGGCTTTCTCGCCCTGCTCGCCCTGCTGCTGGTTGTCGCTTGCGGCGGTACACAGAAGGAGGTTGCCTTGCCGGCGGGGAGCAAGGTACTGGCGCTGGGCGACAGCCTGACCGCGCCCCACGGAGTAAAACCCGGCGAAGACTGGCCGACGCTGCTGGCGCAGAAAACCGGCTGGGTGGTGATCAACGCCGGCGTCAGCGGCAACACCAGCACCCAAGCCCTCGACCGTCTGCAGGCCCTGCTTGACGAGCACCAGCCGCAACTGGTGCTGGTGAGCCTGGGCGGCAACGACATGCTGCGCAAGATGCCGCAAGGACAAACCGTCGCCAACCTGGGCAGCATGCTGGATTTGGTCAAGACGCGCGGCGCCAAGGCAGTCTTGCTGGCGACACCGAAACCCAGCATCGCCGGCGCCGTCTTCAGCAGTCTGTCGCCCGCCGATTTCTACGCCGAGGTGGCCAAGGACAAGAAAGTGCCGTTGATCAAGGACGCCCTGCCCGAAGTGCTTTCCGACACTGCCCTGAAGGGCGACCAGTTGCACCCGAATGCCGCCGGCCACGCTTTGCTCGGCGAGAAGATCCACGCCGAGCTGAAGAAAATCGGCTACGCCGGCTAGGTTCGACGCAATTCAACGCAATCCGGCGCGAGTGCCCTTCCTCCGCTACGGGTTGCATTCGACCGGCCTTTCCAGTAGTTTCAAGCCCCTGCCCCACCCCCCAACAGAATCGAGTTTGCCCCATGAATGCCAATGAACATTTCATCGCTGCCGACGCCCACGTAGATGCGGCCGCCATCGCCCCCCTGCCCAACTCGCGCAAGGTCTATGTCAGCGGCAGCCGCCCGGACATCCGCGTACCCATGCGTGAAATCGCCCAGAGCCCGACCGGCGACATTCCCAATCCGCCGATCACCGTCTACGACTGCTCCGGGCTTTACACCGATCCGACCGCCGCCATCGACATCCGCCGCGGCCTGCCAGCGCTGCGTGCCGGCTGGATCGCCGAACGCGGCGACACCGAAGAACTGCCCGACCTTTCTTCCGAGTATGGTCGCCAGCGTGCCGCTTCTGCCAACAGGAATGCGGAACTGGCGGGCCTGCGCTTCGACCTTGCACGCAAGCCGCGCCGCGCGCTGCCCGGCAAGAATGTTTCCCAGATGCACTACGCCCGCAAGGGAATCATCACGCCGGAAATGGAATACGTCGCCATCCGCGAAAACCAGAAACTCGACGGGCTGGACGACCTGCTGCGCAGCCAGCACCCGGGCCAGAGCTTCGGCGCCTCGATCCCGCGCGTGATCACCGCCGAGTTCGTCCGCGACGAAATCGCCCGCGGTCGAGCCATCATCCCCAACAACCTCAATCATCCCGAGTCCGAGCCGATGATCATCGGCCGCAACTTCCTCACCAAGATCAACTGCAACATCGGCAACTCGCCGCTCGCCTCGACCATCCAGGACGAAGTCGACAAGATGACCTGGGCCATCAGGTGGGGCGGCGACACGGTGATGGACCTGTCGACGGGCAAAAACATCCACGAGACCCGCGAATGGATCGTGCGCAATTCACCCGTCGCGATCGGCACCGTGCCGATCTACCAGGCGCTGGAAAAGGTCTCAGGCCGTGCCGAGGATCTGACCTGGGAAATCTTCAGGGACACGCTGATCGAGCAGGCCGAGCAGGGCGTCGATTACTTCACCATCCATGCCGGCGTGCTATTGCGCTATGTGCCGATGACGGCCAAGCGGATGACCGGCATCGTCAGCCGCGGCGGCTCCATCCTCGCCAAGTGGTGTCTGTCGCACCACAAGGAAAACTTCCTCTACACGCATTTCGAGGACATCTGCGAAATCATGAAGGCCTACGACGTCGCTTTCAGCCTCGGCGACGGCCTGCGTCCCGGCTCGATCTACGACGCCAACGACGCGGCGCAAATGGGCGAACTGGAAACCCTGGGCGAGCTCACCAAGATCGCCTGGAAGCACGACGTGCAGGTGATGATCGAAGGCCCCGGCCACGTGCCGATGCACATGATCAAGTTCAACATGGACGAGCAACTGCGCCTCTGCGGCGAAGCTCCCTTCTACACGCTCGGGCCATTGACCACCGACATCGCGCCGGGCTACGACCACATCACCAGCGCCATCGGCGCGGCGATGATCGGCTGGTACGGCACGGCAATGCTCTGCTACGTGACGCCGAAGGAACACCTCGGCCTGCCCGACAAGAACGACGTCAAGGACGGCATCATGGCCTACAAGATCGCCGCCCACGCCGCCGACCTGGCCAAGGGCCACCCCGGCGCGCAGGTGCGCGACAACGCCCTGTCCAAGGCGCGCTTCGAGTTCCGCTGGGAAGACCAGTTCAACCTCGGCCTCGA
>JAUSCI010000047.1 GCA_030651305.1 Sulfuritalea sp. | reverse complement strand
CAAATTACGGGAAGCGGATCGGGCACCCCACCTCACAAACAGTCCGATAAGAAAGGAAGCGATTATTGCAATGGCGCAAGCAATTAGGATCATTCAGAGGCCCAACGTGTAGGTGACCGGCGCTGCGCGGCTTTATCGCGCAGCGTCCAGCGACCGAAGGGAGCGAGGTCGACCGTAGGGTTATGCCTCTTAGATTTGACCAACGGCGCCCCCCTTAAGAAAGTCTTCGAGCGGAACATCACTGTAGCTTCCGCTGAAGCCAGGACGACCGTATGCGCCATACCGACCGTACTTTCCGTACTTGGCGTACTTTGCATACTTCGCTGGCTGTGCGTAGAGCGCATAGGGGCACTTCTCTCCTATGGAACCAACGCGTAGGCCGTGCAGGTCATAAATGACGCCACCAGCGAACCACCCCAAGTGATGGCCGTTCCAGCCATAAAGGTTTTCGCCATCAATGTATGCGACAGCGTGGCCAATCCAGAGATAGATACTGTTTTCACCATCATCTGCGATGTAGGCGACTGGATGGCCTTTGCCATCGTATAGCGTTGTTTCCATGTGCGAGGCTTCCTATGAGGCATAACGTCCTAGGTAACCGGCGCTGCGCGGCTTCATCGCGCAGCGTCCGCGTTGACCGACGAGTTAGATGTCATGACCCTGTGCATGGCGCAAAGTGGTACTGAAATTCCCTCGTGATTTCTAGGATATCAGTATCCACTTTGAGTGCGGGCGGAAATGCCACAAAAGGTGCGGCAGTCACAACGTGGTTAATGGCTGCTTTATCCAGGCCTTCAATTTGCGAACTACGCAGGATCGTGACGCTCGCAAGCGTTCCGTCGCTCTTTATCGTGGATGTCAAGACGACCGTGGCGCGCGGGTTTGCTGTTGAAAGGAAATCGGTGCAACTGGTGCGCGCTTGGGCTTCGACTCGTTGAGCCCAAGCAGCTACGTATGGCGTAAAGCGAGTTACGACTGGAGCAGAAGGCCCACCTATAACAAGTGGCGCACGAGGGCGACTTGAAAGCAAGAACCAAAAAAGTGCGAGAGCAGAAATGGATACCAGCAAGACAACCGCTACGATCGTTGCGGCACGCTCAATTCTTTGTTCGCCTTCGGCTCTCTGAACCAGAGCATAAATTTTGCGCAATGCACTGGACATGGCGGTACGCCGGACATTTTGTTCGATGCGCAGTTGGTCTTCACGTTCGAGCATGACAAGAGATTCGGATCGATTGATATCTAACGTCCAAGCTGAGGGGGCTGCGCAGGTCTTATCGCGCAGCTCCCCTCGAGCGCCGGGTTATGCGTCATGGTTTTGACACCTGCGGGAACAGATACCAATCATGACGCTCGGTGGTGGATGAAATGACAAGAAGCGTAGAAGCATGATCGGTCAGATTGTCGGAGACAACGAGCGCGTTAGAGCCGGTGCGATACAGTTCCAGATAGCTAACGGTGTTGTGTGAAACGCCTTCGGTATGGCCTCCGTGCTTCCAAGTAAGGCGCATGACTCCACCTGAACACTCCAACTCGCTAGGTGAAAGTTGTCGTGCTGTTTCTCTAGATCGGCTTTGATCGCGGGCGATTACAGTCACTCCTTCTTCTTGGACGTAGCGAATCTCAACTTCTGATGTGTCTCGCCACATCCAGGACGGCACGTTCAGTCGGCCGGGCGTGTATAGAAAAACCAGAATGCCAAGTGATTCGTTCTTCGCCTTGTCCTGCACCTTTACGTCAATCGCGTGGGCCTGATAGGTACCCGATACATTAGGACATGCGGTACCTAAGCTTAGGTCAGGTGCGGGCCAAGAATTGGGCTTTCCGGTAAGAGAAACCTGGGCCTGCGCGAGCAGACATACGGTCCAGAGGCTCAACGCGAGAAGAAGGCGACTATGACGCATAACGTCGAACATGACCGGCGCACGGCGGCTTCATCGCCGGGCGTCCGTGTCGATGGCCCTGTTGGGCCTCAACGCGAGGGGGCTTGAAATGGCATTCGTGAATGAACGTGAGTGTGATAAGGCCGGGATTTCCCCGAAGGCGGTTGCCGCACTCGCCAAGCGTTTTGAAGCGGCCTGTCGAGATGCCGACAAGATTGGCGTGCGCCTGTTTTGTGGATCGCAATGCAGTTTGAGGGCAAGCGACGGACAGGACCGGCTGCTTATTTTGGCGGGGCTTAGTTTGCCCGGTGCAGACGGGGGCGATGGTGGGAGCGATACGTCTGAAGATGGATACGAGCGCGGGGAATGAGGCCCAACGTTCAAGTTCAGGGGGCTGCGCAGGTCTTATTGCGCAGCTCCCCTGCAACGCCGGGTTATGCGTCATTTCAGAACAGGCTCTGGAAAGCGGGACCGCAAGATAGACAAGAACTTCTCGTCAGGCTTTCCCCCTACATTTCTTTGCTTTGCGACCATTTGCCAAGCCTCGGAATATCGTTCTTGATCGCGATAGGCTTTGGCCCACGTGCCGTAGACGTACGTCTTGTTTGGATCTTCTCGCTCGCTGCGCGCAAACAGTTCCTCGGATCTGTCGAGAATTCGCTTCCGCTCAGCGGGTGGCAATGTCGTATTCGCGAGAGCGCAGCGGCTCGTAATAAATCCTGCATCGGCAAGAAATCCTTTGACCGGGGAAACCCCAAGCTCGATTGCTCTGTCCATCATGGTCGCCGCTTGACAATAGTCGCCGCGATCATGAAGTACAGAGGCGAATCCCCAAAACACTTGTGGATTACTTGGATTGAGCAGCCAAGCTTGGTTGAACCGCGCCATCGCGCGCGCTAGGTCGTCTTTGCGGTACAAATCAAATGCATAGTTTGCAAAATTGTCGCTCGCTTTCTCTCGGCTGCCAAACTCTCTCATAACGCTCTCAATGAAAGAGTCATCAGCAGCCTTTAGGTCCGGGTAAGCACTTCGGTTCATGCTGCCGTACATTGGTACCTGATCGATCGGAGTATCTCTTTGAGACGGTGCGACGCTGAGGCAACCGGCCAAGCACAGTGATAACGCAAACGCCACAATACGAGTCTCTCTCATCTCATTGACCTCCTCGAGGACGCATAACGTAGAGCTAACCGGCGCTGCGCGCCACGAAAGGGAAACGAAGCCATGAGCGATGAGAACACGAAAACCGCCGAGACGACCACGGGCGCAGCGTCCGCGTTGAGCGCCGGGTTGGGGGCGATTATTGATGACGCCACAATACGCGACTACGAAGGGAAGTGCGTTTTCTGTACGTTCTTCCGGCCAGCGTATGAGCCGGGGCCGCGTGAGTCAGGGCATTGGGTTGACGATGAAGGTTGGTGCGTGAGACACCCTCCTGTTTTTGTTGGCGGCATATCTGACGAGGGCGAGGAATGCGACCAAGGAAGATGGAAGCAACCGGGTGTTTGCGGTGGCGATGAGTGCGGGGAATTTTCGCGCTCAAGCAAAGCCCCCAACGTAGAGCTAACCGGCGCTGCGCGGCTTCATCGCGCAGCGTCCAGCGACCGAAGGGAGCGAGGTTGAGCGCCATGTTATGCCTTGCGGTGCTACTTAGCGCCAACATACACTTTAACTTCGCCTGGACTTGCGATGTCTTTTCCGTCCGTGACAATGGCATCAATGTCAATTTCCTTGAATGCGAGCAAGAGGCGTTCGGCGTAGGGGGGCGGCTTTCCGGAACCAATGATGATGGCTACAAACCATGGCTCCGGCGCTTTTATCATGTACCCGAGCGGCATGTTATAGGCGGAAATGGTAAAGCCAGATGCTTCAAGCAGCGCCCGTATTTCTTCCGTGAAAGTGATGGTTTCGGCCACCAGTCCCGAGTGCTCAACCGCAACCGGGCCTTTAGCGGTTTTACCGAGAAAGGTAATGAATCGGTCACGTTGCTCGGTAGTGAGAGTTCTGGGCGCGAGGCGCTTGGTCAGTTCTGCGGTCTTGAGCTTTGTTTGTTCGAGTTCGATTTCCGTAGTCTTGAGTCGCTCTTGCGCTTGAATTTTGTCGGCGCGTTGAACGACGAGCAATTTGTCCGCGATGTAGTGGCTACCGAACGTAAGGACGACACCCAAAGCCGTAACGATCAAGCCGACCCAACGGAGGATGCTAGCCAAACGTTGGAGTTCATCAGCGCCCATTGGCAATTGCTCCTGTCATTTACTGCGTTACTCTATTCAGGATATGTTTTCGGCTACACGGGAGCTGCAATACGCGCATCGAAAGTAAGGCATAACGTATAGCTTGAGGGGCTGGCGCAAGGTTTATCGCGCCAGTCCGCTCGAAGCGTGGGTTGGGCCTCACGGCCTGAAACGAAGAAAGGAACGGCAATGACGATTTACGTAGCGATGATTGACGGCCGGCACACGGACACGGAAGCACACCTGTTTTCGACAGCGGACATGGCGATAGCGTTTTCCAGGGAATACCTGGAAGGCTGTGGTGACTATGCGCAGTACGTCGAACCGGAAGACGCCACGATGAGCGCGGAAGCCCTTGAGGCGGCTGGCTGGTTGTTCTACGCCTGCTACTCAACGGAAGGTGATTGCATCTGGGTGCTGCCGCGTGAGGTGGATGACTCATGATGCCCAACGTTTGAATTCACCGGCGCTGCGCGGCTTCATCGCGCAGCGTCCGGTGGAATGATGGGTTCGGCATCTATCTCACTCCTTGGGCCATCTGTCGCCTTCGGCCACATAGATACCAAGCGAGTCAGCGATTTTTTCAGCGCGCCTAAAGTTGTACTCCATTGCGTTCCCAGAGTCCCTGAACACGCTATTGGAAAGGCCGATAAGGCACTTCGAGGCTTCAAGGAGCGCGCCCTTCGATGGCAGGCGAAATACCCAAGCCGTAATTGAGTATGCGGGAACAAGATATAGATGCGCCTGAAGCTGAGAAGACAGTCGTCGCAGGTGAGTCGACGTTTCCGATTGTATTTCTTCAGAACGAAGGCCTGGATTCTGATAGACGTTCGCATGCTCGATGAGCGAATGGGATATTTGCCCAATGGTTCGTTTAAGCTCCTGAACCGGCTCGATTACGAGCTTGACGATTAGCTGACCGACCACAAATGTGATAACGCCGGTCACCACCGTCCAGAACACTGTTGAATTCACTGGGGGCTCCCTGATGCCGAACGTTCAAGGTGACCGGCGCTGCGCGGCTTCATCGCGCAGCGTCCAGAGAGCGAAGCGAACGGGGTCGACCGCAGGGTTAGACGGCGACTCTGCCATGTTATCCCGCCTTGAAATTGTGAACACCTGCCTGGCCGCGAGGGCATTTGGTCGGCTCGCCGGGCGTCGCACCGCACCAAGCGCAATAGACTGGGCCGCTACCTTCTCTAAAATTGTGTACTCCGTTTCGGCCGCACGGGCAATTCGAGATGTTGCCTGGGATCGCTCCGCACCACGCGCAATAGGCTACTGTTGGCCCTGCGGAGCGAGCCGTAGGCTGCAATTGCTGGACCGCCGCAATTCGGACGCGAGGGTCTGAGTCAGATCGCGCTATGCGTTCCAGCTCCGACCTACTGTCATTAGGTGAGAGTCGCTGCACTGCCGCAATCCGAACTTGTGGATCGGCGTCACTTTGTGCTATTCGCTCAAGTTCAGAACGACTAGTGCTCATGTTTCCTCCTCTGATACGGTGCAGCGGCTCATTCGCCGTCTAACGTCTAACATAACCGGCTGGCGCGGCTTCATCGCCCGCGTCCGTGTTGATGGATGGGTTAGGCATTGCGACGGTTCGTTGGAATAGAGTTGATAAGGAAAAGACTTGCCGCCGCTATGGTTCCGCCAATGACGGCAAGCCAACGGCCCCCGAATACGAAGACGAGGCCGAATCCAAATGGTATGAGCAATAGCCCTGCGCATCCGTAGCGAAGCCATGGCGAACTCGCCTCGGACTTTGCTGAAGAAAACCCGTACAGAAAGAACCCCCCGCCATACAAGATGCTCCAGATCACAAGCTGAATCGTGAAGTCTGCCGGGAGAGGCCCGTTGGCCTTGGAAAGTCCAAACCACCAGACGAATGCGACAGCTCCGACCCCCGCGGTATTCGCAATGAGCGCGTGCCAGTTCATAGATGCCTAACGTTAAGTGTGGCACCTAAATGACGGAATGCTTTCCATCATGACGGAAAACAACCCATCAAATAGGCTGTATATAAAACCAGCAATCCGTGCTATTCTGAACTTCATCAGTGCCTTGCTGAAATTTAGTGGAGCCTAAAATGTCTTCAATTCCATCACACGCTGAGCCGGGGTCGGCGCCACGTCTTTTGGAGCAGGTGCGCGGGCGAATTCGCTTCAAGCATTACAGCATTCGCACCGAGCAGGCTTACGTGGATTGGATTAAACGATTTATCCGGCATTTTGGCAAGCGCCACCCGCGGGACATGGGGGCGACCGAGGTGCAGGAATTCCTGACCCATCTCGCCGTGGCGGGCCGGGTCGCGGCCTCGACCCAGAACCAGGCGAAGAGTGCGCTGTTGTTCCTTTATCGCGAAGTACTTGAAGTCGAGTTGCCTTGGCTCGACGATGTTGAGGCGGCCAAGACTCCCAAGCGGTTGCCGGTGGTGCTGACCGGCGCCGAGGTTCATTCTGTTCTGGCCAGGCTGGAGGGTAGCCACGGCCTGATCGCCCGGCTGCTTTATGGCACTGGCCTGCGCATCATGGAATGTCTGCGCTTGCGGGTGAAGGATGTGATTTTCGAGCGCGGCGAAATCCTGGTTCGGGACGGCAAGGGCGCCAAGGATCGGGTGACGATGCTGCCAACCAGCCTGGTGCCCGCCTTGCGCGAGCACCTTGAGCGGATACGCGAACTGCATCGGCAGGATCTGGCCGCCGGCCATGGCGAGGTGTATCTGCCCTACGCGCTGGATCGCAAGTATCCGGCGGCGGGCCGGGAATGGATGTGGCAGTACGTGTTTCCCTCGGCCGCGTTGTCGGTTGATCCGCGCTCGGGCCAGGTGCGCCGCCATCACGTGCAGGATCAGTGCGTGCAGCGCGCGATCAAGACGGCGGTGCGCGCCGCCGGCATCGACAAGCCGGCCACTCCACATACCTTGCGCCATAGTTTCGCAACTTGTTTGCTGGAGGGCGGCTACGACATCCGCACGGTGCAGGAACTGCTGGGCCATGCCGACGTCAAGACCACCATGATCTACACCCACGTCCTCAATCGCGGTGGGCGAGGAGTGCTCAGCCCCATCGACAAGATGGAGCTGACGTGAAGCACTGCTTCACGAACGACGAGCGGGCGAGCCGTGTCGAGCGAGCCCTGGACCGAGGAGTGGTCAGTCCCAGCGACAGGCTGGACATCACCATCACTCGACATCGGGCTCGCGGTACAATCCCTATCATCTCTACGGAGGCACTAGCCATGGGAAATCAGCTCGAATTGCTCGAAGCCGAAGCTCTGCAACTAACAGCCAGTGAACGCGCAGCTTTCGCCCAGGTATTGCTTGCCAGTCTTGACGAAGATGCCGAGATTGAGGAAGCGTGGGCCGCCGAAACAGAGCGCAGAATCGCTGACATTGAGAGTGGCGCGGTACAGACCATTCCAATTGCTGACGCACTTGCCCATGTACGCGCATCGCTGAAGTGAAGCTCGTCGTTGATCCGCTGGCGCTCGCCGAACTGCACGATGCGGCCGCGTTCTATACGCTGAAAGCCAATGCTGAGCTTGGCCTCGCATTTGTGGCTGAGTTTGAACGAACGGCCAAGTTCGTTTTTGCCAATCCTCAGCTCGGCGCTGTATTTCGTGGAACTCGTCGGCGGTATCTCCTCCGTCGATTCCCATACAGCATCATCTATCAGGTCACCGCAGAGGAGCTTCGAATCCTTGCCGTCGCACATCATCGGCGGCGCCCAGGCTACTGGGCGCATCGGAAGTAGTACGCCGTTGTCACTTCGACCAGTGACGCCCAACCGTGCGGTCGACCCCGTTCGCTTCGCTCTCTGGACGCAGCGTGATGAAGCCGCGCAGCGCCGGTCGCCTCTACGATGGGGCTGGCATGAAGCACTGCTTCACGAACGTGGAGCGGCCCGGCCCTACACCAGCCCGTTCATCAGCTGCACATTCACCGTATCGCCGGCGCCGACTTTTTCGCGCTCGTGTTCGAGGACGATGAAGCAGTCGGCTTCGGCCATCGAGCGCAGTACGCCGGAGCCCTGCGCGCCGGTGGGGCGCACGCACCACTCGCCGTTTTCCTGGAACAGGATGCCGCGCTGGAATTCGGTCCGGCCGCGACTCTTCTTCATGGCCTCCGTGCAGCGCGCGGGAAATTCCGGAAAGGGCGGCACGGGGTCGACGCCGGCCAGCTTCAGGATCGCCGGCCGCACGAACTGGTAGAAGGTGACCATCACCGCCACCGGGTTGCCCGGCAGGCCGAAGAGCCAGGCGCCGGGGCGCTCAGGACCATCGGGCTGGATGCGGCCGAAGGCCATCGGGCGGCCGGGTTTCATGGCGATTTTCCAGAAGGCGACTTCGCCCAGCCGGGCCATCAGTTGCTTGATGAAATCGGCCTCGCCGACCGAGACGCCGCCGCTGGTGATGATGGCGTCGCTGCTGTCGGCGGCTTGGCGAAACGCCGCTTCGAGCGCGACCGGATTGTCCTTCACCACGCCCATGTCGATGACCTCGCAACCGAGCCGGGTGAGCATGCCCCATAGCGTGTAGCGGTTGCTGTCATACACCTGGCCGGAGGCCAGCGGCGTACCGATCGAGCACAGCTCGTCGCCGGTGGAAAACAGCGCGACGCGCACGCGGCGGCGCACCGTCACTTCGCCGATACCGAGTGAGGCGATGATGCCGATCTCCGCCGGGCGCAGCTTCTTGCCGGCGGCAATGGCCGGCTTGCCCGCCTGCAAGTCCTCGCCGGCGCGGCGGGTGTTCTGCTCGCGCTGCTGGCCGGGTGGGATGACGACGACATCGCCCTCGACCCGCGCCACTTCCTGGATCACCACGCAGTCGGCATCCTGCGGCAGGATGGCGCCGGTCATGATCCTCACCGTCTCGCCAGCGCCGACTCTTGCGGCGAAGGCCTTGCCGGCAAAGGCGGTGCCGATGTTCTTCAGGCGCGTCTCGGCCGCATTTTCGTCGCTCGCGGCGAGGTCGCCGAAACGCACGGCCCAGCCGTCCATGGCCGAGTTGTCGTGGGCCGGCACGTCGATCGGCGAAATGACATCCTCGGCCAGCACGCGATCCAGCGCCTGGCGCACCAGAACTCGCTCATGGCCGCTGACGGCGCCCGTCAGGTCGAGGATCAGCTCGCGGGCGCGATCGACGGGCAGGGATTCCGGATCGTAGTCGTCGGCGCAGGACAGTGTCTGGAGGAGGGACGTCATGGCGTGGCGCGCAGCGGGGCTAGCCGCCTATGTAGGACATTTCGATCTTGCCCTGGCCGCCGGGCGGCGCGGTGGCGGCGGTGCGGATTTCCGAATAGCGGTCATCGCGTTCGCGCCAGACCGAGGCGATGAGGCGCCGCAGCCGTTCGTTGCCGGCGCCCTTGCGCAGCGCGTCGCGCAGGTCGTGGCCGCCCTGGGCGAACAGGCAGGTGTAGAGCTGGCCTTCGGTGGACAGCCGGATGCGGGTGCAGCTGGAGCAGAACGCCTGCGTCACCGAGGAGATGACGCCGATTTCGCCCGCACCGTCCTGGTAGCGCCAGCGCCCGGCGACTTCGCCGGCATAGTTGGCATCGATGGCTTGCAGCGGAAATTCTTCGCCGATGCGCGCGATCACGTCGGCGGAGGGTAGCACCTCATCCATGCGCCAGCCGTTGGAACTGCCGACATCCATGAACTCGATGAAGCGCAGGATGTGGCCGCTGTGGCGGAAGTGGCGCGCCAGCGGCAGGATCTGGTCGTCGTTGGTGCCGCGCTTGACCACGCAATTCACCTTGATCGGCGCCAGCCCGGCGGCAGCGGCGGCGGCGATGCCGTCGAGCACGTCGCCGACCGGGAAATCAACATCGTTCATGCGCTTGAACACGGCGTCGTCGAGGCTATCGAGGCTGACCGTGACGCGGCCGAGGCCGGCGTCCTTGAGCGCTTGCGCTTTCTTCACCAGCAGCGAGCCGTTGGTGGTCAGCGTCAGTTCCACCGGCAGCCTGGCCAGTTGTTCGATCAGGTTCTCGATGTGCCTGCGCAACAGCGGCTCGCCGCCGGTGATGCGGATTTTCTCGACGCCCAGGTCGACGAAGATGCGCGCGATGCGGACGATCTCCTCGAAGGAGAGCAGTTTGCTGCGCGGCAGGAAGGCATAGTCGTGGTCGAATACCTCCTTCGGCATGCAGTACACGCAACGAAAATTGCAGCGGTCGGTGACCGAGATGCGCAGGTCGCGCACGCGCCGGTCGCGCCGGTCGATCAGCTCGCCGTCTAGCGGCGCCGCAAGCTCATGGCTGCCTTGCGGCATCGAATTGGGCGCATGGACAATAGGGATAATGCGGGCTTTCATCGTGTCGCGAACTATAAGCCGGCGGGACCGCCGAGACAACACCTGCCGGCGAGGAGTACGATCGCGGAAGTAGCTGGATCACATTCACCTGAGAGGAGAAATGCAAATGAAAGTTCGTCAACTGTTTGTCGCATCGTTGCTGTCGCTGGGCGTCTGTGCCGCTGCGGCGCAAATGCCCGGTGCGGGTCCTGGCAAGGGTCCCGGCCTCAGCGCCGAAGAGAAGGAAAAGCGTTGCCAGGCCAATCCCGAGAAGTGCGCACAGATCAAGGAGAATGTTGAGAAACGGCGCGATGAAAATCAGGCCAGGCGCGAAGAGTTTAAGAAGAAGTGCGATGCCGATCCCAAGGCCTGCGAAGCGAAGAAGGCGCAGATCAAGGAGAAGATGGAAGAGCGCCGCGAGCAGCGCCAGGAGCATCGCGAGGGGATGAAGGGACGCATGCAGAACGCGCCGCGCCCGCCGGCCAAATAGGGCGCTAACACGCCGCGAACCCGGGTCGACGTCCGCTGTCCTGCCGTCACCGGGCGCGACCCGCGTTGCGCCGCACGGTCGCTGGCGACAGGTAAAATGCAGTCTTTCGGATCGGGGCCGATTTTTTTGGGCCGGACGTGCACTCGGGTTTGCATGTTTTCCTTCCAGAAGGGATAGTTAGTCATGAAATTGCTTTTTGCTGTCGTTATGCTTCTTTGCGCGAGTGCCGGCTGGAGTGCCGACCAGGCGGCGCCTCCCGCCGCGGCCGTGCTCAAGGGCGAGGTTCTGGAAGTCAAGGATGTCGAGAGTTATAGCTACCTGCGGCTCAAGACCGCAGACGGCGAAACCTGGGCGGCGGTTGGCAAGGCGCCGTTGAAGAAAGGGGCCAAGGTCACGATTGAAGACACGATGGTGATGACCAATTTCGAGAGCAAGGCACTTAAGAAGACCTTTCCGAAGATCGTGTTTGGCACCTTGGCTGGTAGCGGCGCCATGGCTGCCGGTGCGGGGAGCAAGATGGCGGCGGCGCATTCGGCCCAGCCCAAGGTGGAGTTTACCGGTGAGGCCAAGGTGCCGAAGGCCAGCGGTCCCGATGCGCGGACGGTTGCCGAGGTCATTGGCAAGAGCGGCGAACTCAAGGGCAAGACGGTCCTGATTCGCGGCAAGGTGGTGAAATTCTCCGGTGGGATCATGAGCAAGAACTGGATTCACCTGCGCGACGGCTCGGGTTCGGCCGCGGACAAGACGGACGACCTGCTGGTGACGACGCTGGACCAGGCCAAGGTCGGTGACGTGGTCGTCGTCAAAGGCATGGTGCGCACCGACAAGGACTTCGGTGTCGGCTATGCGTACAAGGTTCTGGTCGAGGAGGCCACGCTTCAGAAGTGAGAGCTTATCGGCGGCCCGAGGCCGGCCAGCGCTGGCGGGCATTCTGCCACGGCTTGCTGCTGGCTTTCGCGGTCCTGTGTGCGGCGGGCGCGGCGCGTGCCGCGACGCTCGACGAGGAGGAGGCACCGCGCGTCGTGGCGGCGCTGGAGCAGGGGCTGGCGGCCGAAATGGGCGTCGGCCTGAAGAAGAATCCGCGACTGGCCCTGGCGCTCTATTGCGATGCGGGCGTCATGGGCAGTGCCGAGGGATTTTTCCGGGTCGGCCGCATTCTGGCCAAAGGCCCCGCCTTGGTGCGCAATCCGGCCCTGGCCAACGCCTATTTCGCCCTTGCGGCCCGGCTCGGCCATCACCAGGCTTTCGATCACTACGACGAAGGCGCCGGCAGTGCGCCGCTGGGCGACGACTGTCGCGGCTTCGACACCGGCCTGCTGCTGGAACAGTTCGATCTTGACGGCTATCTGGCGGCGCTCTCACCCGCCAAGCGAAAAATTGTCGCCCTGATCCGCCGTCATGCGGCGCGCTACGGCATCGATGTCAGGATTGCGCTGGCGGTGGCGCTGACCGAGTCGAACCTCAACGCGCAGGCCGTCTCGCCGAAGAATGCCCAGGGCGTGATGCAACTGATGCCGGATACGCAGGATCGATTCGGCGTCAGGAATCCCTTTGATGCGGAGGCCAACATCAAGGGCGGACTGGCCTATCTGAAATGGCTCAAGGCGCGCTTTGGCAGCGACTGGGAACTGATTGCCGCCGCCTACAACGCGGGGGAGGGCGCGGTCGGGCGCCATGGCGGAGTGCCGCCCTATCGCGAGACGCAGCACTATGTGCGGCGGGTGCTGTTCTTTGCCGGTTATGCGCTGCTGTAGCCGATTCAGCCGGTGGCGTCAGCCCACGGCAACCAGATCGAGCAGCGCATCGACCGCAAACCTGCTGCCATCAGCGAACTCGACAAATTCCGGGTCAGCGCCCATGGCGCCGTAGATTGCGAGCAGTTTCTGCCCGGCGTAGAGCAACAGGTATTGACCGTCGTCACTGTGGCTGACATTGAGATCGCCGGGAATCTCTCCGCCAGCGGATGGTGCTGACGCGGGAGGTTCAACGGCGGCTGGTTTCTCCGCCACCGGGAAATCAGACATGCATTCAGTCGCTTCAGTCATGCTCAGGCCTCCCTGCCTGTTGGTTGACACCCGTTTGCGGCGGTCGATTTTGGCGCTCCGCATCCTGGTTCGTCAGCGCCACGCCGCCCCGAACGGGGAAGCCATGATGCCGATGGGGAGACTAATCAAATTCTGGTGAATTGGTAACTGTCAGAAATGACAGGTTGTCGCCTCGCCATGCACCATTTCGCTACGAACTGCGGTCGAAGCGGCCGCAGGTGAATGGTGACAATGTGCAGGCGCCCGCAGTCCAGGCGCCGGAAGAGCACGAGGGCGGAGCGGTCCCCGGCGCTACGGCTAATGAATCTCGCGCGTTTCGAGAAAGCTCACTTGGGGATGGCGTTCCTGCGTCATTTGCAGATTGACCCGGTTGGGCGCCAGATAGACATAGTCGCCGGCGCCGTCGAGTGCGACATTGGCACCGGCCTTGTCGGCCAGGGCGCGTATCGCCAGGTCGTCGCCGCGCAGCCAGCGCGCCGTGGCGACCGGGTAGGGTTCGAAGATGCAATCCACGCCATACTCGAATTCCAGCCGGTAGGCGACCACGTCGAATTGCAGCGTACCCACCGCACCGAGGATCAGGTCGTTGCTGTGGATCGGCTTGAAGAGTTGCGTCGCGCCCTCTTCCGCAAGCTGCTGCAAGCCTTTCTGCAAGGCTTTCATTTTCATCGGATTGCGAATCTGGGCGCGGCGGAAGTGCTCCGGGGCGAAACAGGGAATGCCGGTGAATTTCAGGTCTTCGCCCTCGCTGAAGGCGTCGCCGAGCAACACGGTGCCGTGATTGGGAATGCCGAGGATGTCGCCCGGCCAGGCTTCGTCGGTGGTGTTGCGGTCCTGCGCCATGAAGGTGATGGCGTTGTTGACCGCCAGCATCTTGCCGGTCGAGCGTTGCCGCAGTTTGATGCCGCGCTCGAACTTGCCCGAACAGACGCGGATGAAGGCGATGCGGTCGCGGTGCTTGGGGTCCATGTTGGCCTGGATCTTGAAGACGAAGCCTGAGAATTTTGGCTCGTCGGGCTGCACCAGGCGGGTTTCCGTCGCCCGCGGCTGCGGGCTTGGGGACAGATCGACCACGGCGTCGAGCAAGGATTGCACACCGAAGTTGTTGATCGCCGAGCCGAAGAATACCGGCGTCTGTTTCCCCGCCTGATAGGCCGCGCGATCGAAGGTGTGCGAGGCGCCGCGCACCAGTTCGACTTCCATGCGCAGTTCCGCGGCCTGATCCGGGATCAGTTCATCGAGGCGTGGGTTGTGCAGGCCCTTGATGATTTCCGCGGTGCCCTTGTCGGCTTGCGGGTCGAAAAAACTGATGCTGTCGTCGTAGAGGTGATAGACGCCGCGAAAACGCTTGCCCATGCTGATCGGCCAGGTCATCGGCGCGCACTGGATTTCCAGCACGGATTCGATCTCGTCGAGCAGTTCGATCGGCGGCCGGCCTTCGCGGTCGAGCTTGTTGATGAAAGTCAGGATAGGCGTGTCGCGCAGGCGGCAGACGTTGAGCAGCTTGATGGTCTGGGCTTCGACGCCGTTGACCGAATCGATCACCATTACTGCGGAGTCGACCGCGGTCAGCGTGCGGTAGGTGTCTTCGGAAAAGTCTTCGTGGCCCGGCGTATCGAGCAGGTTGATCATGCATTCCCGATACGGAAACTGCATCACCGAGCTAGTGACCGAGATGCCGCGCTGCTTTTCG
The DNA here is from genome assembly GCA_030651305.1 of Sulfuritalea sp. GTDB lineage: Bacteria > Pseudomonadota > Gammaproteobacteria > Burkholderiales > Rhodocyclaceae > Sulfuritalea. The sequence goes on along the minus strand of JAUSCI010000047.1, from coordinate 49,441 downwards.
AGTTCCATCCAGTCCGAGGTGGCATGGCGGCTGGCCTTCCGCGCGCGGACTTCGCCGGCGACCTGGATCGCGCCGCCGAACCACAGCAGCTTTTCGGTCAGCGTGGTCTTGCCGGCGTCCGGGTGGGAAATGATGGCGAAGGTGCGGCGACGGGCAGTTTCTAGTTCGAGCTGGGACACGGCGGCAGGGAGATCGATGCGAAGGGCCGCGATTATACGGTGCCGGCGAAGAGTTCCCAAAGGGACGCAGCGCGCTGGCGCTGGTGAGACGGCGAGCGGCGTCGCTTTTCGGGTCAGCGTCCCGCTTGAACCATCCCCAAGCGTTGCGGCGGGGCGGCGAAGGCACCGGGACGCCGCAGTTCTTCGCCGGCCAGAACCCAGTCCGCATCCAGCGAGCGGATCGGTACCCCGATATCTGCGGGAATGCGCCCGGCCACCTGCAAGGCCAGGTAACGGCCGCAGCTGACGCGCAGGAAGGAACTGAAGTTGGCACAGTCGCCACCGGCCTCGGCCAGTTCATCATAAAGGCGGGTGATCAGTTGGGATACGCTGAGGCCGTCGCGCGTGCCGATTTCCTCCAGCACCTGCCAGAACAGTTTTTCCAGCCGGATGCTGGTGGCGACACCGGACAGCCGCAGGGATCGCGAACGGCAGCGATACAGTTCAGGGTCGGCGCTGATGAAGATCTTGCACATCGCCTTTTCCTCCTCGGCAGGGTCGGCGGGAATGCGAATGCATTCCCGCTGCGCAACGCGCAATGTAGCACCGCCGCCGCGATGAGCGGAAGAATCAGAGTTCGATGCGGGTGCCGAGCAGCTTGAGAAACTGGCTGATCCAGGCCGGGTGCGCGGGCCAGGCCGGCGCCGTGACCAGGTTGCCATCGGTGATGGCGGCGTCGATGGCGATCTCGGCGAACTTGCCCTCGGCCAGCACGACCTCGGCACTGCAGGCCGGATAGGCCGAACAGGTCCGTCCCTTGAGCACGCCCGCCGCGGCCAGCACCTGCGCGCCGTGGCAGATGGCGGCCACCGGCTTGTTGGCGCCGAAGAAGTGGCGCACGAGGTCGAGCACCGCCGGGTTCAGGCGCAGGTATTCCGGCGCGCGGCCGCCGGGGATCACCAGCGCGTCGTAGTTTTCGGCCTTGATGTCGGCGAAGCTGGCGTTCAGCGTAAAGTTGTGGCCACGCTTTTCGGAATAGGTTTGCTGCCCTTCGAAATCGTGGATCGCCGTGGCAACGCTGTCGCCGGCCTTTTTGTCCGGGCAGACGGCGTGCACGATATGGCCTACCGCCAGCAGGGCCTGGAACGGCACCATGACTTCGTAATCCTCGACGTAATCGCCGACCAGCATCAGAATCTTTTTCGCTGCCATGTCTCTCTCCTTGTGGTGGGGAGCATGCAAGGGCATGCCCGTCAGCCATTCTTGCAGTGGCGGCGAGGATGCGGGTAGTAACCGGCTAACGCATCCGGCCGCAGGGCATCCGGGATGATCCCATTCTCTAGGCAGGGCTGTATCATGGCGGTTCCGGCCGGCAGCGCCGAGCAAAGGCCTGGCGCGAATTTGCGCCGGCCATGCGTGGCATCACATCGATTGGAGGGGGAATGTTGTGATAACCGGGAAGATTCCGAAAAGCGCCAGGGTCCCTTGTATTCATGACTGAAATGCGCGATAGCGAAGATCGCTGGAAGCTCGCCCTGGAAGCCGAGCGCAAGTATCGGCAACTTTTCGAGCAGGCCAATGACGGCATTTTCCTGTTGGATGCGACCGGGTTCCTGGACTGCAACCAACACGGCGCGAGTATGTATGGCCTGGACAGGAAGGACGTCATCGGTCGTTCGCCCGCCGAGCTTTGTCCGGAGAGGCAAGCCAGCGGCCAACTGTCGGCGGACGTGGTCGCGGAAAAGATTGCTGCCGCCATGAACGGCGATATCTCGCGCTTTGAATGGACGGCGATGCGCGTGGATGGCGTTCTGCTTGATGTCGAGATTTCCCTGAGTTCTGTCGAGATGGCTGGCGGACTTTGCCTGCAGGCCATTGTCAGGGACATCACGGAGCGCAAGCGGATGGAGGCGGCGCTGAGCGAAAGCGAGAAGCGCTACCGCACCCTGATCGAATGGTCGCCGGAACCGATGGGCGTCCATCGGCGTGGCGTGATCGTCTATGTCAATCCGGCCGCGGTCAGGATGCTGGGCGCGCATTCGGCGGCAGACCTGGTAGGCAAACCCGTTCTCGATCGGGTTCATCCGGACTTTCATGAGATCGTTCTGGCCCGGGTCAGGAATGCCATCGAGCATGATGGCGAGGCACCGCCGATCGAGGAGAAATTTCTCAAGTTGGACGGAACGGTAATAGACGTGGAAGTGCGCAACACGGCGATTGTCTTTGACGGCGAACCGGCCATTCAGGTCGCCATGCGCGACGTCACCGAACGCAATCTTGCGCAACAGCAACTGCGCATAGCGGCCGCTGCCTTCGAGGCGCAGGAAGGCATTACGGTGACCGACGCGGCAAAGGTGATTCAGCGGGTCAACCGGACGTTTACCGAAATCACCGGTTACAGCGCCGAAGACGCCGTTGGCAAGACGCCGCGCATCCTCAGTTCGGGGCGTCATGACGCCGGTTTTTATGACGAGATGTGGGAATGCATCGGGCGCACCGGAACCTGGCGAGGGGAAATCTGGAACCGGCGCAAGAACGGCGAAATCTATCCGGAGTGGCTGAGCGTCACGGCGGTCAAGGGCAACGACGGCGCCGTGACCCATTATGTCGGCACCTTCGCCGACATCACCATGCGCAAGGTGGTCGAGGAGGAGATCCGCAATCTGGCGTTTTTTGATCCACTGACGCGACTTCCCAACCGGCGACTGATGCTCGATCGACTGCGGCAGGCACTGACCGGCAGCGCGCGCCACGAACGCCACGGTGCATTGCTGCTGTTCGACCTGGACGACTTCAAGACCCTCAATGACACGCTGGGGCACGATGTGGGCGACCAGTTTCTGGTGGAAGTTGCGTCCCGCATGGAAGCCTGCCTACGGGAAGGCGATACCGTCGCGCGGCTGGGTGGCGACGAGTTCGTGGTGATTCTCCAGGACCTCGATGCGGAAACCGCGGCGGCGATGCAGGCCGAGAGCGTGGCGGTGAAGATCCTGGCGGCGCTGAGCCAACCCTATCAGCTCGACCTGAGTTTCGCCGGAGGAGAACTCAATTCGCGCAGCTATCACTGCACCGCGAGCATCGGCATCACGCTGTTTCGCGATCAATCGCTGTCGGTCGATGAATTGCTCAAGCGCGCCGATACGGCGATGTACCAGGCCAAGGCGGCGGGTCGCAATACCTTGCGTTTCTTTGATCCCGAGATGCAGTCCGCGGTCGCGATCCGTGCCGCGCTGGATACCGATCTGCGCACCGCAATTCGCGAGGGTCAGTTCCTGCTCTACTATCAGCCGCAGGTGGATGGCGAGGGGCGAGTCACCGGGGTGGAGGCGCTGGTACGCTGGCAGCATCCGTTGCGCGGCCTGGTGTGTCCCACCGATTTCATTCCGCAGACGGAGGACAACGGACTGATCCTGCCGCTGGGCCACTGGGTGCTGGAAACTGCCTGTAACCAGTTGGTGGTCTGGGCCGGGCAGGCCGACATGGCGCATCTGACTGTCGCGGTTAACGTCAGCGGCCGCCAGTTTCACCAGAGGGATTTTGTCGAGCAGGTGCTGGCGGTGCTGCGTGCCACCGGAGCGAATCCGCGGCGACTCAAGCTGGAACTGACCGAGAGCTTGCTGCTGCAGGACATGGAGGACATCATCGACAAGATGACGGCGCTGAAAGCCGAAGGGGTGAGCTTCTCCCTGGACGATTTCGGCACCGGCTATTCGTCTTTGTCCTATCTCAAGCGCCTGCCTCTGAGCCAGTTGAAGATCGACCAGTCCTTTATTTGCGATGTGCTCACGGATAGCAACGATGCGGCCATTGCGCGCACCGTCATCGCCCTCGGCATGAGCCTCGGTCTGGCGGTTATCGCCGAAGGAGTGGAAACCGAAGGGCAGCGCGAATTTCTTGCCCGGCTGGGCTGTTACGCGTATCAGGGCTATCTGTTCGGCCGGCCGGGGGAGGCAGCGGGCGTGGAGGCGACCAAGCCGTAGTTTCCGCGTAGTTTACAGCGTGGTTTACAGTTTGACGCCGAAGTTCAGGCCGCCTCGAAGTGCTCCAGCATCAGCTGCACGGTCTGCGTGCCATTCCACTCGTTGATATCGACGCGGAAGGCGGCGCGGATGCGATCCGGCGCGGCGTTGGCAGACCCGTCGGCGAAATTGAACTGGATGGCGTCGAAGCGCTGGCCGCCCTTTTGCAGCTTGAGCTTGAGGTGCTTGTCCTTCAGGATGCGCTGGTTGAGTACCTCGAAGCTGTCGGCGAATAGCGGCGCGGGGAAGGCCTGGCCCCAGACTTCCTGCTGCATCAGGCGCACCGCGTCGAGCGAAAAGTAGCCGGATTCGAGCGGGCCGTCGGTTTCCAGGGTGCGCGTGAGTTCTGCCGGCGACAGCAGTTCGCGGCAGACCTTTTCGAACGCGGCTTCGAATTCGGCCAGGCGGTCCTCCGTGAGTGTCAGGCCGGCGGCGGCGGCGTGGCCACCGAAGCGCAACAGCATCCCTGGATGGCGCTTGGCGATCAGATCCAGCGCGTCGCGCAGGTGCAGGCCGCGGATCGAGCGGCCGGAGGCTTTCAGCTCACCGGCATTGCCGCGGGCGAAGGCAAAGGTGGGGCGGTGCAGCTTTTCCCTGACGCGGCCGGCGAGGATGCCGATTACGCCCTGATGCCAGGCCGGGTCGAACAGCGTCAGGCTGGCGCGATTGGCGGCATCGAGCGAATCGAGCAGCAGTTCCGCATCCTCGCGCATGCCGGCTTCGATCACCCGCCGTTCGCGGTTGATGGTGTCCAGTTGCTGGGCGATATTCATGGCGCGGCCGGGGTCGTCGGTGACGAGGCATTCGATGCCCAGCGACATGTCGGCCAGGCGGCCGGCGGCGTTGAGGCGCGGACCGAGGGCGAAGCCGAGATCGAAGGTGGCGGCGCGGCCCGGTTCGCGGCCGGCGACGGAAAACAGCGCGCGAATACCGGCCTGCATCTGTCCGCCGCGGATGCGGGCCAGGCCCTGGGCGACCAGGATGCGGTTGTTGCGGTCGAGCGGCACCACGTCGGCCACGGTGCCCAGCGCCACCAGATCGAGCAGGCCGGCGAGATTGGGCTCGGGCAGTTCGGCGTAAGCACCGCGCCGACGCAGTTCGGCGCGCAGGGCCAGCGCCACGTAGAACATCACGCCGACGCCGGCCAGCGCCTTGCTCGGAAAATCGCAGCCGGGCTGGTTGGGATTCACGATCACATCGGCGGCCGGAATTTCATCGCCCGGCAGATGGTGGTCGGTAATCAGCGTCGCGATGCCCAGGCGTTTGAGTTCCGCGACGCCTTCGACGCTGGCGATGCCGTTGTCGACCGTGACCACCAGATCGGGCCTTCTCGCAGCCGCCAATTGCGCCACTTCGAGGGAAAGCCCGTAGCCGAGGGTGAAGCGGTCGGGCACCAGGTAGTCGACCGTGGCGCCCATCAGGCGCAGGGCGCGCAGGCCGACGGCGCAAGCGGTGGCGCCGTCGCAATCGTAGTCGGCGACGATCAGTATCTTGCGGCCGGCGGCGATGGTATCGGCCAGCAGGGTCGCCGCTTCGCCGGCGCCCTTGAGTTTGTCCGGAGCGAGCAGGGCGCTGCTGCGCGTATCGAGTTCGTCCATGCCGCGGATGCCGCGTGCGGCGTAGAGCCTGGCCAGCAGCGGATGCACGCCGCCCTGTTCGAGTGCCCAGGTGGCGCGCGGCGGAATGTCGCGCACGATGATGCGCGTCGCGTTTGTCGCATTTGTCATAGTGGCGCCAACTTAGCCAAGGCGCCCGGCTTGCGCCAGAACTGCCACAGATCATGGCGACTGACCTGCAGTTCGGCAGTAGCGAGATCGCCGGGGGCGATCAGGCGCAGGGCGTCGAGTTTGCCTCGGCGCAGCGCGTCGAGCGCCGGCGCCAGCCAGTCGGCTTCGAGGCGGGCCAGTTGCTCGCGCCAGATGGTTGCATCGCCGCTGCGGGCGGGATGCTCCAGCGCGTGATGGACTGCCAGCGGTTTCCGGGAGGTGGTACTGGTAAAGCCGGCCGGCAGCGCAGCGCCGTCGATCTGCAGCAGGCGGGCGATGCCTAGCGCGACCGGGTCGTCGCTCCAGAGTGCGTCATGCTCGCTGCTGCCGTCAAACTCGGGCAGGCGTCCGCCGCCCCAGGGCCAGAGCGAGTTCACCATGGGCTGCCCGGCGGCTTCGCGCGCCCGATTCACCGGGTGGGCATGCAGCAGCATCTGCGCTTCGCTGATGGCATGGCGCCACGCCGCGTGGGCGGCGTCGAGCGGCAGCAGGGAGGCAGAGCGCCCGATGGCCTCCGGCAAGTCCTGAAAAGGCGGCGCCGCGGCAGACAGCCGCAGGTTCCAGGCATGCGGTGAGATCACTTCGATCTGGCCGAGCGCGGTAAAAGTCGGCGCCAGCGAGACGGCGAGCGCGGCGGCTTCTTCGCTGCTCAGTTCCAGTCCTTGCGGATCGTCGACGATCAGCGAGCGCTGCTCGAAACGCAGCCGGACCGGATCGAGGCAAAGCCAGTCCGATTGCCCGGGATGTTCCCGCAGCGCCAGCCGGCGCAAGGCTGCGGCAGGGAGTTGCGCGTCGAGTCGAAAGATTTCAGCCAGTGTCACGGCAGTGCTCAGCGGCGGGCGGTGGCGCAGCCGGCCGCGCCCAAGCAGGGTGGTAAAGGCGGGCAGGGGCAGGTCGTAGGTGAGATCCGCGAGCGCCTGGCGCGTCCAGATGAGGCCAGGCACGATGAGCGTCAGCATGATCGCATGTTAACATGCGTCGCCAAGCCAACTGAACCCATGACCTACGAACTCCTCATCGGACTGCGCTACACGCGCGCCCAGCCGCGCGAAGGCGCTGCCAACCGCTTCATCTCCTTCATCGCGCTGACCTCCATGCTCGGCCTCGCGCTCGGGGTGGCGGCGCTGATCGTCGTGCTGTCGGTCATGAACGGCTTCCAGAAGGAACTGCGCGAGCGCATCCTCGGCGTCGTCTCCCACGTCCAGATCAGCAGCGAAAGCGGCGAGATTGCCGACTGGGCCAGGGTCGTGCAGGGCGCCGCACAACACCCGCGGGTCAAGGCCGCCGCCCCCTACGTCCAGGCGCAGGGCATGATCACCTTCGACGGCCAGGTGCGCGGCGTCATGGTGCGCGGCATCCTGCCCGAAGCCGAGGACAAGGTGGCCGACTTCGCCCGCCACATGAAGTCGGGCAAGCTCGACCAGTTGCTGCCCGGCGAATTCGGCATGGTGCTTGGATCAGAACTGGCCCGCGCCCTGCGCGCCAGACCCGGCGACAAGGTCACCCTGCTGGCGCCCCAGGGCCTGGTCACCCCCGCCGCCATCCTGCCGCGCGTCAAGCAATTCCGCGTCGTCGGCATCTTCGAAGCCGGCATGTTCGAATTCGACTCCGGCCTGGCCCTGATCGCGATGGCTGATGCCCAGAAGCTCTATCGCATGGACGACCGCGTCTCGGGCGTGCGGCTCAAGGTCGATGACCTCTTTGCCGCACAGCAGATCAGCCGCGAACTGTTGCGCTTTCTCGGCCCCGATGCCTGGGTCAGCGATTGGACGCGCAGCCACGCCAACTTCTTTCGCGCCGTTGAAATCGAAAAACGCATGATGTTCCTGATTCTGCTGCTGATCGTCGCCGTCGCCGCCTTCAACATCGTCTCCACCCTCGTCATGGCGGTGACCGACAAGCGCGCCGACATTGCCATCCTGCGCACCCTGGGCGCCAGCCCGCGCAGCATCATGGCCATCTTCATCGTCCAGGGCACGTTGATCGGGGCCGTAGGACTTGCCGCCGGCATTGCCGGGGGTATCGCCCTGGCGCTGAATGTCGATGTGGTGGTGCCGGCGCTGGAACATCTGCTGGGGATGAAGTTCCTCGCCAAGGACGTGTATTACATCAGCGAACTGCCTTCCGACCTGCACTGGTCGGACGTCGGCACCGTCAGCGTGGTGTCCTTCGTCCTGACTCTGCTGGCGACGCTGTATCCGAGCTGGCGCGCCTCGCGCACGCAACCGGCGGAGGCGCTGCGCTATGAGTGAGGCCATTCTGGAGTGCAGCGGCCTGAGCAAGATCTTTCATCAGGGCCAGACCGATGTGCCGGTGCTCACCGGGGTCGACCTGAAAGTCGGCGCCGGCGATACGGTGGCCATCGTCGGCGCCAGCGGGTCGGGCAAGAGCACCTTGCTGCATCTGCTCGGCGGCCTTGACACGCCAACCGCGGGGCGGGTGCAACTGCACGGCCGGGATCTGGCTCAGGTCGGCGAGGCGGAGCGCGGGCAACTGCGCAACCAGTCGCTGGGCTTCGTCTATCAGTTCCACCACCTGCTGATGGAATTCACCGCCGTGGAGAATGTCGCCATGCCGCTGCTGATCCGGCGCATGCCGAGCGCGGAAGCCGAGCAGCAGGCGATGGCGGTGCTGAATCGCGTCGGTCTGGGACATCGCTTGAACCACCGTCCGGGCGAGCTGTCGGGCGGCGAACGACAGCGGGTGGCGGTGGCGCGCGCCCTGGTTACCGAACCGGACTGCCTGCTGGCCGACGAGCCGACCGGCAACCTGGATCGAGGCGCGGCCGATGCGGTGTTCGGTTTACTGCTGGACCTGTGCCGCGAGCACGGTGCGGCGCTGGTGCTGGTGACTCATGACATGGACCTGGCGGCGCGCGCAGCCAGGGTGATGCGCCTGCAGGACGGGGTGTTGACGGGCTGAGCGGTCTTGCCGCGCCGGCTATTCCGTGTCGTCTTGGTTCGTTCCCTGGAGGGCGTTTTCGAGGTCGGTTCGTCCTTGTGGCGAGGCCATCGCGACCACGGTGAAGCCCGGCTGCAGGATGAAGTCGCCGCGCGGGTTGAACTCCCAGTCGCCGCGCGTGCGCACCGCCAGCAACACATAGTTGTCGCTGCGCATCCGGTGTAGCGTGGCCAGCGGACGTGGTTCGAAATCGGCGGGCAAGACCACTTCCTCGACCCGCAACTTGTGCACCGAGCGCAGCATTTCGTCCAGGAACGACACGACGTGGGGCCGCAACATCGCCGAGGCGATGCGCATGCCGCCGGTGAAGTTCGGCGAGACGATGGAGTCGGCGCCGGCCTTGCGCATTTTTTCCACGTTACGCAGATCATTGCAGCGCGCCACTATTCGCGCGGCGGGATTGAGCTGTCTGGCGGTCAGGCTGATCATCAGGTTGCGGCTGTCGTCGCCGGTTACCGCAAAAACACCCTTGGCCTCCGCGATGTTGGCGCTGATCAGCAGATCGTCGTCGGCGGCGTCGCCTTGCAGATAGAGCATGCCCGGCTTCCTTTCAGCATGCGATTCCAGCAGTTCCAGGCTTTCGTCGATGGCGACGTAGTGATGGTTGGTGGCTTCCAGTTCGTCCGCCACATTGCGTCCGACGCGACCGAAGCCGCACAGGATGTAGTGGCCTCGAACTTTTTTCATCATTTTGTCCATGCGTCGTCTCCGCATTGATTTGTCAAAGTCACTGGCCAGTACCAGCGCGGTGATGCTTGAAAAGAAATAGGTCATGATGCCGATGCCGGAAAACGCCACCGCCATCGTGAAAATCTCCCGTTCAGGGTGGTGATAGACATCCACGCCGGCGCCGTAGCCGATGGTGGCAACCATCAGGAATGTCATGTAAATGGCATCGAGCCAGGTCGCATCGACCCCGGCAAACTGCTTGTAGCCAAACGCTCCGCCCACCATGACGACGGAAAATGATGCCAGGGCGACGAAGATCGAATGCCGTGCGCGGCGCAGGACGTCGTCGTTGTTGCTGTCGTAGTTCATGAGGCAAGCCTTTGACTGCGCTGGCGCCAGGCGCGGATCAGATAAATTCGCCAGACCAGCCTGATCGAAAAATAGCCGGTGACGGCAAGGCCGGTGGCGAGCAGCACCAGGCCCAGGGCCAGCGGCGAACCGAGGCCGGCCATCCAGTCGATCAGCGCGTGTACCCATGCCACCAGACCGTCTTCTCCGGGCTCGGGGGGAGCGACAAATTCATGGTGTGCGCCAGGCAGCGCCCATTGTCCGATGGCGAAGGCGACAAGGTAGAGTGGCACGATGGTGAACGCGTTGGTGTAAAAAGTGACCAGCGTGGCCAGCGGCAGATTGACGCGGAAGATTACCGCGCAAATCGCCGCGCCCAGCATCTGGAACGGGCCCGGGATCAGTCCGCAGAACATGCCCGCCGCCACGGCCCCAGCCGCCGAGCGGCGGTTGATGTGCCACAGTCGCGGATGCAGCAGGGTGTTCTCGAACGGCGCGAGCCAGCGGTTATTTCGAATCGCGTCATGGTCGGGAAGAAACTTGCGGAGCTTGCGGCGCATGCCGTCATTCTAGCGGATGCACGGGCCGGGTCGATTTCGATTCCGGCTCACACGATGCGAATCGACAGTTCGCCAAGGCCTTCCACGCCGCCGGTGACGATGTCGCCTTTGACCACCGGGCCGACACCTTCCGGCGTACCGGTGAAAATCAGGTCGCCGGGAAAGAGTTCGAAATATTTCGACAGGTGGGCGATAGTTTCCGGCACCGACCAGATGAGGTCGGACAGATCGCCTTGCTGCTTCAACTGGCCGTTCACCGTGAGCCAGATTCTGCCGGCCGTCGGGTGGCCACTGTCGCCGGCCGGAACAATCGGCGCGATGGGCGCCGACTGGTCGAAGGCCTTGCCCAGTTCCCATGGCCGGCCCTTGTCGCGCAAGTCGAACTGCAGGTCGCGCCGGGTCATGTCGAAGCCGACGGCATAGCCCCAGACATGGTCGTTGGCCGCATCGATGGCGATGTTCCTGCCGCCCTTGCCGATGGCCACCACGAGTTCGACTTCATGGTGATAGTTCGTCGTTTGTGGCGGGTAGGCGACGTCCGTCGTGCTGCCCGGAGCCACCGGCACGATGGCATCGGCCGGCTTGCAGAAAAAGAAGGGTGGCTCGCGCTCCGGATCGGAGCCCATTTCACGCGCATGCGCTGCGTAGTTGCGGCCGACGCAGTAGATGCGCCGCACCGCGAAGCTGTCGGCGCTGCCGGCGACCGGCACGGCGGGAATCGGGGCAGGGGGAATCACGTAGTTCATGGCGGCTCCTGAATGGTCGGAACGATTATCGCTCATCATTGACTGTCTCAAACGACAGGCGCACTATCGCCGACGACCGATGATTGTCGATTGATGGCCATGGCATGGGCATGGCGGCGCCGGTATATGCTGACGGGGCGGGTTTCCGGATAGTTGAATGCCCCTATCAAATAAATAGTTTGGACTTCAAGCGATTGTCGGGCGAAGAATGCGACAAACCTGCCCGACGAGACAGGCCCAAAACGATTCGAAGGAGGAAGCACCATGCGCAAGTATTCCGCACTGCCCAGTCGCCCCTTGCGAGCACGCAGCGGGTTCCACCGTCCGAGTCAGACGCTGCCGCCCCAGGTCACGCTGGACGACCCGGCGGTTGCGGTGATGACTGACTTCCGGATAGTCACTGCCTTCACCATCGATCCGGATGTCAGCGTGGATACCGCTGCGCGCGTCATGCGCCGGCGCAACGTCCATCTGCTGCTGGTGGTTAACGTGGAGAATCACGTCCTCGGCATCATCACCTCGAATGATCTCCAGGGCGAAAAGACCCTGCAATGCATCAGCGCACGCGGCATAGCGCGCGCCGATGCGCTGGTACGCGACATCATGACGCCGGAAAGTCGGCTTGAAGTCATCGCCATGGAAGACGTGCTGCACGCTCATGTCGGTCATGTGGTGGCGACGCTCAAGGCTAGCGGTCGGCGCCATGCTGCCGTCGTGGACGAAGATGCTTCCGGTCACCAGATCCTGCGCGGACTGTTCGCCGCGTCCCAACTCGCCAGCCAGTTGGGCGAACCGGTGGAGACCGTGGAGATTGCCAAGACCTTCGCCGAGATCAGCGTCGCACTGAAGACCTAAGCGCAGGGGCCGCCACCCGGTTCAAAAGGCAGGATCGGAGCGCATGGTCTATCCCACCGGGGGATACCGTCCCAGGCTGGCGCCCGGGACATAATACTGGCCATGCGCCTTTTTGTTCTTGCCTTTGCCTGCGGTGTCTGGCTGTTGCAGCAGCAGGCTGAGTTGCCTGCGGCGCCGTGGCTTGTGGGTTTGACCTCCGGCGCTTTGTTGGGGCTGGCGCTGCAAAGCGGGTTGCAGGAGTTATGCAAAGCGGTATCCCCTGGGACGGCGCTGGTGGTACGCCGATTTGTCGTGGTGGCGACGCTTGTTGCCGCCGGCGCGGCGCTCGGCTTCGTCTGGGCGGCGAGCTTCGCTCATCTGCGGCTGGCGGACGAACTGCCGGCGGCGATGGAGGGCACCGACATCGAACTCTCCGGCGTGGTTGCCGGCTTGCCGCAGGCGCTGGAGCGCGGCGTGCGTTTCGAGTTCGATGTGGAGCAGGCGGTGCCAGGCGTGCCGCCGCATATTTCGCTGGCCTGGTATCGCACTCCCGATACAGCGGACGATGATGTCTCGCCGCTGATCCCGGTCCGCGCAGGCGAACGCTGGCGATTCATGGTGCGGCTGAAACATCCGCACGGCAATTTCAATCCGCATGGCTTCGACTACGAGGCCTGGCTGTTCGAACGCAACATCCGCGCCACCGGCTATGTCCGGCCGCGCAGCGCCGAGCGCATCGACGCGCGGGTGTGGCGGCCGGCCTACATGGTCGAAATGCTGCGCGAGAACATCCGCGACCGCTTTCGCGCCGCGCTGCCAGATGCTCCCTATGCGGGGATTCTGGTCGCACTGGCGGTCGGCGACCAGCAGGCGATCGATGCCGAGTTGTGGCAGACCTTCTCCCGTACCGGAATCACCCACCTGATGAGCATCTCCGGGCTGCACATCACGATGTTTGCCGGCTTGGCGTATGCCTTGATCAACTGGCTTTGGCGGCGTTCGGCGCGCTTGCCCTTGCGGCTGCCGGCGCAACATGCGGCGGCGGCCGGCGGTTTTCTCGCCGCATTCTGCTATTGTCTGCTGGCCGGCTTCGCCGTGCCGGCGCAGCGTACGCTCTACATGCTCGGCGTGGTCGCCGGCGCCCGCCTGACGGGCCGCGAAATGGCGGCCTCGCGCGTGCTGCTGCTGGCGCTGCTGCTGGTGTTGCTGCTCGATCCGTGGGCGGTGTTGGCGGCTGGCTTCTGGCTATCCTTCGGTGCCGTGGCGCTGCTCTTCCACATCGGCAGCGGGCGGCTGGGGCCGGCGCACTGGATGGTCGAATGGGGACGGGCACAGTGGGCGGTGACGCTGGGCATGCTGCCGGCATTGCTGGCCCTGTTCCAGCAGTTTTCAGTGGTCTCGCCGCTGGCCAATGCGGTGGCGATCCCCGTCGTCAGTTTCGTCATCACGCCTCTGGTGCTCATCGGGGCCTTGCCCTTGCTCGACCCGCTGTTGTCCCTGGCGCATCTCATCACTACCTGGCTGATGGCCTTTATCGACTGGCTCGCGGCGCTGCCGCTGGCCATGTGGCAGCAGGCCGCGCCGCCGGCATGGTCGGTGCTGCTGGCGCTGGCCGGCGGCGTCTGGTTGCTGCTGCCGCGCGGCTTTCCGGCGCGCTGGCTGGGCCTGCTGGCATTTTTGCCGCTGTTGACGGTGGTGCCGCCGCGCCCTGGACAGGGTGCGGCCGAAGTTACCGTGCTCGATGTCGGCCAGGGCCTGGCGATTCATGTCCAGACCGCGACGCACGATCTGCTGTTCGACGCCGGGCCGGCCTTTTCGGCGGATGCCGACAGCGGCAATCGCATCATCGCGCCCTACCTGCGAGCGCTGGGTGTGCGCCGGCTGGATGTGCTGGTGATCAGCCACGCCGACAAGGATCACGAAGGCGGCGCGGCGTCGGTGCTGGCGGCACTGCCGGTGAAGATCGTAAGAGCGTCTTTGCCCTTCGAGCATGCCTTGTCGGCGCAGCCGGTACCGCAAGAGCCTTGCCACGATGGCGATGGCTGGAGCTGGGATGGCGTGCGCTTCGACATGCTGCATCCCGGTAGTGAATCGTTGTCGAGCAAGGCCAACGATGTGAGTTGTGTGCTGCGGGTGACGGCAGGCGGCAAGTCGATGCTGCTGACCTCGGACATCGAGGCGGTTTCGGAAAATGCGCTGCTCAGGAAGCATCCGGCTGATCTGGCGGCGGAAGTGATGACGGTGCCGCATCACGGCAGCCGGACTTCATCGACGCCCGAGTTCATCGCCGCCGTCGCGGCGCGCGACGTGATCTTCCCGGTGGGCTACCGCAACCATTACGGACATCCGAAGGAAGACGTGGTCGCGCGCTACGTGCAAAGCGGCACGAGCCTGCATCGGACTGATTTCGGCGGCGCGGTGTGGATCGGCTTGGGCAGCGCAGGCGTCACTTTCCGCCATGAGCGTGAGGAGCGAAGGCGGTATTGGCACGCGCGGCACGCCCGCCAGATAGAATTGGGCCAATGAACGATGCCAGGACGCCGAGTGACAAGATTCCCTTTGCCGGACTGAACCCGGAGCGCATTCTCGATGCTCTGGAAAGTGTTGGCTACCGTTGTGATGGTGGCCTGATGGCGCTCAACAGCTACGAAAACCGCGTCTGGCAGATCGGCATCGAAGACAGCGCGCCGGTGATTGCCAAGTTCTACCGGCCGGGGCGCTGGAGCGATGCGCAAATCGGCGAGGAACACGCCTTCACCGCTGCCATGCTGGCAGACGAACTGCCGGTGGTGGCGCCGCTGGTCATCGCGGGCAAGACCCTGTTCGCGCATGGCGGCTTTCGCTTCTCGGTTTTTCCGCGCCAGGGCGGACGTGCGCCGGAGTTTGCGGAGCCGCCGATTCTGGAATGGATGGGGCGCTTGATGGCTCGCATCCACACAGTAGGCGCGCGAGTGCCCTTCAAGGTGCGCGAGACGCTGGACATAAAGAGTTTCGGCACCGAGTCGCGCGACTGGTTGCTGGCGAACCATGTGATCCCGCCGGAACTGGAATCGGTATGGCAGGGCGTTGCCGATCAGGCACTGGAAGGAGTGCGCCACTGCTACGCGCGCGCCGGCGCCGTGCAGCAGTTGCGCCTGCATGGCGACTGTCACGCCGGCAACGTGCTGTGGACCCAGGATGGGCCGCACTTTGTCGACTTCGACGATGCCCGCATGGGGCCGGCGATACAGGATTTGTGGATGCTGCTTTCGGGCGATGCGGAAGAGATGGGGCGGCAGTTCGGGCATGTCCTGGCCGGCTACGAGACCTTTCGTGAATTCGACGACCGTGAACTGCAACTGATCGAAGCCCTGCGCACGCTGCGCCTGATGCATCATTCGGCCTGGCTGGCGCGGCGCTGGAACGATCCGGCGTTTCCGGCGGCGTTTCCATGGTTTGCGACGAATCGCTATTGGGAAGAGCGCATTCTCGAACTGCGCGAGCAGATTGCGATCATGCAAGAGAGTCCGATTGTGGCGCGCTGATTGGAGAAATGGTAATCATGGCAATGCGTGAAGGAAAAGTGAAGTGTCTCAGTGCGGCCGGCTTTCATCACATGGCCTATGTCGAGTGGGGCGATGCGGCCAATCCGAAGGTGCTGGTCTGCGTCCATGGCCTGACGCGCTGCTCGCGCGACTTCGATTTCCTGGCACAGGCGCTGGCTGACGACTACCGGGTAGTTTGTCCGGACGTGGTCGGGCGCGGACGCAGCGACTGGCTGCGCAACAAGTCGCTGTACGCGGTGCCGCAATACTGCGCCGACATGACGACGCTCCTGGCGCGGCTGAATGTGGACAGCGTGCATTGGCTCGGCACGTCGATGGGCGGGTTGATCGGCATGGCGCTGGCCTGCCAGCCGGAAAGCCCGATCACGAGGCTGGTGCTGAATGACGTCGGCCCGGTGATCGCGGGTGCCTCGCTGACGCGCATCGGCGAATTTCTGGGCCATGCGCCGCGCTTTGACAGCATCGAGCAGGCGGAAGCCTTCGTAAGATTCGTCTCGGCGACCTTCGGCAGTTTTTCCGACGCGCAATGGCGACATCTGACCGTGCACGTGACGCGAACTGCCGCAGACGGCAAGGTGGAGTTTGTTTACGACCCAGGCATTGCCCAGTCTTTTCGCGAGGATGCCAGCGGCGGCAAGGACATCGAACTGTGGCCGCTTTACGATGCCATCGCCTGTCCGACTTTGCTGCTGCGCGGCGCGACATCGGACTTGCTGACCCACGAAGCGGCGCTGCAAATGAGCCAGCGTGGACCGCGCGCCAAGCTGATTGAAGTGCCGGGTGTCGGCCACGCGCCGATGCTGATGGATGCAGCGCAAGTGGCGCCGGTGCGCGAATTTCTCGTCGCTTGACGCATTGATATTTTAGCGTGGCGCAGTGCAGCATCGAAAGTTCTAATAACATCATTTGTTGAGGCCTAGAATAGGCACGCGTTCGCATATCCCGGCACCAAATAATAAGGAGGCATCATGCAGAAATCGTTGCACATCGACCCCAACAAATGCACCGGCTGTCTCCAATGCGAGATGGCGTGTTCCTTTGAGAATTACGGCGTATTCAACATCTCCAAGTCGCGGATCAAGGTTTTCGACTTCGAGCACGCGGGGCGCAAGGTGCCCTACACCTGCACCCAGTGTGCCGAAGCCTGGTGCATGGCCGCCTGCCCGGTCGATGCCATTCGCATTGATGCCGCCACCGGCGCCAAAGTCGTGCATGCCTATACGTGCGTCGGCTGCAAGGTATGCACCATCGCCTGCCCGTTCGGCACCATCAACTACGTAGCTGATTCCGGCAAGGTGCAGAAATGCGACCTCTGCGGCGGCGATCCGGCCTGCGCCACGGCCTGTCCGACCGGCGCCATCACCTACGTCGATGCCGACTGGACCGGACTGGACAAGATGCGCCAGTGGGCCGGCAAGACCGACACTCAACCGCGCGCCAGCGCCGCTTAAGGAAACTGAGGAGACTGACATGGGATGGACACGAAAAATCCTGCGCGTTGATCTGAGCAACGGCACCTGCAAATCCGAGCCCCTCAACATGGAGTGGGCGCAGCAATACCTGGGTCAGCGCGGTCTGGCCACCAAGTATTTCGTCGAGGAAGTCGACCCCAAGGTCGATCCGCTGGCGCCGGCCAACAAGCTGATCATGGCCACCGGGCCGCTCACCGGCACGCCGGCGTCGACCGGCGGCCGCTATTCGGTAATCACCAAGGGGGCGCTGACCGGCGCCATCGCCTGTTCCAATTCGGGCGGCTACTTTGGCGCCGAACTCAAGTTCGCCGGCTGGGACATGGTGATTTTCGAAGGCAAGTCAGCCAAGCCCGTCTACCTGTCGATCGAAGACGACAAGGTCGAACTGCGCGATGCCGCCCACCTGTGGGGCAAGACGGTGTGGCAAACCGAAGAGATCATCAAGAAGAGCCACCAGGACCCGCAGGTGCGCGTTTGCAGCATTGGTCGCGCCGGCGAGAACGGCGTCATGTATGCCTGCATCGTCAATGACCTGCATCGCGCTGCCGGGCGTTCCGGCGTCGGCACCGTGATGGGTTCGAAGAACCTCAAGGCAGTCGCCGTGCGCGGCACCAAGGGGGCCGGCGCCATCAAGAATCCGAAGGCCTTCATGCAGGCGGCGGCGGCGGCCAAGAAAGTGCTGGTCGACAATGCCGTCACCGGTCAGGGCTTGCCGACCTTTGGCACCCAGGTGCTGATGAACGTCATCAACGAAATGGGCGCGTTGCCGACGCGCAATCACCGCGACGTGCAGTTCGAGAGCGCGCGCAAGATTTCAGCCGAGGCCATGGCCGAAAAGCGGCCGACCGACGGCAAGTCGCATCTGGTCACCAACGCCGCTTGTTTTGGCTGCACCATCGCCTGCGGTCGTATCTCGAAGATCGACGAGACGCACTTCAGCGTGGTCAATAAACCCCAATACTGGGGAGCCTCGGGCGGCCTCGAATACGAAGCGGCCTGGGCATTGGGCGCGGCCAACGGCGTCGGCGATCTGGAGGCTTTGCAATATGCCAACCTGATCTGCAACGAAGACGGCTTCGATCCGATCACTTTCGGCGCCACCGTGGCGGCGGCGATGGAACTCTATGATCTGGGCATTCTGAGCAAGGAGCAAATCGGCCTCGAAGCGCCCTTTGGTTCTGCTCAGGCGCTGGTGGCCCTGGCCGAAATGCTCGTCAAGGGCGAAGGCTTCGGCAAGGATCTGGCTCTCGGTTCCGCCCGCATGTGCGCCAAGTACGGCAGACCCGAGTTGTCAATGGGCGTCAAGCAGCAGGAATTCCCGGCCTATGATTCGCGCGGCATTCAGGGCATGGGCCTGGCCTATGCCACGTCCAATCGTGGCGCCTGCCATTTGCGCGGCTACACCGTGGCCTCGGAAGTGCTCGGCATTCCGGTCAAGACCGATCCGCTGGTGACCGAAGGCAAGGCCGATCTGGTCAAGGCCTTCCAGGATGCCACTTCGGTATTCGACTCCGCCGGCGTCTGCGTGTTCACCACCTTTGCCTGGTCGCTGGCCGACCTGCAGCCGCAACTCGATGCCGCCTGCGATGGCGACTGGACCATGGAAAAGCTGACGCTGGTGGGCGAGCGCATCTGGAACATGGAACGCCTGTTCAACAATGCCGCCGGCTTTACCGCCAAAGACGACGACCTGCCGCCGCGACTCAAGACCGAACCGGCCAAGACCGGCCCGGCCAAGGGCCTGGTGAATGGCATCGACAAGATGCGGCCGGAGTACTACAAGGCGCGCGGCTGGAACCCCGAAGGTGTGCCAAGCAAGGAAACACGCGCCCGCTTAGGTCTGTAACTCTGTCAGACCCTCAGGGGATCGGCGTTGCCGGTCCCCTGATCGTTTTAAGGACCAAATATGGCCCCCACGCTCACTTCGTTCGCTGCCCCCACGGGGGGCGATGCCTCCCTCGGGACGGCCCTTCGGGAGACAACATGAAACACGTCATCATTGGCAACGGGCCGACCGGTCTGGTCGCCGCCGAAACATTGCGGCGCTTGCAGCCGGAAGCGGAAATCGCCCTCATAGGCAACGAATCGGAGCCGCCCTATTCGCGCATGGCGATTCCCTATTTCCTGATCGGAAGGATTGCCGATACCGGCACTCATCTGAGAAAGGGCCATGACCATTACGCCAGGGAGCGCATCCATCTGATCGAAGGCATGGTGGTCAAAGTCGATGCGAAAGCCAGGCAGGTCGAATTCGCCAGCGGCGAACGGCTGCCTTACGACCGCCTGCTGATCGCCACCGGATCGAAACCGATACGGCCCAAGGTTGCCGGCATGGATCTGCCCAACGTGCACACCTGCTGGACCATCGAGGATGCGCGGGCCATTGCGGCGAAGGCCAAGCCCGGAGCGCGCGTACTGCAGATCGGTGCTGGCTTCATCGGCTGCATCATCATGGAAGCCCTGGCGGCGCGCGGCGTCAAACTTACCGTGGTCGAAATGGGGGACCGCATGGTACCGCGCATGATGACGCCGAAGGCCGGCGGCATGATCCGCCAGTGGGTCGAAGCAAAGGGCGTTGGCGTACACGTCAATGCCGGCGTCACCGCCATCACCCAGAAGGACGGCGCCCTGCTGGCGAAACTCAGCACCGGCGAGGAGATCGTCGCCGATCTGATCATTTGCGCGGCCGGGATCACACCGAACATGGCATTCCTGGCGGGTAGCGGGGTTGCCGTCGAGCGCGGCATCCGGGTCGACGCCGGCATGCGCACCAGCGTTGCGGATATCTATGCCGCAGGCGATGTAAGCGAAGCGGCGGATTTTCATACGGGGCGGCCCGAACTCAATGCGATCCAGCCCAACGCCGTCGACCAGGCGCGTATCGCGGCTCACAACATGGCCGGCGGCAACGCTGTCAGTGGCGGCAGCCTGGCGATCAACGTGCTGGATACGCTGGGCCTCATTTCGACCTCATTCGGCCAATGGCAAGGCATAGGCAAGGAGCAGGGCGGGTCGGGAGTCGAACTGGTCGACGAAGCCAGCTACCGTTACCTGTCGTTGCAGTTCAAGGACGATGTGCTGATCGGGGCCACGACCATCGGCTGGACCAACCATGTCGGCGCCCTGCGCGGGCTGGTGCAGACGCAGGCACCGCTGGGAGAGTGGAAAGACCGCCTGCTGGCGGATCCCACGGGCTTCATGGCAGCCTATCTGGCGACGGCGCAAAAGGCGGCGTGAACATCACCTTCAAGCTCTTTGCCACACTGCAGGACTATCTTCCGGCCGAGGCGAAAAAGACCAACGCGCTCAGTCTTGAGCTTGCAGAAACCACTACTGTGGCGCAGATCATCGAGCGCTTCGGCCTGCCGCAGAAACTGGTTCACCTGGTGCTCATCGATGGCGCGTTCGTGCCGCCCGCCGAGCGCTCCAGTCGCCTGCTGCGCCAAGGGGAAACGCTGTCCATCTGGCCGCCCGTTGCTGGCGGATGATTTTTCCGTGCACCTATGACGCGACTACGACGCGAGAGGATTTCGTCCGGCTACTGCGACGGGCGGCTGGCGAGAAGGCGTTTTTGGAGGTCGGTGAAGAATTCCGCGGCAAAGGTTGGCTGGTTCGCCTGACACCGATTCCGCCGCTGGAGATTGGCCTGGTTAGGCTCGAACGCCACCGCGTCGAGATCGAGTTCGATGGTTTGACGACGGCCGAACAGGATCTTTTCATGCAGCGATTTACGCTCTATTACCTGCGCGGCGGCGGGTAAACGCGGTGACGACGACTTGAAAGTCGGCGCTGGTGAGACGGCGATGCGCGGCACTGCTAGAATTCGCCTCGCGGCGGGTCTCCCCGCATTGCGGGGTGGTGAATCTGGTCAGGTCCGGAAGGAAGCAGCCACAGCCATTTTCCGCAAGTGCCGGGGGTCAGGCTCGCCGCACCCCCTCGCCGCTGGTGGATTGTTGTAATCTTCCCTTACAAACTCCTTGCCTCTGTCACATCCGGCTTACAGCCATCGGCTGAAATGCATCCTGCCATGAGCCATTAACGACAGGAGCACACCATGAATCGTAAACATGCAATCGTTGCGGGCTTTCTTGCCGCCAGCGCCGTTTTCTTTGGCATCGCCTACGCGCAGGGCCCGGGTTGCGGCCCTGACGGCAAGCCGGGCATGCAGCGCAGTTCAATGAAGCAGGGCGGCATGATGGATCCGGGCGCCCGTGTCGAGCAGCGCCTGACCCGGTTCAAGAGCGACCTCAAGCTCACGGCCCAGCAGGAACCACTGTGGCAGGCTTTCGCCGAAAAATCGAAAGCAGAAGCCGGCAAAGGCTTCCAGGCCATGCGCGAACGCATGAATGACACCAAGCTGGTGACCGCTCCGGAGCGCATGACGCAGATGCAGGACATCATGAAACAACGCGTCGCCGCGATGGAATCGGTCAACGAATCCTTCAATCGTCTCTACGCTGGTCTCACGCCCGAGCAGAAAGCAGCGGCAGACAAGCATTTCAGCAATGCCGGTCGGCATCGGCATGGTCCTGGTCGCGGTGGTCCCGCAGCAGCAGAACCCAGGAAAGGCTAAACAACGTCAGTCTGACGGCGCCGGGTAGCCAAAGAATCAATGGCTGCCCAGTTTGTTATGTCTCCGCTGGAAGCGGAGACGGTATCCCCCCGTGGGACTGTGCGGGCCTGATAAAATTGCTGCATGAGTTATCAGGTCCTTGCCCGCAAGTGGCGCCCCAGATCTTTTGCCACCCTGGTGGGGCAGGAGCACGTCGTGCGCGCGCTGACCCACGCGCTGGACCAGAATCGGCTGCACCACGCCTATCTTTTCACCGGCACCCGCGGCGTGGGCAAGACCACGCTGGCCCGCATCATGGCCAAGGCCCTGAACTGCGAAGCCGGCGTCAGTTCCACTCCCTGCGGCGTCTGTTCGGCCTGCACCGAGATCGACAGCGGCCGCTTCATCGATTACATGGAACTCGATGCCGCGTCGAATCGCGGTGTCGACGACATGACCCAGTTGCTGGAGCGCGCCACCTACGCGCCGACCATGGGCCGCTACAAGGTCTATGTCATCGACGAAGTTCATCAGCTTTCCGGGCATGCCTTCAATGCCATGCTGAAGACGCTGGAAGAGCCGCCGGAGCACGTCAAGTTCATCCTGGCCACCACCGATCCGCAAAAAATTCCCGTTACGGTGCTGTCGCGCTGCCTGCAGTTCAACCTCAAGCAGATGCCGCAGACGCTTATCGTCGACCATCTGTCGCATGTGCTGGAGGCCGAGGGTGTGGCTTTCGAACCGGGCGCTCTGCGCCATCTGGCCAAGGGCGCAGCGGGCAGCATGCGCGATGCGCTCTCCCTGCTCGATCAGGCCATTGCCCACGGCGCCGGCAAGGTGGAAGACGAGGGCGTGCGCGCCATGCTCGGTACGGTGGGCGACGAACATCTGTTTGCGCTGCTCGACGCCCTGGTGACGCAGAATGTGCAGGCCATGCTCGACGTGGCCAAGCTGATGGATGCGCGCAGCTTGTCGTTTGACGGCGGCCTGCAGGAACTCGCGACCCTGTTCCATCGCATTGCGCTGGCGCAGTTTGCCCCCGAGGCGCTGCTCGACGAATCAGAGCGCGGTCGCCTGGTATCCTACGCGCAGGCGCTGGATGCCGAGTATCTGCAACTGGCCTACCAGATTGCCATTCACGGCCGCGATGAGTTGTCGCTGGCGCCCGACGAATATGCCGGCTTCGTCATGACGCTGCTGCGGCTGCACGCGTTTCGACCGGAGCGTGCTGGTATGGTCAAAACGGCGACGAAGGTGGCCGCGGCACCAGCGCCAGTGCGAACGGCGCCGCCTGCCATGCCGCGTCCGACACCAGCCCGGCCCGCTGCCGCCGTCCCGCCAGCGCCGACTCTTGTCGCACCCGTAGTGCCTGCCTCTGCAGCCACAACCGCTGCACCGGTGGAAGACGATTGGCACGCACTGGTGGCACGACTGCCGCTGAGCGGCATGTCCAAGCAACTGGCCCAGCATTGCGAGTTGTTGGAGCGTACCGAGTCGGTCATCCAATTGCGCCTGTCACCGGTGCATAAGCATCTGCTCGGCAAGCCCCAGCAAGACAAGCTGCAAGCCGAGTTGCAAGCCTGGTATAGCCGCCCGCTGCGCCTTGAGATTGATGTGGCGGAGCCAGAGACCGAAACTCCGGCCGCACGTAACCGCAATTTGCAGCGCGAACGCCAGGAAAATGCGATCGCCTCAATCGAACAGGACCCCTTCGTGCGCGATGTGGTGGATCTGTTCGATGCCAGCATCGACGAAGCAACGATCAAACCCGTTTAAGGAGTGCAGAAAAAATGATGAAGGGTGGCATAGCCGGATTGATGAAGCAGGCGCAGCAAATGCAGGCCAACATGGAAAAAGCGCAGGAACAGCTGGCGCTGGTGGAAGTGGAAGGCCAGTCAGGCGCCGGCGCGGTCAAGGTTGTAATGACCTGCAAGCACGACGTCAAGCGCGTCACCATCGATCCCTCGGTGATGGATGACAAGGAAATGCTGGAAGACCTGATTGCCGCGGCACTCAACGACGCCAATCGGCGCGCGGAGGCAACCACTGCCGAAAAGATGGGCGGTTTTACCGCCGGCCTCAACCTTCCGCCCGGAATGAAGCTGCCGTTCTGACAGACATCCAACCGGCGGTAGCAGAGGTGACCCGTGTTTTCGAGCGACGCGAGCAAATGAGTAACCCCCTCCCCCGGAGGGGGACAGGGGGAGGTTGTCGCTTGGACGGGTTCGTCGAGGCTAGACGTGTCGTCTAGTCTCGATGAGCTAATCGAGGCATTGCGCTGCCTCCCCGGAGTCGGCCCCAAGTCGGCACAGCGCATGGCCTATCATCTGTTACAACGTGACAGGCGAGGGGCGGATCGCCTTGCGCGCGGACTTGATGCCGCATTGCAATTGTTGCATCACTGTGCGCGTTGCAACAACTTCACCGAAGCAGAAATCTGCGAGCGCTGCCTTTCGCAGCGCCGCGACGCGTCACAGCTGTGCATTGTCGAAATGCCGATCGATGCAAACAGCATGGAGCAAACGCACGCCTACAACGGGCTCTACTATGTGCTGATGGGCAGGCTGAGTCCTCTGGACGGCGTCGGGCCGAAGGAACTGATGTTCGAGCGATTGTTCTCGCGCGCCACCGACGGTCTTGTCAGGGAAGTGATTCTGGCCACCAATTTCACCAACGAGGGCGAGGCGACCGCGCATTACCTTTCCGAACTGTTGCATGCCCGCGGCCTCAAGGTCAGCCGCATCGCGCGTGGCTTGCCGGTGGGCGGCGAACTGGAATTTTCCGACGCGGCAACGGTGGCCCAAGCGCTGCGCGAGAGGCGGGACTTCGTTTGAGGGAAAGAAATCAACGCCCGCTTTTCCTGAAATCCGATTCGCGCCTCTCGCATTCACCCTGTAAAATTCCAGCATGAACCGGATTTCCATTTACGATTCCACGCTGCGGGACGGCGCCCAGGCACAGGGCATCTCCTACTCGGTGGAAGACAAGATCAAGATTATCCAGCGACTCGATGCACTCGGCATCGATTACGTCGAGGCCGGCAATCCCGGCTCGAATCCGAAGGATCTGGAGTTCTTCGAGCGAGTCAAGGCACTCCGGCTTCAGCATTCGCGCATCATCGCCTTCGGCAGCACGCGCAAGGTGGGGGCCGATGTGGCCGGCGACAGCAACGTGCTGTCGCTGCTGCAGGCCGGGACATCGGCCATCGCTATTTTCGGCAAGAGCTGGGACTACCAGGTCACCGACATCTTGCGCACCACGCTCGACGAGAACCTGCGCATGATCGGCGATACCATCCGCCACCTCAAGCAGCACGGGCGGGAAGTGGTGTACGACGCGGAGCATTTCTTCGACGGCTACAAAGCCAATGCCGACTATGCGTTGCAGACCCTCGCGGTGGCGGCGGAGGCTGGCGCCGACTGCCTTTGCCTGTGCGATACGAATGGCGGCACCTTCCCGCACGACATTGCCGAAATCACGCGCACGGTCAAGGGGCGCTTTGCGGTGACCATCGGAATACATTGCCACAACGATGGCGAAATGGCCGTGGCCAACTCGATCACGGCCGTGCAGGTGGGCGCCACCCAGGTACAAGGCACCATCAATGGCATCGGCGAACGCTGCGGCAACGCCAATCTCTGCTCGATCATCCCCAACCTGCAGATCAAGCTCGGCTACAACTGCATTCCCGCGGAGCGCCTGGAACAGCTGACCTCGCTGTCGCGCGCGGTGAGCGAGATCACCAACATGCCGCACAACGAGAAGGCCGCCTACGTCGGCGGCGATGCTTTCGCGCACAAGGGCGGCATGCATATCGACGCGGTAGTGAAGAGCCCGGCTTCCTATGAGCATATTGACCCCGACAAGGTCGGCAACAGCCGACGCATGCTGATGTCGGAAGTAGCCGGGCGCAGCACGCTGATGACCCGGATCAACGCCGTCGATCCCGGCCTCGGCAAGGATGCGCCGGAAACGCAGCAGATCATCGACCGGCTCAAGGAACTCGAGCACGAAGGCTATCAGTTCGAGGCCGCGGAAAGTTCCTTCGAACTGGTGGTGCGCAAGATCCTCGGCAAGTACCAGCCTTTCTTCGAACTGAAGGAATACAAGGTCATCGTGAACGAGCCTTCGATCAATGGCGTCAACTCATCGGCGATGATCAAGGTTCGCGTCGGCGACCAGGAAGAGATCACGGCCGCCGAGGGCGACGGTCCGGTGAACGCCCTCGACAATGCCGTGCGCAAGGCCCTTGAGCGCTTTTATCCGGAAATCAGCGAGATCAGGCTCACCGACTACAAGGTGCGCGTGCTCGATTCCGACCAGGCCTCGGCTGCAAGGGTGCGCGTGCTGATCGAATCCACGGACCATCGCGAGAACTGGACGACGATTGGCGTGTCTACCGACGTGATTGATGCTTCCTGGCGGGCGCTGGTCGATTCCATCGAGTACAAGCTGATGCGCGAGCAGGAACGGAATATCGCCTAAGGAGCGGTCGGCTTCAGCAGCACGAGCTTCAACTGTTCCTGATCCACCGGTCGTAGCGTCACTTGCTGGCAGATGACCAGGCCGCGGCGCGGATGGTTGAAGCCGCGCTGCCCACCCTGGCGTTCGAGCACGTCGTGCTGTTTCCAGAAGCGCGAAAACTCCGGACTCGCCTTCTTCAGTTCCTCGATCAGTTGCTGGAGCGCCGGTTCGTCCAGGCGCGTGCGGCAGTCCGCGCGGAATTCGGCCGTGATGCGGCGGGCCCTCGTATCCCAGTCGACGAGAAATTTGCGTGTCTGCGGTCGCAGGAAGACAAAGCGCAAAAGGTTGCGCGGCGGGTCATGCGGCTTCACCGGCTTATCCAGCCAGCCGGTGAACAATTCGCCCGCCGCCGTGTTCCAGGCCAGCATGTCCCAGGTGCGGCCCATGATGTAGGCAGGAATGTCGATGTTGGCCATCAGGCTGGTCAGCAGCTCCGACGCCGCATCTTCTTCCGGGGCTGCCGCCAGCGGATCGCGCCGGCCGGCCAGCTCGAAGATGTAGCTGCGCTCGCCGCGGCTCAAGCGCAACGCTCGCGCCAAGCGGTCGAGTGCATCGGCCGAAACATTTGCCGCACGCCCCTGCTCGATCCAGGTGTACCAAGTCGGGCTGATGCCGGCCAGTTGCGCCACTTCCTCGCGGCGCAGTCCCAGTGTACGGCGCCGGCTGCCGGCGGGAAAGCCAAAAGTTTCGGGAGCGTAGCGGCTGCGCAGCACTTGCAAAAACTCGCCCAGCTCGTGGCGGCGGCTGTCCATAATTCCGATTTTCCTGGCTATTATTTTCGATACTAGTATAACTACCGGTCTTGTCAGGGTACAAATCCTTCGTTACCATTTTTTGCATGCGCCCGTCGGTGGGCGCCAAATTTCATCCAGCAAGGAGCGAACATGGCTGGCAAGACGCTTTACGACAAATTGTGGGAATCGCACGTGGTCCGCGAGGAGAGCGACGGTACCTGCCTGCTCTACATCGACCGCCACCTCGTGCACGAGGTGACCAGTGCGCAGGCCTTCGAAGGCATGCGCCTGGCTGGCCGCAAGGCCTGGCGCGCCGCCAGCATCGTCGCCAATCCGGACCACAACACCCCGACCGACCACTGGGAAGAGGGCATCAAGGATCCGATTTCGCGCCTGCAGGTGGAGACCCTCGACGCCAACATCAGGGATTTCGGCGCGCTGGTCTATTTTCCGTTCAAGCACGCCAACCAGGGCATCATCCATGTCATCGGACCGGAGAACGGCACGACCCTGCCGGGCACGACGGTGGTTTGCGGCGACAGTCACACATCGACACACGGCGCCTTCGGCGCACTGGCGCACGGCATAGGCACCTCGGAGGTCGAGCACGTGCTGGCCACGCAGACACTAGTGGCCAAGCGCTCGCAGCGCATGCTGGTCAAGGTCGAGGGGCAACTCGGCAAGGAGGTCACCGCCAAGGACGTGGCTCTGGCGATCATCGGCAAGATCGGCACCGCCGGCGGTAACGGCTACGCCATTGAATTCGGCGGTTCGGCAATCCGCGGTCTGTCGATCGAAGGGCGCATGACCCTGTGCAACATGACGATCGAGGCTGGCGCACGTGCCGGCTTGGTGGCGCCCGATGAGAAGACCGTCGAGTATCTCAAGGGGCGTACCTACGCACCGAAGGGTGCCGACTGGGACAAGGCCGTGGCCTACTGGGCGACATTGACGTCCGACCCCGACGCCCGGTTCGATGCGGTGGTCGAGCTCGATGCCGCCAGGATCGAGCCGCAGGTGACCTGGGGCACTTCGCCGGAGCAGGTGCTGCCGGTCGGCGCGCGCGTGCCGAACCCGGCCCGCGAAGCCGACTTGCAGAAGCGCACCGGGATCGAGCGCGCCCTGCAATACATGGGGCTTGCCGCCGATACGCCGATTTCCGAAATCAGGGTCGACAAGGTGTTCATCGGCTCCTGTACCAACTCGCGTATCGAGGACCTGCGTGCCGCCGCAATAGTCGTCAAGGGCAGGAAGAAGGCGCCCGGCGTCAAACTGGTTCTCGTCGTTCCAGGATCCGGCATCGTCAAGCGCCAGGCCGAGGCCGAGGGGCTGGACAAGGTATTCGTCGACGCCGGTTTCGAATGGCGCGAGCCGGGCTGTTCGATGTGCCTGGCGATGAACGCCGACCGCCTTGAACCGGGCGAGCGCTGCGCGTCTACGTCGAACCGCAACTTCGAAGGCCGCCAGGGCGCCGGCGGACGCACCCACCTGGTCAGCCCGGCGATGGCGGCGGCGGCAGCCATCGTCGGCCATTTCGTCGATATCCGCAACCCGTTCTGAGCGAAAGAATCCGACATGAAAGCATTCAAGCAAATCGACGGCCTTGTGTGTCCGCTCGACCGAGCCAACGTCGACACCGATGCCATCATTCCCAAGCAGTTCCTCAAGTCGATCAAGCGCACCGGTTTCGGCCCCTACCTGTTCGACGAGTGGCGCTATGCCGACCATGGCGAGCCGGGCATGGACTGCAGCCACCGACCGCTGCGCGCGGACTTTGTCCTCAACCTGGCGCGTTACAAAGGGGCACAGATCCTGCTCGCGCGTGACAACTTCGGCTGCGGTTCCAGCCGCGAGCACGCGCCGTGGGCGATCGAGGACTACGGCTTTCAGGTCATCATCGCGCCATCGTTTGCCGACATCTTTTTCAGCAACTGCTACAAGAACGGCATCCTGCCCATCGTTCTGCCAGCCGTCATGATCGACAGGCTGTTCGCCGAGTGCGACGCCAACCCGGGCTACCGCCTCAGCGTCGACCTCGAATCGCAGAAACTTACCCTGCCCTCGGGCGAATCCTTCGGTTTTGAGGTTCAGTCGCACCGCAAGCACTGCCTGCTCAACGGCCTCGACGAAATCGGCCTGACGCTTCAACACGCCGACGAGATCAAGGCCTTCGAAACCAGGCACAAGGCGACGCAGTCCTGGTTGTTTGCCCAGGGCGCCTAGAGCGCCGCCAGACGTCAGGAGAAGCAGAGCGGGGCGACCTGCGGCGATGGCCGTGGTTATGCATCATCTTGGTGCAAGCCATCGAATTTGCTGCAGGGTTTTTTGCGTATTGCATGAAAGTCACCGTGCGGATAATGATTCTATCTAGCTGATTTACATCATTATTGTTTAATATAAACGGTCAGCGCTGATAAGTTGGGTGAGCTCGGGGCTTTAATCGCGAGACGAGTTTCGCTACAATTGCGATCTTTCCGGATTCGTATTTTGAGCATTCAGGGACTATCACCATGAGTTGTGACGATAAAGTCGATTGCGGTCGGCGACGCTTGCTGGTTGCCACCGCCGCCGTCGGTGGGGTGGCCGGTGTCGCGGTGGCGGTGCCCTTTGTGGCCAGCATGCTGCCATCAGAGCGCGCCAAGGCGGCCGGTGCGCCTGTCGAAGTTGATATCAGCAAACTCGCGCCGGGTGAGATGATGACTGTCGAGTGGCGCGGCAAGCCGGTCTGGGTTATCAACCGTACCAAGGAGCAGTTGGAATCCATGGCAAAGATCGATGGCGAACTGGCCGATCCCAAGTCCGAAAAGCCCATGCAGCCAGACTACGCGAGGAACGCGACCCGCTCGATCAAACCGGAAATTCTGGTGGCGGTGGGTATTTGCACCCATCTAGGCTGCTCGCCGTCGGAGAAGTTCAAGACGGGTGCCGAGTCCGGAATTGCGGCTGATTGGCCGGGCGGTTTTTTCTGTCCCTGCCATGGTTCCACGTTCGACCTTGCCGGACGCGTATACAAGGGCAAGCCGGCGCCGGACAACCTCGAAATCCCGCCCTACATGTATCTTGGCGATGCCAGGATTGTGATTGGCAAAGACAAGAATCATTCTGACGATTAGGCCTGATGCGATGAGTAAAGTTAACGCGCTATTGCAGGGTACGCTGAATTGGGTCGATGAACGTTTTCCCCTCACCAAGCTCTGGAAAGAACACCTCGCCGAATACTACGCGCCGAAGAACTTCAACTTCTGGTATTTCTTCGGATCGCTGGCGCTGCTGGTGCTGGTGCTTCAGATCGTTACCGGCATCCTGCTTACCATGCACTTCAAGCCCGACGCCTCGCTGAATGCTTCCGGCGTGCCGGTGGCCTTTGCCAGCGTCGAGTACATCATGCGCGACGTGCCCTGGGGCTGGTTGATCCGCTACATGCACTCGACCGGGGCCTCGGCCTTTTTCTTCGTGGTCTATATGCACATGTTCCGCGGCATGCTCTACGGCTCCTACCGCAAGCCGCGCGAACTGATCTGGATCTTCGGCATGATCATCTTCCTCGCGCTGATGGCCGAGGCGTTTTTCGGCTATTTGTTGCCGTGGGGCCAGATGTCGTTCTGGGGTGCGCAGGTGATCGTTAACCTGTTCTCCACTATCCCCCTGATCGGACCGGATTTCTCGCTCTGGTTGCGCGGCGATTTCGTCGTTGGCGACGCGACACTCAATCGCTTCTTTTCTTTCCATGTCATTGCTGTGCCACTGGTGCTGCTGGGCTTGGTGGCTGCGCATATCATCGCCTTGCACGAAGTCGGCTCCAATAATCCGGACGGCATTGAGATCAAGAAGAAGAAGGACGGCAATGGAATCCCGCTCGACGGTATTCCCTTCCATCCCTATTACACGGTGAAGGACATCGTCGGCGTGGTGGTTTTCCTGATGGTGTTCTCGGTGATCCTTTTCTTCATGCCGGAGTTCGGCGGCTATTTTCTCGAGTACAACAACTTCTTCCCTGCCGATCCGCTGGTGACGCCGCTGCACATTGCGCCGGTGTGGTACTTCACGCCGTACTACTCGATCCTGCGCGCCGTGACCTATCCGTTATTCGGTATCGATGCCAAGTTCTGGGGCGTCGTGGCAATGGGCGCTTCGACCATGATCCTATTCCTGCTGCCCTGGCTGGATCGCAGCCCGGTAAAGTCGATTCGCTATCGCGGCCCGCTGTACAAGGGTTTCCTTACGGCATTCATTGTGTCCTTCCTTATCCTCGGCTATCTGGGCATGCTGGGTCCGACACCGGTCCGCACCGTCATGGCGCAGATCTGCTCCGTGATCTATTTCGCATTCTTCCTCTTGATGCCGATATACAGCAGCCTCGACAAGTGCCAGCCGGAGCCGGACAGGGTGACCTCGAAATGAAGAAATTCCTTACCGCAATCCTGTTTGTGCCCTTTCTGGCGTTTGGCGCAGGCCCCGAACTGCATCTCGACCGTGCTCCGGACAAGTCCAATGACATGGCCGCCCTGCAAAATGGCGCCAAGATCTTCGTCAATTACTGCCTGAATTGTCATTCGGCGTCCTATATGCGCTACAACCGTCTGGAGGAAATCGGTCTCGACGACGCGCAGATCAAGGATAACCTGCTGTTTGCGGGGGAGAAATACGGTGAGCTGATGAAGATCGCCATGCAGCGCGCCGAGGCCAAAGTCTGGTTTGGGGTTGCGCCGCCCGATCTGACCATCATTGCGCGCGCGCGCGCCTCGGAGTTCGGCAGCGGCCCAGACTGGTTGTATACCTATCTGCGTACCTTCTATCGCGACGAAACTCGTCCGACCGGCTGGAACAACATGGTCTTCGCCAACGTCGGCATGCCGCATGTGCTCTGGGAACTGCAAGGTGACCAGGTCATGGGTGAGGACCACAAGCTGAAACTGGTCAAGCCGGGCAAGCTCAAGCCGCAGGAGTTCGATGCCATGGTGGGCGATCTGGTTGCCTACCTCAAGTACATGGGCGAACCGGTGGCCGAATTTCGCAAGCGGCTTGGTGTGATCGTACTGATTTTCCTGGCTGTAGCCTTCGTCTTTGCGTACGCGCTGAAACGCGAGTACTGGAAAGACATCCATTAACTCCAATAAGTGAATGCATATTATGGGGCATCGAGAAATGAACGCGCCGCCCGTGCGCAAAGTGGTGCGTGATGCGGATTACTCCTGGGGCACCAGCGCCATGATGAATCTGTATTCGGGCACCACGTGTCCATTCAGCCATCGCTGCCGCATCGTCCTCTACGAAAAGCAGATGGATTTTCAGGTGATCGATGTCGATCTGTTCAACAAGCCTGAAGACATAGCCATCATCAATCCGTACAACCGCGTTCCGGTGCTGGTTGATCGCGACCTGGTGCTCTACGAGTCGAACATCATCAACGAGTACATCGACGAGCGCTTTCCGCATCCGCAGTTGATGCCGCCCGATCCGCAAACGCGGGCCAAGGCGCGCCAGTTGTTGTTTACGATGGAGCATGAACTGTTCAGCTACATCGATGCGCTGGAAAAGAACCTCAAGTCGGCGGACAAGTCGCGCGGCCACATCCGCGACCGGCTGGTTGAACTGGCGCCGATGTTCAACAAGCAGAAATTCCTTCTCGGCGACGACTTTTCGATGCTCGACGTGGCGATTGCACCGCTCCTGTGGCGCCTTGACCATTACGCCATCGAACTGCCGAAGACCGCTGCGCCGCTAATGAAATTTGCCGAGCGCATCTTTTCGCGCCAGGGCTTCATCGATGCCTTGACGCCGACCGAAAAGATGATGCGCCGTTAAAGGCGCATCTTCGGCGTCTGCATTTTGATTCATCTCGGCGCAACGCCAATGAAGTCGACCAAGCCCTACCTGATCCGCGCCATTCATGAATGGTGTGCGGATCAGGGCCTTACGCCTTATCTGGCGGTCAAGGTGGATGCAACGACGCGCGTTCCGCGCGAATTCGTCAAGGACGGCGAGATTGTCCTCAACGTCGGTCTCGAAGCCACCCACCAGTTGCTGATGGGCAATGAGGAAATCACCTTCCAGGCTCGTTTTGGCGGACGCCCCTTTCCGGTGGTCGTACCCATTGAACGGGTTTCGGCGATCTATGCCAGCGAGAATGGCGAAGGCATGGCCTTTGAAGTGACGGAGAAGTCGGCTGCCGCGGATGGCGGGACGCCGGACGCCACCCGGCAGGAGGCATCCGCCGCCGTATCACCAGCGCCGACTTCCGCGCGCGCCTCCAGGCGGCCCGTTCTCACCCGTATCAAGTAGGTGCGGGTCGACGGCTGCCGCGGGCGGGGGCGGTTACTTCGACTCCATAACCCATACCCCGTCCCATGCGTCTCCGGGCGGATTGGCGAGGAAGTGATCGCAGCGCTCGACATACATTTTTGCCGCCTTGTCGTGGTCGTTAAGAGCCAGCACTTCGCCGAACTCGCCCTTGGCGTCGTTCCACTTCTGTTGCCGGTACTTCACCAGGCCTGACTTGAAGTGGCGCATGGCGTCGATCATCTGCGGATAGGTTTCTTCGGTGTGGTAGTCGAGGATCTCGTAGATCGCCACGGGTTGGGTCTTTCCCTTGACCACAACCAGATCAAGTTCGCGGCTGTAGTAGGTACCGCGCAACTGCTTGTAGGTGAATTCACTGATCAGGATGTGGGCGCCATACTGCTTGCAGGCAGATTCCAGGCGTGCCGCCAGATTCACACCGTCGCCGATGATGGTGTAGTCCATGCGCTTCTTGGAGCCGATGGTCCCCGAAACCACGTTGTCGCTATTGAGCCCGATGCCGATGTCGACAGGCAGCTTGCCCTCGCTCACACGCACTTTGTTCCAAATCCACAACTCGCGGATCATGGCGATCGCGGTCCGTACCGAGCGGTCGGCGTCGTCGTCGTGGCCGACCGGGATGCCGAAGGCGGCCATGATCGCATCGCCGATAAACTTGTCGAGCATACCTTCCTCGCGCTGGATGCAATCCACCATCAGCGTGAAGTATTCGTTGAGCAGCGCCACGGTGCCCTGGGCACCGAGTTGTTCCGTGATTGTAGTGAAACCGCGTATGTCGGAGAACAGCACGGTGGCCATCACGTTCTTGCCGCCCAGGGCATCGACGCCGCCGGCCAGCATCTGGTCGGCGATGCCCGGGTCCATCAGCCGCGACATGGTCGACCGCATGCGCTTTTCGGTGGAGATATCCTCCAACATCAGCATTGAGCCAAGGCGTTTTTTTTCCATCGACAGCAGCGGCAGGGCGGTGAGGTTCACCGAAAGCTTGTCCTCACCGACCATCAATTCGGCTTCCATCGCCAGTTCGGTGGTCTGGGTCTCGCCCACGCGCTTGAGCTTTTCGTGGATCCATTCATTGTTGCCGGCAAAGAACTCGACCGCTGGCTTGTGCAGTATCTGGGCCGGAGTTACGCGCAGGATGCGCAGGCCGGCGGCATTGCAGGTGGCGATCTTCTCCGACTCGTCGAGCGTGATCACCGCGTTCGACATCGACTCCAGCATCGCCTCGTTGTAGTTCTTCATGTTCTGCACGTCGGCAAACAGCTTGGCGTTTTCCAGAGCAATTGCAATCTGTGCGGTAAAGGCTCGCAGGCGCGATTCATCGTCGCCGGTGAAGGGTCCGCCACGCTTGTTCAACACCTGCGTAACGCCGATGACCTTGCCGTGCTTGTTGGTGATGGGCACGCACAGGATCGAGCGGGTGAAGTAGCCGGTCTTCTTGTCGAAGGCCGGATTGAAGCGCAGGTCGGCGTAGGCGTAGGGAATATTGATCGCCTTGCCCGAGGTGAATACGGCGCCGGCAATGCCCAGATGGTTGGGCAGGCGGATCTGGACTGATTCCAGGCCCTGGCCTACCTCCGACCATAGTTCGCTGGTCTTCTCCTCATTGAGGAACAGCGTCGACCGTTCGGCGTTCAGCAGGCGCGTCGCCTCGCCCATCACCTTCTGCAACAGGGACCCCAGCTTGATGTCGGCGGTGACTTCGGAAACGACGTCGATGAACTCCATCTCCTGCCGGCGGATGGCCTGCATGCGCTCGATGAACTGCGCGCTTTGCAGTGCCAGCGTGCCCTGGCTGGTCATGGCTTCGAGCAGGTTCAGATCCTGTTTGGTGAATTTTCCGCTGCGCTTGTTGAGTGTCTGCGCCACGCCGATGACTTCGCCTTTCACCGTCTTGATCGGCACGCACAGGATATTGCGCGTGGTGAAACCGGTCTGCTCGTCGATCGAACGATTGAAGCGATCATCGGCGTAGGCGTCGGCGATGATCAATGCCTCACCCGCGGTGTAAACATATCCGGCGATGCCGCTGGTATTGAGAATGCGTATCTCGCGCTGGATGTTGCCCTGCGCCACGCGCGAATACAGCTCGTTGGTGTCGGGATCGTTGAGGAACAGCGAGCCGCGCTCGGCATTCAGTTCCGTGGTGGTCATTTCCACCAGCGCCTGCAGCACCTGGTCCAGCGTGCCATAGCTGGCCATGCGGCGCGTGACTTCCAGCAGCAGTTCCAGGTGGCGTAGCCGGCGGCGGCCTTCCTGGTCGCGTTCGGTCGCCTTCTTTCTGGCGGGAGCGGGTTCGACGGGTTGATCCATGGCGTTCATGCTCAGGTACGGCGCAAGGCTTCGATCTGGTCGCGCAGGGCTTGAATGGTACTCTGTAACTGAGTGCCTTCGTCGGCGAACAGGCTGCGTTCGCGATTGATGGAATTGGTCCGGTCGATCTGCGCCAGTTCCAGGCTTTCTCGCAAGCCGCTGACCGTCTGCCGCAGTTGCGCGATTTCGCCTTGTGCGCCGACCAGCGCCTTGCGCACCGCATTGTCGGTATCCGCGTGGGCGCGTTCAA
The DNA here is from genome assembly GCA_030651305.1 of Sulfuritalea sp. Lineage (GTDB taxonomy): Bacteria > Pseudomonadota > Gammaproteobacteria > Burkholderiales > Rhodocyclaceae > Sulfuritalea. The sequence continues at coordinate 13,690 of JAUSCI010000047.1, read as the reverse complement.
GTGCATCGCGCAGGGCAGCGGAGGTGGCCTTGAGTTGCTGCATTTCAGTGTGACCTGCAACGCGCTCCTGCTGTACCGCGTGGTCGCGCTCGGCGCGCGACTGTTCGAGTTCCTCGCGCAAGGCTGCCGCGGTCGCCTTGAGCATCTGGATTTCCTGACTGGCGGCGACCCGCTCGTGCTGGATCGCCTTCTCGCGCTCGATGCGCGCGTGCTCCAGTTCTTCACGCAGCGCGCCCACCGTGGTCTTCAATTGCGATATTTCCGCTGCATTGGCCTGGGTTACGCGCGCGGTTGTTGCCTGAATTTCCGCATGCGTCGCCTCGAGCTCCGTGCGCAGGGCGATCACGGTGCGCTTCATGTCACGCGAATCTGCCTGGGTCAGGGCCAGTTGCTCTTCGAGGGTCGCGAGGTCGGCTATCATCGTTTGAATAATACGCCTGACTAACAATGGCGCCCAAGTCAGGAATCGAACCTGAGACCTACCGCTTAGGAGGCGGTCGCTCTATCCACTGAGCTACAAGGGCGCAAGGCGCGGATTTTAACCTGCGCGCCTATAATCCGGCACCCATTTCCCGCGCCCGTTTCCATGCCAGTTATTTCCCTCGATCGCGCCTGCCTCGCCTACGGCCATGTCGCTCTTCTCGATCACGCCGCCATGCAAGTCGATGCCGGCGAACGTGTCGGGCTGATCGGTCGCAACGGCAGCGGCAAATCCAGCCTGCTGAAGGCTCTTGCCGGTCTGGGTGCGCTCGATGATGGCGAGGTCTGGCGGCAGCCCGGCCTCTCCATCGCTTATGTGCCGCAGGAGCCGGAATTCGCCACCCACGACACGGTATTCGAAGCGGTGGCTGCCGGGCTGGGCGAAGTGGCGCGGGTGCTCGCCGAGTACCACGAGGTGACCCACACAGTCGGCGCTGGCGATACGGCGACCATGGATCGCATGCAGGAGCTGCAAACGCAGTTGGAGGCCAACGACGGCTGGCGGCTCAATTCGCGCATCGAACAGGCCATTTCGCGCCTCGCGCTGGATGGCGACGCCCGCGTCGACGCGCTGTCCGGCGGCGGCAAGAAGCGCGTCGCGCTGGCCCGTGCGCTGGTGGCCGAGCCCGAACTGCTGCTGCTCGACGAGCCGACCAATCATCTCGATGTCGATGGCATCCTCTGGCTGGAGGATCTTCTGCGCGGCTATGCCGGCGCCATCATGGTCATCACCCACGACCGGGTTTTCCTCGACGGCGTGGCGACGCGCATCATGGAGCTGGATCGCGGTAAGCTGGTCAGCTTTCCGGGTCGTTTCGGCGCCTACCAGGAGCGCAAGGAGTTCATGCTCAACGAAGAGGCGCTGGCCAACGCCCGCGCCGACAAGATGCTGGCGCAGGAGGAAATCTGGATTCGCAAGGGCGTCGAAGCGCGGCGCACGCGCAGCGTCGGTCGCGTGCAACGCCTCGAACGCCTCCGTGCAGCGCGGGCGGCGCGGCGCGAGCAGCAGGGCAAAGTCGACTTTCAGCTGGTGCGCGGCGACGCCTCCGGCAAGCTGGTGGCCGAACTCGAAAATATCAGCAAGCGATTTGTGACAGCTGCAGGCGAAAAAACCGTGGTGCGTAATTTTTCCTGCCGCATCCTGCGCGGCGACAAGGTGGGCCTGATCGGCGCCAACGGCACCGGCAAGACCACGCTGCTGCGCCTGATTCTGGGCCAGCTTGCGGCCGACTCCGGAGAGCTGCGGCTGGGCAGCAAGATCGAAGTGGCCTACTTCGACCAGTTCCGCACCCAGCTCGACGCGGAAGCGCCCTTGTGCGAAGTGATCAGTCCCGGTTCGGACTATGTCGAGATCGGCGGCGCGAAGAAGCACGTGATCGGCTATCTCGAAGATTTCCTGTTTGCCCCGGAGCGCGCCCGCTCGCCGGTGAAATCGCTGTCGGGCGGCGAGCGCAACCGGCTGTTGCTGGCGCGTCTGTTTGCGCGACCGGCGAATGTACTGGTGCTTGACGAGCCGACCAACGATCTGGATATCGAAACCCTGGAATTGCTCGAAGCCCTGCTGCAGGACTATACCGGCACGGTATTTCTGGTCAGCCACGACCGGGCCTTCCTCGACAATGTGGTGACGCAGACCATTGCCAGCGAAGGCGACGGGAAATGGAAGGAATATGTCGGCGGCTACAGCGACTGGCTGCGGCAGCGGCTGGCAGGTGGCACCGCGCGCTTTGATGCAACGGGTGGCATCGAGCCAAAGATTGGCACAAGAGTCGGTGCTGGCGAGACGGCGAAAGCCAAGCCCATCGGGCGCAAAAAGCTCAGCTTCAAGGAGCAGCGCGAGCTGGAACAGTTACCCGACCGGATCGCGGCACTGGAAGCCGAGCAGGCGGTCCTGCAAGTTCGGCTGGCCGATCCGATCTTCTATCAGGGGCCTGCAGATGCCGTGCGCGAGTTGCAAACCCGGCTAGCGGCACTCGATGCCGAAATAGATGCCGCCATGATCCGCTGGGAATCCCTGGAGGCCAAGGGTTGAAAGCTGGCGCCAAAAAGGACTGTTTTTCAAAGTCTCATCCAGCATGCGCAGGATTTAGTCTTTGTTCTGTCAGCCGAACCGGGAGACTCATGTGGTCGTCATCAACGGAAACCGCACTACCGCCATCGTGATCCGCCATCGCGGCGACAGCGTTACGCTGGTGCCGATGAAAAGCGGCAAGCTTTCGGCGAAGACGGTCGCCTTCGACGAGTTTCGCCAGGAGTGGAAGGAAACCGGTTACGCACTGTCGCAGGCGCTGACCACGTTTCTGGCGCACATCATGAAATGGGGCGCCTCGCTGGAAGTGGTCAAGGGTCTGGAAAAGCTCGCCGCGCGAGATCGCTTCGTCGTCGCCAGCCTGTTTTGACGCCGGTTGCGCGGATACCCAGTCCGGTTACCGCCATGATCCGCAGGCATTACCAACAGGAGCCGTGAATTGGGAATACTGACCAACATTGTCGCCGCCGAGGAAGATGAATATGCCGCTGTCGGCGAATCGCTGCGCCCCGTGGATGAGTGGAGTGGTATCGAGCGCCGGGGCATCGATACGGCCAAGATCGTCACGCTGCATTGCCTGCTCACCGGTGACGAATTCGAAGAGGCCGTCGGAGCCTATGAGCCCGTCTATTTCGCGGAAGAGGGTGCCGTGGTGCTGCGCATTGCCGACGAGTGCCTGCAACGTCTGGCCACCCTCGAAGAAGAGGCCCTCGATCTCGTCGCCGAGGAGCTGGCGGCCACCGACGAGTACGAAAGGGAACAGTGGGAGGTGGAGGACGTACAGGAGATGGTGATCGAGCTTGCCGACCTGGCGCGGCTTGCCGAATCGCAGGGGCAGGCGCTGTTTGTCTGGATGCATCCACTCCTCACTTGAGCACGTTGAGCGGCGCGTGCGGTAACCGATGTCATCAACCAAGACCTGGTTTGTCTACCTGATCGAATGTAGCGACGATTGTCTCTATACGGGGATCACCGTCGATCTGGCGTCGCGTTTCAAGGCACACCTGCAGGGCAAGGGCGCGCGCTATATGCGTCTGCATCCGCCGCTGCGGATGCTGGCCGCGGAAGCGCATCCGGACCGCTCGGCGGCCTCCAAGGCCGAACATCGCATCAAGCAGCTTTCGTCGGCTGAAAAACGCGCCTATGCGGCGCAAATGGCCGTCCGCGGCCTTCCTTCCGCCATACCCTGACCCGCTTGCCGCCATGATCGTTTTTTCCCACGCCAACAGCTATAGCGCGTCCACTTATCGCCAGCTGTTTGATGGTTGGCGGACTGCCGGCCATGAGGTGGCAGCCGTTGAGCATTTTGGCCATGACGCGCAGTTCCCGGTTGATCGCCGCTGGCGCGGCATGACGCAACAGCTCACTGCACTGATCGACAGCCTGCCGCAGCCCCGCCTCTGGCTGGTCGGGCACTCGATGGGTGGCTACCTGAGCCTGCTCGCGGCCGGCCAGCGTCCCGAGCGTGTGCGTGGCATCGTGTTGCTCGATTCGCCCATCGTGTACGGCTGGAAATCCGGGCTGATCGGTGCGGTCAAGGCGACCGGCCAGATGTGGCGGATGTCGCCGGCTGCTGCGGCGGAAAAGCGCCGCGACCGTTGGCCGAATCTGGGTGAGGCCCACCGGCATTTTGCGGCGAAGCCGATGTTCGCCCGCTGGCATCCGGATATCCTCAATGACTACATCCGCTTCGGCACCGAACAGGATCCCGCCGACAGTGGAGGAACCGGTCGCCGCCTGAGCTTTCGTCCGGCGATCGAAGCGGAGATCTACTCAACCGTGCCGCATCGTCTGGAGTCCTATCTGCGGCTGCATCCGCAGGGCGGGCCGGTGGCCTTCATTGGTGGCCGCCGTTCACGCGAAATTCGGCAGGTCGGGCTGGCCGCCACGCGACGCCTGACACAAGGACGCATCAGCTGGCTGGAAGGCTCGCACCTGTTTCCCTTCGAGCAGCCGGATGAAACGGTGGGCGAAGTTCTCGACTGGATGCAGCGGCTGGATAACGTGGCCATGGAGCGCGGGTAACACAGGGGCGCAACGCGGAAGCCACGAAGGCGGTGGCACTTTGCCGGCAGCCGGATTCCGTTGTTGACCGTGAAGCCCGGAGCGGCCATCCAGTCGTCCTATGTGCGATAGCCCACAGAATGTTCCTGGCGCAATCGGATAGTCTGACTCAGCGGAAAACGTGGAAGAAATCAGGTTCGGTGCCATTGCTCCTTGATCGCCGTCCGACCCCCGTAATCGAACTGGAGGACAAAGAATGCGCTACCTAACTGTTGTGTTGTGGCTGTTGTTTTGCTCGGTGACTTCGGCCGTTGCTCAGGTCAGCGTCAGTATCGGGATCAATCTGCCGCTGTACCCGACCCTGGTCCAGGTGCCGGGCTATCCGGTCTATTACGCGCCGCAACTGGATTCGAATTTCTTCTTCTACGACGGCATGTACTGGGTTTACGAGAGGGATAACTGGTACGCGAGTTCGTGGTACAACGGTCCCTGGGGACTTGTCGGTCCTGAGTTTGTGCCGCTGTTCGTGCTGCGCATCCCGGTCAGCTACTACCGCGATCCTCCGCTGTACTTCCGCGGCTGGCGTTCCAATGCGCCGCCCCGCTGGGGAGATCACTGGGGCAATGAATGGCAGCAGCGACGCAGCGGTTGGGACAGGTGGCAGCGCAGTGCGGTTCCGGCGATCGCTCCGCTGCCCGTCCACCAGCGCGAGTATTCGGGGGATCGCTATCCCCGGGCGGAGCAGCAGCACGAACTCAACAGCCGGAATTACGGCTATCAACCGCGCGACGCCGTGGTGCGGCAACACTATCAGGGGCAGGCAGTACAAAAGCCTGCGTCTTCCCGGCAGGAAGCGACTCAGGAGCGGACGCCGAGGCAGCAGGATGTTCGGCGCACCAACCCGCAACCATCTCTCCAACAGGGCGGCCCGGCGGTTCCGCGCGTGCAATCGCCGCAAAAGGGCGATGAAGCCGGCAAGAAATCAGCCCCGACTCAGGCGTCTCCCAGAGAGAGAGACGCGGCAGTCGGCGAGCAGAGGCAGCAGTCGCAGGCCGTCCAGCACGAGCAGCCGACGCAAAAATCCGGCCAAGAACGGGTTCAGCGTGGCAAGGGAGCGTCGCAGGAGCAGGAGAAAGACCGCGACAAACGCGACGAGCGAGGTCCGGAACGCAACCGGTAACGCAAGCTGGCTATGCGTCGCCAGCATGGATCGACGAATCGTGAAAGCACGAGTCGACGTCGGGTGAAGGTCAGCACCGACTCGGCAAAAAAAGACCTCAGGATCACTCCTGAGGTCTTTTTTGGATTGACCCGATCGTGATCGGTCAGCCGCAGCTGCCCACCGCGCCACAAGCCGAACAGAAGTCGCAGCCATCCTTGCGGATCACCGTGTAATTGCCGCATTCGGCGCATAGCGAACCCTGCATCACCTTGACGCCGCCGCTCTTCTGCTCGGGGACTTCGAGGATGCCCATTTCGCGCGTAGGGTAGCCGTTCTCGTCGAGGATGCGCAGCATGGCGTAGCGATGCATGATCAGGCGGGCGATGTAGGCGACGGTCGAAGGCCAGTTTTGCTGCTTGTTGGAGCCGGGCACGCGGGCCATGAAATCGCCCAGTGGTTCGGCGTAGTTCAGCAGCTTCCTCAGTTTCATGCCGATCCAGGCCGGGTCGAGCACGCGCATGTCGAGCGAGAGCAGCCGCGTCAAGCCGTCCAGGGCTCGCGGATAGTGGCCGGAAAGCCACACCGAGTAGGGCCGCGTGACGCCGTCGGGCAAGGTGATTTCCTTCAGGCCGAGCACGAACTCTTCGCCGGAGGCCGGATTGACGACATCCACGGTCCATGACAGCGTGCCGTCGGTGCCTGTCTTGGGTTCGTCGCGGCTGAACATGCAGTCGATCACCGGCGTGGCTTCGGAGCCATCCAGCGCACCGAGCTTTTCGCAGCGGTAGCGCACCACCTGGGCCAATGCCGAGACGACGCCGGGGACCAGTTTGCGCTCACCATTGGGCGGCAGAGGCAGCTCAAAAGCGTCATCGCCTTGCGTCCTGGCCAGGGCATCGAGCTTGAGCTTTAGCCAGGCCTTGTCGTTGGCGCGCATGTCCATCGACAGTGTCTTGGCCACTGCACCAATGCCGCGCGGTTGCTCGGCGCCGTTGACCCAGACTTCGAAGGGCACCTCGCGTCCGGAATCGTTGGCGATCTGGCCAACGAAGAGGGCAAACTCGCCGGCCGGCGCTTCAATCATGTAAGTCCATGCCGCATTGCCGTCGGCCATGCGCGGGCGGCCAGGCCAGCGCAGGGAAGCGAGCACCGGGGCGGGTAGGGCGCCGATCGAAAGCCGGCGATTGGCGTGATCGATGGTGACGTCCTGCGGCTGTTTCTGGGCGCTTTCCGCGGGGGTCTGGGTGACGGAGAGCACGCTGCCCAGTACCGAGTTGGGCCGGTAGGTGGCGAGCCCCTTGAGGCCGGATTTCCAGGCCACCATGTAGAGGTCTTCGAACTCGGAATAGGGATAGTCGGCGGGGACATTTACCGTCTTCGAGATCGAGGTGTCGACATAAGGCGCCACGGCGGCAACCATCTGCTCGTGGGCCTGTGCCGAGATCTCCAGCGCGGTGACGAAGTAGTCGGGCAACTTGGAAACATCGCCGCCCTGGTGCTTGTAGAGGCGCCAGGCGTAGTCCTCGACCGCGTATTCCTTGAAGGTGCCGTCGGCCATGCGCTTTTTGCGCGTGTAGACCCAGGAGAAGGGCGGCTCGATGCCGTTGCTGGCATTGTCGGCGAAGGCCAGGCTGATGGTGCCGGTGGGCGCGATCGAGAGCAGGTGCGAGTTGCGCAGGCCGTGCTTGCGGATGGCATCCTTGACCTCCTGCGGCAGGCGCGATGCGAAATTGCCGCCGGACAGGTACATGTCGGCGTTGAACAGCGGGAAGGCACCGCGTTCCTTGGCCAGTTCGACCGAATACAGGTAGGAGCGGTCGCGCATGTACTCGGAGATCTTGGTCGCCATGTCGCGCGCGGCGTCGGTGTCGTAGCGCAGCTTGAGCATGATCAACGCATCTCCCAGGCCGGTGAAACCGAGGCCGACACGGCGCTTGTTCTGCGCTTCCTTGAGTTGCTGCTCCAGCGGCCAGTGGGTGGCGTCGAGCACGTTGTCGAGCATGCGCACCGAGGTGTCGATGGTTCTGCCGAAGGCGGCGAAATCGAAGCTGGCCTTCTTGGAAAAAGCGTCCTGGACGAACAGCGTCAGATTGATCGAACCGAGGCAGCAGCAGCCGTACGGCGGCAGCGGCTGTTCGGCGCAGGGGTTGGTGGCCTCGATGGTCTCGCAGTAGTAGAGGTTGTTGTCCTTGTTCATGCGATCGAGGAAGAGGATGCCCGGTTCGGCGTGATCGTATGTTGATCGCATGACCTGTTCCCACAGATCGCGAGCGCGAATCTTGCGATAGACCCATTGGCCGTCGCCACGCTGGTAGGCGCCATTGGTCTTTATATCCGCCGACGGGTTGGCCCGATGCGTCAGTTCGATTTCGCCGTCGGCCTCCACCGCCTGCATGAAGGCGTCAGTGACACCGACCGAGATGTTGAAGTTGGTCAGGTCACCGGCATCCTTGGCATGAATGAAATCTTCGATGTCCGGGTGGTCGCAACGCAATACACCCATCTGCGCACCGCGGCGGCTGCCGGCGGATTCGACGGTCTCGCAGGAACGGTCGAAGACGCGCATGTACGAGACCGGGCCGGAGGCGCGCGACTGTGTGCCCTTGACGTGAGCCCCGATAGGACGGATCGATGAAAAGTCGTAGCCGACGCCGCCACCGCGGCGCATGGTCTCGGCCGCCTGCAGCAATGCCGTGTAGATACCGGGACGGCCGTCGACGATCTCGGAGATCGAATCACCCACCGGTTGCACGAAGCAGTTGATCAGTGTGGCGCACAGATCCGTGCCGGCGGCGGAGTTGATGCGGCCGGCGGGAACGAACCCGTTTTCCTGGGCTTCGAGAAAGCGCGTCTCCCAAAAACCGCGTTTGTCTTCGACTTCTATGGAAGCCAGCGCGCGGGCCACGCGGCTGCGCACGTCGCGCACGTCGCGTTCAGTGCCCTTGGCATATTTTTCAAGCAGCACTTCGCCTGAAATTTCTTGTGGCAGAGGCAGGCCCATCTGCCCAGTGTGTTCATAGACTGTTGATTCCTCGGTATTATTGTTCGTTGTAGTCATGGTCTCGTCCGAAGGCTATGTCCGTTTAGGTGTCCAGTGAGCGGTGAAGCATACCCCCGGCTCCGTGGTGTGAAAAGCAGAAAATTTTTACATTAACTAAAACAATATGTTACGAAAACGACTAGTGCAGGTGTTGGGTACGCCCTACTAGATATAGTATGTTTTGCCCATCTGAAAGAGGAAGAAAAACAGGGGGATGGCGCTGCTTTTCAAGACTTGGCGTGAAGGCAACCTGGGCCGCTTTTTGCTAGGGTGGTTTCGGGTCTGTCCGTCAAGGGGGTTGACAGACTTGACAGGACAGGAAACCGCTGAAAGTGCCTACTTAGGCAACGAGTTTCGCTGTGTGCCGCGCGATCATCCATTCTTCATTAGTGGGTATGACGCAGACGCGGATCTGGCTGTCAGGCGTCGAAATATTCGACGCGTTGGCGGCATTTTTCGCGGCATCCAGACGCAGTCCGAGCCAGCCGAGTTGAGCGCACACCCGTTCCCTCACCGGTGCGCCATGTTCGCCGATGCCGCCGGTGAATATCAGCGCATCGAGTCCGCCCAGCGCGGCCGCCAGCGAGCCGATTTCGCGCACGATGCGATAGCAGAACAGAGCGACGGCTTCGCGCGCTTCAGGCGCCGCCGAATCCAGCAGTATGCGCATATCCTGACTGATGCCGGAAACGCCCAGCAGTCCCGACTCCTTGTAGAGCAGGCGGGTCAGGGCCTGGGCATCCATGTGCTGATAGTCCATCAGATACAGCAGTACGCCGGGATCGATATTGCCGCTACGGGTGCCCATCATCAGGCCATCGACGGCGGTGAAACCCATGGTGGTGGCCTGGCTCCGGAGCTTTTTCATGGCGCACATCGAAGCGCCATTGCCCAGATGCGCCACGATGACGCGGCCCGTGGCGCAATCCGCGTCGAGGTGCTGCGGCAGGACTTCGGCAATGTATTCGTAGGACAGGCCGTGAAAACCGTAACGGCGCACGCCTTGCGCGGTAATGGCGCGGGGCAGGGCGAAGAGTTGCGCCACTTCGGGCTGGCTGCAATGAAACGCGGTGTCGAAGCAGGCCACCTGCGGTATGTCGGGCAATGCGAACGTCATTGCATCGATGCCGGCAAGATTGTGCGGCTGGTGCAGGGGGGCCAGCGGAATGAAGCCACGCAGCGCATCGACGATGGCGGTGTCGAGCACGATCGGTTGCGAGAACTTCTGCGCGCCATGCACCACGCGATGGCCGACGCCGGAAATGCGCCAGCCTGCTTCGTGCTGGTGCACCCAGTCAAGCAGAAAATTCAAAGCGGCCTTGTGCTGGGCTTCAGCCGGACCTTCCAGCAACAGGTCACTGTCGTCCAGCGTGCGGCCACTCGCATTTCGGGCCTTGAGATGCGCATGTCGACCGCCGCCGGCACCGATGCCGTCGATCTGGCCGACGAGTTCCGGTTGCCGTGGAATTGGCTCTTGCCGCGCAAACAGCGCGAACTTGATCGAGGATGAACCGGCATTCAGGGTAAGAATGGCGTCGGTCATGGCTTCGCCGGGCTAGATCTTCTTGCGTTTTGCATGCGCCATGACCACTGCCACGGCGGTCGAGGCAGTGCGCGTTTCGGCGGAGTCGGAGCGGCTGGTCAGCACGATCGGCACCCGGGCGCCGAGCACAATGCCCGACATCAAGGCATCGGCAAGATATTCGAGTTGCTTGGCCAGCATGTTGCCGGATTCGATGTCGGGCACCAGCAGGATGTCGGCCTGGCCGGCGACTGCCGACTTGATGCCCTTGGTGCGCGCGGCCACCACCGAAATGGCGTTGTCGAAGGCCAGCGGGCCATCCAGGAGTCCGCCGGTAATCTGGCCGCGGTCGGCCATCTTGCACAGGGCTGCGGCGTCGAGCGTGGCCTGCATCTTGATATTGACGGTTTCGACCGCCGCGAGAATCGCCACTTTGGGATCGGAAATTTTCAGCATATGAGCCAGATCAATCGCGTTCTGGACGATGTCGACCTTGTCTTCGAGAGTGGGCGCGACGTTTACCGCCGCATCGGTAATGAACAGCAGGCGCGGATAAGTCGGCACATCCATCAGGAACACATGGCTGATGCGTCTTGCCGTGCGCAGACCGGTAAGCTTGTCGATCACTTCGCTCATCAATTCGTCGGTATGCAGCGAGCCCTTCGTCAGTGCCTCGACCTGCCCTTCGCGTGCCAGCGAGACGGCGACTTCGGCGGCAGCGTGGCTATGGGCGACGTTGATCAGGGTGCAGCCATAGAGGTCGAGTTGGCAGGCTTCAGCCAGTTGGCGAATCTTGTCTTCCGGGCCGACCAGGGTAGGGATGATCAGGCCGCGATCGCGTGCCAGCAGCGCGCCCTTGAGTGATTCGGTGTCGCAGGGATGGACCACCGCCATCGATATCGGTGGCAGCCCCCTGGTGATTTCCATCAAGTGTTCGAACCGTGCCTTGCGGTTTTGGGACAGTTTGAATTCCGGCAAACTGGCTTTCAGGCGCTTTATTTTTTCGGTGGGCGCCAGTACTTCCGCCGTGCCGCTGATCACCCTTTGTGCGTCCTGATTTGTGCACACGCAATCGAACATGATGTGATGATTGCGCGGAAACTTCTTCTGGCAGGTGATGGTGACCGTCAGCGTGTCGCCGACCCGTACCGGCAGCGCGAAGTGTAGTGTCTGGTCAACGTATACCGTGCCCGGGCCGGGAAACTGGGTGCCGAGCACATTGGAAATCAGGGCGCCGCCCCACATGCCATGGGCAATCACCTCGCGCAGCATGGAGGAATGAGCATATTCCGGATCGACGTGGGATGGATTGATGTCGCCCGACATGATGGCGTACATCTGAATGTCTTCCTGGCGCAAGGTGCGCACCAGCGTTGCGCTGTCGCCGATGACAATTTCATCGAAAGTGCGATTTTCGATGTACTCGGAATTGATGGCCTGAAACTGGGTCATGAGCGCGCTCCCTGAGCTGATATTACTATCTTAGCGCGGATTTGCTGCAATGCAATAAGTCGTTTCAGCTATTCCATGGCCCTATGACGTGTCACTTTCGCGGGCTTTGCTACTCGACCGTATATTGGAACAGCCCGGTGAGCCGTCCGCCGTCCTTCGGGCGCCCCGCGACCAGCATCGATCCGTACGCGGGACGAAATTCACCGTCGACAAGGCCGTTGCTGGCAGCCAGCGGAACTGCGCCGCTGCCGTTCATGACGACTATTTCCTCAAAGGCCTGAGCCTGCATCCGGAAGCGGTAGGGCTGACCGGCGCGCAGTCGCTGCGACAGGGGGATGGACTGAACCCTGAGCCCGCGATGGTTCTGCTCGAACACCGTCACCAGCCCCGCGTAGCCCGGTTCGGCGATGGCCGCACTGATGGCGCTGCCCCTGACGCCGGCGCGAAACAGGCCGGGATCGACGTTCGGCTGGGCCTCGAACTGGCCTTTTGTCAGACTCAGGCCCATGACCTGGCGCCACTTCGGGTCGACCGGCCAGTGGGTAAACTTGAGTTCCTCTGACTGACCGAGGAAATACACCGTATCCAGCAGCTTGTTATAGCGGTCCTGAAACACATAGCCGGCGCCCCAGGTCGGATCGAGCACCTGCCAGCGACCATCGAGCATGATCAGATTCCAGGCATGGTTGGTGGTGTTGAAAACCGTATATTCCGGCACGCCGTAGGCTTTGGCATAGCCCTCGACGATGACCACTTCAAGCCCGGCGGCGCGCGCCAGCGCGGAGAACACGGCGGCAAAGCCGTCGCATACCGTGGCCCTGCGCTGCAGCACACCTTCCGCCGTCACCTTGGTGTCGCGGACATCGCCTCTCAGGTAGGCGTCGACGTCGTAGCTGATGCGATCGCCAATCCAGATGAAAATCGCCCAAGCCTTGTCGGCGGGTGAATATGAACTCGGCGCCAAGTAGGCGGCGAGACCGGCAATCGACTGTTCCGCAGCGGCGGGCGCCGCCAGTGCATGACGGCTGACTTCCGCCCGACCATCGGCGGCGTGAGCAGGACAGAACACCAAAGCCGTCGCGGCGATCAGAACGCGCAGTAGTCGAAGCGTGAACATGGAATGACTCCTTCCCGAAGTTGGCTGATATTGACTCTGATACGGATTCTAGTCCCGGCGATAAGCAAGATGAGCTTTGATTGTGAATCGTCGGAAGTTATGCAATCATGATCGCGACGAGCGGATTCAGCCGCGACACGTGATCGAAGCCGGCGCTTGTTGGCGACCAGCACCCGAACTGCATGTCGCACTGCAATTGGCAAACAAAAAGGGGAGAACAGAAACATGGCAGAGATCAGCGGCGGCGAAGTCATCGCCCGCATGTTGCAGAAGGAAGGCGTCGAGAAAGTCTTCGGCATCATCGACGGCACCTATTTCGGCTTCTACTCGGCGCTGCACCGGCTCGGCATCGAGATCGTCACGCCGCGCCACGAGACCTGCGCCGCGCACATGGCCGGCACCTATGCGCGGCTGACCGGCAAGCTCGGCGTCTGCATGGCCAGCAACGGCCCCGGCGTCGCCAACCTGCTGCCCGGCCTGGTGGTCGAGCAGGCCGACGGCAACCGCGTGCTGGCGATCACCAGCGCGCGCCGGCCGAGCATCATGTATCCCGACCGCGGCGGCAGCTACCAGTGCTTCGACCAGAGCGGCGTCATCGGCAAGATCGGCAAGTGGAGCTCGGCGGTATCGAGCTTCGACCGCGTGCCCGAGCTGGTGCGCAAGGCGCTGCGCAAGAGTTACGAGGGCCGGCCCGGCGTGGTGCATGTCGACGTGCCTGAAACCATCATGAACGGCAAATTCAAGGCCGACGTCAGTTACTGGGCGCCGCACCAGTACCGCAACGCCGTGCCGCCAGCGCCAACTTTCGAGCAGGTGAAGCAGGCCGCCGATCTGCTGATCGCGGCGGGCGCGCCGATGATCCACGCCGGCAGCGGCATCATCCA
>JAUSCI010000013.1 GCA_030651305.1 Sulfuritalea sp. | reverse complement strand
GCACACCGCTGGTTTTTTTGCAGAACACCACGGGGTACATGGTCGGCTCGGTGGCCGAGCGCAGCGGTGCCATCAAACACGGCTCCAAGATGATCCAGGCGGTGGCCAATGCGCGGGTGCCCAAGTTCACCTTTGTGTTGGGCGGCTCCTACGGCGCCGGCAACTACGGCATGTGCGGCCGCGGCTTTGACCCGCGTTTCATCTTCTGCTGGCCGACCGCGCGCACCGCGGTGATGGGTGGCGCACAAGCAGCCAAGGTGATGGACATCGTCAACCGCGCCAAGATTGAGCGCATGGGCATGGAGGCCAATGACGAGGCGCTGGCCGCCATGTCGGACGGTCTGCGCCTGCGCCTGGACAAGGAGTCCGCCGCCCTGTTTGGCACCGCCCGCCTGTGGGACGACGGCATCATCGACCCGCGCGACACGCGCCGCTTGCTGGGCCTGTGTCTGGCCTTGGCCGACGAGGCTGAACAACGCAAATTGCGCCCCAACACCTTCGGTGTGGCGCGCATGTAAACCACACCCCCGATCTTTCTATTCTTCCCATTTCACGAGAGCGAACCATGAAATTCACACCTGAACACGAACAAATCGCCGACACCGTACGCAAGTTTGTCGTCAACGAGATCAACCCCCATCTGCCCGAGTGGGAAAAAGCCGGCATCTTCCCGGCGCACCAGTTGTTCAAAAAGATGGGCGACCTGGGCCTGTTGGGCATCAAGTACCCGACCGAGTTTGGTGGCATGGGGCTGGACTTCAGCTACTCCATGGTGATGGCCGAGGCTTTGGGCGAGTGCAACGCCGGTGGCGTGCCGATGGCCATTGGCGTGCAGACCGATATGTGCACGCCGGCCCTGGCGCGCTTTGGCTCGGACGCGCTGCGCCACGAATTTTTGGCCCCCAGCATTGCCGGCGACATGGTCGGTTGTGTGGGGGTGAGTGAAACCGGTGGTGGCTCCGACGTGGCGGCCCTCAAGACCACCGCGCGCAAGGACGGGCCTGACTACCTCATCAACGGCTCCAAGATGTGGATTACCAATGGCATGCAGGCCGACTGGTGCTGCCTGCTGGCCAATACGTCGGAGGGCGCGCCGCACAAGAACAAGTCGCTGATCATGGTGCCGATGAACACGCCTGGCATCAGCCGGCAGAAGATCCGCAAGATCGGCATGGATGCCTCCGACACCGCGCAGCTGTTCTTCGACGACGTGCGCGTGCCCCAGGCCAATGTCATTGGTCAGGAAGGCATGGGCTTCACCTACCAGATGCTGCAGTTCCAGGAGGAACGCCTGTGGGGCGCGGCGAGCAGCCTGCGCATGATGGACAACATGATCGACCAGACCATCGAATACACGCGCGAACGCAAGGCCTTCGGCAAGTCCATCCTCGACAACCAGGTGGTGCATTTCCGCCTCGCCGAGTTGCGCACCGAGGTCGAGGCACTGCGCGCGCTGACCTACCGCGCCGTCGAGGACTATATTGCCGGCAAGGATGTGACGCGCCTGGCGTCGATGGCCAAGCTCAAGACCGGTCGCCTCGACCGCGAAGTGGCGGACTCCTGCCTGCAGTACTGGGGCGGCATGGGCTACACCTGGGACAACCCGGTATCGCGTGCCTGGCGCGACGGTCGCCTGGTCTCGATCGGCGGCGGCGCCGACGAAATCATGCTCGGCATTATCGCCAAGCTTGAAGGCACCCTGCCGCGCAATGGCTAAAAGCAAAGCGAGAGCGAGCCACAGAGGACACAGAGAGAGGCCAAGGCTTTTCTCTGTGACCTCTGTGTCCTCTGTGGCAAGAAAGGTTTTGAATTGAAAACTTTCCATAAGATCCTTGTTGCCAACCGCGGAGAGATCGCCTGCCGGGTGATGCGCACTGCGCGCGCGCTGGGCTACCGCACGGTGGCGGTGCACTCGGCGGTCGATGCCGATGCGCCGCACGTGATGCTGGCCGACGAGGCAGTGCCGATCGGCGCCGCCCCCGCGGCCGAGTCCTACTTGCGCGTCGAAACCTTGCTCGACGCTGCGCGCCGCACCGGCGCCGATGCGGTACATCCCGGCTACGGCTTTCTCGCCGAAAGCGCCGGCTTCGCCCGTGCCTGCGCCACGGCCGGGCTGGTCTTCATCGGCCCGCCGGCCGAAGCGATCGAGGTCATGGGCGACAAGGCGGTCGCCAAGCGCCGCATGATCGCCGCCGGCGTGCCCACCGCGCCCGGCTATCTCGATGCGGAGCAGGATGACGAGCGATTGGTCGCGGAAGCCGAAAAGCTCGGCTTCCCGCTGCTGGTCAAGGCCGTTGCCGGCGGCGGCGGCCGCGGCATGCGCCTGGTGCATGCCGCCAGCGAACTGCGCGAGGCCATCGCCAGCGCCCGGCGCGAGGTGCAATCCGCCTTCGGCAACGACACGCTGATGCTCGAGCGGCTGATCGAACGCAGCCGCCACATCGAAATACAGGTCTTCGCCGATGCCCACGGCAACGCCCTGCATCTGGGCGAGCGCGACTGCACGGCGCAGCGGCGGCGGCAGAAGGTAATCGAAGAGGCGCCCTCGCCCGTGGTCAGCCCGGCGATGCGCGAGGCCATGGGCCGCGATGCCGTGGCCGCGGCGCTGGCAGTCGGCTATCGCGGCGCCGGCACCGTCGAATTCATCGTCGACGACCAGCTCAAACACTACTTCCTGGAAATGAACACGCGCCTGCAAGTCGAGCATCCGGTGACCGAAATGATCACCGGCCTCGAC
The DNA here is from genome assembly GCA_030651305.1 of Sulfuritalea sp. Classification (GTDB taxonomy): domain Bacteria; phylum Pseudomonadota; class Gammaproteobacteria; order Burkholderiales; family Rhodocyclaceae; genus Sulfuritalea. The sequence continues at coordinate 8,058 of JAUSCI010000013.1, read as the reverse complement.
CTGGTCGAATGGCAGTTGCGCATCGCCGCCGGCGAGCCCCTGCCGCTGACGCAGGAGCAGGTCCGCTTCAGCGGCCACGCCATCGAGGCGCGGCTGTACGCGGAAGACCCATACTCGGGCTTCGCGCCGCAGACCGGCACGGTATTGCACTGGCGCCCCGCGGCGGCGGCGGTGCAACCCGACATCCGCATCGACGCCGGAGTCATTGAGGGAGGCGCGGTTACGCCATGGTACGACCCCTTGCTGGCGAAAGTGATCGCTTACGGCCGCGACCGCGACGACGCCATCCGGCGCCTGATGGCGGCGCTGGAGGACGCGCCGCTGCTCGGCCTGACCAACAACGCGCGCTTCCTGCGCGACCTGGTCGACCACCCGAGCTTCCGTGCGGCAAGCATGCACACGGCGCTGCTCGACGAGTGGGCGACCGGAGACGAAGCGATGCTGCAACGACCCGTGCCGGACGACGAACTCTGGTGCCTCGCCGCCGCAGTAGCGATCGGTCGTGGCGCGCGGCCGGCCAGCGTGGCCGGCTTCGACCTCAGCCTGGAATGCGGAGGAACCAAGCGCACGCTGCGCGTCGAACTCGGCGCCGGCAGCGTGCATGTCGATCTGGGCGCCACGCGCCACGAAGTCGACCTCGGCAGCGAGGACGCGGGCTGGCTCGACTACCGCTACGACGGCATCCGCCGCCGCATCGCGCTGGTCCGCGACGACGGCGGCCACCTGCACTTCTCGCGCGCCGCGGCGGGCCTCGTCTTCAACGAGGTCTCGCCCTTCCCCGCCGCCGATGCCGCGCACGATGCGAGCCGCGTGCGCTCGCCGGTGGCCGGCACCGTGACCCAGGTGCTGGTAGTGCAAGGCGAACTGGTGACGGCAGGCCAGACCGTGGCCTGCGTCGAAGCCATGAAGATGGAAATGAAGCTGGTCGCCACGGTCGCCAGCCGCGTTGAGACGGTGCGCGTCAGGACCGGCGACCAGGTCGCGTCCGGCGCCGTGCTGGTCGAACTCGAATACGACAAGGAGGCATGAGATGGCAGACACTCAGGACAAGGCGATCCTCACCTGCGCGCTGACCGGCGTGCTGACCGACCCCTCGCAGTACCCGGTGCCGGTGACGCCGGCGCAGATGGCCGCCGAGGCGCGCGACGCCTTCAACGCGGGTGCCAGCATCATGCACGTGCACCTGCGCCGCCAGGAGCCCGGCATGGGCCACCTGCCGTCATGGGAACCGGGGGTCGCGGCGCAGATCGTCGACGCCATCCGCGCCGCCTGCCCCGGCGTCATCATCAACCTCACCACCGGCGTGATCGGCATGGACATCTCCGGCCCGGCCGCCTGCCTGCGCCGCGTCAAGCCCGAAATCGCCGCCTGCAACGCCGGCACCCTGAACTACCTGAAAATTCGCGAGGACGGCCGCTGGGCCTGGCCGCCGATGGTGTTCGACAATCCGGTGGAGAAGATCAAGGCCTTCCTCGACGTCATGGCCGAGATCGGCACCTTGCCCGAGTTCGAGTGCTTCGACGTCGGCATCGCGCGCTCGGTGGCCATGTTCCGCAAGGCCGGCATGACCAGGCACATCGATTACAACTTCGTCATGGGCGTCGCCTCCGGCATGCCGGTCGACGGCGACCTGCTGGCGCTGCTGCTGCGCTGGATCGAGCCGAATTCGCAGTGGCAGACCACGCTGATCGGCCGTGCCGAAATATGGCCGGTGCACCAGCGCACCGCCGAGTTGGGCGGCATGTTGCGCACGGGCCTCGAAGATACCTTCTACCTGCCCGACGGTTCGCGCGCACCGGGCAACGGCGCCCTGATCGAGGCATTGGCCGCCTGCTCGCGCAACGCCGGGCGCGAAGTCGCCAACCCCGCAGAAGCGCGCTTGGCACTGGGTCTGGCCGCCACGTAAGAAGAGAATCTGGAAGCTGACCGGCTGACGCAAGAAGGGCGCTCGCGGATTTCGCCTCAAGCGGTACGTCCTCGAATGGCGCATTGACCTGGCGTACAGAAATCTGCATCATGGCGCCATGAAGACCACTCTCGACATCAACGATTCTCTGCTCGCCGACGCCAAGGCGCTGGCGGCGCGGCAACAAACCAGCCTGACGCGACTGATCGAGGAAGGGCTGCAACTTCGTCTTCGAACGCCGAAAATTGCGCGCAAGACCATCAAACGGAAGATCCCCGTCTTCAAGGGGCGCGGCGGCCTGGTTGCCGGCCTGAATCCGTGCAGCAACAAAGCGATGCTGGATGCTGCTGACGATGACGCCTGATGTAAATGTACTGATCGCGGCGTCGCGCAGCGATCATCCTCATCACAAAATTGCGTATGCGGTCCTGAGTGAAGCCGTCGCCGCATGCGCCGACGGCGCAAGCCTGAAGCTGATGCCGATGGTAGTAGCGAGCTTCATGCGATTAGTCACAAACCCAAAGATTTTTGTTCAGCCAACGCCCGTGGAAGACGCCATCGGCTTCCTGGATGCGCTCGTTGCGGTGCCAGGCATCGAGATGCCTTCTCTCGGCGCCGAGTGGCCCATTTTTCGTCAGCTTTGCATCGAGCAGCAATTGACCGCCAACGCTATTCCGGACGCATGGCTCGCAGCCGCGGTCATCCACCTCGGTGAGCACCTTGTCACTTTCGACGGCGATTTCAAGAAACTGTTAAGGCGAACACAAGTGACTGCGCTTGGCCCCAACTGAGGGACTCCAGAACCCAGGTTGGAATTGATTCTTGCGGCAGCGAGAGTCGCCGTCCCGTCATCCGCTACGGCGAGGAGCGCGTCTCTTGCGCGACCGCCTTGTAGCGCAGTTGTTTCATCAGCACCGACTTCGTCGAAGCGACCACTACCCTGTTGCACACATCTACCCTCATTCCACTCGGCCAATTCCCGCCGCCTTCCGACTCACATCGCGACGGTGTTACCATGGTGTCACTCCAAGAAAGAGGCGTCCAACCATGACCACCACATCGCTGAAGCTTTCCGACGAACTCAAGCAACGGGCCGTTGCCGCCGCCGAGAAAAAGGGAGTGTCGCCGCATGCGTTCATGGTCCAGGCGATAGAGCAGGCGGCCACGTCGGCAGAACGGCGGACCGCTTTCGTCAGCGAGGCCCAATCGGCGCGGGAACAGATGTTGAAGACCGGCAAGGGCTACGATGCCGACGAGGTTCATGCCTACCTGAAGGCGCGCATTGCCGGCAGCAAGCCGGTCAAACCGAAAGCCCGACCTTGGCAAAGCTGAGCTATTCGGGGCGGGCGCTTGCCGACCTCGAACGGCTGACCGACTTCCTGATCGAGATCGATCCTGCGGCGGCGCCAGAGACAGTTGGATTGATTGCGGAAGCCGTCGAGTTGCTGACTCGTCATCCGCTGATCGGTCGCCCCGTGGAGCACGCATTGCGAGAACTGGTGATATCGCGCGGACGCACCGGTTACGTGGCCCTCTACAGCTTCGAGGAGAATCAGGACGCCGTCCTGATTCTGGCGATCCGGCATCAACGTGAAGCCGGCTATTGGGGGCAGGACGAAGACCGAGGCGCCGTCTCGCTGATGATTCGGGTGGCCACGGTAAAGGCTCAGATCAGCTTGAAGCCGGCAACTACTCGTAGTGATAGCGGCAGGAAATGATCGCGAGTTGTCCGCCTTCGACCGCGTAGACCAGCCGATTGACGTCGTCGATCCGACGCGACCAGAAGCCGGCCAGGTTCTCGCGCAGGAGTTCCGGCTTGCCGATGCCCTCGCAGGGGTGGCGCATCGCATCCTGGATCAGCAAATTGATTCGCTTCCGCGTCTTGCGATCCTGCCCTTGCCACCAGACGTAGTCGGCCCAGGCGGCAGCCGTCCAGACCAGGCGATCATGCATCGACCAAAGGCCTTGCGCGGACCTTGCCGCCACGCAACTGCTTGATCGACTTTGCCAGGTGGGCCGCGTTCGCCGGTGTCCCGAGCAGGTGCACCGTCTCCCGCCAGCTATTGAAGGTCTCCAGCGACATCACCACCGCATCGGGCGCGTCACGCCGGGAAATCACCGTGACATCGAGATCGTCGACCACCTCGTCGATGACCTGCTTGAGATTATTGCGGGCTTCGGAAAAGCTTACGACGCGCATGATTTCGACCTCGCCCGGAACCGGGCACTTGTTCAGTTAATTGTACAAGTCTAGCGGACTAAGGCATCGCGGGCAAGTCCGTCTTGTCTTGGCCCGATGTCGCCGCCGGCGACATAAAGCGAATGCGTGTCACGGCTTCTTGAAAGCATCGGCGCAGCCTCTGCCTTAAAGGAATATCGGCCTGCAATTGCAACTGACGGGGACAGGTATTTGGCCAGAACGGCCATTGAAGGCTTGATGCTTGAACGGCAGCTGCACTTTGCTTTGCCACCATTCGATTCGCTCTGAAGGAAATTTTTGGCCAATGAATCCGAGCGGCCGCTTATCGAAAGTAGCTACTCGCTCTTTCGATCCTTGGGGGGCGACCTGGGGTGTCCGAGCGCACGGCATCGGTCATCACCGCGCCCGCCTTCCGGTGATCCATATGACAATCACGGCACTACCGTCATCCCTGCTTGCTCTGCGGCAGTCCGCAGGCGCTGGTCGAAGACGGCGAAATGCAGGGGCATGCTGGTTTTTTCTTGCAGCCATAGTGCGCTCGCCAGATGGATGGAATCGAAGCCGCGCAATCCATACACTTCGGCGAGATCGCCCGCGCTGCGCACCACTGCCGGAACCAGTTCGATGCGCAGCAGGTTTCCCCAATCGAGATTCAGTTGCGCCAGCCGTTGCTGATGTTTCGCCGCGGTGGAAATGCCTTGCGCCTTGAGCCGGGCGAATGCGGCGCGTGCTTCCGGATAGGCGACTACCGATGCCGCCAGCGCTTTCGCCTTGGCGGTGTGGGCGCGCAATTCCTTTGAACCGGCTTCGCTGACGTAGAGCTTCACCCAGGCCGATGTGTCCAGATAGAGGATCAACGCCGATCCTCGGCCACCCAGTCCGCCAAACTCACGCCGACCGGCAGCGCTTCGCCCCGCGGCAGACCGACCGCCTTGCCGCCGTTCCATGAAATGCCGGGCTGTGTCGCGAGCTCATCGAGCGTCGTCTGCCGTTTGATGGGCACGATTTGCGCAACCGGACGGTTGTGCATGCTGATGGTCACGGTTTCACCGGCCCTTACCTGGCGAATGTATTCGCTCAAGTGCGACTTCAGTTCCCGGATGCTCGCTTGCATGATGTGCCTTCTTTATCAAAATGTGGTCACATTCTACGCCAGCCGGCTGGCACTGACAATCCGCAGGATACGATCCCGGTCGGCGCCGCTTCGGCCCTCAATATGGCCTCGGGCGCCCCTGCATGGGCGCCCGAGCGGCGCGGGCGCGAAGCAGTGCTTCGTGAATTCCCCGCGCCGTCCCGCCAGCGCCGACTTTCTACATCGAGCGCCGGTACAAGTCGCCGACCAGATACAGGGCGTTCGAAATCTGCCCCAGCGAACAATGACGCACGGCTTCCATCATTATGGTGAAGACACCCGCCGGTACCAGCCCGCCGCGCCGCACTCCCGTGGCGGCAGCCGACCGTCACGCCCAGGGCGTCGGCAGCATCAGCGGCGAAACCACTTCAACCTTGTCGGCCAGGGGATACGGCTCCGCCACCGGCGCCACGACGTAGGCCCGCTCCACCGCGAGATCGTCGCAGGCATGCCAGAAGCCCTTGCCCGGCTTGGGCGCGTTGGAGAGTTTGATTTCGTAGCCGATGCGGCGGCTGCCGAGCGTGACCACCAGGTCCATCTCGGCGCCGGCGGCGGTGCGATAGAAGGAGAACTCGGCCAGCGGCGGCGCGGCGGCGATGATCTGCTCGATGACGAAGCCCTCCCACGAGTAACCGGCGCCGGGATGCGCGCTCAGATCATCGATGGTGGCGATGTTGAGCAGTGCATGCAGGATGCCGCTGTCGCGCAGATAAACCTTGGGCGACTTGACCAGGCGCTTGCCGACATTGGCGCCGCAGGGTTCCAGCTTGCGCAGCATCAGGGTATCGACGAACAGGTCGAGATAACGCCCGACCGTGGTGTGCGCCACCCCGCCGAGGGCGGCGCCAAGCTGCGAGGCATTGAATATCTGCCCATGCAAATGGGCGCACATGCGCCAGAAGCGGCGCAGGGTCTCGGCGGGGATGGTGACGCCGAGTTGCGGCAAGTCGCGGGCAAGAAAGGTCTGGATCAAGTCGCCGCGCCAGGCGGCGGAGGCGGCATCATCCACCGCCGTGAAGCTGGGCGGGAACCCGCCGCGCAGCCACAGGGCGGAAGCGGCCGCCGGCGTGGCGCCGACTTCCTCGATCAGCAGCGGCGCGAGTTCGAGATAGGCGACCCGCCCGGCCAGCGATTCGGAACTTTGGCGCAGCAGCGGCCCGCTTGCCGAGCCCAGCAGCAGAAAGCGCCCCGGCCGGCGCTCGGCATCGATTTCCGGGCGCAGCGCGGCGAACACTTCCGGCATGGTCTGCACTTCGTCAAGGACCACCAGGCGCTGCCGGTGCCGCGCGAAGAAGGCCTCCGGCTGGGCCAGCCGCACCCGATCCGATTCGCGTTCGAGATCGAGCACCAGTGCATCGGGAAAGTCGGCCGCGAGTGCCCGGGCCAGCGTGGTCTTGCCCACTTGGCGCGGGCCGAGCAGCACTGCCGCTGGTTGATGGGCCAAGCGGGAACGCAGGGCGGCGAGAAGTTTGCGCTTGAACATCCATGCATATTGTGCGTTAAGCGCTCAATATGCAAGCATTAGTTTTGGCTAACTTGCTGCTCCGGCGCCGCACACCGACTGCCAAGCTCTCGGCATGGCCGGGAGTAGGCGTTCCCGCCGTGTCACCAGCGCCGTCCGCAAGGGATACCGTCTCCGGCTCAGCCGGAGACATAACTCTTACATGCTGCGCCGGTACTGGCCGCCGACCAGGTAGAGGGCGTTCGAAATCTGCCCCAGCGAGCAGTGGCGCACGGCCTCCATCATCACCTCGAACACGTTGCCGTTGTCGATCACGGCCTGCCGCAACCGGGCCAGGCAGACCTCGGCCTGGGCAGCGTTGCGCTGCTGGAAGTCCTTGAGACGCTTCAACTGCGACTGCTTCTCTTCCTCGGTCGAGCGCGCCAGTTCGATCTCGCTGGCGACACCCGACCCGTGCGGATTGAGGAAGGTATTGACGCCGATGATGGGGAAGGAACCGTCGTGCTTCTTGTGCTCGTAGTGCATCGACTCTTCCTGGATCTTGCCGCGCTGGTAGCCAGTTTCCATGGCGCCGAGGACGCCGCCGCGCGAGGCGATGGCTTCGAATTCTTTCAACACTGCCTCTTCCACCAGGTCGGTCAGCTCCTCGATAATGAAGGCGCCCTGATTCGGATTCTCGTTCTTCGCCACGCCCCATTCGCGATTGATGATGAGCTGGATCGCCATGGCGCGCCGCACGCTCTCCTCGGTCGGCGTGGTGATGGCCTCGTCGTAGGCGTTGGTGTGCAGGCTGTTGCAGTTGTCGTAGATGGCGATCAGCGCCTGCAGCGTGGTGCGGATGTCGTTGAAGTCCATCTCCTGTGCGTGCAGCGAGCGGCCGGAAGTCTGGATGTGGTACTTGAGCTTTTGCGAGCGCTCGTTCGCACCGTAGCGGTTCTTCATCGCCACCGCCCAGATGCGCCTCGCGACGCGGCCGATCACCGAGTATTCCGGGTCCATGCCGTTGCTGAAGAAGAAGGACAGGTTGCCGGCGAAATCGTCGATGCGCATGCCGCGCGCGAGGTAGGTCTCGACGTAGGTGAAGCCGTTGGCCAGCGTGAAGGCGAGTTGCGAGATCGGGTTGGCGCCGGCTTCCGCGATGTGATAGCCGGAAATCGAGACCGAGTAGAAATTGCGGATCTGGTTGCGGACGAAATATTCCTGGATGTCGCCCATCATTTTCAGCGCGAACTCGGTCGAGAAGATGCAGGTGTTCTGGCCCTGGTCCTCCTTGAGGATGTCGGCCTGCACGGTGCCGCGCACCGTGCGCAGCGTGCGGGCCCGCACCTCGGCGGCCTCCTCGCCGGTCGGCGGGCGCC
>JAUSCI010000011.1 GCA_030651305.1 Sulfuritalea sp. | reverse complement strand
TGACAAGGCCGCGTCAGAAAGTCACCCAGATTCACCCCGACCAAGAGTTTCTTCAGCGCGGCATCCGTTACCAGGCCTTCAACCTGCACGTGGTAAAGCTTTGCCAGCTTGTGACGGGGATCAGCAATTTTTGTCTGCAGGGCTCCGTCATCAGTCAATACGACCAGCCCCTCCGAATCGGCATCGAGTCGGCCGGCGGCATAGACCTTGGGAACGGGAATGTAGTCGGCAAGTGTCGACCGCCCATTTGCATCCGTGAACTGGGTCAGGACGCCATAGGGCTTGTTGAACAGCAGGAGGCGGCTCAAACCGATCCACCTCGGCCAAAAACATTGCAAAAGCGCAGCGATTCAGGGTACGGGAAAAAATCCTGCACCTCGCCCTTGCGAATCTGCTCCTGTGTGGTCTGCCAGAACTTCGCGTCAAACAGTTCGCGATGATGGCGCATGAAAGCGTCGCGAATCTTGTCGGACACCATCAGAAAGGTTTCGAACTCCTCGGGAAATACGTCCAGCCTCGACACCGAGTACCAGGCCTCGCCCGACATTTCGGCCTCGAAATTGGGAGGCGGCGGAATACGACGAAACTTGCAGTCAGTCATGTATTCGATTTCGTCGTAGTCATAAAAGACCACGCGACCGTAGCGAGTAACGCCGAAGTTCTTCCACAACAAGTCGCCGGGAAATATATTGGCAATAGCGAGTTCCCGGATGGCATTGCCGTACTCGTTAACAACCTGGTCGATCTGGTCATCGCGCCCGGTCTTGCGGGCTTGCTCAAGGTAGAGGTTGAGTGGCTCCATGCGTCGCTCAATGTAAAGATGCTTGATGACCAGATCGTCGCCATCTTCTTCCATCAGCGACGGCGCCTCTTTGTACAGATCATCGATCAGTTCCTGCGAAAACCGATTGCGGGGAAGGGCAACCTTTGAAAACTCTAGCGTGTCAGCCATGCGCCCGACGCGATCCACCTGTTTCACCAACTGATACTTGCGCCGCACGGTGTCGTGGTCGACTTCCTTCGTACTTCCGAAAACATCCTTGATGACCTTGAACACGTAGGGGTAGGACGGCAGGGTAAATACCAGCATGACCAGGCCTGCTATTCCAGGCGCAACGATGAACCGGTCTGCCGAATGATGCAGGTGAAAAATCAGGTCACGGAAAAACATGGTCTTGCCCTGCTTGCCCAGCCCGAGCATGGTGTAAAGCTCGGAGCGCGGCTTGCTGGGCGTGATCGATCGCAGAAACTCGACATAGCCGGAAGGCACTTCCATGTCGACCATGAAATAAGCGCGCGACAAGGAAAACAGAACAGCGATCCGCCCGGCGTCGAGAATGACAGTGTCTAGATAGAGCGTGCCTTGCGCCGAATGCAGTACCGGGACAGCAAACGGATACTCAATAGCGCCATTGACCGCCTTGCCGAGCACGTAGGCGCCCTTGTTGCGATAAAAAGCCGCATTGAGCACCTGTATCTGCAGATTTGCCTCGCGCGCAGGAATGGTTCCACCCAAGTGGACCTCTATGCTACGCAAGATGAAATCCACATCGCGATCAAGATCGTCAAATGACCTCGCCCATCCAAAATCGACGAACACCTGCCGGATAGAAGCGTTAAAACCGGCCTCATTCGGGTAGTAACACCGATAGGTTGACGGATCTGACTCAATGTACTCGGTGGACACCGCCGGCCGCACAAAGATGAAATCGTTGTGGAAATAGGTACGGTGCAGAATCCGGCAGCACACCGAATTGAAGAACGTTTCTGCCAACTCCGGTTGCTTGTGGTTAGTTAGCAAGCCAATGTAATGCAGCTTTGCGTGCTGCCAAACGGCGTCACTCAAGCTGTCGGCGTTGAACTCGCCGCGTAGCCCATCGGTCGTCTCCCTGACGCGATCATCATAAAACGGGATGCGATCCCTGACAGCTTGCTGGCCTTCCTGCCAGCGAGCCTCTTCAAAGCGCTGCTTGGCGAGTGCCGAACTCTCACGAAACAGTCGGTAGTGCTTGTTGAACCCGTCGACAAGGACATTGGCAATGGACTCGGCAATCAGGTCATCGGAAGCGCCAATCGGCATGTGAAAGTCTCGGTTAGCTTGACGCCGGCGATTCTACCAGCGAGGTCTGAGGATACCTGCCGCCGCGGCCCACAATACCGGGGGTTTTGGAGGATAATCGGCGGCAATCGATTCCGCATCAATCCTGATTCTCAACACACAATCTACGGAGCAGGCATGAGTACCTCCCTGACTAAGGTTCCCGCAGAAGGCCAGAAGATTGTTCCCGGCCAAACGATTCCAGACAATCCCATCATTCCCTTTATCGAGGGCGATGGTATTGGCGTCGATATAACGCCGGTCATGCAAAAGGTCGTGGATGCCGCCGTTCAGAAGTCCTACGGAGGTAAACGCAAGATATCGTGGATGGAGGTCTATGCCGGAGAAAAGGCTACCCGCCTGTACGGACCTGACGTCTGGCTGCCGGCAGAAACAATTGCCGCGTGCAAGGAATATTCGGTGTCCATCAAAGGTCCGCTGACAACACCAGTGGGTGGCGGTATCCGTTCGCTCAACGTCGCATTGCGGCAGGAGATGGATCTGTACCAGTGTGTGCGCCCGGTGCGCTACTTCAAGGGCATTCCATCGCCACTCAAAGATCCAAGCAAGACCGACATGGTGATCTACCGTGAAAACACGGAAGATATTTACTGCGGCGTTGAATTTCAAGCCGAGTCAGCACCGGCCAGGAAACTCATCAAGTTCCTGATGGAGGAAATGGGGGTTACGAAAATCCGCTTTCCCAACACCTCTGGCATCGGTATCAAGCCGGTTTCGCGCGAGGGGACCGAGCGCCTGGTGCGTGCCGCCATCAACTACGCCATTGCCAACAAGCGCAGATCAGTAACTATTGTGCACAAAGGCAACATCATGAAATACACGGAGGGCGGCTTCCGCGACTGGGCCTATGCGCTGGCAAAAAAGGAATTCGGAGGTAATGAGATTGACGGCGGCCCGTGGCTCAAACTGCCCAACGGAATCATCATCAAGGACGCCATCGCCGACGCGTTCCTGCAGCAGATTCTGTTGCGCCCGGCGGAGTACGATGTGATTGCTACACTCAACCTGAATGGCGACTACATATCCGACGCATTGGCAGCGCAGGTTGGCGGTATAGGCATTGCTCCGGGCGCCAACATTTCGGACCTATATGCCTGTTTCGAGGCGACCCACGGCACAGCGCCGAAATATGCCGGCAAGGATTACGTCAATCCTGGCTCCCTGATCCTCTCCGCAGAAATGATGCTGCGTCACCTAGGCTGGACAGAGGCAGCAGACCTCATCATCAAATCCATGGAAGCTGCCATCGGCGACAAGGTCGTCACCTACGACTTTGCCCGTCAGATGGAAGGAGCCAAGGAGGTGAAATGTTCGGCATTCGGCCAGGCAATGATTGACCGGATGTAATCCGCAACGATCAGTTCGCAGCCAAAACAAAGCCCGTCCGATTTTTACGTCGGGCGGGCTTTGGTTTTCCGGAACCGGAATTACCCGGGTGCCGAAAAGATCGAGGACATCAAGGCTTCTGAATGTTCGACGCCTGCTTGCCTTTGGGGCCTTGCACCACGTCAAAAGTCACCTTGTCGCCTTCCTTCAGGGACTTGAACCCAGCCATGTTGATGGCCGAGAAATGCGCGAACAAATCTTCGCTACCGTCATCCGGGGTAATAAAACCAAAACCCTTGGCGTCGTTGAACCACTTAACAGTACCAGTTGCCATGTAACTTCTTCCTTAATCAAAAGCGAACGAATCGGCCACCGCTGCGGGCTGCAAAACACCGCACCCCGGCCGGGGCATGTTTGAGGTTCAAGCTCGGTATAGCAGAGGGGGCCAAGCGGCGATTCAGAGGAGCTGCAATTCGACAGACTGTGAGACGACCGTAGGTCACTGCGGGGGAATTTGAACTAAACACGTTTCGCGTTTTACGCACATTGTCAAGCAGCGTCAAGAACTTTCGATGCTGCATCGCACATTCCCGACCCTTGCATATTGAACAATCAGCCCAAAATACGGTGACATCGGTACCCTATTCCCCTCTTTTTCGTGGTGTTGAACTGCGCAGGAATCACATTAGAATCCAGTCATGGTTACACGCAAGCAAGTCGGGCCGGAGGGTGGTGCTGCATTGGCGCCGGAGCAAAGCCGCACCAAACCACCACCGATGTACAAGGTACTGCTGCTGAACGACGACTTCACTCCGATGGATTTCGTCGTAATAGTGCTGGAAAAGTATTTTGGTTTGTCGCGCGAACAGTCGACGCAAGTTATGCTGAAGGTGCATCGTGAAGGAAAAGGTACCTGCGGAGTGTATCCCCACGATGTAGCTGCAACAAAGGTCGACCAGGTGAGCGAATTTGCACGTCAGCACCAGCACCCGCTGGCTTGCGTGATGGAGGAAAACTGATGATTGCCCAGGAACTTGAAGTCAGCTTGCACATGGCCTTTGTCGAAGCCCGGCAGAAACGCCATGAGTTCATCACCGTCGAGCATCTTCTGCTGGCATTGCTGGACAACCCCTCCGCCGCGGAAGTGCTGCGCGCTTGCGCGGCTGATAGCGAAGGCTTGCGCAAGGAACTGCTGACTTTCATCAACGAACACACGCCAACCGTAGCCGGCAACGACGAAATCGATACACAACCGACGCTCGGGTTCCAGCGCGTAATCCAGCGCGCAATCCTTCATGTGCAGTCATCGGGAAAGAAGGAAGTCACCGGGGCGAACGTACTGGTCGCGATCTTCGGTGAGAAGGACTCGCATGCCGTCTTTTTCCTGCAACGTCAGAACGTCACGCGACTGGATGTGGTGAACTTCATTTCCCACGGCATCACCAAGACACCGCAACCGAGGGGAAAGGACGATCCGGTAGAAACCGAAACCGAGACGCAGGAAAAAGGCGGCGCGCTGGAGAATTTCACGCAAAACCTCAACCAATTGGCGCTAACCGGCAAGATTGATCCACTGATCGGTCGCGACAAGGAACTGGAGCGGGTAATTCAGACCCTGTGTCGTCGCCGCAAGAACAACCCGCTGCTGGTTGGTGAAGCAGGCGTTGGCAAGACAGCCATCGCAGAAGGCCTTGCTCGCCATATTGTCGAAGGAAGCGTACCGGAAATTTTGGCCAACGCGACCGTGTATTGCCTGGATATGGGCGCGCTCCTGGCGGGAACCAAGTATCGCGGCGACTTCGAACAGCGCCTGAAGGGTGTCCTCAAACAACTGGCAGACAATCCCAATGCCATTCTGTTCATTGACGAAATCCACACTTTGATCGGCGCCGGCGCGGCATCCGGTGGAACGATGGATGCTTCCAATCTGCTCAAGCCTGCTTTGGCATCGGGCGCTCTGAAGTGTATTGGCGCGACCACCTACACCGAGTTTCGCGGCGTGTTCGAAAAGGACCATGCGCTGTCCCGTCGTTTCCAGAAGGTCGATGTAAATGAGCCGTCGGTGGATGAAACTGTCTCGATCCTGCGCGGTCTCAAGTCCCGCTTTGAAGAACATCACGGCGTCAAGTATTCCGCGGCCGCGATTTCCAGCGCGGCTGAACTGGCGGCCAAGTACATCAACGACCGTCATCTGCCGGACAAGGCCATCGACGTTATCGATGAAGCGGGCGCCGCCCAGCGTATCCTGCCGAAGTCGAAGCAGAAAAAGACCATCGGCAAACTCGAAATTGAGGAGATCGTCGCCAAGATTGCGCGCATCCCGCCGCAGCACGTTTCTGCCGACGACCGTTCGGCACTGAAAAACCTTGACCGCGATCTGAAGAACATGGTCTTTGGTCAGGACGCCGCCATCGAAGCCCTGACCAAGGCAATCAAGATGTCGCGCTCCGGGCTCGGCGACCCACAAAAGCCTATCGGCAGCTTCCTGTTCTCCGGACCGACGGGCGTTGGCAAAACCGAGGTAGCTCGCCAGTTAGCCTATGGCATGGGCATCGAGCTGATCCGCTTCGACATGTCGGAATATATGGAACGCCACGCCGTCAGCAGGCTGATCGGCGCGCCGCCCGGGTATGTCGGCTTTGATCAGGGCGGACTGCTCACCGAAGCAGTAACCAAGAAGCCGCACGCTGTGCTGCTGCTGGACGAAATCGAAAAGGCGCATCCTGACGTGTTCAATATCCTGCTGCAGGTCATGGACCACGGCACCTTGACCGACAACAACGGGCGCAAAGCGGATTTCCGCAACGTGGTGATCGTCATGACGACCAACGCCGGAGCCGAGGCATTGCAAAAGGCCAGCATAGGCTTCACCGCCAACAAGAGCCAGGGAGATGAAATGGCCGACATCAAGCGCATGTTCACACCCGAGTTTCGAAATCGGCTGGATGCCATCATCTCGTTCCGCGCGCTCGATGCCCAAATCATCTTGCGCGTGGTGGACAAATTTCTCATGCAACTTGAAGGGCAACTCCACGAGAAGAAGGTCGAGACCATCTTCACCGACACACTGCGTGCCTGGCTTGCAGAAAAAGGCTTCGATCCGCTGATGGGTGCCCGGCCTATGGCTCGCCTGATCCAGGACACGATTCGTTCAGCGCTGGCCGACGAGTTGCTGTTCGGCAAACTGGTTCACGGCGGTCGCGTCACGATTGATCTCGACGAACATGAAAAAGTCGTGCTCAAGTTCGAGGAGGCGATGAGAACGCCGCCTGTTGCATCCGCAATTTAGGCATGGCGAAGCGACTGGCGAGGTGTCGCGGGTGGCGTTGGCGTTATTGTTGAACGAATCCAGCATGCCATGAACTTGCTCACCACCGACCTTTGCGATACCCATGAAGACAAGGTACGCGTCGTTGAGCCCATGTTCAGCAGCTTTGGGGGCCGCGCCGCCTTTTTCGGCCGCATTGCCACTCTTAAGCTTTTTGAAGATAACTCGATGGTCAGACAAGCGCTCGAATCGCCTGGAGAAGGCCGTGTGCTGGTCATAGACGGCGGTGGCAGCCTGCGCCGGGCATTAGTCGGAGATCAACTCGCCACACTGGGGGTCGCGAACGGCTGGGCGGGCATCATCGTCTATGGCTGCATTCGTGACTCGCGTGCCATCGGCGAGATGGACATTGGCGTTTACGCAATCGACACCCATCCGATGAAAACGGTGAAGAGGAATGTCGGTGAGGCAGATATCCCGGTGAGTTTCGGTGGCGTCACATTCGTTCCCGGAGAATGGCTGTATGCCGACGAAGATGGTGTAATTGTCAGCGCCAATGCCTTGCACTAAGCAGCGCTCTTATATAAGACATGCATCCTTTAAGCTAAAAGCAATTTTTTATCGCGAAAAGCTTACCGCATTGCGGAATCTTGATTCTATCTTATTGTTAAATATCAATAAATAATTATCTCAAGTCTTATATAAGACTATTGTTGCGCCGCAAAATCCTCACTATAATGTCGTCACTGCTCCTGCTGGGAGCATCCCCTTCGACAAAGACCCTACAGAGGATTGAACATGACTGATCGCAAAGCACAAGCCGCCGCCCTGGCCAAGGACTGGGCCGAAAACCCCCGTTGGAAAGGCATCAAGCGCGGATACAGCGCCGACGACGTCGTGCGCCTGCGTGGTTCCTTCGCCATCGAGCACACACTCGCCCGCCGCGGTGCGGAAAAACTCTGGGCTCTGGTCAACGGCGCGTCCAAGAAGGGCTACGTAAATTCCTTCGGCGCAATCACAGCCGGCCAGGCCATGCAGCAGGCGAAAGCCGGCCTTGAGGCCGTTTACCTCTCCGGCTGGCAGGTCGCCGCCGACGGCAACACCTCCGAGACCATGTACCCCGACCAGTCGCTGTACGCCTACGACTCGGTGCCGACCATGGTTCGTCGCATCAACAACACCTTCAAGCGCGCCGACGAGATTCAATGGTCGCGCGGCATCAATCCCGGCGACCCGGAGTACATCGACTACTTCCTGCCTATCGTGGCCGATGCAGAAGCCGGCTTTGGCGGCGTGCTCAACGCCTTCGAACTGATGAAGAACATGATCACCGCAGGCGCCGGAGCAGTGCATTTCGAAGACCAACTCGCTGCGGTCAAGAAGTGCGGGCACATGGGCGGCAAGGTCCTCGTGTCGACCCAGGAAGCCGTCGAGAAGCTGATGTCGGCCCGTTTTGCCGCCGACACGATGGGCGTTTCGACTATCATTCTGGCCCGTACCGACGCCGAGGCGGCCAATCTGCTGACCTCCAACCACGACGCCAACGACCAGCCGTTCTGCACCGGCGAGCGCACGCCGGAAGGGTTCTACCGCGTCAAGAACGGCCTCGAACAGTCCATCAGCCGCGGCGTCGCCTACGCACCCTACGCCGACCTGGTCTGGTGCGAGACCGGCAAGCCCGACATCGGCTTCGCCCGCGAGTTCGCCCAGGCGGTGCAGGCCAGGGCACCCGGCAAACTGCTGGCCTACAACTGCTCGCCGTCGTTCAACTGGAAGAAGAACCTTGACGACAGGACCATCGCCAAGTTCCAGGAAGAACTCGCGGCGATGGGCTACAAGTATCAGTTCATCACGCTGGCCGGCATCCACATCAACTGGTTCCAGACGTTCCAGTTCGCCCACGCCTACGCCCGTGGCGAAGGCATGAAACACTACGTGGAGATGGTGCAGGAACCCGAATTTGCGGCCCGCGACAAGGGCTACAGCTTCGTTTCGCACCAGCAGGAAGTCGGTGTCGGCTACTTCGACGACGTCACCACCGTGATTCAGGGTGGAGCGTCATCAGTCACCGCGCTGCACGGCTCGACCGAAGAAGAGCAATTCCAGTAAAGCCGCATCAGGCAAGGGTTCACACGAAGGCCGCATCGGGAGTCCGGTGCGGCCTTTTTTCTGCGCTAAAGTAGAGCGACGCGTTCCACTTTCGATCCAGCACCCCGCTCATGACCGCAAGGCGTTCCAGAAAAGGCTTGCCCATGCTCTGGTCATTACTCCAGATAGCTCTGCTGGTCTATTTTGGACTCGCAGCCTTGATTTATTTCAGGCAGTCTTCGCTGGTGTTCCTCCCCGAACTTGACCGTGGCTTCCACGCCAACCCAACGGACATCGGCCTAAGGTTCACGCCACTGAAACTGGTCACCGCCGACGGCGAAACCCTCGACGGCTGGTTTGTCCCGGCCGCCACGAAATCCGAGGCACGCGGCTTGGTGGTTTTTTTCCATGGCAACGCCGGCAATATCGGTCATCGGCTCGACTATCTGCGCATGTTTCATGATCAGGATCTGGCCACCCTCATGTTTGACTATCGCGGTTATGGCCTGAGCAGCGGCACGCCGTCAGAACAAGGCACCTCTCTCGACGCCGCGGCTGCCTGGCGCCATGCCACGCAGACACTTGGATTTCCTGCCACTCGAATCGTCCTCTTCGGTGAATCACTGGGCGGCGGCGTGGCCGCACAACTGGCATCAGAAAATCGCCCCGGCGCGCTGGTGCTGGCCTCGACCTTCACGTCCGTGCCGGACATGGGCGCCGATCTGTATCCATTCTTGCCCGTGCGGCTGCTCGCCCGCATCCGCTATGAAACCCTGGTGCGTCTGCCACTAATTGACTGCCCGGTGATGGTAATCCACAGTCGCAACGACGATGTCATTCCATTCAGGCACGGCAAGCGCCTGTTCGAGGCCGCGCGCCCACCGAAGCAGTTTCTTGAAATCGAGGGCGGACACAACAACGGTTTTGTCTTCAGCAGAAAGGACTGGGCCGGTCGTCTGGACGGTTTTCTGCAGCAGGCTTTGCCCGCCACCGCTTTGGCGGCTCATGCGCCTGCCGCTGCCGCCCAGTAGGCCGGATCGCGCCACGTCGCCTTCAGCAAATCGATGAACAGCCTGACTCGCAGCGGCAGATGCCGGCGTTGCGGCACCACGGCGTGAATGCCCACCGGCGGCGCGGCAAATTCATCGAGTACCGTCACCAGCCGTCCCGCCGCAATATCTGCTCCGACTTCCCACAGTGAACGCCACGCCAGCCCTTTCCCGGCCAGCGCCCAGTCGTGCAGCACGGCGCCATCGTTGCATTGAAACCTGCCACTGACCTTGACTACGCGCACCTCGCCCTCCACGCGCAAGGTCCAGCCGCGTTGCTGACCGAGCGACAAGCAGTTGTGATCGCCCAGAAAGGTCGGCGCTGGCGGCACGCCGAATTTGGCGATGTAGCCTGGACTGGCTACAACCACGCGCTGCATTTCGCCCAGACGGATGCTGATCAGGCTCGAATCCGCGAGTTCGCCAATGCGGATTGCGCAGTCAACATTTTCGTCAACCAGGTCCACGACGCGATCCGACAAGTCCAGCCGCCCCGTTACCGCCGGATTGTCTTCGATGAATCGCGCCAGCAACGGTGCCACATGACGCCGTCCGAAACCCGCAGGCGCCGACACCTTCAAATGTCCGCCGGGACGAATCCCACCCAGACTCACCGCGCCTTCGGCATCTGCCAGTTCGCGCAGGATGCGCTGGCAATCCTCGAGAAACGCCGCGCCCTCGAAGGTGAGCGAAATCCGCCGCGTAGTGCGCAGCAACAGCTTGACGCCAAGGCGCTCCTCCAGTGCATCGAGGCGCCGACCGATGATCGCCGGGGTGACACCCTCGGCGCGGGCAGTCGCCGCCATACTGCCGCGAGTCGCGACGCCAACAAACGCGGCAATCTGTTTGAACTGCGCCATTCGATACCTCTGGTCAACAATCAATTGCTCGAATCATAGCTTCTGCATCCAATTGAGCAAGAATACAATTTGGACATCGCAACAACCTACGTCAAGGAGTCCCCCATGAACCTGCCCGCCGGAATTCAGGTCAACGCCCCAATCACAGCGGAATATGCCCGGATTCTTACGCCCCAAGCACTGGCGCTGGTGGCCAAACTGCACCGCGCCTTCGAACCGCGCCGCCAGGAACTGCTCAAGGCCCGCGTCGCCCGCCAGGCCCGCATCGACGCCGGCGACATGCCCGACTTCCTACCCGAAACAAAGCACATCCGCGACAGCGACTGGAAGATCGCGCCCTTGCCCAAGGCGCTGGAGCGCCGCCGCACCGAAATCACCGGCCCGGTTGAAGCCAAGATGATCATCAATGCCTACAACTCCGGCGCCGATTCCTACATGAGCGACTTCGAGGATTCCAACAGCCCGAAGTGGGACAACCTGATCCAGGGCCAGATCAACCTCTACCAAGCCATCCGCCGCGAACTCAGCTTCAGGAACGAAGCGGGTAAGGAATACAAGCTCAGCGACCAGATCGCCACCCTTCAGGTGCGACCGCGAGGCTGGCATCTCGACGAAAAGCATGTGCTGATAGACGGCCAGCGAGTCTCCGGCGGGGTTTTCGACTTTGCCCTGTTCCTGTTTCACAACGCAAAGGAGCAGATCGCCCGCGGCGCCGGCCCCTATTTCTATCTGCCGAAGATGGAAAGTCACCTCGAAGCGCGCCTGTGGAACGATGTCTTCGTCATGGCACAAGACGCCATCGGCCTGCCGCAAGGCACCATCAAGGCCACCGTGCTGATCGAGACCATCCTCGCCACCTTCGAACTCGAAGAAATTCTTTATGAACTGCGCGACCACAGTGCCGGCCTCAACGCCGGACGCTGGGACTATATTTTCTCGTGCATCAAGAAATTCAAGCGCAACAAGGATTTCTGCCTCGCCAATCGCGGCGCCATCACCATGGAAGTGCCCTTCATGCGCAGTTATGCGCTGGCGCTGGTCAAGGCCTGCCACAAGCGCGGCGCGCCGGCCATCGGCGGCATGAGCGCGCTGATCCCGATCAAGAACGACCCGGTGGCCAACGAGAAGGCGCTGGCCGGCATCCGTCACGACAAGACGCGCGACGCCAACGACGGCTTCGATGGCGGCTGGGTGGCCCACCCCGGTCTGGTGGCGATTGCGGCGGAAGAATTCCAGAAGGTTCTGGGCGAGCGCCCCAACCAATGGGGAAAGCAGCGCGACGAAAACTTCGGCCCCAAGGACTGGCTCGACTTCCAGCCCGAACAACCGATCACCGAAGTCGGCGTGCGCAACAACATCAACGTCGGCATCCACTACCTCGGTTCCTGGCTCGCCGGCAACGGCTGCGTGCCGATCCACAACCTGATGGAAGATGCCGCCACGGCCGAGATCAGCCGCTCGCAGGTGTGGCAGTGGGTCGTTAGCCCCAAGGGCAAGCTCGATGACGGCCGCAAGGTCACGGCCGACATGGTGCGCGGCTTCATTCCCGAAGAACTGGCGAATGTCAAGACCAACGTCATCGCCCAGGGCGAGAAGACCGAAAGCTACGACCGGGCCGCAAAGATCTTCGAAGAGATGTCGCTCGCCGACAACTATCCCGAGTTCCTCACGCTGCCACTGTACGAGGCGATGGAGTAAAGATCGCCGACGAACCGTGTCCAAGAGTCGGTGCTGGCATTACGGCGGCAAGGCTTTTGGTCGCGACCGCCGCCAACTCGACATGCGGCGACGCCTGCATTAGCCGCCACTGATAGAAACGCACTTGATCCGCAGATCACAATAAATTCGTTTACCGGCTCCGACCGCCCTGCAATAATCCCCTACAGATAATAGTGACGATAAATTAGTCGTTGCAGTGGAGGAGATGGGTAAGGAGGAGCAGGCGCCAGTTCTTGGCGAGCCGGTGTTTCGCTTTGGGTCGCCGCTCTGCATTCCTTGCCATTTCCATTGACTCGAAATCAAACGTTGCGCCGCTCGCGGCCAACGACTCGTTTGGATTTGAACAATGGCCGACGAAGCCCCAAAAACAGGATGCACAGACGGGTTTTTCAGTTGTCTCATGAACCCGCCGAAATGCTCGATGTTGCGCATGATCGTGGTCGGCGTGCTGGGCGGCATCATCATCTGGGGCGGCCTCAACACCGGAATGGAATGGACCAACCGCACCGAGTTTTGCCTCTCCTGCCACGAGATGAGCATTCCCTATGAAGAACTGAAGAAGACAGTCCATTACAAGAATCGCAGTGGCACCACTGTTTCCTGTGCCGACTGCCACGTTGCAGGCAGCAAGCACCCGCTCGACTATGCCCGCAAGCTGACCATGAAGCTGATGGCCGCCCGTGATGTCCTTGGCCACATCAGGGGCACGGTAGACACGCCCGAGAAATTCGAAGCCCACCGCCTGGCAATGGCCCAGCGCGTCTGGGAGAAAATGAAGGACTCCGACTCCAAGGAGTGCCGCAACTGCCACCAGTTTGAGACCATGGACCCGGAAAAGCAGAAGGACCGCTCAGTGGTCAAGCACGAAGGCGCCATCGAGGACGGCAAGACCTGCATCGATTGCCACAAGGGCATCGCCCACAAACCGGTGCACCAGTTACTGGAGCAGGAAGAAGCGGCTGCAGCGGCAAAGAAGAGCAGTTAGTACATACAATACATACGTCCAGCTTGCTGCCGGCACATTTTCAGATTTTTGGGAGGTATTGAGAGATGAAGAAGATTGGGTTGTTTTTTGCCAGTGCGCTAATCGCCGGCGTCGCGTCCGCGGCTCCGGACTGGAGCAAGGTACCCCAGCGCAAGATGACCTTGTTCTATCCGGGTCAGGCCTCCCTCGAATGGGTGATGAACAAACCCGACCACTCGGCGGTACCGGATATCGTCGACAAGAAGCGTAGCTGTGCCAAGTGCCACGAGGGTGACGCCCACGAAATCGGCGGCAAGATCGTGGCTGGCAAACCGGTCGGCAGTTCCAAGACCGTGCTTGAGCCCACGCCCCCTGCAGGCAAGGCCGGCTCAATTCCGGTTATGTTTCAGGCCGCGCATGATGGCAGCAAGGTTTATTTTCGTTTCGAGTGGACCCCACCCCAGGGGGGCGCGAAAAAGCTCGACGCCAAGAATGAAGTCAAGCTGACCATGATGTTCGACGGTGGCGGCACGGTCGAAGGCTCCGAACTCAACGGCTGCTGGGCGACCTGCCACACCGATCTGCGCAGCATGAAGAATGCCAAGGACGACAAGACGACCAAGCACGTCAAGAACGCCGATCTGGCCTCCGGCAAATTCATGGACCTGATCCAGTACCGCAGCGGTGAGAAGGCGCCAGTTGACGGCTATGTCGCCGAAGCGCGTCACATGGACGGTGGCAAGTCCCTGATCAAGACCGAAGGCAAGAAGGAAGGCAACAAGTGGGTCGTGACCTTCGAGCGCAGCTTGGCCGGCGGCGGCAAAGGCGACCATGCCATTACTGCCGACAAGGTGTATAACTTTGGCTTTGCGATTCACGAGGATTACACCAATGCCCGCTTCCATTATGTTTCGCTGGGTTATCAGTTCGGTCTGGACAAGCCCAATCCCGGCGTGAAGAGCTACATTGACGTACAAAAGCAATAAAGAGGCAAAAGGAGTTTTGCGAGCAGTAATTCCATCAATACCAAGGAGGAGACAAAAATGACAATGAAATGGAGTGGATGGGCGCTGGCCACCGGCGTCCTGGCGGTGTCCGCGATGGCGCAAGCCGCACCGCCTACTGCGGCGATGCTGTCCAATGCCTGCGCCGGTTGTCACGGCACGCATGGCGGCAGCGCCGGCCCGAGCATGCCGAGTCTGGCTGGTCAGTCGGACAAAGCCATCGTCGACGCCATGAAGAAGTTCAAGAGCGGCGCGCGCCCTGCGACGGTCATGGGCCGCCTGGCGAAGGGTTACAGTGATGCCGAGATCGCCGCCATGGGCGAGTTCTTCTCCAAACAGAAGCTGCATGCCACGAACCAGACTCTGGACAAGGCGAAAATCGCCAAGGGCGCCAGTTTGCAGGAAGCCAACTGCGGCCGTTGCCATCTGGAAGACGGCAAGGAGGGCAAGGACGACACCCCGGCGATGGCCAGCCAGTGGTTGCCCTATATGCAGATTCAGATGGCCGACTACCTGTCGGGCAAGCGCAAGATGCCGGAACAAATGCAAGAGAAGGTGAAGCCGATGTCCAAGGCGGATCTGGAAGCCCTCTTGCACTTCTACGCCAGTGTTAAATAAGGGAGGAATGAACATGACTCTGGATCGCAGAAATTTCATAAAACTACTGGGCGGTGCCTCCAGCCTCGCCTTGGCAGCCTGTGCCGGAACCGGCGGACTCAGTGGCCCAACCGGCGGACGGCGTGTGGTGGTAGTTGGCGGCGGCTATGGCGGCACGATCGCGGCGAAGTACATCCGCATGATGGATTCCTCCATCGAGGTGGTGCTGATCGAACGCAACGACCACTTCGTGTCCTGCCCCTTCAGCAACCTTTACATCGGCGGCCTCATGAAAGACCTGTCACCGCTGACCATCAAGTACGACAAACTGGCGGCCAACCACGGCGTCAAGGTGATTCAGGCAGAGGTTACCGGGGTCGATGCGGCGACAAAGGTTGTCAAGACTTCCACCGGCGACGTCACCTATGATCGGCTGGTTCTTTCTCCCGGCATCGAGTTCCGTACCGAAGAGATCAAGGGCTATGATATGGCCACGACGCCGGAAATCATGCCCCATGCATGGAAAGCGGGCCCGCAGACCGTCCTGTTGCGCAAGCAACTGGAAGCGATGAAAGCCGGCGGCAACGTGGTGATTTCCATCCCCCTCGCGCCTTTCCGCTGCCCGCCCGGCCCCTACGAGCGGGCCAGCATGATCGCCATGTACCTCAAGCAGCACAAGCCGGGCTCCAAGGTCATCATTCTCGACGCCAATCCGGACATCGTCTCCAAGAAGGGGCTGTTCTTGAAAGGCTGGAAGAAGCACTACGACGGTCTCATCGATTACCGCGCAGCCAAGAAGGTCACGGAAATCGACACGCGGGGCATGGCCGTGCTGGTCGAGGGCATCGAAGAAGTCAAGGGTGCCGTCATCAACGTCATTCCGCCGCAGAAGGCCGGCCATATCGCTCACGTTGCAGGCGTGGTGGGTACGGACAAGAAGTGGTGTCCCGTCAATCCAATGACTTTCGAGTCCACGCTGCACAAGAATATCCATGTCATTGGCGATTCTTGCGTCGCGGGTGCGATGCCCAAGTCCGGCTACTCGGCAAACTCGGAAGCCAAGGCCTGCGCCACCAACATCGTCAATGCGATGAACGGCAAGGAACTCATCGACTTCTCCGGCATCAACACCTGTTACAGCTTCCTCTCCGCCAAGGAAGCAGTCGAGGTGACCGGAGTCTACAAGGTCGACAAAGGCGCGATCATCGCAGTGCCCGGTTCGGTCGGCGTCTCGCCCGACTTGTCCGAGACTGAGGCGATCTATGCCGAAAGCTGGCTGAAGAACATACTCACCGAAATGTCGACCTGATTGCTGCTTCCCGCTCCAAGAAAACAAACCCCGCTACGGCGGGGTTTGTTTTTTGCCCCCAACATCAGGAGTCGGCGCCGGCGGGACGGCGCCCAAAGCTATTGCAGACCTCCGATATATACCGATACGGCCTTGGTTTCCAGTTCGGTAAGCTTCGCCGCAATCGAATGCATTATCGAGTTGTCGTTGGTGCGCGCACGCTTGTTGAACTCTTTCAGCTGGATCTCAATGTAAGCGGGATGCTGGCCTGCCAGACGAGGCAGCAGCTCGGTGCCCAATCCATTCGGGCCATGACAGGAAGCACAGGCCGCCACCCCCGAAAAGGTGTTACCGCGATGATAGATATACTTTCCCACCCCCGCCAATTCGACGTCGCCGGCCTGGCGCCCACCTGCCTTCCTGCTGGCGAAAAATGCCGCCAGACCAGTGATATCTTCATCATGCAAGTCCTTCGCCATGTCTGTCATGGTCTCGCCCTTGCGGCGGCCATCGCGAAAATCCCTCAATTGTTTGACGAGGTAATCCGGATGCTGAGCGGCAAGACGCGGATAGATAGCGCTGGCACTCTCGCCTTGCGGACCATGACACAAGGCGCAACGTGACGCGATGACCTCTGCAACGCGCGGGGAAACAGCTGTCGCCGGTAGCGATGCCGCGACCGTTTGCAGAGACGACATGCCAGCGACGACCGTCAGCACCAATTTGACAAATGCCTTCATTGGGCCGCTCCTTCAATGATCTGGTATCTACCCGGCAACACCCGTGCTGCCAAAGCCGCCGGCGCCACGTTCGCTGGCGGGAAATTCGTCCACTACATTGAAGGCCACCTGCACCACCGGTACCACGACCAGTTGCGCCAAGCGATCCAACGGGTTCAGGGTGAAGATGTCGTGACCGCGATTCCATGTGGAAACGAAAATCTCGCCCTGGTAGTCGGAATCAATCAGCCCGACCAGATTGCCGAGGACGATGCCGTGCTTGTGACCCAGACCCGAGCGCGGCAGGATCATTGCCGCCAGGGCCGGATCAGACAGATGGATGGCAATGCCGGTCGGGACAAGAATGGTTTCGCCGGGACCGATTTTGATCGCCATTTCGATGCACGCACGAAGATCGATGCCGGCCGCTCCCGGCGTGGAGTACTGCGGCGCGTATCGGTCGTCCTTGAGGCGGCTATCGAGTATCTTGAGGTCAATGCTGGCCAAGTTGCTTCTCCATCAGGCGGGCGATATGCGCGACGATGCCGCGCGCCACTTCGGATTTATCCCCAGGTGGAAGAACATGTGCTCCGGCCGCATCGAACAGGGTTACCGCGTTGGTGTCGCCACCCAGTCCGTCCTGCACCAGGTTGCCAACCACCAGCGCAAGTTTCTTCGCCACGCGCTTGCCTTCCGCATTGGCAGCCAGATCCTGGCTCTCGGCGGCGAAGCCGACACAAAATGGCGCATCGGGTCGTGCCGCCACTTCGGCGAGAATGTCGGGATTCGCGTCGAGCTGGAGCGTAAGACTACTGGGACCCTTCTTGATCTTGTGCGCGGACGTCTTCTGTGGCCGATAGTCGGCGACAGCCGCTACGCCGATGAACACGTTCTGTCCTGGCAAAGCCAGCGTTACCGCATCACCCATTTGCACGGCACTCTGCACGTCTATGCGGCGCACTCCGCGCGGCGTGGCTAGCGCAACCGGCCCGGCGACCAGCGTCACCTCTGCGCCCGCCTCAACGCAAGCACGCGCCAGCGCGAAGCCCATCTTGCCCGAACTGGAATTGGTAAGGCCTCTTACCGGATCGAGCATTTCAAAGGTTGGGCCGGCGGTCAGCAGCACTCGCTTGCCGGACATTGGCTTGGGCTGAAGAAAGGCGTGCAAATCGTCAAGCAGTTCGGCTGCTTCCAGCATCCGCCCTTCACCCACTTCACCGCAGGCTTGCTCACCATGCGCGGGACCAAGAATGCTCACGCCATCCGCACGCAGTTGCGCTACGTTGCGTTGCGTAGCCGAGTTTTCCAACATCTGGCGGTTCATGGCAGGAGCCACCAGTAAGGGGCAATCCCGCGCCAGACAAACAGTAGACAACAAGTCATCGGCAAAGCCATGCGCCAACTTGGCGAGGAAATCCGCCGTCGCCGGGGCTACCAGCAATGCGGCCGCGCCGCGCGTAAGCCCGATATGCGCCATGCCGTTGTCCATGCGCTCGTCCCACAGCGCCTGCCACACACGGCGACCGGTGAGCGCCTGGAAAGTCGCTGCGCCGACGAACTGTGCGCCTGCTGCAGTCAGAGCGACATCTACTTCTGCGCCGGCCTTTACCAGCAGACGTACCAGCTCTGCCGCCTTGTATGCGGCCACGCCACCAGTCACTCCCAATACAACGCGTTTGCCCTGAAATTCGTTCATGACATTAAAATCCCGCCAATAGGCAATCAAGCGGGGATTCTAAACCATGGCCATACGCGATTGGCCCGCGGCGGAGCGCCCGCGCGAACGACTGGCCGAACAGGGTGCGGCGGCACTGTCGGACGCCGAACTGCTGGCGATCTTTCTGCGCGTCGGAGTCCGCGGCAAGAGTGCCGTGGATCTGGCCCGCGACCTGCTGGCAAGCTTCGATGGCGATCTGGCGAGCCTTGCCGCCGCCAGTACCACGAAACTCGCCCGCCTGCCTGGCATTGGGCCGGCCAAGGCCGCCCAACTCGCCGCCACGCTGGAACTGGCGCGCCGCGCGCTCGCCGGGTCGCTCAAGATCAAGGACGCGCTGGCCTCACCGCAAGCAGTCCGTGACTGGCTGCGCTTGTCAATCGGCAACCTGCCGCACGAGGTATTCGTCGCCCTGTGGCTGGATGCCCAAAACCGGCTGATCGCCAGCGAGGAGCTGTTTCGCGGCACGCTGACGCAAACCAGCGTCTATCCGCGCGAAGTCGTCAAACGGGCACTGGCACACAACGCCGGCGCGGTGATCCTCGCCCACAACCACCCCTCAGGTCTCGCCGAACCTTCGCGCGCCGACGAAGTACTCACTTCATCACTGAAACAGGCCTTGGCACTGGTCGACGTAAAGCTCCTCGACCATTTCATCGTGGCAGGAAGCGCGGAACCATTGTCTTTCGCCGAACGCGGATTGATTTGACAAGGGTATTGAATTTTCGGGTGATTGTTTGTAAACTAGCCTGCTTTGCGAAATCAGCATATTCAGGAGCATCACATGTCTCGCGTTTGTCAAGTGACGGGCAAAGCCCCGATGGTAGGGAACACAGTGTCCCACGCCAACAATAGGACCAAGCGTCGCTTTCTGCCTAACCTGCACAGCCGCCGCTTCTGGATCGAAACCGAAAACCGCTGGGTCAGCCTGCGTGTTTCAAACGCCGGCCTGCGCACTATCGACAAGAAGGGCATCGAAGTAGTCCTCGCCGAGTTGCGCGAGCGCGGCGAGCGCATCTAACAAGGAGAACGGATCATGGCCAAAGGCGGACGCGAAAAGATCAAGCTGGAATCCACAGCCGGTACAGGACACTTCTACACGACTACGAAGAACAAGAAGACGACCCCGGGAAAGCTGGAATTTCTGAAGTATGACCCCAAGGCAAGGAAGCACGTTGCCTACAAGGAAGTGAAACTGAAGTAATTCAGCGCTTTCCCAACAAAAAACCCGCCAATGGCGGGTTTTTTGTTGGGGGATCGAAGTCAATGCTTTTTCTTCCCGGGCATTGGCGATCGGTCGGCCAACCGAAAATCGATCTTGTTTGCATCCATATCGACCCGCGTCAACTGCACGCTCACCCGGTCCGAAAGGCGAAAGCGTCGGCCGCTGCGTTCACCGACCATGGCATGCGACTTCTCGTCGAAATGAAAATAATCCTGGCCGAGTTCCGAAACATGCACCAAGCCTTCGACAAACACGCCGTCCAGTGCAACGAAGATGCCGAATGGCACCACCGAGGAAATGCTGCCCTCGAATATTTCGCCAACACGATCTTTCATGTAGAAACACTTGAGCCAAGCCTCTACATCGCGCGTGGCATCGTCGGCTCGACGCTCTGTCATGGAGCAATGCAGCCCGATTTCTTCCCACGCATTTGCCCCCCCCGCGGGCTCGTATCGCCGTGCTGCCAGCGCCGACTTGATGGCGCGATGCACCAGCAGATCGGGATAGCGACGAATCGGCGAAGTGAAATGCGTATAGCTCTCGTACGCCAAACCGAAGTGGCCGACGTTGTCCGGGCTGTATATGGCCTGGCGCAATGATCGCAGCATGACGGTTTGCAGCAGTTGCCGATCCGGCCGCTGGCCGATCTTTTCCAGCAGTTTCGCGTAGTCCTGCGCCTTCGGCGAGTCGCCACCGCCCAACTGAAAACCGAAGGTGCCGAGAAAATCGCGCAACTTCTCCAAACGTTCGGGCGTCGGGCCTTCGTGCACACGATATAGCGACGGGTGCTCGCGCTCACGCAGAAACTCCGAGGCACAGACATTGGCTGCCAGCATGCACTCCTCGATCAGCTTATGTGCCTCATTGCGCTCGTAGGGCTCGATACGCTCGATCTTGCCGTGGTCATCGAAGATCATGCGTGTTTCGACGGTCTCGAAATCGATGGCACCGCGTTTGATGCGTTCCCGGGCCAGTTGTCGATAGAGCGCGTCCAGCGTTTCCAGGTGCGGCAGCAACGGCCCCAGACGAGCCCGCGCGCCTGCATCCTTGTCGTAGAGAGCGGCGGCAACCTCGGTGTAGGTCAGCCTCGCATGTGAGAACATCACCGCCGGATAGAAGCGGTAGCGGCTGATCGCGCCCGTGGCATTGATCGCCATGTCGCAAACCATGCACAACCGCTCGACCTGCGGATTGAGCGAGCACAGGCCGTTGGAGAGTTTCTCCGGCAGCATCGGAATCACCCGCCGCGGGAAATACACCGAGTTGCCGCGCGCATAGGCATCGCCATCGAGCACGCCGCCTGCTGTCACGTAATTCGAAACGTCGGCGATCGCCACGACGAGACGAAAGCCCTTGCCCTGGCGTTCGCAGTACACCGCATCATCGAAGTCCCTTGCCGTCTCGCTATCGATCGTCACCAGTGGCAGGCCGGTCACGTCTTCGCGGCCCTTCCAGTCGGACTTGCGCACAGCGTCGGGCAACTTGCGCGTTTCCGCCAGCGCTCCCGTGGAAAACTCGTAGGGCAGTTCGTGCTTGCGCAACGCGATCTCGATTTCCATGCCGGGATCGGCATAGTTGCCGAGCACTTCAATCAGGCGGCCGATAGGTTGCCCGTGTTTGCTCGGCTGCTCGATGAGTTCGATCATTACCACCTGCCCGGACTGCGCCTTGAGCGACTTCTTCGCCCCCTTTTCGGGCGGTGCCAACAGGATGTCCTGGCTGATTCGCTTATTCTCGGCGACGACAAAACGGACGCCATGTTCCTCAACCACGCGCCCCACTATGTGCCGATTTACGCGTTCGGTCACTTCGACGATCTTGCCTTCCGGCCGCCCCTTGCGGTCGACGCCGATTACCCGGACGATAGCCTTGTCACCATGCAGCACCTTGTCCATTTCCTTGGCGGACAGGAACAGGTCAGGACCGCCTTCCTCGGGAACCAGGAAGCCGAAGCCATCGGGATGCCCGGTCACGCGGCCACGCACCAGATCGGCCTTGTCCGGAATCAGCCAGTCGCCGCGCCGGTTCTGCATCAACTGCGCATCACGCGCCATGGCCCCCAGTCGGCGCTGGAAGGATTCCACCTCGAACGGCTGGACATCAAGCAGTTCAGCGAGACGTCCAAACTCCAGCGGCGCGCCCTGCGCCATCAAGGTTTGCAGGACGTATTCGCGGCTTGGCAGCGGATGCTCGTACTGTGCCTTTTCGCGCTCGAACTGCGGATCGGCGCGACGTGTTTTTGAAAGCTTGTGGATGCTATGCGGCTTGTTTGACAATCTGGGTATTTCCTTTAGAATTCGCGCCTCGTTTCGCGCCTGCCCAGGTGGCGGAATTGGTAGACGCACTAGTTTCAGGTACTAGCGCTGCGAGGCGTGGGGGTTCGAGTCCCTTCCTGGGCACCAAGCATGGTACGCGAAAAAGGAAATGAGCAAAGGCCGCCAGGATATTTCTAGCGGCCTTTTCTTTTTATGTCCCGGTCCGTTCAGGGCCGGGACGGTATCCCAGGACGGCTGCATCCCTTATTCGAAGGGATGCCTCAATACAATCGTTTCCTCGCGATCCGGACCGGTGGAAATCATGTCCACCGGAACGTCGCAAAGTTGCTCCATGCGCTTGATGTACGCACGCGCCTCTGCCGGCAGGCCGTCCAGCGCCTTGACACCGACAGTGCTGCCCTTCCAGCCGGGCAGGGACTCATAGATGGGTTCGCAGCAGGCGAGATCATCAGCCCCGACGGGCAGGATGTCGGAAATGCTTCCATTGATGCGATAGCCGGTGCAAATCTTGAGTTCCTCGACGCCATCGAGTACATCCAGCTTGGTAACGCAGAGCCCCGAAATGCCGTTGATCTGGATCGACCGCTTCAAGGCGGCGGCATCGAACCAGCCACAGCGCCGCGCGCGACCGGTGGTGGCGCCGAATTCGTGGCCCTTGGTGGCCATGTGCTTGCCCACCGGATCCTGCTTGTCCAGCGCGTCATACAACTCGGTCGGAAAGGGGCCGCTGCCCACCCGCGTGGTATAGGCCTTGGTTATGCCGAGGATGTAGTGCAGTGTGCCCGGCCCGACCCCTGCGCCTGCCGCCGCAGCGCCGGCAACGCAGTTGGACGAGGTGACGAACGGGTAGGTGCCGTGATCGATGTCGAGCAAGGTGCCCTGGGCGCCCTCGAACAGCAGGTTGGCCCCGGCCCGGTGGGCATCGTAGAGGGCTCGCGGCACGTCGGCAATCAGCTTGGTCAGGCGAGGTGCCATGGCCATCGTGCCGTCATAGACCTGCTGAAAATCGACCGGCGCGGCGCCATGGTAATTTTTCAGCACGAAGTTGTGATATTCGAGAATATCGCCCAGCCGTTCTGCAAAGCGCGTGGGCTTGGTCAAATCCTGCAGGCGAATGGCGCGACGCGCCACCTTGTCCTCGTAGGCGGGGCCGATGCCGCGTCCGGTGGTACCGATCTTGTTGCTGCCGCGAGCAACTTCACGAGCAACGTCAATCGCCTGGTGGTAAGGCAGGATCAGGGGGCAGGCTTCGGATATCTTCAGCCGCGCCTCGGCATCGACGCCGGCCGCCATCAGTTCGTCAAGCTCCTTGATCAGCGCTTCGGGCGACAGCACCACACCATTGCCGATGTAGCAAGTGACGCCGCTACGCAGGATGCCGGAAGGCACCAGATGCAGCACCGTTTTCTTGCCGCCTATAACCAGCGTATGGCCTGCGTTGTGTCCGCCCTGAAAACGCACCACTCCCTGCGAGTGATCCGTCAGCCAGTCGACGATCTTGCCCTTGCCTTCGTCGCCCCACTGGGTACCGACGACCACGACGTTCTTTGCCATTTCAGTTTTCCTTCAGAGATTCAATGATCCACTCATTGCCTATGCGTGCAAGGATCCGGTCGCAACCGGCTTCGCGCCAAGCGCCCTCATGACCCGGCAGGGCCAACACTACGCGCTCGCCTTGCGCGCGCAGACGCGAGGCCTCGGCCTCCAAAATATCGTCTTCGGGCCAGGGGGCGAGAATCGCACCATGCGATTCTCCATCCGGCGACAACCGCGCCAGTTCGCGCAAGTCCATCGAAAAACCGGTGGCCGCTCGCGCACGACCGTAAGCCCGGCCGAAATCGTCATAGCGACCGCCCAGCGCCACGGCGCCGGGACTGCCGGCACAATAAGCAGCAAAGACAACACCGCTGTGATAATGGTAGCCACGCAGATCAGCCAGATCAAAGCTCAAGGGCAAGTCCGCGAGAGCATCGGCGAGGCGTTGCAGTTCGGACAGCGCCGCATCAACCTCAGGCAATGCGGGCAAGACCTGCGCCGCACGATCCAGTATCCGTCGGTCGCCATAGAGTTCGGGCAGGATCAGCAGGGCTGAACGGAACGGATCGGCAAGGCCGGCGACCAATTCGCGCACCATCGGCAGATCCTTGCCTTGCAAAGCGTCAAAAAGCTCTTCTTCGGCTTCCGGCGCCATGCCGGTCCGCTTGGTTAGCGCGCGAAAGACACCGACATGGCCGAGGTCAAAGCGCGACGCGGCGATCTTGCACAGGCCCAGCGCAGTCGCCAGCAGTCGAATTGCCTCGATATCGGCCTCAAGTCCGGCGTGGCCGTAGAGTTCGGCACCGATCTGAAGAGGCTCGCGTGTGGCATTGAAACCGGCTGGCAGGGTGTGCAGCACGCTACCGCAGTAGCAAAGCCGTGTGACGCCCTTGCGGTTGAGCAGATGAGCATCGATGCGCGCCACTTGCGGCGTGATGTCGGCACGCAGGCCCATGCTGCGACCGGAGAGCTGATCGACCAGCTTGAAGGTGCGCAGATCGAGATCATGGCCGCTGCCGGTGAGCAGAGACTCGACGAACTCAAGCAGCGGTGGGATGACGAGTTCATAGCCATGGCGGGCAAATTCGTCGAGCAAACCGCGCCGTAGCGTCTCTATGCGCACCGCATCGCGCGGCAGCACGTCTTCAATCGCTTCAGGCAGGAGCCAGCGCCGGTTCGACATGCCAGTCAGCGGAAGATGGTAAGCAGGACGACTCCCACCACCATCGAAGTCAGGCCGATGAAACGTATCTGCCCATCGGTCAGTTCCGTCACACGACGGAAGGTCTCCCGCCACACACGCGGCGCGAGAAAGGGCAACAGGCCTTCGATCACCAGCATCAGAGCAAAAGCCAGCAGCAGGATATTGAGCATTTGAAACCGGTACCGAACCGAATTACTTGCCCTTGCCGCTATTCTTCAGATACTTGAAGAACTCGGAGTTGGGCTCGATCACCATGAGGTCGCTCTTGTTCTTGAAACTGCCGCGATAGGCTTCGAGACTGCGATAGAAAGCATAGAACTCGGGATTCTCGCCGAAAGCGCGATTGTAGATCGAGGCTCCCTTGGCATCCCCCTCACCCTTGATCTTCTGCGCATCGCGATACGCCTCGGCCAGAACCACTTCGCGCTGGCGATCGGCATTGGCCTTGATCTTCTCGGCTTCGGCGGCACCCTCCGCGCGCAATTCACTGGCCACGCGCTTGCGCTCGGTTTCCATGCGCCGATAAACCGACTCGGAGACCTCTGGCGGCAGATCGACCCGTTTCAGGCGCACATCGACAATTTCTACGCCGATGGCGCGCATTTCCGCATCAGCCTTCTTCTTGACTACCACCATGATGTCATCGCGGGCACCCGAGACGACGTCATGTACCGTGCGTCGGCCGAACTCTTCGCGCAGCCCCGCATTTACTGTCTGCGAGAGACGCGTCCTGGCCAGGGTTTCATCGCCACTGACCGAGATGTAGTACTGCCTGACATCATGGATACGCCATTTGACGAATGAATCCACCAGCACCGGCTTCTTTTCTGCCGTCAGAAAGCGCTCGGGCTCGGGAGTATCCATTGTCAGAATGCGCTTGTCGAAAATCCGCACGTTCTGGATCAACGGCCACTTGAATGCGAGGCCAGGTTCCGAAATAACCTCCTTGATCTCGCCGAGTTGGAAAATAATCGCAAACTGACGCTGATCGACCGTGAAGATCGTCATTGCGAACAGCGCCAGCAGGCCAAAGACGAATGAGGCGACGAAAGACAAATGGCGCTGCATTATCGTTCTCCCCGCTCGCGCGAGCCCAGGTTGCCGCGCGCGCGCGCATCACCCGGTGCCGAACGCTCTGTCTGTGGCGGCGCGTCCGAATTTGTCGCCGTGGATCCGGGTACGATGCCGCGTGGTACCAGCGTCGCCTCGGCCGCTGAGGGCGCCGCAGGAGCGGCCCCTGTCGCCTGCATCAGTTTGTCGAGCGGCAGATAGAGCAGGTTGCCCGCCCCCTTGGCGTCGAGCATCACCTTGCTGGTATTGGCATAGACCTGTTGTACCGTTTCAAGATACATGCGGCTGCGCGTCACTTCGGGCGCCTTGCTGTATTCGGTAAGAATCTGCTTGAAGCGCGAGGCATCGCCCTCGGCCGTGACGATGATGCGCTGCCGATAACCGGTAGCTTCCTCCATCAACCGCGACGCCGCGCCACGCGCCCGTGGAATCACGTCATTGGCGTAGGCCTGGCCTTCGTTCTTATGCCGTTCGCGATCCTGCCCTGCCTTGACGGCGTCATCGAAAGCCGCCTGCACCTGTTCCGGCGGCTGGGTGCTCTGCATATTTACCTTTAGCACCTGAATGCCCGTGTCGTAGCGGTCGAGAATATCCTGGATCAATTTCTGCGTATTCGCGGCAATCTGGTCGCGCCCTTCGTAGAGCACGAAGTCCATCTTGTTCTTGCCGACCACCTCGCGAATTGCAGTTTCCGCCGCCTGCATGACCGTATCATCGGGATGACGATTGTTGAACAGATAGGCCTTTGGATCCTTGAGCAGATACTGAACGGCAAACTGCACCATGACGATGTTCTCGTCGTCGGTCAGCATCAGAGCCTCTTTCAGCACCTTGTTTTTGTCGGAACCGCGATAGCCGATTTCGACCGTGCGCACACCCGTCAGATTGACGATTTCGTGGCTCTGAACCGGCCACGGCAGGCGCCAGCGCAAACCGGGCTCAGTGGTTTCCTTGAAGCGACCGAACTGGAGTACGACGCCGCGTTGGGAAGCGTCGACGATGTAAAAGCTGCTACCCAGCCAAACCACGGTCACCAGCGTCAGGACCAAGCCAATGCCGCCGCCAAACTGCCTCGGGCTAATCGAAGGCATGCGGTTCCCCGCGCCATCACCGCCACCGCCATCGCTCCCTCCGCCCTTGTTGCCGAACATGCCGGACAGGCGGCGATTAAAATCGCGCCAGAGTTCTTCGAGATCGGGAGGGCCTTGATTGCCACCACCGCGCTTGCCGCCACCGGGCTGGTTGCCCCAGCCGTGGTCGTTGAGAGACATGAGAATTCCGGCGATCACGTTTTATTGTTTGGGTAGTAAGAGAAGGAAGAAGACGTCAGAAAGATCTCAGGCTGCGGCAGCGGAAAATTCGTTATGCCGGCTCGCCACTTCAGCAAGAGCCTGACGCAGCAACGACACCCCGGCCCCGGTGCGGGCGCTCAAGCGAACAAGCGAAATATTACCACAGTCATCACGCTCAACTCCGGGGCTTGCGGCAGTCAGGTCGACCTTGTTCCACACCAGAATCTGCGGAACCTTCAGCGCCCCGATCTCCTTCAACACCGAGCTTACCGCATGCATTTGCTGATCGCGGTCGGGACTGGCGGAATCAACCACGTGCAACAGCAGATCGGCTTGCGCCGTCTCTTCCAGGGTAGCCTGAAAAGCCGCCACCAGGGCATGCGGCAGATCGCGAATGAAACCGACGGTATCGGAAAGAACAATCGGCCCGGCACCTTCGATATACAACCGGCGCGAGGTGGTGTCCAGCGTGGCGAACAGTTGGTCGGCAGCATAGGCCCCGGCTCTCGTCAGGGTGTTGAACAGCGTGCTCTTCCCTGCGTTGGTGTAGCCCACCAGCGAAATTGCCAGCACCTCGCCCCGGGTGCGCGCCCGTCTGCGCACTTCGCGCTGGCGCTCCAGCTGTTTCAGGCGGTCCTTGAGCAAGGCGACACGCTTGCCGAGCAAGCGACGATCGGTTTCGAGCTGCTTTTCACCAGGCCCGCGCAAGCCGATGCCGCCCTTCTGTCGTTCAAGGTGAGTCCAGCCGCGCACCAGTCGCGTGGCGAGATGCTGGAGTTGTGCAAGTTCGACCTGGAGTTTGCCCTCGTGGCTCTTGGCGCGCAGAGCGAAGATATCCAGAATCAGGCTGCTGCGGTCGACCACCCGGCACTCGAGGGTATGTTCAAGGTTGCGTTGCTGGCCCGGCGAAAGCTCATGGTTGACCACCACGACATCGGCCTGGTGCAGGCGCACCGCGTCGCCGATCTCGGCCACCTTGCCCTTGCCGGCAAACAGTGCCGGGTCCGGCCGTGACCGCTTGCCGGAAATTACCGCCAGCGCTCGTCCGCGAGCGCTGGCGACCAGCAAATTGAATTCGGTGAGCCGCTCGGCGAAATCGCCTTCGCCGAAATCGAGTTGCACCAGAACCGCATTCTCGCCACTGGCGGGACGCTCGAACATCAGGGCGATGCCTTCATGGCAAGCGCCGATTGCAGCGGGCAGCGATCAAGCGGCTTCGTCTTCCTGGGCGAAATTGACCGGACGCGCTGGAACGACTGTCGAAATGGCATGCTTGTAAACCATTTGGGTCACCGTATTCTTGAGTAGAACAACATACTGGTCGAAAGATTCAACCTGTCCCTGCAACTTGATGCCGTTGACCAGATAGATGGAAACCGGAACGTGCTCACGACGCAGCGTGTTCAGAAACGGGTCTTGTAGCATTTGCCCTTTATTGCTCATGTTGGTGATCCTTTGAGGATTGTTGGTTTTTTGAGTGAATTACTGTAATCGATTTTGCCTCGCCGTGCCACCAGCGCCGACTTTCACTTTTCGCGCCGGGATTTGGCTGGCCGACTTACATCGGCAAAGGGATTCTTGCTTGTCTTGTATTGAATGCGCAGGGGCGTGCCCTGCAGCTTGAAGGCCTCGAGAAAGTGGCGCTCCAGATAGCGTGTATACGAAGCCGGAATATGCTCCAGGGCGTTGCCGTGAATAACTATGATCGGCGGATTGCTGCCGCCCTGATGCGCATAGCGCAGCTTGGGTCGGAAAGCGCCATGGCGCGGCGGCGTCTGCTTTTCCACGGCGGCGATCAGCACGCGCGTCAGCTTGGGGGTGGGCAGCTTGGCGATGGCGGCGGCATAGGCCCTATCGACCGAGGACAGAATACCGGCGATGCCTTTCCCTTTCAGTGCCGAAACGTAATGTACGCTGGCAAAACCGAGGAAGTTCAGCTTGCGCGCGATGTCCTGCTTGATCTGCTCGCGACGGTAATCGTCCACCGCATCCCATTTATTCACCGCGACCACCAGTGCCCTCCCGGCATCGATGATGAAGCCGGCAATATGCGCGTCCTGATCGGATATCTCCTGAGTGGCATCAACCAGCAACACCACCACGTTGGCCTCCTCCACAGCCTGCAAGGTCTTGATTACCGAAAACTTTTCAATGGTCTCGAATACACGTCCGCGGCGGCGCAGACCCGCTGTATCGATCAGGGTGTAAGCGCGGCCATTGCGCTCGAACGGCACTTCAATCGCATCGCGCGTGGTGCCGGGCATGTCGAAGGCGATTACGCGCTCTTCGCCGAGCAGGGTGTTGATCAGCGTGCTCTTGCCGACGTTGGGACGGCCGGCGATGGCTACCCTGGGACCAGCCGAGGCGTCGTCAGCTTCCCTGTCGTCGGCAAACGGCGCCAGCGCCAGCTCGACCAGTTCGCGCACGCCCTCGCCATGTTCGGAGGAAATCACGCAGGGATCGCCGCAGCCGAGCTCATAGAACTCGGCTGCGACCACCGCGCGATCCATGCCCTCGCCCTTGTTCGCGGCTAGCAGCAGCGGCCTCCCGCTCCTGCGCAACAGGTCGGCTATGACTTTGTCCTGGGGCGCAAGGCCGGCACGCACGTCGACGACGAAGATCAGGACATCGGCCTCGGCTATCGCCGCCTCCGCCTGGAGCGCCATTTCGTGCACAATGCCTTCTTTCGCCTGGGGCTCGAAACCGCCCGTATCCACGACAAGGTAGGGCTTGCTGCCGAGCCGACCGTGCCCGTAATGACGATCCCGGGTCAGGCCCGGCTGGTCGGCCACCAGCGCATCGCGCGAGCGCGTAAGCCGGTTGAACAGGGTAGACTTGCCGACGTTCGGTCGGCCGACGATCACCAGAGTAGGCTTCATCCTAAACCGGAACCCGGATCACAATATTCATATGGGCTAACGCGCCCTCAGCGCATACAACCCGCCGTTCGCGGTCTGCACCAACAGACCGGTCCCGAAGCGCACCGGCTCTGCCCGCACGGCGCTGCCGTCGGTGGTGGCGCGCGCGGCAAAAGCGCCATCCTCGCTGCGCAAGAGGTGCACCACACCCTGGTAGTCCGCCACGGCAACCTGTCCGCCCAGCGCCACCGGACGCGAAAGATCGCGACTGGACAATTTATCCTGCCTCCAGACACTGGCACCGCTGTTGCGATCCAGCGCATGCACCGCGCCCTTGTCGTCGGCAACATAGACGTAGCGCCTGTCGATATCGACACCCGCGCTGGAAGACATGTTGCGAGACCAGATGGTATTGCCGCTGTTGCTGTCAAAACACGCAACACGCCCCTGAAAAGCCGCCGCGCAAACCGTGCTGCCGCTAACCACCGGCGAACTGGTGACATCCGCAACACGCTCGAGTTCAGTCGCCCCCTTGGGCAGGGCAACCGTCACTTCCCAAACGGCCGCGCCGTTATTGTTGGCGATCGCCACCAGCTTGCCGCCGGGGAATCCTGCGAGCGTGACTTTTCCAGCCAGCACCACACCCACATTCGAGCGCAACGACAGCGTCGGCGTACTGCGCTGATAAACCCAGCGTCGCTTGCCATCCACTGCGTCAAAACCGAAGATGCGCGAATCACCAGAACGCACGATAGCCAGTCCATCAGCGACCGCCGGCGCGGCTAGCACCTCGGAACTCACGCGCGCCTTCCATGTCTCGCGACCGGTCGCCGCGTCGAAGGCCAGTACTTCGCCCTTGGGCGTACCCACCACGACGAGCTTGCCGTCGCTGCCAACACCGCCGGAAATCGGCTGCCCGGCTGCAATCCGCCAAATCTGACGCCCACCATCGAAGCGCGCCACGGCGCCATCACGCGCTGCCGCATACACACTGTCGCCTACCACCGCCGGTGAGAAGGTGAATTCACCTGCGCTGCCGACGCTCGCCTGCCATACGCTGCGCAGGTCCCCGGTTGCCCGGATAGCGGCAAGTTCCGCCGGCTTGGCCCTGGACGTGCTGGAACTGAAAGGATTGAGTTTCTCGACTGTCGAGCAGGCGCCCAGCAACAGCGCAGAAGCAACAGCGAGCAGCGACAGTGCGTTCACTTGCCCGCTCCAAGCGCATCACGTTTGGCCTGGACCACTTCCTTGTAGCCTCCGCTCCGTCTGGATTCATCGCCCTTGGCCAGAGCATCGAATTTTGCCAGCGCAAGATCATAAGAATTTCGAGCCTCGGCAGTTTTGCCTTGCGCCGCGAAAACATCGCCACGCAACTCGGCGAACCGCGGTGCAAAAGCCGCGACGGGTTCGGCGGCAAGCTGCTTCATGGCTTCGTCGTAGGCTTTCTCGTCAAGCATCACAGCCGCCAGTCGAAGCCGGGCCAACTCGCGGTAAGCGGGGTCCTTGGCGTTCTCTGCCGCCCAGGCAAGCTGCACACGGGCATTCTTTGCATCGCCAGCATCAACCTGTATCCGTGCCGCCACCAGCGCACCCATGCCCGCGTAGGACGTCGCGGAGTATTTGTCGATCAACTCGCCCGCCAGTTCGCGCGCGCGCTTGGCGTCCTTCTGCACCGCAGCCGTTTGCAGACTGGAGAACAGCGCCGATGCCTGGACCGCCTGCTGTCGCTGCCACCAGTTCCATCCTTGCCAGGCGACCACCGCCAGAGCCACCACGACCAGAATGCCCGTCACCAGATTGCCGTACATCTTCCACCAGGTCTTCAGCTCGTCGAGCTGTTCCTGTTCTTCCAGGTCATAGGTTGCCATTGTCGTCTTCCATTGGGAAAAGAATATCGCCGAGATGATCGGCCAGGTCCTTGAAACTCACGCGAACCTGTGTTGCCGGCTGATCGAAGCCCGCACGCAAAGGTTTCACGCTCACCGAATCTTCCGCCGTTTCGTCATCGCCGACTATCAATGCGATCTGCGCGCCGGAACTGTCGGCTTTTTTCATTTGCGACTTGAAACTGCCGCCGCCACAATGCAGATGGATCGAGAATCCGGCACTGCGCAAGTGTTCGGCGACGCGAAAAGCAAAACGGCCGGCGGCCTCGCCCTGGTGCACGAGGTAGGCATCGGGTGACGGGGCTTCATGGCGATGACCCTGATCCTGCCACAACGCGAGAAGGCGCTCGATGCCCATGGCGAAGCCGCAGGCAGGCGCCGGCTTGCCACCGAGTTGCTCTACCAGACCGTCATAGCGGCCACCGGCGCAGACGGTGCCCTGCGCACCGAGCTGATCGCTTACCCACTCGAACACGGTAAGGTTGTAGTAGTCCAGCCCGCGCACCAGACGCGGATTGATGCGATACGGAATCGCCGCGTCCTTGAGAAGCTGCTGGACACCCGCGAAGTGCTTGAGGGATTCCTCGCCGAGATAGTCGATCAGCTTCGGCGCCGCATCAACCAAGGCCTGCATTGCCGGATTCTTGGTATCCAGAATGCGCAGGGGGTTGCTGTGCAGGCGGCGCTGGGCCTCGGCATCAAGCTGCTCATGGTGCTGTTCGAGGTAGGCCAGCAGATCGGCGCGATGGCGCGCGCGCTCCTCGCTCTGGCCAAGAGAGTTTATTTCGAGACGGATGCCATCAAGCCCGAGGTCATCCCACAGGCGGGCGCACATCGCGATTTGTTCCGCGTCGATATCCGGCCCGGCAAAACCCATTGCCTCCACGCCGACCTGATGAAACTGGCGATAGCGACCCTTTTGCGGCCGCTCGTGGCGAAACATCGGTCCCATGTACCACAGGCGCTTGGGACCGTCGTAGAGCAGATTGTGCTGGAGTACGGCACGCACGCAGGACGCCGTTCCTTCCGGGCGAAGCGTGAGGCTTTCGCCGTTCAGGGCGTCCTCGAAGGAATACATTTCCTTTTCGACAATGTCGGTCACTTCACCAATGGCGCGGGCAAACAGCGGCGTAGGCTCCACCATGGGCATGCGGATCGGACGGTAGCCATAGGCACGCAACCAGTCGCGCACGGTCTCCTCGAACTGCTCCCAGAGTTCGGCGTCGACCGGCAGGATGTCGTTCATGCCACGGATGGCTTGCAGGGTTTGACTCATAGAAACTTATTGCCAAAGAGATCACAGATGACACAGAGAAAGACGTTTTCCTCTGAGAACTCTTTGTCCTCTGTGGCTAATGGTTTTGCCTTTCGGGATAGTTTTTCATTACATAGTCGTCGACGATGAGGCGGAACTCGGCGGCAATCCTGTCGCCGCGCAAGGTAATGACCCGTTCGCCATCGACATACACCGGCGCCACCGGGTCTTCACCGGTTCCTGGCAGCGAGATGCCGATGTTGGCGTGCTTGCTTTCGCCGGGACCATTCACTACACAGCCCATCACGGCCAGCGTCATGTTCTCTACACCGACCCGTGCCAGACGCCATGCCGGCATGCGCTCGCGCACATGGTTCTGAATATCCTGTGCAAGCTCCTGAAACACTGTGCTGGTGGTGCGTCCGCAGCCGGGACAGGCCGCTACCAGCGGCGTGAAAGCGCGCAGGCCCATGGTTTGCAGAATTTCCTGGGCGACAATCACTTCGCGCGTACGGTCGCCGCCGGGTTCGGGCGTCAAGGACACGCGTATCGTATCGCCGATGCCTTCCTGCAGCAGCACGCCGAGCGCCGCTGTGGAGGCGACGATACCCTTGCTGCCCATGCCTGCCTCGGTCAGCCCCAGATGCAGCGGGTAATCGCAGCGCGCTGCGAGTTCGCGATAGATCGCGATCAGATCCTGCACACCGGAAACCTTGCACGAAAGCACGATGCGATTCCCGGCCAATCCCAACTCTTCGGCTTGCGCAGCCGACTCCAGCGCAGACGTCACCATCGCCTCGCGCATGATCTCGGTGGCATCCTTGGGCTGCGGACGTCTGGCGTTCTCGTCCATGACGCGAGCGAGCAAGGCCTGATCAAGGCTGCCCCAGTTCACGCCGATGCGAATCGGCTTGTCGAAGCGACAGGCAATCTCGATCAATTGCGCAAACTGCTCGTCGCGCCGGGCGCCCTTGCCGACGTTGCCGGGATTGATGCGCAGCTTGGCCAGCGCCTCGGCGCATGCCGGGTGTTCCGCCAGCAGCTTGTGTCCATTGAAGTGAAAATCACCGATCAGTGGCACGTCGACGTTCAATTGCGCCAGGCGCTCGCGAATCTTCGGCACGGCAGCGGCAGCCTCGCGCGTATTGACCGTGATGCGCACCAGTTCCGAACCGGCACGCGCCAACTGTGCGACCTGCGTCGAGGTTGCAAACACATCCTCGGTATCGGTATTGGTCATCGACTGAATGACGACAGGCGCCGTACCGCCAACGCCGACTCTTGCGACCATGGCTAAACGACTGGCGCGCCGCGCTGTCGGCCCTCGGGACATTTCGCTCATTCCAGGCTGAACCGGGCGACTTCTTCGCGCGTGTGCGGTTTCAGATCGATGCTGCGCTCGCCCATGAACAGGCGAACGCCAGACGCCTTGCCGATCCATACCTGGAAGGGCGGCTTGCCCTCGACGTTCTGGCGGGTGCCCGCCGGGTA
Source organism: Sulfuritalea sp. (assembly GCA_030651305.1). Classification (GTDB taxonomy): domain Bacteria; phylum Pseudomonadota; class Gammaproteobacteria; order Burkholderiales; family Rhodocyclaceae; genus Sulfuritalea. Next base: position 11,645 of record JAUSCI010000011.1, on the reverse strand, counting down.
TTCGCCGACAAAAACGACCTTCTGCGTGGCATCGCGGATCTCGATCCATGAATGGTCGTCGAACTCCACACGCAGGCCGACGAATGGCAGTTGGCCGGAAGTCACGCCGGAACCGGCCGGCTCATTGTCGGAAATCACTGCCTGCGAGGGCGCAAGCACCGGTAGCACTGCGGCAGTTGCGACCGGATTGGGCAATACCACTGCAGGGGCTCCGCCGACGTCGAGCAAGCGCTGTGTCAGGCCTTCATCGGCTGGCAAGCCCGAATACCAGTACGCCACCAGCAGCGGCAGAAGAATGGCGATCGCGGTGGCAATGAACTTGGTCGGAATGCGTTCGAAGACAGTCGGCTGCTCGGCCTCGCCCATGTTGGCAGGCGGACGAACATCGGCTTCGGGAATCGGCACGGCCGGGTCGAGCTGCGCCAGCAGGGGCGCGGCATCGAGCTTGAGAAACTTGGCATAGTTGCGAACCATGCCGCGCACCGCGGTCGAGCCGGGCAGGCTGGCGTAGTCGTCTCGCTCCAGCGCCTCTATCTGGCGCGGGCTGAAGCGGATCACCTGCACCACATCGGCAATTGTCTGGCCGCGCGCCTCTCGCGTCCTGAGCAATACTGATCCCGGCGTATCCGACTCGATCGGCACGGCAGCGTCTGCGATCGCTGCCGGCGCAGCATCAATGGATTCGGCGTCGAGGTTTTCGGTCACCCGTGCTTCACTCATATTGCCCCTGAGTCAGCAGGCGATGCTCCGGCGACCCAGGAAACCGGCGACGCAACTGCGACGCGTAACGCGCCTCGGTCTCGCGGTTGGCCAATTTACGCTCGATACGCAAGGCCAGCCAGATCACCTCGGCCGTGGGCTCCATCATTTTTTCGATATCCGTCGTCCACTGCCGTGCTTCGCTGTGACGCCCCTGCCGGTAGGCAATATCGGCCAACCAGAACAGCGCCTGAGTATTGGTCGGCGACAGCCGCAATGCAGTGAACAAGTAATCTTCGCCAGCCTTGTCGTCCTTCAGTCGTACGGAACAAATGCCGGCGTTGGTGTAGGGCTTGGTGGGCGTTGTATACAGTGGGTTCTTCGCTGCCGCCATGAAGTAGCTTATCGAGCCCTGCTCGCGGCCGTTCTGGCAAAGAAACCAGCCGTAATTGTTGTTGATTTCCGGATCCCCGGGCGCCAGACGCAACGCCTTTTGAAAATTGTCCTCGGCCAGCCGCGATTCGTTGAGCACCATGTGGGTCAGGGCCAGCAGGTTGTATGCCGGGGCATAATTCGGGTCCGCGGAGAGAGCGATGCGCGCCTCCTCGAGCGCAATCGCGGAACGGCCATCGAGCATGTACAGCGATCCCAGCTCGGTATGGATCTTCGCCCGCTGCTGCTGTTCGCTCTCCGCAGGTTGCGCCGAGACTGCCTGCTGCGCCCCCTGTCCCGAACCGGACCCGGTCGCCGTGCAGCCAGCCAGCATGACCGCCAGCCCCAGTGCGAATATCGTCTTGTTCATAAGTGCAGTTCGACTCCAGCAAAGGTGCCAGCCAATCCGGCGCCTGTTTCCGCGGAACGCAATGTGCGCCGCGATCTGTCCAGCACCTTGCCTGCCAATTGTCCGCAAGCAGCATCGATGTCCACGCCGCGCGTCTTGCGCGTCGTGGTGACGATGCCGCCATTGATCAGGATCGACGCAAAGCGCCGCACTCGCTCGGCGGGCGAGCGCTTGAAGCCGGAAGCAGGGAAGGGATTGAAAGGAATCAGGTTGAACTTGCAAGGAACGTCCCGCACCAGATGCAGCAGCGCACGCGCATCGGCATCGCTGTCATTGACGCCATCGAGCATCACGTATTCGAAAGTGACGAAGTCGCGCGGTGCATGGACCAGATAGCGCTGACAGGCGGCCATCAGATCGGCCAGCGGATACTTGCGGTTGATCGGCACCAGCTTGTCGCGCAGACCGTCGGTGGCTGCGTGCAGGGAAACCGCCAGAGCCACCGGACAGGCCGCGGCCAGGCGGTCCATGGCCGGCACGATGCCCGAAGTGGACACCGTGACGCGCCGCCGCGACAAGCCATAGGCATTGTCATCGAGCATCAGGCGCAGCGCCGGTACGAGGTTGTCAAAGTTGGCCAGCGGTTCGCCCATGCCCATCAGCACGACATTGCTGATGATCCGTTCGCCGCCGTCATTGCTCGCTGGGGCATGGCCCAGCGCACGGTTGGCCTGCCAAAGCTGGCCAATGATCTCGGCCGTGCTCAGGTTCCGGTTGAAGCCCTGGCGCCCGGTAGAGCAAAACGCGCATTCAAGCGCACAACCCGCTTGAGAAGAGATGCACAGCGTACCGCGGTCGTCTTCGGGGATGAAGACGGTCTCCACCGCATTGCCATTGCCGACATCGAACAGGAACTTGCGTGTGCCGTCATCCGACAGTTTGTCGCTGATAGTCGGCGCCGGTGATACGGTGGCGGTCAGCAGCAGCTTTTCGCGCAAGGACTTGGCGATGTCGGTCATCGCATTGAAATCGCCCTCTCCGCGTTGATGCATCCAGCGCAGCACCTGGCGGGCGCGAAAGGACTTCTCGCCCTGTTGCGCGAACCAGGCTGTCAGGCCGTCTGCATCAAAGTCGAGGAGGTTTGCCGTCATTCCGGATTAGCGCGAGTAGACGTTCAGCGCGGGAAAGAAATAGGCAATTTCGACCGCAGCGGTTTCTGCTGCATCGGAGCCATGCACTGCGTTGGCATCGATGCTGTCGGCAAAATCGGCGCGAATCGTACCCGCCTCGGCTTTTTTTGGATCAGTCGCACCCATCAGCTCGCGGTTCCTGGCGATGGCGCCTTCACCCTGCAGCACCTGAATCATCACGGGACCGGAACTCATGAATTCGACCAGATCCTTGAAGAAAGGACGCTCTTTATGTACTGCGTAAAAGCCTTCGGCTTCCTGGCGCGAAAGATGGGCCATGCGCGCGGCAATGATCTTGAGACCATTGGTCTCGAAGCGGGAATAGATCTTGCCGATCACGTTCTTTGCAACTGCGTCGGGTTTGATGATCGACAGGGTGCGCTCGGTTGTCACATTTGCAGCCATTACTTTCTCCAAAACAGGTTGAATTTCAAGTCTTCTTCAGGCATCCCGCCAGGGGATATCGTCCGCAGCGAGGTGCTGCGGACAGAAAAAGCTAACTTGATATTTTAGCTCAGTTTCCTGGCTGGAACCGGGCTTGCGCCAGCTGCTGCGCGACAAAAAACAAAGGCCCGGCATCACCGGGCCCTTGTCGCCAACTCATGAGAACGCTACATCATGCCTAGGTACTTCGGGAACCAGATCGACAAACCAGGCCAGTAGGTAACCACCACCAAGAATCCGAGCATCGAGAGCAGCCATGGCCAGACCGCAATGGTCAGTTCGGTAATCCCCATCTTGGTAATACCCGAAGCAACATAGAGGTTAAGACCGACCGGTGGATGGCACATCCCGACTTCCATATTCACCACCATGATGATGCCGAAATGCACCGGATCGATCCCCAGTTTGATTGCCACCGGGAACAGTATCGGCGCGAAGATCAGTACGATGGATGAGGGCTCCATGAAGTTGCCGGCGAGCAGCAGGATGACGTTGCAGGCGAGCAGGAAGGTGATCATGCCCAGCCCGTGGCCCAGCATCCAGTCAGCCAGCGCCTGCGGGATGTTCTCGTTGGTCATGATGAACGAGAACAGCACGGCATTGGTGATGATGTAGAGCAGCATCGCCGACATGTTGGCCGAGTTGAGCAACACGCGCGGTACGTCCCTGATGCTCAAATCCTTGTACACGAACACAGCGACGAAGAAGGCATAGACCGCGCTCATCGCTGCCGCCTCGGTCGGCGTGAACATGCCGGTGTAGATGCCGCCCATAACGATCACGATCAGCAACAAACCCCACACCGACTCGCGAAAGGCCTTCAGGCGCTCGGAGAACGTGGCCTTGGTCAGCCGCGGATAGTTGAACTTCTTCGCCCGATAGTAGGTCACCCCACCCAATACGCAGGCCAGGGCGATACCGGGCATGACGCCGGCCATGAATAAGGCGCCGACCGATGTATTGGTCGCCACCGAGTACATGACCATCACGATCGACGGCGGGATCAGTATGCCCAGCGCGCCCGACGTGGTAATCACCCCGGCGCCGAACTTGTTGGGAAAACCCGCCTTGACCATCGCCGGAAGCAGGATCGAGCCGATCGCCACCACCGTCGCCGGTGAAGAACCGGAAATCGCTGCAAACAAGGCACAGGCCAGCACGCCGGACAGACCCAGACCGCCGTACCAATGACCGACCATCGACGAGGCGAACCGGATCATGCGTTTCGCCACCCCGCCGTGGGTCAGAAAGTTGCCGGCGAGGATGAAGAACGGGATGGCCATGATCTCGAACTTTTCGATGCCGGTGAACAGCTTCAGTGCCACCGACTCCAGCGGTACCTGAGTAAACATGAACAGAAAACTGAGTACGGTAAGACCGAGCGAGATCGAGATCGGCATCCCGGTCAGCATGAGGACCAGCAGCAGGGAAAAGACGATTGCAGCGTTCATTTCGGCTCGCCTCCCTTGTTGTCTTGATCGCGCTCAGTGCCGATCATCGGATGATTCGGATCGAGGTCGTGCGCATGCAGGTTGTCGTCCATCGCATACACATCCACTTCAATCGGCAGCGGCTCGACATCGTCCAGACCATCGACATGGCCGTGGTCGTGATGCGGCAAGTCGCCGGTCTTGACGAAACCGACCAGAACCTGCAAGAAGCGAAAACACATCAGGCTGGTGCCCAGCGGAATCGCGGAATAGACCATCCAGGTCGGCCATTCGAGGTCCGGCGTCGTCGGCCCTTCGGGAATGTCACCAAAGGGACTGCCGGTCAGGCTGAGAAAAGCGTGATGGGCGCCATTCTCCCAGACAAAATTGGCGCCGAGCGTCCCCACGATACCGGTGAAGGTTGCACCGGCGAGCAGGCCGAAAATGATGAATTTGTGGCGCATCTTTTCGTCGAGCCGGTTGATCAGGACATCGACCCCGACGTGAATGCCGGTACGCACGCCGTAGGCGGCGCCAAACTTGGCCATCCAGACGAACATGATGATGGTCAGTTCCTGCGCCCAGCTCAGATTGATGGTCAGCAACCAGTCCTGCAGACCGGGAATGCTCGCACTGGCTGCGTAGCGATGGACGACGGCGACGAAAATGATCAGCGTCGCGGCGCCCATGAGGAAGGTAATGATCCATTCCTCAAGATGATCAAGATATTTCATTGACGGAACTCCCACGAGTTAAGCGGCGCACATACTGGGTACACTCTTTCGTAACGCGAAGCCCGCCGACGCACGCGTGCGCCGGCGGAGTGCGGCCGAAAACTTACAGCTTGCTCGGGTCGAAACCACCCGTCTCTTTGTAGATCGATTGCAGCAGATCCTTGCCGACGCGGTCAGCCATCTTGACGTGGACCGCGGCCATCGCCTTTTTGAATGCCAGTTTCTCGTCCGCGGTGGGCACATGGATGGTCGTCTTGCCGCTCTTCTTCACGCCTTCAAGTGCCTGATCGTTTTCCTCCTGGGCGATCTTGTTGGCGTGCGCAGTGGCCTCCTTCATGGCCTGCTCGAGTTGCCCGCGAACATCTGCCGGCAAGCCCTCCCAGAATTTCTTGTTAACGACCACGGCATAGCCGAGGTAACCATGATTGGTCAAGGTCAGATGTTTCTGGACTTCGTGCATCTTCTGCGTGTAGAGATTGGAGATCGGGTTCTCGGTGCCATCCACGACGCCAGTCTGCAACGCTTGATAGACCTCGGAGAAGGCCATCACCTGGGGCAGGCCGCCGACCGCCCGAATCTGCTCTTCGAGCACCTTCGACGACTGGATGCGAAACTTCTTGCCCTTCATGTCGGCCGGCATCTTGATCGGCGTGTTAGCCGAAAAGGACTTGAAGCCGTTGTCCCAGAAGGCCAGTCCCTTGATGCCCCTGGCTTCCAGCTTGGCCAGCAGGGACGCGCCAAGCGGACCCTGCGTAATCCTGTGCAACTCGGCGGTGTTGTCAAAGAGATAAGGAAAATCGAAAACCTCGAATTCCCTGACGCCGAGCGGACCGAATTTCGCCAGCGACGGCGCCAGCATCTGTACGGCGCCAAGTTGCAGCGCTTCCATTTCTTCCTTGTCTTTGTACAGGGAACTATTGGCATAAACCTCGACCTTGACCTTGCCCTTGGTCAGTTCCCCGGCCCGTTTGCCAAAGAAGACAGACGCGTTGCCCTTGGGCGTATCGGCTGCGACCACATGACTGAACTTGATCACGATCGGCGTCTGCGCCATCGCCATCACCGAGAAAGTCGCCGCAACAAGGCCGACGAATACGGTACTCATTTTCATTTTTTGATCCTCCTGGACTAGGTTGTATGCACAAGGCTACCACTCCGCAGGTTGCGGTGGCGCGAATTCTCCCCGGGCGCCCCGGGCTTGACTATTGTGGATTTCCGCAAACATCCACCCAGAATTATCAGGCGCGCTAACATCGCGGCATGGGATCGACGACGACAGCGCTTTCCGGCGAACGCATCAACCGCTGGCACTGGCTATGGATATTGCCGCGGCTGGCTTTTATCCTGTTTGTCGGCGGTGTCGCGCTCCTGCTCTGGATGTCCGATCGGGCTGACAAGGAAGAACAGCGCGCAACCTTGATCAGCGACATCCTGTGGCTGGAACAGAATCTGCGGTTTCACTTGGCGCGCAACGAAGAACTGCTCGGGCGCATTGATGTTGCCCATACAAGCGACGCAAAGGCCTTCGAATCCTATGCCCGCACCATGTTCGGCTTCGAAAGCGGCCTGCGGCAACTGATCTGGTTGGGCAGCGACGGCGCCGTGAGGCTGGCACATCCGGCAATCACGAACTCCGGCCTGGCCGGCGAAACCGGAGAGGCCATCCCGTCCCAACAAAGCTATCGTCTGGCCCACTCACTCGGGAAGCCAGTCTACAGCAAGCCCTATCCGTATTTCATGAACGACTGGCAGTTCGAGGTACATGTGCCAGTATCCCGGGAAGGCAGAATTGCTGGTGTGGCGGTGGGCGTCTACCGCATCCGGGATCTGCTTGGCGACAGCGTGCCATGGTGGCTGGCGGAGCGCTATCGAATCAGCATCATTGAGGATTCTGGCAAAGTACTTGTATCCCGCTCCAAAGTCGAATCGACCGTTACGGAAGAAGGCTATCAGGTCGGCTTCGACCCCCCAGGATCGGGGCTGTCGTTGCACGCCGTGCCCTACCACGCGCCCAGGCCTCTGGCCAGCCTGCTGTTGTCAGGCAGTCTGGTCATACTTGCGATGATCGTGCTGTGGAGTCTCTGGATTCTTCGCCGTCATGTGCTTCGTCGCCAGGCTGTGGAAGAACAGTTGCGTCAGGAACACGCGTTCCGCAAGGCGATGGAAGACTCGCTCGATACTGGAATGCGGGCCCGAAACCTGGAGGGGGAAATCATCTACGTCAACCCGGCCTTCTGTCGCATGGTGGGATGGCCCGCAACGGAACTGATCGGCCGTCGGCCGCCGATGCCTTACTGGGCAGACGACATTCTCGACGAAACCCGTGCCCTGAGCGATAGCGTTCTGGCGGGGGAAGGGCCGGAAGTCGGTTTTGAACTGAAACTCAAGCATCGCAACGGCAATGCTATTGACGTACTGATTCACGAAGCTCCCTTGATCGATGCCCGCGGCCAGCATTTCGGCTGGATGGGATCGCTGGTGGATATTACGGAGCGGAAACAGGCGGATGAACGCGCGCGCCAGCAGCAGGATCGACTCCAATCAACGGCGCGGCTTGTCGCCATGGGTGAAATGGCATCGAGCATTGCGCATGAACTGAACCAGCCTTTGGCTGCCATCTCGAGCTACTGCACGGGAGCGGCCAATCTGCTGCGCAACCAAACCCCAGCGAACGAAGTGTTACCGGCACTCGATAAGGCCGTGGAACAAGCGCGCCGTGCCGGACAAGTCATTCGCCGCATATACAGCCTGGCTCGCCACGGCGAGGATCGCTTCGAATTGCTCCGTCTCGAAGAGCGCATCGACGACGCCCTGGCTTTGATGGAAGCCGATATCCGGCAGAATGGCATCCGCGTCACCGTTGACCTTCAGGCAAAGGTACTCATCGAAGGGGATCCGGTACTGCTTGAGCAGGCCTTGTTCAACCTTTTCCGCAACGCGGTTGAATCAATGCGGGATACAGGCCTTGACCAACGACAGATAGGCATCACGCTTGCATGCGCCGACCGTTATGCCTTGCTGACAATCGCTGATCGCGGCTGCGGGATTGCCGCCGATGTTGCCGACAAGCTGTTTGATCCGCTCTTCACGACCAAGGTCGAGGGCATGGGCATGGGCTTGGCAATCTGCCGCTCGGTGGTGGAAAATCACCGGGGTCGTCTCTCATTCGAGGCCAACCCCGGAGGAGGAACGGTGTTTCACATTCTGCTACCCCTGGTACCCGTGGCTCCCCAATGAGCACAACCACTCACATTGTCGATGATGACCCGGCGGTACGCGATGCGCTACAGTGGTTGCTGCGGTCGCGCGGCGTTCAATCGCAAACATGGGTGTCGGCCACCGATTTCTTGGCGTTTGCGAATCGCGACCTGTGCGGCTGCCTGCTGCTCGATGTGCGCATGCCCGGAATGAGCGGCATTGAACTGTTTGATCGCCTGCGAGACCTGCATTGTCGCCTGCCGGTGATCTTTCTCACAGGACACGGAGACGTGCCAATGGCGGTTCAGGCGCTGAAGGATGGCGCCTTCGACTTCATCGAAAAGCCCTACGACGACAACGCGCTGGTCGACAAGGTGCTGGCCGCCATCGATCAGGACACAAGACGCGCCGTCCGGGAGAACTCGATCCTTTGCCTGGAGCAGAAACTGACGACACTAACCCAGCGCGAGCAGGAAGTGATGCAGCGGATTCTGGCCGGCAAGCTGAACAAGGTGATCGCCGACGAACTTGGAATCGCGATGCGTACGGTGGAAGTCCATCGCTCTCGCATTTTCGAGAAAATGAAAGTCCGTTCTGCGGTCGAGTTGTCGCAAATCCTCGGTATTCTCGGAGACAAGCCGAAAGACTAGTCCAGATTTTTGAAGTGAAGCCTGCCGGCCTCGCACCAGAGGGCGTAGCGAGCAAGATCAATCCGTGGATGCCGATCATTGCCGGCGGACTGCAACTGGCGCACGAACTCATTCAATCGACGCTCGTCGGGCGGCTGGGCATGGTGCCAATTTAGCATGGCCCGCAACAGGTTTCTGGCGCGAACGTCGGGCAACTCGCGGAACAGTTTCAGAGGCAGGGGAAATTCAGGGCGGTTATCTTGCAGATCCAGGGAAGCCAGGTCTGCAAGCAATGAATCCACCTCGCTGAAACGGGACGCCGCAGCGGCAAGTTGCTCGCCCACTCTCGGGAAACGGGCCGCAATAAGAGGAAGAATCTGATGCCGCAAGAAGTTTCGCGTGTATCGGCGATCAGAATTGCTGTCGTCCTCGATCCACACCAACCGATTGGATTGCGCGTACCCAAGCAGCACGCTGCGTGACAGGCCTAACAGCGGCCGTAGCACGCGGCCGCGTGATTCCGGCATCGCAGCGGCACCGCGAACACCTGTGCCACGCAGCAAGTTATGCAGAACGGTCTCCGCCTGATCGTCAGCGTGGTGTGCAAGAAGAGTCCAGTCAGCCGGATAGTCCGCCAGCGCCTTGTGACGCACGCGTCGCGCCGCCGCTTCGATGCCTTTACCGGTACCGAGCGGAACGTCAACGCGGAGTATCGTCAACGGAATGTCCATTTCCTGGCAAACCTGCTTGCAGGAAATGGCCCAGGCGTCGGCATTGGCATTCAAGCCATGATGAATGTGCATCGCTGAAAGCGAAAGGTCGGTGTCTCGCACCAGACAACTGGCGGCGTGTAGCAGTACCGTCGAATCGAGTCCGCCGGAAAACCCGGCGACGACCGACTGACTCCGCTTGACGTAGCGGCCAAGGCAGGCGGCGACAGCCAGCAAGACGGGCTCAGTGGATGGCCTGTTCCTTGAATCGACCATAACTCATCAGGCGCTCGAAGCGCCGCTCGATGAGCTCGCTTGATGACAAGCCGGCAAGCTGCTTGAGGGCTTCTTGCAGGAACTTCTTGACATTCTGCGCCATAAGGCGAGGGTCACGATGGGCGCCGCCGACCGGCTCGTTGATGATCCGATCGATTAACCCCAATGACTTGAGTCGAGGCGCCGTGATGCCCATTGTCTCGGCGGCATCACCGGCTCGTTCGGCGCTTTTCCACAGAATCGATGCGCAGCCCTCGGGCGAAATTACTGAATACGTTGAGTACTGCAACATCGCGACCACATCGGCCACTGCGATCGCCAGCGCACCGCCGGATCCGCCCTCGCCAATGACGGTGGCAATCAGCGGTACCTTCAATTCAGTCATGACGGCCAAGTTGCGCCCAATTGCCTCTGACTGGCCACGTTCTTCAGCATCGATTCCGGGATATGCACCCGGCGTGTCCACAAAGGTAAATATCGGGAGCCCGAATTTTTCCGCCAGACGCATCAACCGCAAGGCCTTACGATAGCCCTCGGGACGCGGCATACCAAAATTGCGATGGATCTTTTCCTTCGTATCCCGCCCCTTCTGATGGCCAATCACCATGCAGGACTGCCCGTTAAATCGCGCCAAGCCGCCAACGATGGCGTGATCATCGGCGTAATTGCGATCACCGTGCAGTTCCTCGAAGTCTGTAAAAACCAGGCCCAGATAGTCGAGCGTATAGGGCCTCTGCGGATGTCTGGCGACCATGGCGCATTGCCACGGAGTAAGTTTGGCGTAAATCTCCTTGGACAGACTCTGGCTTTTCGCGTCGAGACGGGAAATCTCCTCCGAGATATCGACCGCCGAATCGTCCTGAACAAAGCGTAGCTGCTCAATCTTCGCTTCAAGATCTGCGATCGGCTGTTCAAATTCCAGAAAGCTTGTTTTCATGGACCTATTTTAGCAGTCAGCAGATGCGTAGCGGTTAGATGCCCCAAAAAGCAAAAACCCCGTCCGGATATCCGGACGGGGTTTGCAGTGGGGAGTCTGGCGTTGACCTACTTTCTCACACGGTAAAGTGCAATATCATCGGCGCGGTCCCGTTTCACGGTCCTGTTCGGGAAGGGAAGGGGTGGTTCCAAGACGCTATGGACACCAGACTTAAAGGGGGTGCTACGGGGTCGGGCAGTAACCCTGGGCCGGAGCACATATTTCGGAAGAAGTAAGCAGAATTGGATTGTGATTGCTTGTCTTTGGTTACGTCGTATAGACAACGGCTCACATATTTCATTGAGCTCAATGTTATAGGGTCAAGCCACACGGGCAATTAGTACTGGTTAGCTTAACGCATTGCTGCGCTTCCACACCCAGCCTATCAACGTCCTGGTCTTGGACGACCCTTCAGGGGGGTTGAACCCCCGGGAAATCTCATCTTGAGGCGAGTTTCACGCTTAGATGCTTTCAGCGTTTATCTCTTCCGGATTTAGCTACCCGGCGATGCCACTGGCGTGACACCCGGTACACCAGAGATCCGTCCACTCCGGTCCTCTCGTACTAGGAGCAGGCCC
>JAUSCI010000006.1 GCA_030651305.1 Sulfuritalea sp. | reverse complement strand
TGTTGCCGGCAACGAACAACGCATAGGGCAGACCCATCACGCTTTCGCCTGCCTGCGTTCTGCCCACCCCGGTGTCGCAGGCACTGAGCACGGTGAGATCGCTCTTCATGTCGTACAGCGGCCACTCGCTGGCGGTCACGTGTAAGCGTCCAACCCGACCATCTGGCCGGTTCTCGAGTTCTGCCAGCGTCAGCGCGTAATAGCCGCAGATGCTAATTGGCGGGTCCTCGCGAACGGCGACGAAGGTTTTCGCCAGTCCGTTGTCCTGATGCTGACGGGCGACCTGCCGCAGCCAGTGGTTCAGTTCCTGGCGGACGCAGTCGAATCCCTGCCGGTCATGATCCCCAGCTAAAGCCTGTACCTGCATCATCTCGCTGGGCCTTCTGGTAACGCTTCAGGGCGGCCTTCAGCTTGGCATTCGGCTTGGGCGGGTTTTCCATCAGGTCGAGCAGCCAGTTCCAGTCGCGCGGCGAGAGGCGGATGACTTCTTGCCGCTCGATGACTTCCTGTGCCTCTTTCAGCGCAGCTTGCACCAGAAACTGATTGACCGTGGCACCCGTCAGTTCGGCGGCACGGCACAAGGTTTCATAAACCTCGCGGGGCACGCGAGCACCGATGCGATCCTGCTTGGCAATGGCGGTTCCCATTTTTCACCTCCAACAATTGCTTGAGTGCTCAGTGTATCACTGTCGCCATTTTGGCGCCAACTTAAACGGAAGGCTGGCCCCCGTACATCCCGGCGAAGTGCTGATGAAGGATTTCATCGAGCTGCTGGGGATCACGAGCTACAAGGTGGCGAAGCTGGCCGGAGTGCAGCAGTTCGCAGAGCTCTTCGGCGCCTAGAAAGTCGGCGCTGGCACTACGGCGGCATTTCCGCCTCACGTAGCGTCAACGGGCTGGCCCAGCACAACCGGCAGGTTGCGGGCGCCATGCAGCACGCGTTCGATGCGAACCACGCCGTCGATCACGCGAAAGAAAATCACATAGCGATCCAGCGCCGCCATCCGCAGACCGGGCGCCAAATCATCCCTGCCGACGTAGCCGAGCGGGGCGCGGCCAATCCGCTTGCACTGATCGGCCAGCCTGGCTACAAAGCGCCGGGCATTGACCCGACTGTCCTTGGCGATGTAGTCGCCGATGTCGAGCAGGTCTTGCCGGGACTTTGGCGAAAAAGTTACGGCCGCCATCAGGCCGCGCGCTTGCCGCGGGCCTTGGCGGATTGCTTCGGAGTCGAAGGCTTCGGTTCCGCGTAGCGGTCGTTCAGTTCGGCGAACAGATCAGCGGCGGCTATCGCCGGACCGCTGTCGATGCCTTCCCGTATTGCCGCGCGCAGATCGGCATTCAGGCGTTCGAGCATTGACTCATAGACTGCGGGGGAGAGCAGGTAGGCCGCGGGCCGATTGTGGTTGAGCACGGCCACGGGTTCCATGCCGGCCTGTTCCAGGACGGTGCTGGGGCTGCGTTTCAGTTCGGTGATGCTGACCGAGCGGTTGGCGAGAACCTGTTCCATGGCATGCCTCATTTGGTACTCGAAAAGGTGCTGTATTGTGTGCCCTTTTGCGGGCACATGCAAATCTATGTGTGCCGGTGTCAATCAGAAAGTTCCCGCAGGGACGCACCGCGCTGGCGCTGATAATGCCCCTGCGCAGCAGGGCGGTCGAGCAAACTACTCTCTCCTCGCCGCTGCGGATGGCGGGACGGCGATATCGAGGTTTTCCACGAAGCGGTTGATCGCCTCGATCACGGCCACGGTCTGGTCCTTGTGCGCGGAATGCCGGCAATCGGCCAGCTTGAGCAGTTCGACATCCGGCGCGGCCGTGGCGCCGGCGGCGATCGCTTCGATCTGCGCCATCGTGCCGTATTCGTCGTCCTCGCCCTGGATCGCCAGAATGGGGCAGCGGATCTGCGGCAGGCAGTCCTCGATGTTCCAGGCGCGGAAATCCGGATGCAGCCAGATGTCGTTCCAGCCCCAGAAAGTGCGCTCGACATCGCGGTGATACCTGCCGAGCTTGGCCGGCAAATCGGTTGTCTCGAAAGCCACCTTGGCCGCCGCAATGCTGCGGATCGAAATGTCCTCAACGAAGCAGTGCGGGGCCATGACGACCATGCCCGCCACCTTGTGGCCAGCCCCGGCATGCAGCAGGGCGATCGAGGCGCCATCGGAATGGCCTACCAGCACCGGGTTCTCGATATGCAGGGCAGCCAGCACCTCGGGCAGGGTTTCGCGTGCCTCGCGGTGCATGTAGTCAGTGCCGAATGGCTCCACGAGCCGGTCGGACTGGCCGTAGCCGTAGCGCGAATAGACCAGCGTGCGGCAACCCGTGGCCGTCGCCAGGCGGGACGGAAAGTCGCGCCACATGGCAATCGATCCGAGGCCTTCGTGCAGCAGCACCAGGGTCGGCCGGTTGATCTGGTGGGCCGGAATCAGCTGGTATTCGAGATTCCGGCCGCAGACTTGAACGAAGCCGCTATGCACGCCTCAGACTCCGAGAAAACGGTGCATCAGTTCCTGATTCTCCGAAAGCTCGCTGGAGGCCCCGGCAAATGCCACCCTGCCCTTCACCAGCACCACGCTGCGATCCGCCAGCGCCATGACAGCCGCGTAATTCTTGTCCACGATCACGGTGGCGATGCCGGAAGCGCGGATGGTCTTGATGATGCTCCAGATCTCCCGGGCGATCAGCGGCGCCAGTCCCTCGGTGGCTTCATCGAGAATCAGCAGATCGGGATTGGTCATCAGCGCGCGGCCGATGGTCAGCATCTGCTGCTCGCCGCCGGAAAGCTGCGCCCCGCCGTTGCTCAGACGCTCGCCAAGACGGGGAAAGGTATCAATGACGCGATCGAAGTCCCACTCGCGATGGCCATCCACACCGGCACGCGCCGCCATCACCAGATTCTCGCGTACCGACAGATTGGGAAATATGCCGCGGCCTTCCGGCACGTAGGCTATGCCGCGACGGGCAATGGCATGGGTTGCCGCCTGGGTCATGTCCTCGCCGCGTACCCGAACCTGCCCCTCGCGCGGACGCACCAGGCCGAGCATGGTCTTCAGCAGCGTCGTCTTGCCCATGCCGTTGCGACCCATCAGGCCGACGGTTTCGCCCTTGCGCGCAGAAAAATCGACGCCGTGCAGGATGTGGCTGACGCCGTAGTAGGTGTGCAGGCTGCTGGCTTGCAGGAGCGTGTCAGTCATGCAGAATTTCCTCGCCGCCGAGATAGGCCAGTTGCACGGCCGGGCTGGAACGGACGGCTTCCGGGGTTCCGGATTCCAGAACCTCGCCGTTGACCATGACCGTAAGCCGGTGCGCCAGCGCGAATACGGCATCCATATCGTGCTCGATCAGCATGATGGCGTGGTCCGCCGTCAATCCCTTGATCAGTTCCACCATGCGCTGCGATTCATGCGGCCCCATGCCGGCCAGCGGCTCGTCCAGCAGCAGCACCCGCGGCTGGGTTGCCAGACACATGGCAATCTCCAGTTGGCGCTGCTCGCCATGCGAAAGGGTGGCGGCAATACGTTCGGCTCGCTTGTCGAGACCGGCAGCCGCCATCGCTTCCTCCGCCCGCCGGTTGATCTCGGGGTAGCCGCCAGCCCGGTGAAAAACCCGCGTGGCATTCGGCGTCCGCGATTGCGCCGCGAGGCGGCAATTCTCGAACACCGTGAATGGCAGAAAGATGTTGGTCTTCTGATAGCTGCGACCGATGCCAAGACGCGAGATATGGTCGGAGCTGCAACCGGCGATGTCGCGACCCTCGAACATCACTTCGCCGGAAGTGGGCGGCAGATCGCCTGACAGCAGGTTGGTCAGGGTTGTCTTGCCGGCGCCGTTGGGCCCGATGACAACATGGATTTCACCCACGTACAAATCGAGCGAAACATCGCTCACCGCCACCAGTCCGCCGAAGCGCCTGGTCAGCGCCCTGGTTTGAAGGATCGGCGTCTCACTCATCGGCGATCTCCGTCACGGGCTTTCTACCGAACTGTTGCAGCAGACCGGCAAGACCTTGCGGCAGGTAGAGGGCCACCAGCATGATGAAGATGCCCATCGCGAGTTGCCAATGCTTGGCGGCAATGCCGAACCAGGCCTGATTCGACAGCACTTCCTGCAACAGAACGAAGGCAAAGGCACCGATCACCGCCCCGTACAGCGACCCCATGCCGCCCAGGATGACCATCATGAGCACCGCGCCGGACTGATGCCAGGACAATATCTCCGGATTCACGAAACCATACTGCGCAGCGGCCAGATACCCTGCCACGCCTGCCAGCGCACCCGAGAGCGTAAAGCTCGCCAGCTGGTAGCGAAATACCGGGAAGCCCAGCGCTCGCATGCGATGTTCATTGACCTTGATGCCGAGCAAGGCGCGGCCGAATGTCGACCCGAGCACGCGGTGCAGCAGCAGGTAAACCAGTGCCGTCAGCGCCAGCACCAGCCAGTAGAAATTCTGCAGTTTTTCCAGATCGAGCAGGACGGCATCGCCCAGCTTCATCACCGGCTTGGCGTAGATGTAGATGCCGTCCGACCCGCCACCGATCTTGGTGTCGTGGAAGATGAAAAACAGCATCTGGGCGAAAGCCAGCGTGACCATGATGAAGTAGATGCCGCGCGTGCGCAGCACCAGCGTACCGGTAACGAGCGCGAACAAGGCGCAAACCCCTATCGCGGCAGGCAGTGACCACCACAGGCTGACCGTCTCGTACTTCGGCGCCATCAGCGCCAGGGCATAGCCGGCAAGGCCGAAGTAGGCGGCATGGCCGAAGCTGACGAGCCCGGTATAGCCGACCAGCAGATCGAGGCTCATGGCAAAAATGGCCATGATCAGCACCTTGGTCAGCAACTGCGTGTAGAACGTGCTCTCGACCATGGGAAACAGGGCGAGCAGGCCGACAACAAAATAGGGCAGCCAAGCGGTCAGCCGGGCATTCGGCATATTCTCAGGCCCGCCCGAACAGGCCTTCCGGCCGCCATACCAGCACGATTGCCATCAGCACATAGACGATCATGCCGGCGAAATCGGGCATAAGCACCTGGCCGAAAGTCTCTCCCAGACCGATCATCAGGGAAGCGGCCATGGCGCCCTTGACCGAACCGATACCGCCGATCACGACGACCACGAAGCAGATGATCAGCACCTGGCTGCCCATGTTGGGAAACACCGAGGACAGCGGCGCGTTGATCATGCCGGCAAACGCCGCCAGCGCAATGCCGAGCGCAAACACCAGCGTGTAGATCAGCTTGATGTCGATGCCCAGCGACTGAACCATGTCGCGGTTGCTGGCCCCGGCGCGAATCATCATGCCCAGTCGCGTTTTCTGGATCAGGAAATAAAGTCCGGCCGCCAGCAACAGGCAGACACCCGAGATGGCGAGGCGATAGACCGGGTAAGAGAGGTTGTCCGTCAGCGGAATCGAGGCATTGAGCAGCGCCGGCACGACGACGCCGTGCACGTCATCGCCCCATATGATGCTGCGCAGTTCTTCGAAAACCAGAATCAGGCCGTAGGTCAGCAGCACCTGGTAGAGATGGTCGCGTTGATAGAGATGGCGGAACAAAAGGCGCTCCAGCGCCATACCGAGGATCACCGTCAGCGGAATGGCCAGCAGGATGGCGGCGGCCAGGCTGCCGGTCAGGCTCGACAGCGACCAGGCCAGGTAGGCGCCGACCATGTAGAAACTGCCATGCGCCAGGTTGATGATGCCCATGATGCCGAACACCAGCGTCAGGCCGCTGGCGACGAGGAACAGCAGCAGCCCGTATTGCAGGCCGTTAAGCAACTGGATGAGGAAAAAAGCGAAATCCATGGGGTTGGAAATTCAGGAGTCGGCGCTGGCGGGACGCCGATTTTAGTCGGACGCGCATGTTTGGAGACGTAATCCCGCCAGGGGATACGGTCCCCGGCAAGAGCCGGGGACTAAAAAAGGCGGCAGACCCTGCCGCCTTCTGCTTCGACCGAACTACGCCTTGCAGCCGCGCGCCGGATCGGCCAAGGCCTTCCATGCCACGCCCTGGACCTTGTTCTCCTTGCCGACCACCTTGCGCAGGTACATGTCCTGCACGGGGTTATGCGCCTTGGACAAGGTCCATTGCCCCCGCGGGCTGTCGATCTTCGCCGCCTCCATGGCCTTGATCACGCCAGCCCTGTCGGCGACATTGCCCTTGACGGCATCGAGACCGGCGGCCAGCAACTGGCCGGCGTCGTAGCCCTGCACCGCATACACGTCCGGCTGCATCTTGAAGTCCTTGGCATAGGCCAGGCGGAAGGCCTTGTCCTTTTTCGTATCGAGACCGTCGGCATAGTGCAGCGTGGTTTCGACGCCTTCGCCGGCATCGCCCACCGCTTCCAGCACGCCATCGGTGAGGAAGCCCGATCCATACAGCGGAATCTTGCCCTTGAGACCGGCTGCCTGATAATCCTTGAGAAATTTGGCCGCGCCACCGCCGGCAAAAAAGGCCACTACGGCATCCGGTTTGATACTCGCAATTTCGGTCAGCAGCGCCTGAAACTCGACCTGCGGGAATGGCACGTAGAGTTCCTTGGTCAGCTTGCCGCCTTCCGTCTCGAAACCTTCCTTGAAGCCCTGCATCATCTCCTCACCGGCGGCGTACTTCCAGGTAATGAACACGGCCGTCTTGTGGCCCTTGGCCTTGAGTACCTTGCCGAGCGCGTGGGTAGTCTGCCAATTGGAGAAGGAGGTGCGGAAGAAGTTGGGCGCGCACGCCTCACCGGTCATCGCGCCGGCGCCGCCGTTGGGATTGATCCACAGGGTGCCGGATTCGCGCAGTACCTTGGCCATGCCCATCACCACGCCCGAATGCACCGTACCGATGACGACGTCGACCTTGTCGCGCTGCACCAGCTTATTGGCGTTCTCCGGCGCCTTGGCCGGATTGGACTCGTCATCTACCGTGAACCATTCGATCTCGCGACCGCCGAGCTTGCCGCCGCGCTCCTCGACCGCCAGCTTGAAACCGTTGGTAATCGCGACGCCCAGTCCGGCATAGGTTCCGGTATACGGGAGCATCAGGCCGATTTTCAATTTCGCCTGCTGGGCCAATGCCATTCCCGTCGGCAACATCGCGCCGGCCAATGTCGCGCCAGCAAAGGCAGTGCTTCCGAGCAGGAAGTCGCGGCGGGCGTAACCCGATTTCTCATTCTTTTCCATCGTATTTCTCCTCACTCAAAATTGTTTCGGACATGACGCAACAGATCTTGCGCCCGAATCGTTTATCGACTTGCTATCACAACACTTCCGCACCTGTGCGTCAAGCCAATCGGGAAGGCATGCACCCTGCTTGAACGCAACGAGAATTCACGCCAACGCACCACCGGCCTCCCCCGTCATCTTATAGGCGATCCAAAGTTTCAACCGGATGCCGGTAGCTCAGACAGGAGTTGCCGCTGACGAGCGCCGTCTTCTCCGGAGCACGGGCGGCGCTGCGCGCCAGCATTTCAGGAATGGTGATGCCTTCCCACCAACCGCGGGCGCGGTAGCGGGCAGCCAGATCAGCCGGCCATGGTACGCAACCTTCCAGCATTATCCCCTCCTTCGCAAGCTCGAACTTCGTACGCCTGCGTCAACCGGAATTCCCGGACTACCGGCTTTCCCGGATCGTCGTCCGGGTTCTGCTCGGCAGATTTCTGCCAATGCATGTTCCGGCAGATGGTAATGCGACCCGTGTCAAGTAAGGGTCATGACTTTGTGAATAATTTGTCAAATCGGCCCGACTCTCACACAGGTGCCGCCGCCCGGACAATCCTCGACGGCAATCGGCCATCCGGTCTGCTCGCAGATGCGCTTGACGATAGCCAGACCCAGTCCGAAACCTTCACCACGCCCGCCGTCGCCCCGATGAAAACGCCTAAACAGCTCATGAATTTTTTCGGTGGTCATGCCTGAACCGGTGTCGGCGATTTCGACGCTCCCGTTCGCCACCCTCAGTGAAATCAGGCCTTTGTCGGTGTAGCTCACGGCGTTCGCCAGCAAATTCGACAACACCACGCGCAGCGCGTTCTGTGGCGCCCAGACCCGCATGCCCTCGGGTACATTCACCTCAAGGCTCAAGCCCTTGGCCTCGGCGCGTTCGCGAACCTGTTCGACCGCATCATCGACGCAACCTCGCAAGTCGAGCTCGCTATGGGAGCCGCCAGCCTGTTCGCGAGCCAGCACCAGGAAAGCGTTCACCAGTTCGGACAAACGGGCAGACGCCCGCGCAATCTTGGCGACCCGCTCGCGTGATTTTGGCGAAAGGCTCTCGTCATCCAGCATCAGTTCGCTGCTGGTCTGAATCGAGGTCAGCGGAGTACGCAGTTCATGGCTGACATCGGCAGTGAAGGCACGCTCGCGCTCCAGCAACAGGGCCATGCGCCGCTGAAAGGCATCGAATGCACTCGCCAGCGCCGCCACCTCGCGATCCGGATAGTGCAGCTCGAGTACTTCGTCGGCACTGCCGTCATGCAGGCGCTCGACACGCGCCGCCAGATCGGCAACCTGTCCGGTAAGCCGTCTGGCAAGCCACAAGCCGACAAAAGTGCTCAGGATCGCGGTCGCGATGACACTGGCGGCAAGGGCTCGCTTGAACTGGACCAGACGCCCTTCATGATGTTCGACGGAATAGGCCAGAAAGAATTGCACCGATCCGATCTCGCGCATTTCGACCCGGAATCGCTCGCCGCCGCTGGCTACGTCGTGAAAGCCCGGCCGCAGTACACCCAGTTCGGCCGGCAGCAGGCTGCGCTCCGCTGCGTCGCGAGCGATGTAGCTGTTGGTCAGCCAGTTGGCACGAAACCACTTGCGCAAGCTCTGCCCGTCCCCTTCCGGACGCACGTTGAAATGCCGCAACGTAGCCGAGGGTGGCGACGCCACCATCTCGCGCCGCTCGTACTGGACGATCAACTCCTCCATTTCATCGGAAACGATCTGATCGATCAATTCCGCTTCCTGGTACTGATTGGTCAGCAGTACGGCAAAGGCATGCAACAGAACCAGCAGCATGCCGACCGCCACGAAGCTGGCAGCAAACTTTACGCGCAGGCTAGACGCTGCGCTTGGCAATGCGATAGCCGACGCCATGCACGTTCTCGATAGGGGATAAGCCGCTCGAACCGGTCAAAGCGCGCCGCAAGATATGCATGTGACTGCGCAGCGAGTCGCTCATCGGCTGCTCGCCGCCCCAGGCGGCGTGTTCGAGATCGGCGCGGGAAAAAACCCGGTTGGGTCCGGACAGCAAGGTTTCCAGCAGGCGCAGGCACTTGCGCGACAAGTGCACCGCCCGCCCCTCGAATTGAACGGCGAGCGTCGCCGGATCGTAGATGAGATCGTCGACCACCACGCGGCGATCGGTAACGCGACCGCAACGCCGCCGCACCAATGCATCGAGACGCGCCTCCACTTCGCGCAAGGCGAACGGCTTGACCAGATAGTCGTCGGCTCCGCATTCGAAGGCCTTCAACTTGTCATCGAGCAGGTCGCGCGCCGTCAGCACCAGTACCGGCACATCGCTGCAGACTTCCTGCCTCAGCTTCTTGCATACGCACAGGCCGCCCATGCCGGGCAGGCCCAGATCAAGCACTATCGCGTCAAAGCTTTCCGATACGGCGAGATGCAGGCCCGACAGGCCATCGCGCGCCAGATCGACGCTGTGTCCGCGAGCTTCGAGATGGTCATACAGGTTGGTGGCAATGTCGAGTTCATCCTCGATGATGAGCACCCGCATGTCCGTCGCTTCCCGATACGTCCGGCGCTCAGCGAAGCTTGAAGCGCTGGATCTTGCCGGTCGCCGTCTTCGGCAATTCGGCTACGAATTCCAGCCAGCGGGGATATTTGTAAGGTGCCAGTTTGTCCTTGACATGCTGCTTGAGCGCATCGCCAAGCGAATCCGACGGCTCGATACCCGCTTTGAGTACCACGTAAGCTTTCGGTTTGATCAGTTGGTCGGCGTCGGCGTGCGCCACCACTGCTGCCTCCAGAACGGCTTCGTGGGTCATTAACGCCCCTTCGACCTCGAAGGGCGAGACGTAGATTCCGCCCACTTTCAGCATGTCGTCGGACCGGCCGCAGTACTGGAAGTAGCCGTCGGCTGTTTCGATGTATTTGTCGCCGCTGCGCGTCCAGTCGCCCATGAAGGTATGGCGCGACTTCTCCCGGCTGTTCCAGTACATGATCGCCGCGCTTGGGCCGTTGATCTGCAATTCGCCGATTTCGCCGGGCGGCACCGGGTTGCCATCTTCACCGATCAAGCGCACCGCATAGCCCGGAACCGGCTTGCCGGTGGTGCCGTAACGCACCTCGCCCGGACGGTTGGACAGGAAGATATGCAGCATCTCGGTGGAGCCGATGCCGTCCAGAATCTCGACACCAAAATGCTCGGTCCAGCGCTTGCCGATGTCCGCCGGCAGGGCCTCTCCGGCCGAGGTGCAAACCCGCACCCGCAGTTCTTCCCGGCGCGGAAGTTCGGGACTGGCAAGCAGCGCCGCATAGAGGGTAGGCACGCCATAGAAAATCGTCGGCTGATGCTCTCGCAGGCGCTTGAAAACAGCCTGTGGCGTCGGGCGTTCGGCCATGAGCACGGTCGTCGCGCCGACAGACAGGGGAAAGGAAAGTCCGTTGCCGAGGCCATAGGCGAAAAACAGCTTGGCGGCCGAGAACACCAGATCATCTTCACGGATGCCGAGTATCGGCTTGGCGTAAAGTTCCGCGGTCTGAATCAGATGGGAATGCAGATGCACGGTGCCTTTTGGCGTGCCCGTCGACCCCGATGAGTAAAGCCAGAAGCAAATGTCGTCGCAGGTGGTCGGCGCGACGCTAAAGTTGGGGCTGACGCCTTTCATCAGGTCGCTCAGGCAGGGATGTCCCTTGCCATCGCTGCCGGAAACGATGATATGGCGCAGCATCCGGTGCTTCGCCACGATCGGCGCAAACTGCGGCCAGAGCGCTTCCGAAACCACCAGGGCCCTGGCCCGCGAATCGCCGAGCATGAAATCGTAGTCGGCGGTCGTCAACAGCGTATTCGCAGCGATGGGGATGATGCCCGCCTGAATGCTGCCGAGAAACGCCGTCGGAAAGTCGATGGTATCGAGCAGGCACAGCATCACCCGGTTCTCGGCCTCCATGCCGATGCCGGCCAGCACATTGCCAAAGCGGTTGACCCGCTCGGCGAGATCTCCGTAGGAATAGCTGCCGTGATCGTCGATGTAGGCGATCTTGCCGGTTCGTCCGGCCTGCAGATTTCTCTGAATCAGGTCGTAGGCCGCGTTGTAACTGCGCGGAATCGATACTCGTGGTGGCGATGCGCCTTGATCGACAGTACTCAGTTCTGGCATGGTGCTTTCCTCCTCCGCTCTGTGGCAGTGCAAACAGGGACTTGCTGCTAACCTCTTATGATCCTCGGCAGCAGCATCTGGTGGCGCGGACAGATCGACTTGGGATTCTGATAGACGCTGCCGGCAAATGCCTTGAGATAGCCGCGCAGCGCCTTCAGATCGACGATCTCGTCGACAAAACCGTGGCGTGCGCAGTAGGCCGGGCGCGAGGTTTCATGATATTTCCGCGCCATCTCGTTCATCTTGTCGGCGATCGGCACCAGCGGCTTGCCCGCATCCTTGTCCTTCACCGCGCGCCGCGCGTAGGTAGCCACCGCTGCGGTCTCGCCATGCATTACGTAGATTTCAGTGGCCGCCGTGCCGAGGGTAAATGCATTCTGGCGATTGGCATTGGGACCGCCCATGATGTAATGCGCCGCGGCGCTGCCTTTCCTGAGCACCACCAGCATCATCGGCACATCGACCTGCTGGATCGAATAGACGAGGCTGGAGCCTAGCCCCAGCAGTTCGGCCTTTTCCGCCGCATCGCCCACGTCTATGCCGCTGGTATCCTGGAGCCAGATCACCGGAACCCGATCGCGTCCGCAGTGGGTCACGAACTCGCTCATCTTGATCAGTCCCTGGCGGTACAGTTTTCCGCCGATGCCGGGATAATCGCCATATTCCGGATAACCCTGCGGCAGCAGGCCCTGACGGTTCGCAATCACCCCGACCAGCATGCCGTCGATCTTGACCAGTCCGGTGTAGATTTCCGGTCCGTAAGTCGGGCGGAATTCCATATGCTCGCTGCCGTCCACCAGGCGCGCCAGGATATCTTCGAGGACGTAGGTTTCCTTTTGGTTGACAGGCAGCAGGTGATACAGATCCCCGCCCGGAAGCACCGGCTCGGCCGGCTCGGCGACCCGGAAAAACATCGGATCGTAGGCGGGGATCGCCTTCATGTAGGTCTTGATGCCGTCGAGAACGCCTTTCTCCTCGTCGCAGACGTGAGTGAAAAAGCCGGTCGCGTTGTAATGGGTGTCGACACTCCCCGGCGGACGCTCCTTGAGATCGCGCGTGACGGCGATCAGTTGTTCGAGCCCTTCCGCATCGAAGCCGCCGCGCGGCGACATGCCCGAGACAATGCCGGCGCCACCCACGGCGATGTTGGCGTCCTTGTGGGCAATCAGGATCGTCGGCGTGATGCCCTGATAGCCGCCGCCGGCCGGATTGGTGCCATAGATCCCCGCCAGCACCGGGATGCCGGCCTGCTCCAGTTCGGCATGGCGGAAAAAGGGAGTGCCGGAACTGCGGCGGCCGGCGTAGAACTGCTCCTGATCGGGAAGTTTCACGCCGCTGCAGTTGACCAGCCATACCAGGGGGATGTTCAGCCGCTTCGCCAGGTCGGTGACGCGCAGGATGTTTTCCGGTTGGCCGGCAATCCATGCACCCGCCAGCACTTTGTTGTCGAAGCCGATGATGACGGCCCAACGCCCCGCAATCTTCCCAAGACCGTCGACCACGTTGGTCGTACCTTCCTCGTTTTCCTCGGGGTTGTAGAGACTGTGCAGCGGTTGCCAGGTCCCCGGGTCGACCAGATATTCAAGCCGTTGCCAGATCGTCATCGACCCACGTTCGTTGATCTTTGCGGCCGGAATACCGACGTTTTCCCTGACCTTCCTGAGTGCCGCGAGCTCTGCCTCAATGGCCTCAAGCTTGGCGCGACTCTCCTGCGAGCGGGCGATGCGGTTTTCCTTGAGGGGCTTGCCGAAGCCGGGCATTTTTTCAAAATACGGTCTCACTGATCTCTTCCTCTGCTGTCTGACAACGCCAATGAAAACGGGGATGAGCCGCCTCGCCCCCGCTTGCTCTGCCGGGCTCTATTCGCGGTTGGGGGTGAAGCCCAGCGCCATGCCGGAAATGATGACCTTCTGGATATTGGAGGTGCCTTCCACCACCTGCAACGACTTCGCATCACGGTAGAAACGCTCGGCCGGATACTCGGTGGAAAATCCGTAGGAGCCGTAAATTTTCATGCACTCGTTGGCGGCATGTACCGCTGCTTCGGACGCCGCATACTTGGCGACTGATGTCTCGTACTGGTTGGGTTTGCCCTGATCCTTCAGCCAGGCAGCACGATAGACCAGCATTTGCGCCGCCTGGTGCTCGACCACCATCTCGGCGATCTGCGCCTGAATCATCTGATGCTGCGAAATCGGCTTGCCGAACTGGGTACGTTCATTGGCATACTGGATGGCCAGGTCCAGCGCCCCGCCGGCAACGCCCAGCGCACCCGCGGCACAACCCAGCCGGGTCTGATTCAGTTGCCACATGCAGATGCGAAAACCATCACCGGGTTTGCCCAGCACATTCTCTTTCGGCACCTTCATGCCCTCGAAGGCGAACTCGCCAGTCGGCGCGCACTTCAGCCCAAGCTTGGTCTCGATGGCGCGGGCCGTGCATCCCGGCATGTTCTTCGGCTCGATGATAAAGGCGGTCATGCCCTTGTTGCCCTGCGTCTTGTCGGTATAGGCATAGAGCAAACCGGCATCGCCGACATGCGCCTGCGAAATCCACATTTTCGTACCGTGAACCTCCCAGTGGTCGCCCTTGTCGATGGCATGGGTCTTCATGCTGGATACATCCGAACCGGTATTCGACTCGGTCATGGCGAAGAAACCCAACTGGGTGCCGGCAACCCAGCCGGGAACGTATTTCGCCTTTTGCGCCGCGGTCCCGAACTTGCTCACGGTCAATGCCGGGCCAAGATTCTGCATATTGAACGGCAACCGCCACGACGCCGACACCTTGGCAATCTGCTCGGCCATCAGCACCGATTCGGCGAAACCCATGCCGCTGCCGCCGAATTCCTCGGGCACGGCGCAGGAAAAGAATCCCAGGCCACCCATCTTGGCCACCCGATCGGCGCGAAACTCGTGCCGGCTCTCCTCCGCGTCGAGGGTGGGCGCAATTTCCTCTGCGGCGAAGCGCTTTGCAGTGTCCTGGATCAGGCGTTGTTCTTCGGTCAATTCAAAGTTCATTTTGGTCTCGCTTTAGTCGATGTTGATCACAATAACCGGGTCGTTCAATTTCATATTCGCCTGGTGCGGCAAGCATTCCGGCGGGTCGAACGCAGGCGCCCATCTCAGCGCAGCAACGTAACATAGACTGCGGCGATGATGGCCGAGGTAATCACGCCGCAAATGCTGGCGCCCATCGCCCAGGGAAGTATCACCGCAAACTTGCTTGCTTCGCGCGCTTCCTTCTGGGCCACCTTGGCCGTGGTCGGAATGCAGGAAACGCCGGCGATGCCGATGACTGGATTGAAGCTGCGGCCACTGGTCCAATACACGATATAACCGCCGATGATTCCGCCTATGCCCGAGAGCAGCAGCGCCGTGATTCCCAACACCAATAGCAGCAGGACCTTGGGGTTCAGAATCGTTGCCGCTTCGCAGAGCACGCCGAGCAATAGTCCGAGAAAGAAGGTGGAGCCGTAAAGAACCGGGCCGCTGATGAATTCGACAAAAGGCTTCACGCCCGATTCACGAATGATGATGCCCAGAAAGAAGGACATGAACAGCGGCGCCGCTACCGGCAACAGGAGGCACAGCAGCGTATTGATGATTACCGCGAAGGTCATTTTTTCGGCTGACGACACATTCGGGATCTGCTTCGGGTCCATCTTGATCCCTCGCAGATGCTTGGGAATCATGAGCCGGATCAGGTAGGGATATCCGGCGTAGGTCAGACTCAGATAAAGATAGGCCACGATCGTGATCGGCACGAACAAATCCTTGGCCAGTATCAGAGAAGTATAGAGAACCATGGGGCCATCGGCGCTGCCCACCATCGCAATCGACGCTGCCTCCTTGTAGGTAAGTCCCATGGCGACCGCAATCGGAAAGGTGAGCAGGGTGCCAAGCTCCGCCCACAAGGCAATGAACATGCTGCGAAAAGGGGCGATCAGCATGTAGCCGATGTCCGTGATCACACCGATGCCCATGAAGACCAGGCAGGCGATCAGGCCGTTACTGAAGGTAAAGGTATAGATGGGCTGCAGGAAGTTGATCTGCAGGACGTCCATGAGCTGGGTAGGTTCGCTCGCCATGGGATCAAGGAAGATGGTGCCCATGGTCGATCCGCCGAGGTAGAGCACTCCCGCATTGACCGAGGACATGCCTATCCCCATTGGAATCATGATGAGGGGCTCTAGCGTTCCCTTGGCGCCCAGATAGACAAAGGCAATGCCCATCAGGATCAGCACGATCCTCGCCGCGGCAATAAGCGGATCGGAGGCGACCAGCGTCGCAATGCCCTGAAAGATGAACAGAAGATCTATCTCGTGCATGA
Organism: Sulfuritalea sp.; assembly: GCA_030651305.1. GTDB lineage: Bacteria > Pseudomonadota > Gammaproteobacteria > Burkholderiales > Rhodocyclaceae > Sulfuritalea. Next base: position 99,301 of record JAUSCI010000006.1, on the reverse strand, counting down.
TCAACCGGCCTTTCCTGGCTCGTTGCCGGCAGGCCGCGAGGCAGGCTTGGCCTCCGCGTCACCTGATGTCGCGACGGCAGCCCTGCGTCCCCGAATGAAGGCGAACAGCAGCGTGATAACCCACGCCACCAGCATTGAAATGAATGCGCTCAGCGCGGTGGCGATCAGCATGATCTTGACCGAACCCAAAAAATATTCCAATTCGCTATCCTCTCCGGTGCTGCGTGTCCGCAATTCCAACGACGCCGGTTCGCCCGAAACATAGGCGAAAGCGACGCCGAATCCGTCTATTCGATGATCAGCAGCAATTGGTTGGATTCGACCATGGCGCCCGCCGCGACCTTGATTTCGACGATCTTGCCGTCTACGGGAGACCAAATCGGATTTTCCATTTTCAGGGCTTCGAGGATCATCAGTTCATCTTCACAATTCACCTGATCACCTACTTTGCACAAGACTTCGGAAATCCTTCCCGACATCGGGGCGGTAACATCAGTAGCCATGAAATTCTCCTTTGATTAATCGGTCAGGGTACCGAACTCGGCACCCTGGCGTGTAGTTTCCATGCTTGAATTCTATTTCGACAATTGCTGATTTCGGGTGCCATGCTCAGTTGAACGCGGCTATGCCGGTCTGAGCTCTTCCCAATATCAAGGCATGAATGTCCTGCGTGCCCTCATACGTATTCACCACTTCCAGGTTGACCAGATGCCGAATCACGCGAAACTCGTCGGACATGCCGTTGCCGCCGAGCATGTCGCGGGCCAGGCGCGAGACTTCCAGCGCCTTGTCGCACGAGTTTCGCTTCATGATCGACGTAATTTCGGGAACGGCAATGCCCTCATCCTTCATCCGACCCAGGCGCAGGCAGCCCTGCAGTCCAAGGGCAATTTCCGTCTGAATGTCGGCTAGCTTCTTCTGAATCAACTGGTTCGCCGCCAACGGGCGGCCGAACTGCTTGCGATCGAGTACATACTGGCGCGCAATATGCCAGCAGTCTTCGGCGGCACCCAGCGCTCCCCAGGAAATTCCGAAGCGGGCAGAATCCAATGCGGTGAACGGTCCCTTGAGACCCCGAGCGTCCGGCAACATGTTTTCGTCGGGCACGAAGACCTCGTCCATGACAATTTCGCCGGTCACGGACGCGCGCAGGCCCACCTTGCCGTGAATGGCTGGCGCGGACAGACCCTGCATGCCTTTTTCAAGAATGAAACCGCGGATCACGCCATCGTCCGTCTTGGCCCAGACGATGAAGACATCGGCGATCGGCGAGTTGGTAATCCACATCTTGGCGCCCGACATTGAATAACCGCCGGATACTTTTCTTGCTCGCGTGATCATGCTGCCGGGATCGGAGCCGCTATTGGGCTCGGTCAAGCCGAAACAGCCGATGAGTTCTCCAGTTGCCAGCTTCGGCAGATATTTCCTCTTTTGCGCCTCGGAACCGAATTCGTGGATCGGTACCATGACCAGCGAGGATTGCACGCTCATCATCGAACGGTAACCCGAATCGACGCGTTCGACTTCGCGGGCAATCAAGCCATAGCAGACATAATTTAGGCTGGCCCCGCCATACTCGGCCGGAATGGTCGTGCCCAGCAAACCCAGGGCGCCCATTTCACGGAAGATTTCCGGATCGGTTCTCTCCTGCCTGAAAGCTTCCAGTACGCGAGGTGCAAGCTTGTCCTGGCAATACCTCTGCGCGGTGTCGCGCACCATGCGCTCTTCTTCCGACAACTGCCTGTCCATCAGCAACGGGTCTTCCCAACTGAAGCTCGGCTTGCCGCTCATCAAAATCCTGTCAATGTATGGTCATGCCGCCGTCAGCGGCAAGGATCTGTCCTGTAACGTAGGCCGACGCATCCGAGGCGAAGAATATGAACACCGGCGCAATCTCCTCCGGCTCCGCCCAGCGACCCAATGGAATGCGATCAAGATACTTTTCCTTGAAACGCTCGTCGGTGCGAATCACCTCGGTCATCGGCGTCGCGGCACCCGGTGCAATGGCATTGGCGGTGATGTTGTAGCGCGCCAATTCCTTCGCCGTGCTCTTGGTCATGCCCAGGATGCCGGCTTTCGCCGCGCTGTAGTTGATCTGGCCGATCGTACCGAGCACGCCTGCCGCAGATGTCACGTAGATGATGCGGCCGTACCGGCGCTCGATCATGCCGCCCACCACCGCCTGTAGGCAGTTGAAGGCACCGGTCAGATGCACACCGATCACCTGCTGCCACTGCTCGATGGTCATCTTGTTGAGCATCGCCGTGCGGGTGATGCCGGCATTGTTTACCAGGATATCGATGCGACCCCAGGCGGCATTCACCTGTTCCGCCGCCATCTCGACCTGAGAACGATCCGAGACATCGCAAGCGACGGCCATCGCCTCGCCACCGGCATCGGCAATCTCCTTGGCGATGTGAGCCGCGCTGTCCAGGGTGAGATCGATTACCGCCACCTTGGCGCCCTCGCGGGCATAGGCCTTTGCCACCGACGCCCCGATGCCCTGCCCGCCGCCGGTGACGAAAGCTACTCTGTCCTTTAATTGCATGTTCTGGCCTCGATCAAATACAAAAAACATTAGCCACAGAGGTCACAGAGAACACAGAGAGAGGCAAGATATGCATCATGGTCTCTGTGCCCTCTGTGCCCTCTGTGTCCTCTGTGGCTGCTTTTGGTTTTCAGGATTTCGGCTTGGCCAGCACCTGCTCGGCGAACTTGTCGTCGAACAGTGCGCCTTCGGCCACCAGTTGGCGAAACTTGATGAAGTCGATGACATCCTTGCCGGTGGTCTTCTTTGCGTCGAACGCGTTGAAGCCGAGCCAGGCCTCGTGATTCATGTTGGCGGCGAGCCAATGACGGTTCGGCAACTTCGCCTGATCCCAGAAGAACTTCTTCTTGGCGCGAATGCCGTCGATGGAAGTGATCAGGCAATTGGGGAACAGGTTGGAGAACTTCCACACCAGACGATTGACTTCGGCGTCGAGCAGTTCGAAGTCGGTCTTGCATTCGGCGATCAGCGCCTTGGCCGCGGCAATCTTGTCGCCGGCCACGGCTTCGCCGTAAACGATCTCGCCGTCATCGACGAAGGTATCGGTGCGCACCAGTGGATTTCTAACCCACTGACCGTCCTTCTTCAGCACCGGCACCACCTTGGTGACGAGGCCCTTGGACTTCATCTTGTAGGCGCTCCACATCTCGCAGGAAATGCAGTTGTACATCGCATCTTCCATCGACAGGAACCAGGGCAGGAAGTCCGTCGATCCGCCAACCGGCGCCGAGCCATGCTTGGGACCGGCCTGACCATAGATCGCCAGGTCGGAACTGATGGTGATGTCGGTCGCCATGCCGATTTCCTGGCCGCCGGCGACGCGCATGCCGTTGACGCGGCAGATCACCGGCTTCTTGCAGTTGAGGATGCCGTCCACCATGGCGTTGAACAGGTCCATGTACTCGCCGTACTCGTTGGGACGCTTCGAGTAGTAGGACGAATACTCCGCCGTGTTGCCACCGGTACAGAAGGCCTTGTCGCCGACCGCGGTAAACACCACGGCGACGATCTTGCGATCGCTGGAGGCACGCTGCATTCCGGCGATGACGCCCTTGACCATGTCCGTGGTGTAGGAGTTGTACTGGCTCGGATTGTTGAGCCAGATCCAGGCCGAGAACAGGCCGGACACCGCGGCACCCTTTTCGTCCAGCACCGGACGCTCCTCGTAGATGACCGTCGGCGCATCACTGGGCGATGCGGTGCCGAAGTGGCTGTTGTCGATGAGCTGGTGATCCTTGAGGTCGTTTTCTCTGCGTAGCCATTCCAGTGCCATGTTATTTCTCCCAAAAATATCAAACAAAACAGAAATCAGCCACGGAGGACACAGAGAAAGGCTGCGAAACGATTTTCTCTGAGTCCTCTGTGATCTCTGTGGCCAAATAGGTTCTCAAAAATCCGGTGTCAAAATCACGCGCCGCTTGAGCTTGCCGTGGTGCGCTTCGTCGAAGACCTGCTCGATCTGGCTCATAGGCCGTGTCTCGACAAAGGGTTCGAGAGCTATCCGGCCGTCTACGCACATTTCCAGCACCTTCGGGTAGTACTCGGGCAGGCAGCCCCAAGTGCCGATCAGTTCGGCATCGAAGGCCATCAGCTTGGACAGCATGTAGGAGGTCTCGTCAGTGCCATAACCCACCACCATCAGCAAGCCGGTGAAGGACAGCAGCGAGAGCGCCAACTCCTGTCCGGGCTTGCTGCCGGTGACTTCGAAGATCTTCCAGCCGTAGTTGGAAGGCAGGCCTTTCTCCTTGCAGAAACCCTTGAACAGCTCCTTGACCTCCTTGGCGTTCTTGCCGCGCGGATCGATGGTGAAATCGGCACCGTAGCCCTTCATGAATTCGAGCTTTTCGGCATTGATGTCGATACCCACCACCGCAGCGGCACCCATGCCCTTGGCCACCTGGGTCATGAAGCTGCCGACGCCGCCGGCCGCACCGATAATGATGACGCGGTCGCCGGCCTGAAGTCGAGCGCGGATGCCCGCCTGGTAGGGCGTGGTCACCGCGTCGGCGATCACCGACAGGTGCTCCAGCGGAATCTTGCCGCGATTGCCGACGATGCACAGGTCCTCGGCCGGCACCGGGATGTGCGTCGAGAAGCCGCCATAGGTGCCCATCGAGTTGCCCGGCATCTTCTGCGCCAGACAGCGGTTGCCACGTCCGGTCTTGCACAGTTCGCACTTGTTGCAGGGCAGAACCGCCGGAATGATGACTTCCTTGCCGAGCACCCGTGCGTCGCCGGCCACAACGACGCCGGAAATCTCGTGGCCGAGGGACAACGGGCCCTTGTGCACAGTCGGCACGCCCATGTAGAAATAGGACAGGTCGGTATGGCAAACACCGCAGCCCCTGACCTCGACCAGGGCCTCGCCCGCCTGCAGTTCGGGCATGGGAATTTCGGTGCGCAGCAGTTTGCCCGGTTCGGTCATTTGCCACGTCTTGATGGTGCTCGGAATCATTTGTTCTCCCAGATGGTAATTCAAAAACTTTTTTGGCCACAGAGGACACAGAGTTCACAGAGAACAACCTGGAAACAACTGCGGGTCCTTCGCCTTTCTCTGTGTCCTCTGTGTCCTCTGTGTCCTCTGTGTCCTCTGTGTCCTCTGTGTCCTCTGTGTCCTCTGTGGCTAATGGTTCCGCCTCACTTGTTCTTCCAGACCGGCTTGCGCTTCTCGATGAAGGAGTTCAAACCTTCCTTGGCATCCTCGGTGGCCATCAAATCCTTGAGGTAGTGCTGTTCGATGTGGAACAGGGCCTCGTAGAACGGACGGGTGGCCGCTTCCTTGACCGCCTTCTTGGTGTGGATCAGCGCGACGCGGGACAGCGAGGTGAATTGTTCGAGGAACGTCGCGGTGTCCGCGGCAAAGCTTTCTTTCGGGACCACGCGGTTCACCAGGCCGATGCGATGCGCTTCCCGGGCATCGATGATGCCGCCGCCCAGCAGCAGTTCCATCACCTTGGTCATCGGGATCTGGCGCGGCAGCAGGATCGCGGCAATCGGCGGAAACACGCCCAGCTTGATTTCCGGTTGGCCCAGCTTGGCGCTTTCCGAGGCAAGCACCATGTCGCAGGCAATCGCCAGATCGCAGCCGCCGCCCAGGGCCGCGCCATTGACGGCGGCCACGGTGGGTATCGAGACCTGCATCAGACGCTTGAGGATGCCGTGAAACACCTCGATCATCTTCACCACCTTGTCCGGCGTGTGGTCGACCACGTCGACGCCGGAAGAAAAGGTCTTGTCGCCTTTGCCGCTGATGACCAGCACCTTGGCGGTGGTGTTTTCCATCGCCAGGTCGAGCGCGGCATTCATCTCTTCCATGGTAGCGATGTCGAGCACGTTGTAGGGCGGGCGGTTGATGGCGATGCGTAGCGTTTCGCCATTGTCTTCGTAGGAGACGAACTTGAAATCTGCCATGACTGTCCTTTGGGAGTTCAGTTTCTTGCGGTTAGAAAAAATCGTCCACGTCGTTGGCGCCCACTCGGGGCAACACGCACTTGTATCCCCCTGCTGGATGCGGGATCCCCACTTGCGGAACGGACATGGAACTATTGTTCCTCAAGTCAGTTGGAGCCCACATCACAACGCGAAGTATCGTTCAAAACAACCCTCCAGTCAATGCAAGCATGCAATATTATTCAGCCCTGTAACCAGTCCAGCCATATCTTTATAATTCAATGCCTTAGCTAATTATTTCTATATCAGATACATTAGGTATGAAGATAAAGTTTCCCGTAGATGCAAAACCTGTACTATATTGCATGCACTGGCTGAGCAGAATTTTTATAGGTGAGCGGGAATGCAAACCACCGAAAAACCCGAAATGCCCATCGTTGCGCGCTTCATAGACGAGACGGCCGACGCCGAATTCATTCAGGCGCTGGGGCTTCGTGTGCGCGAAGCGCGTGCGCGGCACGGCATGTCGCGCAAGATGCTGGCGTCGAACTCGGACGTATCCGAACGCTATCTGGCGCAAGTCGAAAGCGGCGAAACCAACCCGTCCATCCTGGTCCTGCGGCATGTCGCCCATGCTCTGGGCATCTCGCTGATCGAACTGCTGGAACCGCAACAAAGTTCGCCCGACTACCGGCTGATCTCGCGCTTCCTCGAACAACTCTCCCCCAACCGCCTGGAAGAAGCGCTGCTGCGCCTGATTCGCGACTTCGGCGACGAAGACGCTTCACGCAGAAAACGCATTGCGCTGGTCGGCCTGCGCGGTGCCGGCAAGTCGACCCTGGGCCGCGCGCTGGCCGGCGAACTGTCCCGGCCCTTTGTTGAACTTAACAGCGCCATCGAGACGGAAGCGGGCATGAGCCTCAACGAGGTGTTCATGCTCTATGGCCAGCCCGGCTTTCGCCGCCTTGAGCGACGCTGTCTGGAGAACTTCATTGCCCAGCATGAAAGTGCCGTCATCACGGTCGGCGGCGGGATCGTTTCCGAAGCGGAAACCTTCAATCTCCTGCTCATGAACTGCTTTACCGTCTGGGTCAAGGCAACGCCCGAAGAGCACATGTCGCGCGTGGTCGCCCAAGGCGATTTCCGCCCCATGGAGGGTAATGCCGAAGCCATGGAAGACATGCGCCGCATCCTCCTCGCTCGCGAGTCCCTGTATTCGAAAGCGGATTTCACGCTGGACACCACCGGGCGGCAACCCGAAGAGTGCCTCACGCAGTTGCGTCAAGCGATTACCGCACTGAAATAAACCATTACACAACACGGAGAAGCGAATGACTTATCCAGAAGCCCCCCGGCAGACCATCACCTATGACACGCATCCCGATCAGTACAGGCATTGGCGTCTGACGTTCGCCGGACCGGTAGCCACCCTCCATCTCGATATCGACGAGGACGGCGGCATCAAGCCAGGCTACAAGCTGAAACTGAATTCATACGATCTCGGTGTCGACATCGAACTCCACGACGCGCTGCAGCGCATCCGCTTCGAGCATCCCGAAGTCCGCAGCGTGGTCGTTATCTCTGGCCGCGACAGAATTTTCTGCTCTGGCGCAAACATCTTCATGCTGGGCCTGTCGACGCACGCCTGGAAGGTGAATTTCTGCAAATTCACCAACGAGACGCGCAACGGCATCGAGGATTCCAGCCGCCATTCCGGCCTCAAGTTCATCGCCGCCTGCAACGGCACCACGGCCGGCGGCGGCTATGAACTGGCGCTCGCCTGCGACGAAATCATCCTGGTCGATGACCGCTCATCAGCCGTCAGCCTGCCCGAGGTCCCGCTGCTCGGCGTGCTGCCCGGCACCGGCGGCCTCACCCGCGTCACCGACAAGCGTCACGTCCGGCGCGACCACGCCGACATCTTTTGTACGCTGACCGAAGGCATACGAGCGCAACGGGCCAAGGAATGGCGCCTGATCGACGACTATGCCAAGCCGCAAGCCTTCGCCGAGAAAGTGAAGCAGCGCGCCTTGGAACTCGCCGCCGAAAGCGACCGCCCAGCCGATGCCAAGGGCATTGCCTTGCCCGCAGTCAAGCGCAGCAGCGACGAGGCCGGCTACCACTACGAGACCGTCGATGTGGTTATCGACCGCAAGGCACGACGCGCCACGCTGACGGTTTCCGCCCCTGCTGCGGCTCCGGCCGGCAGCATCGACGCCATTGTCGCCGCCGGCGCGTCGTGGTGGCCGCTGCTGATGGCGCGCGAACTCGACGACGCGATCCTGATGCTGCGCACCAACGATCTCGAAATAGGCACCTGGGTGCTGAAGACCAGCGGCGATGCCGGACATGTCCTGGCCGCAGACGCGGCGCTGGCGAAGCATCGCCAGCACTGGTTCGTCCGCGAAGTGATCGGCATGCTGCGGCGTACCCTGGCGCGCCTCGACGTCACGTCGCGCACCCTGATCGCCATCGCCGACCGCGGCGCCTGTTTCGCCGGCACCTTGGCCGAACTGATGCTTGCGGCGGATCGCAGCTACATGCTGGCCTTGCCCGACGATTCCGCGCAGGAAGCCAAAGTCACGCTATCCGAGATGAATTTCGGCAGCTATCCGATGGTCAATGGGCAGTACCGCATCGGCGCCCGCTTCTACGGCGAGGACGGCCCGATTGCGGCAGCGAAGGTTGCTATCAGCAAGCCACTCGGAGCCGCTGACGCTTCAGCGCTCGGGCTGGTAACGGCTACCCCGGACAACCTCGACTGGGACGACGAAATACGCCTGGTCCTCGAAGAGCGCGCCAGCCTCTCTCCGGATGCACTCACCGCAATGGAAGCCAACCTTCGCTTCGGCCCCGGCGAGACCATGGAAACCCGCGTCTTCGGCCGGCTTTCCGCCTGGCAGAACTGGATATTCATCCGCCCCAATGCAGTAGGCGAGGCCGGCGCACTGAAGGTCTTCGGCAGCGGCAACAAAGCCAAATTCAACTGGGAACGCGTCTGACGTTTCCGCACAAGAAAACCCCCGACCCCCATCAGGAGAATGCCATGAGCATCGATTACAACCAGAAAATACCCAACAACGTAGACCTTTCCGAGAACAAGACCCTGCAGCGCGCCCTTGAGCACTGGCAACCGGAATTCATCAACTGGTGGCAGGACATGGGCCCGGACGACTCGCAGAGCTTTGACGTTTACCTGCGCACCGCGGTCAGCGTCGATCCCGGCGGCTGGGCGCACTTCGATTATGTCAAGATGCCGGACTACCGCTGGGGCATCTTCCTCAATCCGGCCGAACCCGACCGCAAAGTCAACTTCGGCGCCCACAAGGGCGAGGCCGCCTGGCAGGAAGTGCCCGGCGAATATCGCAGCAACCTGCGCCGCCTCATCGTCACTCAAGGCGACACCGAACCCGCCTCGGTCGAGCAGCAGCGCCACCTCGGCCTCACCTGCCCTTCGCTCTATGACATGCGCAACCTGTTCCAGGTCAACGTCGAAGAGGGGCGGCATCTGTGGGCGATGGTCTACCTGCTGCACGCCTACTTCGGCCGCGATGGCCGCGAAGAAGCGGAAGCCCTGCTTGAACGGCGCTCCGGCGATGCGGACAATCCCCGCATCCTCGGCGCCTTCAACGAAGAAACACCGGACTGGCTGTCGTTCTTCATGTTCACCTACTTCACCGACCGCGACGGCAAGTACCAGCTCTGCTCGCTGGCCGAATCCGGCTTCGATCCGCTGGCACGCACCTGCAAGTTTATGCTGACCGAAGAAGCGCACCACATGTTCGTCGGCGAGTCGGGTGTCGGCCGCGTCATCCAGCGCACCTGCGAGGTCATGAACCAGCTCAAGACCGACGATGTGGCGAAGATCCGCGCCGCCGGCGTGATCGACCTGCCGACCATACAGCGCTACCTGAACTTCCATTTCAGCGTCACCATGGACCTGTTCGGCGCCGATGTTTCGTCCAATGCCGCCACCTTCTACACCACGGGACTCAAGGGCCGCTACGAGGAAACCAGGCAGGACGACGACCACCAGCTCAACGATGCCACCTATCCGGTGCTCGAAGTGGCCGACGGAAAACTCCTCACCGCCCAGGCTCCCTACCTCAACGCCCTCAACGAGCGGCTGCGCGACGACTATGTGACCGATGCAAAAGCCGGCATCGAGCGCTGGAACAAGATCATCCAGAAGGCCGGCATCCCCTTCGTTCTGAGCGCGCCGCACAAGGCCTTCAATCGCAAGATCGGGCCGCTGTCTTCGGCGAGGATTTCTCCCGCGGGCCAGGTGCTCTCCGAAGCCGAATGGACGCACCACCACCTGCACTGGCTGCCGTCGGCCGAGGATCGCATTTTTGTCGGCTCGCTGATGGGCCGCGTCGCCGCGCCGGGAAAATACGCCAACTGGATTGCGCACCCTGCGCGCGGCATCAACAATCAGACGGTGGATTTCGAGTACGTCCGCTTCAATTAGACAAAACCATTAGCCACAGAGGACACAGAGTTCACAGAGAAAGGCAAATCAAGCTTCTCTCTGTGAACTCTGTGTCCTCTGTAGCAGAAATGAGGTTTTTATGAACGCGACGAAGAGCACGACGACCATCCTGCGCCAGCATCTGATCGATCCGGAGATCTGCATTCGCTGCAACACCTGCGAAGAAACCTGCCCGATTGACGCGATCAGCCACGACTCGCGCAATTATGTGGTCGACGCCGCCAAGTGCAAGTTCTGCTACAACTGCATCTCGCCCTGCCCGACCGGCGCCATCGACAACTGGCGCCATGTCAAGGCAGACACTGCCTATCCGCTGGCCGAGCAACTGTTGTGGGATACGCTGCCGGCGCAAGCCGTTCTCGACGAAGGCCAGAAAGTCGGCGCTGGCGACACGGCGACTCCTCTTCCTGACGACGTCGAACGGATTGCCGCCGCCTCCACCTCCGGCCAAGGGGGCGTCGCCCCGCCGCCCTGGTCGGCCGCGCATCCTTACGTCAACCTCTATTCGATCCAGAAACCTGCGGTGGCAACCGTCAGCGGCAATTTCCGCCTGACGGCCGACGGCGCATCGAGCGACATCCGCCACATCGTGCTCGATTTCGGCAATGCATCGTTTCCGGTGCTTGAAGGGCAGACCATCGGCATCCTGGCGCCAGGCCTCGACGCGCTGGGCCGCGCGCATCACGTACGCCTGTACTCGGTCGCCAGTCCGCGTGACGGCGAGCGTCCGCGCTACAACAACCTGTCGCTGACCGTGAAGCGGGTCACCGCCGATCATGATGGCGGCGCGGTTCGCGGCGTGGCATCGAATTTCCTTTGCGACCTGAAGAAGGGCGACAAGGTCGACGTCGTCGGCCCCTATGGCACCAGTTTCCTGATGCCCAACCATCCCGGCAGCCATCTGCTGATGATCTGCACCGGCACCGGCTCGGCGCCGATGCGGGCGATGACGGAACGCCGGCGGCGCAAGTCGGTGCCCAAGGAGGACGGCAAGCTGATGCTGTTCTTCGGCGCCCGCACCCCCGCCGAGCTGCCCTACTTCGGCCCGCTGACCAGGCTACCAAAGGAATTCATCGACATCAACCTGGCCTTTTCCCGCGTCCCCGACCAGCCCCGGGCTTACGTTCAGGATCTCATTCGCGCACGCGGCGAAGAGGTTGTGCGCCTGCTGCGCGATGAGAATACCTATTTGTATTTGTGCGGCTTGAAGGGCATGGAGACCGGCGTTGATGAAGCCTTTAGCGACATCTGCGGCCAGCACGGACTCGACTGGAAAGCACTCCAGGCGGAGCTGCTGCAACAGGGGCGCTACCACGTGGAAACCTATTGAGCGTGACGCAAAGCGGAATCGCCTGTCCCCAACAACCGCGCGCAGATTCACCGAAGGCGGCGCTGCAAGGCATCGAAGAGTCGGCGCTGGTGGTACGGCGAAACCGATCGAGCGGTTGGCATCCAGCTTCGGCCCTGGGCTCACTGCCGAAAGCCAAGGCGACCAACGACGCGGTCCGCTCGTCGACCAAGGCAGCATCAGCTTGCGGCGTTCACCAGGGTAATCTGGTCATTCAGCGTCCAGTAATCGTAGAGGTAGCCGAGCCCCAGAAGGCCGAGCGTGCAGAAGTAAAGGACGCCGGTGATCCACTTGCCCAGGTACATCCGATGCACACCGAAAACCCCGAGGAAGGTCAGCAGAATCCATGCGATGGAATAGTCGACCTTGCCTGAGCGGAATCTGAGATCGGCCTGGCGGTCCATGGACGGAATCAGGAACAGGTCGATCAGCCAGCCGATGCCGAACAGTCCCAGCGTGAAGAACCAGAGGGTTCCGGTTACCGGCTTGCCGTAATAGAAGCGGTGTGCGCCGGTGAAACCGAATAACCAGAGGACATAGCCGACGGTCTTTGAATGGGTATCGCTTGCCTGCGTCATCGCCTGGCTCCTTGGTTGGCCGATGCCAATTGAACACCTGTAGAGAGCTTACGCCGATAAATGCCTGGTGCGTGCTCGTCGATCGGCAAGGAACACCGGCAGCACCTGCAACGGGAAATGCATTGCGGCCAAGTCCTGCAATCGGCTTTTCATCGAGCACGGCTATGCGCGCTGGCGTACATACCACGCTCCGGAGTCGCGCTATAAGTACTTTCTTGCACGCGGATCCCTTGGCAATGGCCATGATCGGAAAATTGACCGAAGCGCCAATATGACGGTCGGCGGCAGCCGGCAGAAGACAGGAGACAACACATGCGGCTAATCTTTCTGATGTTGACGCTGGCTCTGTCCGGCGCGGCAGATGCCCAGGAACTGACCCTGTTCGCCGGCGGGCTGGAGGACACAGCAACCCGGCAGCGTACCTCCGCGTGGGCCTTCGAATACCAGCATCCCCTGGGCGAGAACATCGCCGCCAGCTTCGCCTGGCTGAACGAGGGCCATGTCCCCGGCCATCATCGCGACGGGCAGGCGATCCAGGTCTGGGGCCGCAGCAATCTGCTCGACCGGCGCCTGTCGCTTGCCGCCGGGATCGGCCCCTACCGGTTTTCCGACACCACGCCGGCCCCGGCCGGCGGCTATGCCAACGTCCATGGCTGGGGCACCATCGGCAGCGTGGCGGCGACCTATTACGCCGACAGCCGTTGGCTGTACCAGATGCGCTATAACCGCATCGTCCCCCCCAACAGCATCGACACCAGCGCACTGATGTTCGGCATCGGCTACCTGCTGGAACCCGTGTCCGCGCGTGGGCCGCATGTATCGGTGCCGCGCCAGGCATTCCGTACGACGAGCGACGAAGTCACGCTGTTTCTCGGCAAGACGATCGTCAATAGCTATGAATCGGAGCTGGGCACGGCCCGTTCCATCGAATACCGCCGTGGCCTGGCGCGCCACATCGATGTGACGCTGGCGGTGCTGAACGAGGGCGATGCCCGGCTGATCCGGCGCACCGGCGTCACCGCCCAGATCTGGGGCGTACGCGAAGTGCTCGCCAGCGACCGGCTGGTACTGGGGATCGGATTCGGTCCTTACCTGGCAGTCGACCGGTATCGTGCACCGGTGCCCGGCGAGGGTGGCGACAGCAAGTTCTCCTGGATCTTCACCGCGACCGCCGCGTACCGGATCAGTCAGGAATGGGCGGCAAGAATCTCCTGGAATCGCGTCAACACCAACCATCACCGCGACACCGACGTAATTCTGCTAGGGGCGGGCTATCGCTTTTGACGCGCGTCGGTGCGTACCCAGACGGGTCAACAGGCACGAGCCACATTGCCCTATCTCTTGGCGTGCGGAGAGACTCGGCGTCGGAGGAGAATACAGTGCTCCAGTGACCGAGGAGGAAGCTGCAAGGACACGGCTCGAACTCGTTCAACAAGCAGGCTAGAATCAACGGCGTGTAATAGCGCAGGCCGACGTGCCTGCCTGACACGCGGGTTCTCCAGGGACCTTGCCCATCAGTCGCAAATAGGGAGAGTAGCCGTGACCATACTTGTAGCCTATGTACCCCGCCCGGAAGGGCAGGCCGCCCTGGATAAGGGCATGGAAATCGCTCGTCGGCGCAGCGAACGTCTGGTGGTGGTCAATGCCAGTCCGGGTGGCAGCAAGGAAGATCCATCGATGGCCGATGTGCAGGATGTCGAGCGCGTCGAAGAATTGCTGTCAGTATCAGGAATCGACGCAACATTCAAGCAGTTTGTTCGGGGCAAGAGTGCCATCGAAGAAATTGAAGAAATGGTCGACTCGCTGCAGATATCCCTGCTTATCATCGGCCTGCGCAAACGCACACCGGTAGGCAAGCTTTTTCTGGGCAGTGTGGCCCAGGAGTTGCTGCTTTCGGTTCCGTGCCCGGTATTGGCAGTGAAGGCCAAGTGATTTCTGTTTCATGGAATCAATAGGGCCACTCGACGGGCTGCCTGCGATGATCCATGCCTTCGCATGGGCCGAGCAGCGGACTGCCGCCGATTGCCCATGTCGCGGGATGCCGTTCCCGCCCAAAGCGACGGGAATATAAAAAAGGCCCGCACTAAGCGGGCCTCTTATTCAGTCGGACAGACTCACTTGGCGATAGTCCAGTCTCCATTCTTGATTTCCAGCATGATGAAGGCTGATTGATCCAGACCCATGTGATCCGTCGGCGACATGGTGACCTTGCCGCCCGTGCCGATATAGCCCTTGGTGGCTTCGATGGCATCGCGAACCTTGGCCTTGTCGGTGGAACCGGCGCGCTTGAAGGCTTCGACTGCCATCATTAGGCCGTCGTAGGCATGACCGCCGAAGGTCGACACATCCTCTTTGTAGCGATCACCGTAGGTCTTGCGGTAACCAGTCACCACAGGCTTTTGCGGATCGTTGGCAGCCAGTTTACCGGCCACCAGCAAAGCGGCGGCAGGAAGGCGAACGCCTTCGGCTGCGGGTCCCGAAAGCTTGATGAACTCTTCGGAGGCAACACCGTGCGCGTGATAGAGCGGCAAGCTGAGGCCAAGTTGCTTGTAACTCTTGTTCACCAGTGCCGGTCCCTGGCCGAAGCCGAAGACGAAGATCGCCTGCACGCCAGCCGCGCCCTTGATCTTGGTCAGTTGCGGCGTCATGTCGGTGTCCTTGGGTCCGTAGGTTTCATTGGCCACCAGGGTGATGCCCATCTTGCCGGCCAGCGCCTCGGTCTCCTTCTTGCCCGACATGCCAAAACCGCTGGTTTCGGCAAGCAGGGCGACCTTGGTCAAATTGCGAGCCTTCATGTCAGTGAAGACTTTTTCCGCCGCCATGCGGTCGGTATGCGGCGTCTTGAATACCCATTTCTTTACCGGTTCCACGATAACAACCGCGCCGGCCAGAGAAATGAAGGGGATTTCCGCCTTCTCGACCAGGGGAACCATCGACATGGTGGAACCCGTGGTGCTGCCGCCAACGATGATGTCTACCTTGTCATCGTCGATCAGGCGCTTGGCGAAGCCGTTGGCCTTGCTGGCGTCGCCGGCATCGTCGTAGTGCACCAATTGCAGTTGGCGTCCGAGCACACCACCTTCCTTGTTGATCTTTTCAACATAGAGTTGCAGTGTCTTCAACTCCGGGTCACCAAGGAAGGCAGCGCCGCCAGTGACTGACAGAACCGATCCGATCTTGATGGGGTCCGCGGCAAAGGCGGACAGGCTGACACCGACTGCGACAGCGGCAGTGGTGGCGATCTTCAGTAACGAATGTTTGACCACGGTTGTTTCCTCCTAGGTGTAATTTGAATAACAGCAATTGCTACAGGGTGATTCTAATGAACATCTTCAAGCTTGCAACACGATGCATCCAACCAAATCAGATACCCAGATAAGCTGATTTCACTTGCTCGTTCACCAGCAATTCGCTGCCGGTACCCGAAAGCACGGTCTCGCCGGTCTCGATTACATAGGCATGGTCTGCGATCGACAGCGCGGCCTGGGCGTTCTGCTCAACCAGAAAAACCGTCTTGCCATGTTCACGCAAACTGATGATGGCATTGAAAATTTCCTGGATAAGCAACGGCGCCAGGCCCATCGACGGTTCGTCCAGCAGGAGCAACTTCGGCCTTCCCATCAATGCCCGCGCCATCGCCAGCATCTGCTGCTGTCCGCCGGAAAGAGTTCCGGCCGACTGCCTGAATTTCTGCTTGAGGATGGGAAACATGGCGTACATCTGCTCCATGTCTTCCTCAATCGATCGCTTATCGCTGCGGGTATAGGCGCCCAGGCGCAGGTTGTCTTCTACCGACAGGGGGCCAAACACCTGGCGCCCCTCGGGTACTTGGCAGATGCCCAGCCGCACGCGCTGGTCCGGGCGGGCATAGGTAATGTCCTGACCAGCAAAATTGATGGCGCCACCGGATACCTTCTGCACTCCGGAAATCGCCCGCAGCAGCGTCGTCTTGCCTGCGCCATTGGCACCGACCAGCGCAACCAGTTGGCCCTGCCTGACTTCGATCGTAACGCCGCGCAATGCCTGTATGCGCCCATAACTACTGCTCAGGTCATGGATCGAGAGCAGCACCGGATGCTCTTCCGCTGGCGGCTTCACCTCCGTTACGAGTCCAAAGCCTATCGGCTCGGGCGCCTGGTTGACGATGCGCGACATCAAGGCGCGGAACTCGACAAGCGCGCTTTCCCCGAATAAGGGATCGTTGCTGTCGCCAAAGGCCGTATTGATTTCGTCCCAGTCCGCGTCGGTCAATATCCTGCGAGCCAGAGGGAAGAGATCGCTCTCCTCCTTCATGATGTGCCTCCGCATCATCGAAATGTACTCGTCGACAGCCTGCTGAAACGTGGCAACCCCTTCGGGATAGTTGCGCACGACAGCGTCCAGTTGGCCACGCAGCCGCGCCACAGCGTCGGGAGTACTCGCATGCTCGCGCGTGAATTCCGCGATCATTTCCTTGCCTTCGCTGCTGCGCTCGAGCACAGCCTTGTAAAGAAAAGCTTCCTCCTTCGGCTCATGCACCCGCTCGACGTACTGCTCGATATAGTCGAGGATCATGCCGAACAACTCGTCATCCGGCCTTTCCTCCGGCTTGCCGAGCTGCTTGCACAACTCCTCTAGCACCACCGTCAGCTGCCACATGCTGCGGTGCTCGTTGCCGATGATCTGCAGCGCCTCCATTACAGAGTTCTCCCTGGAGCGCGTCTCATACGTTGCTGCCCAGATACGCAGCGATGACGTCGGGATTCTCCCTGACCTCCCTGGCCGTTCCCTCGGTCAATTTCTTGCCGTAGTCGAGCACCAGGATGCGATCGGAGATGTTCATTACCATTTTCATGTCGTGCTCGACCAGTACCACGGTGACATCATTGTCGGCGACCTTGCGCACGAGTTCATCGATCTCGGCGGTTTCCCTGGCATTCAACCCTGCCGCCGGCTCATCGAGAAACAGTATCCGAGGTTTCGCGGCGAGTGCGCGGGCTATCTCCAGCCGCTTCAGCGCCCCATAGGGCATCGAACTGGCACCGAGATTCCAGTAGCTCTCCAGGCCTACAAAGGCCATCAGTTCGCGCGCCGTGTCTTTCAACTCACGGTCGCGCCTGGCAATGCCGGGAAAGCGCAGCATGGCTTTCACCAGATTGCGATCCAGCTGCAAATGCGCCCCGACCATGACGTTCTCCAGCGCCGTCATGTTCATGCATATCTGAAGATTCTGGAATGTCCTGGCCATGCCCTTCAACGCCAGCTCGTGCGGAGCCATGCCGGCGATGGATTCTCCGGCGAGCCGGATTTCGCCCTCGTTCGGCGTATACACGCCGGTGATCAGGTTGAACAACGTGGTCTTGCCGGCCCCGTTGGGCCCGATCACGGAATACACCAGCCCCCGCTCAACGGCAAAGCTGACGTGCTGCACGGCCGTGACACCGCCGAACGCAATGGAAAGATTGTCGACTTCGAGCAGCGCCATCAATCGCCCTCCGACTCTCTGCCGCCAAAACGCTGCGCCAGGGTCGGCACCAGGCCCCTGGGCATGAAGATCATGCAAAACATGAGAATGGCACCAAAAACCACCGTTTCCCAGCCTTCGAAGGTCGATAGCGCCTGAGGCAAGGCTGTTAGCAAAATCGCACCAATCAGCGATCCGTAAATGGAGGCCATGCCGCCGATCACGACCATGGTAACGAGTTCGATGGAATGGAAGAAGTCGGCGATATTGGGCGTGACGAAACCGATGTAATGGGCGGTGACGCTTCCCATCAGGCTGGCAAAGAAGGCCGACAGAACGAAGATGGCAACCTTGTAACGAACCACATCGACGCCCATCACCTGTGACGCAACCTCTGAACCGTGCAGTGCCCGCAGGGCGCGCCCAAAAGGAGAATCGATCAGATTCCTGGCCGCCCAGAAACTGAACAAAAGAACTACGGCAAGCACCCAGTACCATTTCTTTTCGCCTGAAATCTCGAAGCCCATCAGCGCCAGCGCGACCACCGGCATGCCATCGGGCCCGCCCGTATACGCCGCCTCGTTCTTGATCACGATCGCCGTGATGATTCCCAGGCCGAGGGTTGCCATGGCGAGGTAATGTCCCTTCAGGCGAAAGATCGGCCGCGCCACAATTGCCGCAATGGCACTTGCAATTGTGGCGCCGGCGGCCATCGCGAGCAATGGATGCCAGCCGAAGTGGGTCGGCAGGATCGCCGAAGCATAGGCACCGATGCCAACGAATCCGGCATGGCCAAGACTGATCTGGCCGGCAAAGCCGATGAGCAGATTCAGACCGAGCACAAGAATCGCGTTGATCGCCATGCGGATCACGATGTCGTAGTAATAGTTGTTGGGCAACACCAGTGGCAGCAGCAGCAGCACCGCGGCCAGAATGATGAGTACGTGGTGCCGCCTCAATATACTCATACCCGCTCCGTCACTTTCGCGCCGAATATTCCGCGCGGCATGAAGAAGAGAATGAACAGGATGAGGATGAAGGGAATTGCATCCTTGTATGCAGACGAGATGTACCCGGCTGCCATCGCCTCGATGACTCCGACCAGCAACCCGCCGAGCACGGCGCCCAGGCCGCTGCCCAGCCCGCCGACGACCGCGGCGACAAAGCCTTTGAGACCCAACATGATTCCGACGTCGTAGGAGGTCAGGGTGATCGGCGTGAGCAGGACGCCGCCGATCGCCCCCAATGCCGCCGAAAGGGCGAAACTGACCAACAGTACCCATTGCGTATCGATGCCGACCAACTGGGCGGCCAGCGGGTTGCACGAGGTGGCGAGGATGGCCTTGCCGGCCAGTGTGCGGCTGAAAAAGTACCAAAGTGCGACAACCACCAGAGCCGTGATGCCAAGCACCCAAAGACTTTGCGGCAACAGAGTGGCGCCGCCGATATGCAGCGGCTCGCTGCCCGAAAACGCGGGATAGCTGTGCGCGCCCTTGCCCAGCCAGATCTGGATCAGACCGCGAATCACCAGCGAAGCGCCGATGGTGATGATGATCAGCGTCACCACCTCGGCATCGCGCGCCGGCTCTATCGCCAGTTTCTCGAGCGCAATTCCGACCAGCGCCGGAATCGCTATCGCCAGCACAATCGCCAGCGGCATCGGCAACCCCGACTGCATGAAAAAGAACACCAGCATGCCGCCCAGCATGATGACCTCGCCCTGGGCAAAATTGATCACATTGGGGGCGTTGTAGATCAGCGTAAAGCCCAACGCCGCCAAAGCGTAGGCGGCGCCGACCGTGATGCCGGAGAACAGGAACTGCAGGAACTGCGACAACATATCGTCTCCCGACCCCTACTTCGGTCGCCGGTCAATCACTCGCCGCGCCTTGCCCACCAGTGTTCTTTCGACCTTGTCGGTTTCAACGACATGAACGTCCGCGCTGACTCCCACCAGAGCCTTGATGTGATGCTGCACCTCGGCACCGATTTCGCGTCGCCTCGCTTCATCGATGGATTTCGAGAGTTCGGCGCGAACCTCGACATAGACATCCAGTTTGTCGAGATGGCCTTCGCGCGACACCTGCAATTGGTACTGGGCGCACAAGTTGGGATTCTTCAGCAGGAGTTCTTCGATTTGCGTGGGAAAGACATTCACGCCGCGGATGATCAGCATGTCGTCGCTGCGACCGGTGATCTTCTCCATGCGCCGCATGGTCCGTGCCGTGCCCGGCAGCAACCGGGTCAGGTCGCGGGTGCGGTAGCGGATGATCGGCAAGGCCTCCTTGGACAGCGAGGTGAACACCAGTTCGCCCATTTCCCCGTCCGGCAGCACGGCACCGGTTTCCGGATGGATGATCTCCGGATAGAAATGATCCTCCCAGATGTGCGGGCCATCCTTGGTTTCGATGCACTCGCAAGATACTCCTGGCCCCATTACCTCCGACAATCCGTAGATATCCACGGCATCGATGCCGAGGCGCTCCTCGATCTCGCGGCGCATTTCGTTGGTCCACGGTTCTGCGCCGAAAACACCCACGCGCAGACTGCTCTGATTCGACTTCATGCCCTGCTTGATCATCTCGTCGGCGATCGTCAGCACGTATGACGGCGTACACAGGATCACGGTGGGCTTGAAGTCCTGGATCAGTTGCACCTGCTTTTCGGTCTGGCCGCCGGACATGGGGATCACCGTGGCGCCCAGGGCTTCGCCGCCATAGTGCGCGCCCAGGCCGCCGGTGAACAGGCCATAGCCATAGGAGTTGAGAATTATGTCGTCGGCCGAGCAACCTGCGGCGCGCAGCGAGCGGGCCATGAGATTAGCCCACATCGCGATGTCGTTCTTGGTGTAGCCGACCACGGTGGGCTTGCCGGTCGTGCCCGACGAAGCGTGAATCCGCACCACGTCGCGCATGGGCGTCGCGAACATGCCGTAGGGATAGGTATCGCGCAGGTCGAGCTTGGTGGTGAAGGGGAATTTCGCGAGGTCCGACAACTGTTTCAGGTCGTCCGGATGCACCCCGGCGGCATCATATTTCGCACGATAGTGCGGCACATTGTCGTAGACATGCTGCAGCGACCACTTCATGCGCTGCAGCTGCAAGGCCTGCAACTCATCCCGGCTTGCCTTTTCGATTGATTCCAGATTGCTTTCTGGCGAATTCTTCTTGTTCACGTGACTTCTCCCTATACGCTTGCTCGATGAACCATTTGTTTGACGAAAGCGAGATTCTCCACGACCTTGCCCTGAATGTGTGAAATCTGATCAGGACTGAGATGACGGAAGCGTCCCATCGCCTTGAGATATTCGGTGACCGGCAGCGGATCATCGACCGGCCGCGTGAAGCGCAGGCCCTCGCCCGGCGTGTATTCCCACAGCATGACGAAATTGGTTTCGACCGCCTTGCGCGCGACCTCCATGTTCTGATCCGTCGGAAAGCGCCAGCCGGTGGTGCACGGGGAATAGACATGCAGGTAGGCAAAGCCGACCTTGGAGGCCTGGATTGCCTTGTCGAGCTTGTCGTAGAGGTCTTCCATGTAGGCCGT
Organism: Sulfuritalea sp.; assembly: GCA_030651305.1. Taxonomy (GTDB): domain Bacteria; phylum Pseudomonadota; class Gammaproteobacteria; order Burkholderiales; family Rhodocyclaceae; genus Sulfuritalea. Next base: position 77,956 of record JAUSCI010000006.1, on the reverse strand, counting down.
TGACGCCGTGGCGACATACTCGCAGCGATGATTGACCATGATCAGCGGCAGATTCTTGGCATCCTGCGTCTTGCCTTGCGACGGGATGCCGCGCGATCCCTCGCCGATCGGCGTGGTCGACGTCCAGGCGCCGTAGGGCGTGCAACTCGATCGCTGCATGCCGGTATTCATGTAGCCCTCGTTGTCGACCACCATGAAAAGTATCTGCTCGTTGCGCTCGGCGGCGCCGGACAAGGACTGGAAACCCACGTCGGAGGCGCCGCCGTCACCGGCAATGGCAAGCGCGGTGACTTCGCGGCCGACGCGCTTGTACTGGCGTTTGATGCCGGCCAGCATGGCCGCGGTATTGGTCAGCAGCGGGTGGAAGACCGGGACTTTGGTCCCCGTGGTGCCGTTGAAGCCGACCGAGCCCATGCCCGGCACGCAGCCCGGCGGCGTCGCCAGCACGGTATCCGGCCCCACCCGGCGCAGGGTGTGACGCATCAGCAGTTCGGTGTTGCAGCCCTGGCAGCCGGCAAGACCCGGAGCGAAGAGATCTTCCCAGTCGCCGACTTCGTTGTAGATGCGCGAGGTGGTGATATAGGTCAGTGCATCGTGCGGACAGGCGGGCACGCAGGCCGGCGCGCCTGCGCAGGTATCGCACTTGGCGACGTGCCCGGTGCCCGCGTCGAGAGCGATGCCGGCGTAGGCGCAACCGACGGTGCACAGCAGGCAATCGACGCACTTCGCCGCGCTCCAGTCAATGACGCCGCTGGTGCCATCCTTGGTCAGCGCCCCGGCCGGACACACCGTGACACATTTTGGATCGCCGCACTGGCGGCATAGCGCAAGCTCGAATCCGTCGTCAGCGCTACCCACGACCTGGATGCGTGACCGCGCCGTGTCGCCAACGCCGACTTTCGCCGTCGCACAAGCCGTCATGCAGTCGCCGCAGCCGTCACACTTGGCGGCATCGAAGGCGATGGTGTTGTAGCTTCTTCCCATGATCGTCTCCTAGCGCCAGAGTTTCGACATCAGTTCGCGGCCGACGGCCAGCGGATTCGCCACGAATCGCTCCTTGACCGACGACAGATCGACCCGCCGCAGGATCAACTGGCACATGACGCCACCGTCGAAGAACTCGTTGACCCCATAAATACCCAGCAGGCGACCCTCCATGAAAATCACCTTGAGATAACGGCCATTGGCTTCGTCAAAACGCGTCACCACCTCGGCGCCTGCGGGAGCCTTGCTGCTGCCTACCGAAATCGCATGGCGGCCGAAGAAGTGATAGGTGTTCAGCGGCACGCCGCCCGGGTACTTTTTCAGGCCGGGGTCTCCTGCCATCGCCATGCCGGCAATGCGGCCCTGCTCGGTGGCGTCGGGCAAAATCGCGTTCATCACCTTGGCATTACTGAAAAACCCCTTGGCCTGGGCGCAATCGCCGGCGGACCAGACATTGGCGACGCTGGTCTGCATGGTGTCGCTGACGAGTATTCCGCGCTCGTGCTCGACCGGACTGCCCGCCAGATAGTCCATGTTCGGCTTGACGCCGGTGGCCACCAGCAGCAGGTCGGCTTCCAGCGTGGTGCCGTTTTCCAGGGTCAGCGTGGCACCGATGGCGGAAGGAGCCAGTTTCACCACCCGGCTACCGGTCAGGATGGTCGCGCCGTTGTCGGTGAATGCCTTCTCGATCAATCCCGCCGCCGTGGCATCGAAATAGCCGTCGGTCAGTTGCTTGGCCATCTCCACAATGGTGACCTTGGCGCCGACCTTGACCAGATTTTCCGCGGCGTGCATGCCGACCAGTCCGGCCCCCATCACCACCGCCTGCTTCGATTGCTTGATTGCGGCGTTCAGCTTCGTTGCATCATCGAGCGTGCGAAGTACGTGGTACGCGACCTGATCCAGACCGGGAATCGGCGGGATGGCCGGCGCTGCGCCGGTGGCGAGCAGGATCTTGTCGTAGGCGATCTCGCTGCCGTCGGCGAGTTCGGCGGCATTGCGCTCCGTGTGCAGAGCCTTCAAGGCCTTGCCGCGCTTGAGTGCAACGTGATTGTCGGCAAAGAACTTTTCGTCGCGCAGAAAGATGCCATCGGGTGCGGAGCGGCCGGATACCACATAAGGCAGGACGGTCGGCGAATAGGGCAGATGTGTATCACGGGTGAGCAGGGTCAGGCTGCCCTCGGTATCGTGCATGCGGATCGCCGTGACCGCTTCGAGTGCGGCATGGCTGCTGCCGACGACGAGGTATTTGGTATGTTCCATGGCGTGGTCCCTCAGTCTTTCTCGTTGAGCCAGACCGGCTCGGTCGGCGCCGGACCGGTCATCAGCTTTTCCGTGGCTTCGATGACGCGGTGGAAATGCCCGACCGTGATGTCGGCACCCGCCAGCCCGCCGATGAAACTCATCGAAGGTATGTGCCGTCCGAGGCGATACAGGGCGCCCATGGTTTCCTGATACATCGGCCCGCAGTTCCAGCGGAAGCCAACCGAGCGATCGACCACGCCGAGCGCCTGAACATTCTTCAAGGACTTGAGCAAGGCCTCGACCGGGAAGGGACTGAAGGTCTTTAGCTTGATCAGCCCGATGCGCTTGCCGGCATCGCGCGCTTCATCAATTGCATCCTTCGCCGCGCCGGTCATGCTGCCCAGCGTCATGATCGCGTAGTCGGCGCCATCGAGCCGGTATTCCTCGACCAGCGGCGCAAAGCGGCGACCGAAACGCTGCGCCCATTCCTCGTGGATTTCCTCGATGACCCGCAAGGAATTCTGCATGCCGCGGCACTGCCCCTTGCGATAGCGGACGAAAGTCGATGGTCCCTTGCCGCCCGAGCCGCCGGTCAGCGGATCGACCGCCATCGGCCGCAACGGATCCAGCGCCACATGCCAATTGACATCCTTGACGCCCATGAAGGCGTCGACTTCCGCCTGACCCGGCAGTTCGACGCGGGAGGTGCCGTAGGAAAGATAGTTGCCGTCGAGGCAGACATTCACCGGCAGCATGACATCGTGATGCTCGGCAATCTTGAAGGCCATCACAGTGGTGTCGAGAACTTCCTGCACCGTCTCGCAATACAGCTGCACCCAGCCCACTTCGCGCACCGTCATTGCGTCCTGATGGCCACCCCAGACCGATTGCGGCGTGATGCCGTCGCGCGTCACGATCGACATCACGATCGGCAGGCGCATGCCGGAAGTACGGAAATAGGGCTCGAACATGAAGGCCAGACCAGGACCGCAGGTCGCGGTATAGGTCCGCCCGCCGGCCAGGGCCGCGCCTTGCAGCACCGAGAGCACCGAGTGCTCGCCTTCGGCATCGACGATGTCGGCGTCCATGCGGCCATCGGCGATCAGTTTGGCGACGTGCTCGACCAGCGACGACTGCGGCGTGATCGGGTACACGGCCACCATGTCGGGACGCGCCAGCGCGACGCCCAGCGCAGCGGCCTCGTTGCCTTCGCAGAGGATGACCTTCTGCTTCGCCGGCTTTGCCTGACTCGGCGTTTCGAGAGTAGCGGTCGTCATTTGGCCTCCGCAATCATGGTGCAGCTACAAAAGTCGGCTCTGGCGACACGGCGATTCAAGCCGGATGGGGAATTCACCGAACTCATGTCGCCTCCGGAATCATCTTGATCGCGCGCTGCGGGCATTCATTGGCGCAGATGCCGCAACCCTTGCAGGTTTTCAGATTGAAATCGAACCAGGCGGCGTGCTCCTCGACGCACTGCACCGGGCAATACAGCCAGCACACGGCGCACTTGACGCATTTGTCGCGGTCGACCACGGGGCGCATGCTGCGCCAGTCGCCGGGCAGCATCGGACTGACCTCGGTGGCGACCGGACACAGATCATCCGGCACATTCGCCTTGACCAGGTCGAACAACGGGTAGCTGTCGTGCCTCATGCCGCAACCCTCCGCTCGATGGTGTGCACCGTGGTTTCGTTGTAGCCGCGCTCCAGCGCAATGAGATTCTGGGCGAGGCCGGCGTCGCGAAAATCCGAATCTTCCAGCGAGCGCTTCAGCGCGTCGAGCGACACGACTCCGGTAGTCTTCGCAAACGCCCCCAGCATCAGGGTATTCGTGATCGGACGCTTGAACACTTCCAGCGCAATGCTGATTGCATCACACAGGCCGACCACACCCACGGCGTCGGAAAGCACGACTTCGGACAAGGGTCGGTGCGTCGCTTGCACCAGCGTGCCGCCCGGCTTGAGGCCGCTGAAGATGTCGACCGATTTTGCCAATGAGGGATCGACGCAGATCAGGCAATCCGGCGTATAGATATTGGTCAGCTGGCGAATTTCGCGATCACTGCATCTCATGAAGGAGACTACCGGCGCGCCTCGCCGTTCGAAACCGAAGGACGGAATCGACACCGCGTACTTGCCTTCTTCAAGCAGTGCCGCCGCGAGCATGGATGCCGCCGTAACGGCACCCTGGCCACCGCGGCCGTGAAAGCGAACTTCGTACATCTCTTCTCCTCCAGTTTGACGGAAATCTTTGCCCCGTCATTGGTTTGCTGCCGTGAAACCTATTATCCGGCTTTGGCGCCCGGAACGGGTTTCCAACCGGGCTTGACGGCGGGCCCCGCCGGTCCACCGCCTCGTACCGGTATGCGCACCACTGCCAGGCCCTGGGTAAATGCCGCGCGGCGCACCAAGGTGTATTTCAGGAACCAGCCGCTGGCAACCACCATGCTCCCGGCCGCGAACATCAGTGCGCCGCGTCCCGGCATCCCGGCCAGCGCAGCCAAGACCGCAAATCCCGGGAGAACATGGCCGAACAGGGTCAGTCTCGATGCAATCCCGTTGAGCACCCGCAGGGCACTTTCAGGAGCACCCTCGACCGTGAGTCCGGCGAGATAGCCGTTCCAGATCAAGGCCCGGATCGCGATCAGTGCCAGCAGCACAGCCGCTTGCCAGAAACCGATCGTCGCCCCGGACAGGAAAGCCACGCCGGAAAGAAAACCCGCGCCTTCCGCGAGTCCCGTCGCCACCATCAGGGGCACGCTGCGCGGATGCCGCCATGCCGGAATACCCTTGTTCGCCGCCAGAATGCGCGCCTGGCTGTAGAGGAACGCCAGTCCGGCGGCACCCGCCAGCCAGGCCAGCAGGGGCTGCAACAGAAGCCAGGCCAGTCCGCCCGTGGCGAACACCGCCAGCGCGACAAAAGCCTCGCGCGTCATCCATGACGTGGCGATATGCCGATAGACGTTCATGGCGCGCAGCGGACGGCCGATTTCGAACCAGACACAGGTCAGTCCGCAGCCGATCAGGATCAGCGCCAGCAGGATAGCCATGCGGGTGGGTGCCGGCTCGAAGCCGCCTATCGAAGCAAAAAACAGCAGGGCGCCACCGGCGCCGCCGGCGATGAAGTTCGACGCCGCGCGCCAATCCCAGTTTTTCTGCGGCTTGGGTGCCGCAAGGGTTGAAGCGCCGAGTACAGGTTTCTTCATGACTGGTTCCATATGTAATACACGCCGGGCTCGGTACCCAGTTCCTCGTGCATGCGGAAATGCTGTGTTTGCGCCAGCAACTGGCTGACATTGCTTTGCGGATCGTTGATGTCGCCGAAGCCCATGGCACCGGAGATGCACGAATTGACGCAGGCCGGCGTCACCTCTGGATCCACGCCGGGCGTGCGCCCGGTCGCCGCGGCCTCATCGATGCGGTCCTTGCAGAAGGTGCATTTCATCGAAACGCCGATCCGGCCCGGATCGAAGCGTTTGGCCTCGGACGTCATTTGCGATTCGCCATAGGCAAAGTGCTGTTCGTGGACGATCGAGCGGGCGTCGTAAGGGCAGGCCATGACGCAGTTGGCGCAACCGATGCAAAGCTCGTAATCGATCGCCACCAGACCGTCGGCTCGCTTGGTGGTCGCCTTCGTCGGACAAACGCTTTCGCACGGCGGATCGCCGCAATGCATGCAGGCGACGGGGAGAAAGGTCCGCCGCACATCCGGAAACTCGCCGGTCTCGAGGTCAAGCACACGCCGCCACTGAATCCCCGACGGCGTCGCATTTGCGCTCTTGCAGGCGGCCGTGCAAGTCTGGCAGCCGACGCAGCGGCGCAGGTCGATGGTCATGACATAGCGTTTCATGCCGTCATCTCCGAATCTCCGTGCCGATTTCCTATGCCGCCACATCGATGACTGGCGGCATTCGCGGGCGCTACGCCCCCGCTCGCTGCGCTCACGGGTCCCCCTCCGCTGCTCATGCCGCCACCTCCATCTTCCTCACGGCCACTCGCACGATGTCCGCGCCGGAACCTGTCGCATCGGTCAGATCCAGCGTCATCGGCGCAATCGTATTCAGGCTCGGTATGCCCAGATCCTTGGCGAAAGGCTGGGCCCAGTGGTCGAACTGGCCGATGATGACCAGCGTATCGGGCCGTACGCCCTGCATCAGGGCCGCCTTGCCGTAGGTGGCGCCGATGTGGGAGCGAACCTCGACGCGATCGCCGTCGGCAATGCCCAGCCCGGCGGCGGTCTTGGCGTTCATGATGACTCCGGCATGACCCCGCAGGTTGAGCGCGACCTCGTGCATCATCTCGATGCCGGCATTGCCGCCGGCGTGGTATTGCATGCTCTTGCTGGTCAGCAGCCAGAACGGAAAGTCTTCGATTTTTGCACCCGACTTTTCAAGGTTGCGCACCCAGCGGGCCGGCACGTCGTGCCATTCAGGCAAAGCCATGTATTCCGAAAGCTGCTCGTCCCACCAGTTCATGTTCTTCTCGTGCAGCCGGTTGCCCAGTTCCCGGCCGGTACGCAGCAAGCGTTCCTGATAGGGCAGTTCGTAGCGCAGCCCGTGCTTTTCCATGGTCGGCGTCAAATACCATTCGAGCCGCGACATCGGAACGGCATAGAAGCCGTGCTCGCGGAACCAGTCGAGGCCATGTTCATCCTTGCCCTCCGAGAACGTCAGCGAGGCCGCGCGGCAAACCGCATCCCAGATGTGCTCCGGGTCAAGATCCCCGGCCGGGTCGAGGCTGAAGTCATAGTCCTTGCCCTTGAGCGATGCGACGCCGGAAATGCCCTTGTTGATCGCCTTGACATAGGGCTCGAGCACACCGGAGCGCCTGGCCAGTTCGGTGGTGATCCAGGTGAAGTCGCGCGCATCGCCCTGCGGTTCAACCGCCTTTTGGCGCAGCACGACGCCCTTGTAATCCCAGAACTGCTCCATGTACTTGGTGCCGCCCATGCGGATCATCTGGGTCGATTCGAGATCGGTGGCCTCGGGCAACAGGATGTCGGCCATGTAGTTGGTCTCATCCACGGTGTAAGCCACGCAGGCCATGAACGGAAACCGCGCTGCCACCTCCGCCAGATGCGTCGTATCCCAGAAGGAGATCGACGGATTCGAGCGATAGACGATCCACACCTCGGGCAGTGTCGGCATCGGCATCGACCAATCGGCGGGCCGTTCGCCCTGGAACATCCAGGCCAACTGGGTCGGACCGAGCGCCTGGCTCCATGCGCCGTTGTGGCCGACGATGGGCACCAGCGTCTGGTGCAGGTTGCGGGTAGCCGGCGTCGTTTGCCATTCTTCCTTGGTCGTCGGATTGAAATACTGGACCATAAAGCCGTCCTCGCCGGGCGCCACGCCGAGGTGGCGATTGTCGCGCGACTTGTTGAGCCGCACCGTGGTACCCACCAGTCCGCCGGGATTTTCCAGCGCGCCGACCAGCACCGCCAGCACGGTGCGCGCCCAGCAGCATTCGTAGGCGCCCCAACCGTTGTTGACCGACTTGCCGAGGGTAACCGCCACCGGCCGCAGGGCCAGGGTCTTGCCGTCGATCTCGATGGTTTCGCCGATGCCGGCGTTCTCCAGGTACTCATTGGCAATGCGGCGTATCGTGTCAGCCGGCACGTCGCAGATTCCGGCAGCCCACTCCGGGGAGTACTTGGCGATGTGGGCGGCAAGCATTTCGTAGGCCGTCTTGCCTTCGACATCGGTGTATTCCCGGCACTCCTTGTCGGCGTCCGCCACCACGGCACGGGCGACCCGGTAAGACCCCGCCACGGCAGGCCTTGCGCCCGCCGTATCGTGGGCGACAGCGGAACCCGACGCCTCATCCCAGATCAGCGGCTTGCGGCTTTCCGCATCACGCAGGTAAAGGCCGTCCGGCGCCACCAGGTAGGGCGATGCGGTGCGATCGCGCAGGAAGGGGATGTCGAGCTTTTGCAGGCCATGCTCGCACACCAGGACATTAATCAGCGCAAACAGGAATGCCGGATCGGTCTTGGGCCGGATCGGTACCCATTCGGCGGAACAGGCCCCGGTCACAGACAGGTGCGGCTCCACCTGAACCCGCTTGTAGCCGCGTACCCGGGCATCGGCATGGCGGATCACCGCACACGGCCCGCCCGTCACGTCGACGTTGGCGCCGACCGCAATGATATAGCGCGCGTTCGGCGTGTCGGACGCGACCGTGAAGCCGCGATGCCAGAACTCGCCGTAGAGGTGCTCGGAATGCACGCACTTGACGCCCTGCCCTGAACCAAAGCTGTAATCCACCGGGCCCCATGCGGCGAGAAACGCCGGAAAGGTGCCCATGTAATTCGACGGCGTGCCGCCGTGTCCCAGGCTGACGGCGAGCCTTGGCAGCCCGGCCTCGTCGACCAGACCCTTGGCGCGCAGGGCACTCAGTTTCTGCGCCACGGTGTCGAGCGCCTCCTCCCACGAAATGGGAACGAAACCGGGATCCTCGTTGCGGCCCTTCTTCGGGTTGGTCCGCTTCATCGGCTGCTGGATGCGGTTCGGGTTGTAGGTCTTCTGCACCAGTCCGTAAGCCTTGACGCACGCCCGGCCCTTCGCTGGATGCACCTCGGCGGCGGCGAAATTGGGCTCGATCTCGGTTGCCACCCCGTCCTCGACTTTCACGCTCAGGAAGTCGGGACCGGAAACGCAGTTGTAGCAAATGGTCGGAACATGCTTGACTGACTTGGATTGGACTGCTGCCATGCTCTTTTTCCTCGACTAGTGAACGCGTTCAGGATGTGAATACACGCAGTGCCGTTCGCCCCGGACAAAACCGATGAGCGTGACACCCGATTCGATCGCCACCCTGACCGCCATACCGGTAGGCGCGGAAACCGCCGCCACCACCGCAATGCCAACCGCTGCGGCCTTTTGCACGATTTCGTAACTGGCGCGACTGGTCATGAGGACGAAGCCGCCGTCAAACGGCTTGCGCTGCGTCGCCAGGGACCCGATCAGCTTGTCGAGCGCGTTGTGGCGTCCGACGTCTTCCCGCACCAGATGGATACCGCCGTTGAAGTCGCACCACGCCGCCGCATGTACCGCACCGGTCAGATGAAACAGATGCTGCATGTCCTGCAATGCGGATAGGGCGCGCGGCAAGGCGCCCGAGGTCAGCACGGCGGAGGACTGCACCGTGGTGGCGCGCTTGGCCAACTGGTCCAGGCTTTCCGTGCCGCAAAGGCCGCAGCCGGTGCGACCGGCAAGCGTTCGCCGATGTTCATTGAGTATCTGGGCGCGCTCTGCGGAGAGTCGCATATGCACTTCGATGCCGTTGTCCCGCTCGATGATGTCGAGATCGTGAATTTCACCCGCGCGACCGACAATGCATTCGCTCAGGCTGAAACCCAGCGCAAAGTCTTCCAGGTCCAGCGGCGTGGCGAGCATCACGGCATGGGAAATGCCGTTATAGACCAGCGCCACCGGCACTTCTTCCGCCACCGTCTCGTCCGAATGACTGACAGCACCGCCCATCCAGCGATAGGCGCCGTAACTGTTGTGTGCCTCGATGACCAGACCTGTTTCGTGTTGCATTGCCCGCCTCATTCGAAAGTGCAGGGATCAAACCCGACCTGACTTCCTTTACGATACACTTTATCCAGCTTTTAAACAATCTTTTTGTATCACATTAGAATTGCCTTATGCTGCATACTGGATACACTGGCATCCAATACAATGCCCCTTTGCTCAAGTGCGGCGGCGCGGCGTTCAGATCAACCCGTTCCACGCGTTGCCGAAAAGCGCAGACCTTTCAACTGGAAAGAATGTGAAGAGCCGACATATCAGTCAGTGGATCAACGACTTTCTGGATCAGCATCCGACTCGCGCCAATTCGCTGATCATCACGGTCTACGGTGACTTCATCGCACCGCATGGCGGCACCGTCTGGCTGGGGAGTTTGATTCGACTGGTGCAGCCGCTGGGCATCAACGAGCGCCTGGTGCGCACCAGCGTCTACCGCCTGTCCGAGGAGAAGTGGCTGGTTTCAGAACAGCTCGGACGCAAGAGTTATTACAGCCTGACCACCTCCGGCCGACGCCGCTTTGAACACGCCTATCGCCGGATCTATTTCGCACCACGGGACACGTGGGCCGGAGAGTGGCAACTGGTCATGATGCCCGCGTCGCTCAGTGGTGCGCAGCGGGATAGCCTGCGCAAGGAACTGGCCTGGGCCGGCTACGGCATCCTGGCATCAGGCATACTCGCCCACCCATCGGCAAACACCGAGGCGCTGCTCGACATCCTTCAGGAGACAGGCGCTCACGACAAGGTCGTGACGATGAAGGCCGTCAATATCAGCGCCCTTTCCAGCAAGCCGTTGCAGGAACTGGTGCACGAATGCTGGAACCTCGATGTCCTTGCCGCCAAGTACCTCGACTTCATCGAACTGTTTCGTCCGGTATTGCGAACCATGCGCACGGCGAACAGCCTTGACCCCGAACAATGTTTCATGGTCCAGACCCTGCTCATGCATTATTTCCGGCGGGTGTTGCTGCATGATCCGCAGCTACCCCTGCAGTTGCTTCCGGCCAACTGGAGCGGCGACGTCGCCCGCCAGTTGTGCCGCGACCTTTACGGCATCACCTACCCGCTCGCCCAGCAGCATCTGCTTTCCGTCTGCACCACGGCGAACGGTCCGTTGCCTTCGGCTGCCCCCTATTTTTACGAACGCTTTGGCGGACTGGAAGCACCTGCCGTGCCCCTCGACCATCGTTCAAGTACTAATTGATGGATATCAACCGATACATATCTAATATTTTTTTCTGATATTTCTGTATCTGTTATAGTCCGCCCCGGCACCATCCCCGTTGATCGAGCGGCACCCAGGGAGTCGATAGCATGCAGAATCCGTCACAGTCCAGGATCCACGTCACTTCGAGCAATCAGGCCGCCACGGACCTATTCCGCGGGGCCGCAGCCGCAGCGCGCGAAACGCTGAACCAGGCCGAACTGGGTGCACTGCTGTCCAGCCTGGGCATGGCATTCACGCCGCATGCGGTGCCGGCACAGGGACGGCCCACGATTGAACTTCGTATCAGCCTGAACAACACGCGCGAATTCGGCATGGTCATCAGTGCCGGCATGGGCGGCCTGGATGCGGACCTGGATGAAGGCAATTTCAGGAAAGATCGCGCATCGGTCTATGCGGCCACCGACCTGACGGATGCCGAAGATTTTCTTGGTCTGTTCAAGCGCACGTTGGCCTATCAAAGGCTGGCAGGAATCGCCGAACGCGATGGGCTGCCGCTCCCCGACCCGCAACTCAGGACCTGCTTCGAACAGCTTCTGGCGCTGGCAAAAAGCTTTGCTCCGGGCAATCCCGAGTCTCCGTTCGTACTGCGCAGCCTGGAACTGAATCCCGCCGCATCCATCGCTGAGCGACTGATTGTCCAGGCCGCCGTCTGCGAATTCGGTCCCCCCGCTCCCGGCCGGCTGCCGCGCCCCATCCACAAGATCGACAAACTGATTCATCCGGCTTCGATAGGAATCATCGGCGTCTCCTCCAGCAACATGAATTTTGGCCGGATCATTTTGCGCAACCTGATGGGCAGCGGCTACAGCAAGGAGCGCCTCTGCATCATTCGCCCCGGCGAAACCGAGATCGACGGCGTCAGATGCGTCGAAAGCCTGAAGGCGCTGGACCACAAGCTTGACCTGCTGATCGTTGCCGTGGCCGCCAGCGCGGTCTACGAACTCGTCGATGAAATCATCGAAACCGACTCGGTGGAGTCGGTGATGCTGATTCCCGGTAGCCTTGGCGAAACCAAGGCCAGCCGGGAGCCCGCCGCCGCACTGGCCGGGCGGATCAACGCCGCCCACGCCAAGCCGGGCGGCGGTCCGGTCTTCCTCGGCGCCAACTGCCTCGGCGTGGTCTCGCATCCCGGCTCGTACGACTCATGGTTCATCCCGCTGGAACGGCTGCCGAAGCCGCAGAAGAAGCCCGAAAGAAACTCCGTCATGCTGAGCCAGAGCGGCGCCTTCATGATTACCCGGATCAGCCAGAACCCCTGGCTCGACCCGCGCTACATGCTGGCGCTGGGCAATCAGACCGATCTGACCCACGGTGACATGCTCGGCTATTTTGCAGCGCGGCCGGAAATAGAAACTATCGGCATCTACATCGAGGGCTTCAAGGATCTGGACGGACTCGACTTCGCCAGGGCGGTGCGCAAGGCGGTGCTAAACGGCAAGCAGGTGGTGGTCTACAAGTCAGGCAAGACGGCGCCTGGCATGGGCGGTGTGATGGGCCATACTGCCTCCATCGCCGGCGGCCCGATCCTGTTCGACTCGGTGGTGCGCCAGGCCGGTGCCATCGTCGCCGAAGACTTCAACAGTTTCGACGATCTGTTCTACATCGCGGGCGCCCTGCACAACAAGAAGGTCGGCGGCAATCGCCTCGGGGCCATCAGCGGTGCCGGCTTCGAAGCCGTCGGCATGGCCGACTTCATCGAGTCAGACAACTTCGCCATGAAGATGGGCGCGCTGGACTCCGCGACCGTCACGCAGCTCGAAGAAATTCTGCTGGCGAAGAAACTCAATGCCCTGGTCGAAGTCAGAAACCCGATCGACATCAATCCCGGCGCGGACGACGAAGCGCACCTGCAAATCGTCGAGGCCTTTCTGCAGGATGCCGAGATCGACGCCGTGGTAGTCGGACTCGATCCGACCGCACCTTCCGTGCGAGCGCTGGAGCAGAGCAAGCTTCGCCCCGGCTTTGACATCACCGACCCGAAGAGCACCGTGCATCTGATGCCGCCGCTGGTCGATCGCAATGACAAACCGGTCATCGGCATCGTGGACGGCGGACAGCTTTACGATGCCATGTGCGCGGGCCTGATGGACCAGGGCGTCTGCGTCTTCCGCAATTGTGCGCGCGGCACCAAGGCCCTGGTGCGCTACATCGAGGCAAGGCTGAATGCCGAGAGCCTCATCAAACGAAATCGCTGAACCCGTCGTTCGTCAAGAATCCACACACACAGGACCCACCATGAGCCAAACACTGATCAACGACATATTCCGGACGGCGCACAGCGAGGGGCGGTCCTCGCTGTTCGAGCATGAGGTCTACCGGCTGCTCGCCGTGGCCGGCATCGCCTCGACGCCGAGACACGAGGTGATCGCTGTCGGGGCCGAGCCGACGGACGAACTTCTGGCGTCGTTCGCCGGAAGCCGGGTGGTTGTGAAGATCGTCTCCGGCAGCATTGCCCACAAGTCGGACGTAGGCGGGGTCGTCGTCGTGACCAACCAGCCGACGGCGGTGCGAGCCGCCTGCAAAAACATGCTCGCGGATCTCTCGGAACGGGACATCGCGGGGGTGATGCTTGCCGAGTTCATCGAAGCCGACGCCGCGGGTGCCGGTAGCGAGCTCCTGGTCGGCATCCGCAACACACGCGAGTTCGGCATGATCCTCAGCGCCGGAATTGGCGGCGTCGACACCGAGCTCCATGCCGGAAGTTCCCGCCGGGGACAGGCGGTGGTGTCGGCCTCGGCCGCGCTGACCACTGCCGAGGAATTCCTCGAGATTTTCAGACCGACGATTGCCTACCGGAGGATCGCCGGACAAACGCGCGGAGGCCGCCGGCTGGTGGCGGACGAAACCCTCCTCCAGTGCTTTGGCGCCTTCATCCGCCTCGCGAACGGCTGCTCGACGGGCAACCCAGAGACCGACTTCGTCATCGAGGAGCTGGAGGTCAACCCCTTCACCTGCTCGGCCGGCTCGCTCGTCGCGCTCGACGGATTGTGCCGCATCGGCCGGCCGCAAGTCGTCCGCCCGCCGCGGCCTCAGGGCAAGATCGACAAGCTGCTGCACCCGGCTTCGATCGGAATCATCGGTGCGTCCGCCACGCGCATGAACTTCGGCCGTATCACCCTGAAGAACATCATCGCATCCGGTTATGACAAGTCGCAGCTGCGCGTCATCAATCCCGACGGCCAGGAAGTCGATGGCGTGCGCTGCGCACCGAGCCTGGGGGCGCTAGAGGGGAAGCTGGACCTGCTGATCCTCGCGGTTACCGCCGATGTCGCCTTCGGAATCATCGACGAGGTGATCAGGACCGACGCCGTGGAATCTGTGCTGTTGATCCCCGGTGGAATGGGGGAAACCGAGGCGAGCAGGGAGCCTGCGCGGCGGATGCTGGAAACGATCGACGACGCCCGGCGGACTACAGGCCGCGGACCGGTATTCGTCGGCGCGAACTGCCTGGGCATCATCTCGCACCCCGGCAACTACGATTCCTGGTTCATTCCCGAGGAACGCCTGCCGAGAACCCAGAAGAAGGCACAACGCACTTCGGCGCTCATCAGCCAGAGTGGCGCCTTCCTGGTCACGCGGCTCAGCAAGAACGCGTGGCTGGACCCGGCCTACATGGTCGCCCTGGGCAACCAGAACGACATCACGCACGGCGACATGGTCGAGAGCTTCGCAGCCAACCCGGACATCCACGTGATCGGGGCATACGTCGAAGGATTCAAGGACCTCGACGGGCTGGCCCTGGCGCGGGCCGTGCGCAAGGCGACCCTTGCCGGCAAGCAGGTCGTCATTTACAAGGCCGGACAGTCCGTCGCCGGCAAGCAGGCCGCAATGGGCCACACGGCCTCGATCGCCGGCGACTACGAGGTATGCCTGTCCGTGCTAACGCAGGCCGGCGCGCTGATCGCGACCGACGTCAGTGAGTTCAGCGACCTGTTCTACATCTCGGATTGCCTGAGCAAGAAGGTCGTCCGCGGCAAGCGACTCGGCGCCTTGGCCGGCGCGGGCTACGACACGGTAGCCATCGGCGACAGCATCCAGGTGGGCGATTTCTCCATGTCTCTGGCTACGATCGGACCATCGACCAGGGAACGGCTGATGGCGATCCTGAAGTCCAAGAAGCTCGATGCGCTGATGGAAGTCAGGAACCCGTTCGACATCAACCCGGCGGCGGACGACGAGGTTCACCTGCTTTGCACCGAGGCCATGGCCGCCGAGCCGGACGTCGACTCCGTAGTCGTCGGACTCGATCCGACCTCGCCCGTGGTCAGGTCACTAAAGAAGAGCGCGCGACCGGGCTTCGACATCGACAGTCCGGAGAGCATCGTCCAGACGCTGCCGGCGCTGGTCGCCTCCTGTCCGAAACCCATCGTCAGCTTCATTGACGGCGGCCCGCTGTTCGACCCGATGGCCGACCAGCTGATGGAACAGGGCGTCTGCGTCTTCCGCTCCAGCGAGCGCGCAACGCGAGCGCTCGTCCGCTATACCGAGGCGCGGCTGCGCGCGGCGCACCTGCGTGGCGAGGCAGTGCCTGGCGCCTAGTCGGGTTGCGGTGGCGCCTGGTCGCCGAACAGTTCTTGTACAAAACCGAAGCGAGTCAGGTCCCTGATTCGCATCGGGTACAGGACGCCATCGAGATGGTCGCATTCGTGCTGCACCACCCGCGCGTGAAAGCCCTCGACGGTGCGCTCGAAACGCTGGCCGGTTTCATCGAAGCCGGCGTAACGCAGGTGTCTCCGGCGCGGCACCCAGCCGCGTAATCCGGGCACGGAAAGACATCCCTCCCAGGCTTCTTCCTCTTCATCCGAAAGCGGCTCCAGTTCCGGATTGATCAGCACCGTGTCGGGGACCGCGGGCGCATCCGGATAGCGTGGATTGGAGAAACCGCCGAAGATCACCACGCGCAGGTCAACCCCGATCTGCGGTGCGGCGAGGCCGGCGCCATCAAGTTGCGCCATGGTGTCGCGCATGTCTTGCAGCAACGCTGCCAAGTGCGGTGTGGCGAACGTCGTCACCGGCTGCGCCACGCGTAGCAGGCGCGGGTCGCCCATGCGCAGGACCTCGCGAATCATGCCGGAATCATGCCGCGCAAACTCCTTCGATGATCCGGCGCACGCGCGCCATGGCCAGGTGCAGCGCCGCTTCAATGTCGCCGAACTTGATGCCGTGGGCCGAATCGGCGCGTCCGGCCGCCCAGTTGGACACCACGCACAGCGCCGCGTAGGGCAGGTCCAGTTCGCGCGCCAGCCCGGCCTCCGGCATGCCGGTCATGCCGACAATGTCTGCACCGTCACCCTGCAAACGATCAATCTCCGCCGCCGTTTCCAGTCGCGGCCCTTGCATGGTGGCATACACCGCGCCGTCAATCACTGCTTCGCCGATCCCGCGCGACACATCGAGCAACAGCTTGCGCACCGTCGCATCGTAAGGCTCGGTGAAATCCACATGTACCACGGGGCCGCCGTCGCCGGACTGAAAGGTCGTCTCGCGCCCCCATGTGTAGTCGATGATCTGATCCGGTGCGACCAGCGAGCCGGGACCAAGATCGCCACGAATGCCGCCGACCGATGCCACCGAAATGATCTGCGTCACGCCGGAGGTTTCCAACGCATGAATGTTGGCGCGGTAATTCACCAGATGGGGCGGAATGGTGTGGCCGTAGCCATGACGGGCGATAAAAACCACATCCTGACCAGCGATGCAGCCGAAGGTCAGCGGGCCCGAAGGATCGCCGTAGGGCGTGCGCACGATCTCCCGATGCGACACATCCAGATTGGCCAGTTGGGTCAAGCCGCTGCCGCCTATGATGCCGAGCATAAAAATCCCCTGAAAATTCAATCGGAAAACAGGCCTCAGCGTGATAGAATGGTCGGCTTTTTTCGCACTGCACCAACAGCCAAACGACCCTATGTCCCGCGCCCTCAGAAACAGCGCCATAATCGCCCACGTTGACCACGGCAAGACCACCCTGGTCGACCAGTTGCTGCGTCAGTCCGGCACCTTCGCCGCCCACCAGGCTGTTACCGAGCGGGTCATGGATTCCAACGATCTCGAAAAAGAGCGCGGGATCACCATTCTGTCGAAGAACTGCGCCATCGACTATGAAGGCGTTCATATCAACATCGTCGATACCCCCGGACACGCCGACTTCGGCGGCGAAGTCGAGCGCGTATTGTCGATGGTCGATGGCGTGCTGCTGCTGGTCGACGCGGTCGAAGGACCGATGCCGCAAACCCGTTTTGTCACGCGCAAGGCGCTGGCTTTGGGTCTGAAGCCGATCGTGGTGGTGAACAAGATCGACCGGCCGGGCGCCCGGCCCGACTGGGTCATCAGCCACACCTTCGATCTGTTCGACAAACTCGGCGCCACCGAAGAACAACTCGATTTCCCCGTCGTCTTCGCCTCGGCGCTGAATGGCTTCGCCATGCTCGATGCCAGCAAGCCGGGCACCGATATGCGCCCGCTTTACGAGGCCATCATCAAGCACACGCCGCAGCCCGACGTCGACGCGGACAAGCCGCTGCAGTTGCAGATCTGCTCCATCGATTACAACAGCTATGTCGGCCGCATCGGCATCGGCCGCATCAAGCAGGGCCGCATGAGGGCCGGCCAGGAAGTCGCCGTAATGTACGGCGACGAAAACAAGGGCAAGTCGAAGATCGCCCAGATCATGATGTTCACCGGTCTCGAGCGCGAACAGATGACCGAGGCGGAAGCCGGCGACATCGTGCTGGTGACCGGCATCGAGCAGGTCGGCATCGGCGTCACCATCTGCGACCCGGCAGCGCCCGTCGGCATGCCGCCGCTGGTGGTGGACGAGCCGACACTGACCATGAACTTCCAGGTCAACACCTCGCCGCTGGCCGGCAAGGAAGGCAAATACGTTACCAGCCGCCAGATTCGCGAACGCCTGCAGAAGGAACTGATGGCCAACGTCGCCTTGCGCGTCGAGGACACGGAAGATGCCGATGTATTCCTGGTCTCCGGCCGCGGCGAATTGCACCTGACCATCCTGCTCGAAACCATGCGCCGCGAAGGCTACGAACTGGCGGTATCGCGTCCGCGCGTACTGTTCAAGGAAATCAACGGCGAAAAGTGCGAGCCCTACGAACTGCTGACCGTCGATATCGAAAACGATCATCAAGGCAGCGTCATGGAAGAGCTTGGCCGTCGGCGCGGCGAATTGCTGAACATGGAATCAGACGCCAAAGGCCGGGTCCGGCTTGAATACCGCATCCCTGCCCGCGGCCTGATCGGCTTTCAGGGCGAATTCCTGACATCGACCCGTGGCACCGGCATGGCCAGCCATATTTTCGACGACTACGGTCCGGTTGCCGGCACCATGGCCGAACGCCGCAACGGCGTGCTGATTTCGCAGGACAACGGCGCCGCGGTAGCCTATGCCCTATGGAAGTTGCAGGATCGCGGTCGCATGTTCGTCAGTCACGGCGACCCGCTCTATGAAGGCATCATCATCGGTATCCATAGCCGCGACAACGACCTGGTGGTGAACCCGATCAAGGGCAAGCAGCTGACCAACGTGCGCTCGTCGGGCACCGACGAAGCCGTGCGCCTGGTGCCGCCGATCCTGATGACGCTCGAATCGGCCGTCGAATTCATCGCCGACGACGAACTGGTTGAAATCACCCCCAAGTCGATCCGCCTGCGCAAGCGCTTCCTCACGGAAATCGAACGCAAGCGCGCCAACAAGGCGTCGGCGTAAAAAACGGGAGCCGCGGCTCCCGTTTTTCTTGGAAAGCGAGGGCGGCGTTTTCGACGACGGATTCGGTGAAGCCGCTCACTCGATCACCTTCCAGTACCCGCCCTTGTCCGGACCGATACGCGTCAGGCGACCCGTTTCCCTGAGTTTTCTGGTGGCACGTTTCACGGCACTTTCGGACTTACCGAGTAGCAGCGCTATCTGTCCACTGGACAGTTCGGGCTGCCCCCGCAGTAGTTGAAGTATGGTTTCCGGCAACTTCCGGGGCGTTTCCTGGAGCGTTTCCTGGAGCGTTTTCTGGGGCGTTTCCCTGTCGTTTCCCCGTCGTTTCCCCATCGTTTTCTCCGTCGTTTTCCCCGGCAATCCGAAGGTCACGATCACCGCCCCTTGGCGCAAGGCCACTGTCGGCGCCTCATGCCCGGCGTCCCGCATCAAGCGGGCGATCTTCAGCGTGCCGCGCCCCCAGGTCTCGATGATGCCGCGCCGATAGAAAGTGCGAGCGATCATGGGGTTCCACGGCTTCGACTCGTGTTCGCGGAATAGCGCCTCGGGCGTCAGGCCGAAGTGCAAGTCACCGATGGAAATGATTTCCAGGCGGTCGTCGTACAGCGCCACCCCGACCGAACCGCCGCCGATGGCGTAGTCGCGATGCACGAAGGCATTGGCCAGCGCCTCGCGCAACGCTTCCACCGGCAGTAGCGGCGTATCCTCGCGATCCATGCGGCCGGGCACGATGCGCCCGGCGACGGGCAGCGATTCGATCAGGAAGCGTTCCGCGCGGCGCATCAGGGCAAAGGCGTTGCCGTGGAACTGCCGGTTGTCGAGAAACTCGTCGCGGTTCACACCCTTGAATCGCGCCACCTTGAGCAGCAACTGCGGAAAGTCCGGCTGTTGCTCCTCGTCCTTGCAGAACAGCGCCACGGCGGCGCGCGACAGACGATTGCCGCCCACCAGCAGCCCCAGCCCGCGCAGGATTTCCATCGGCTCGCGCGTGCCGGGGTCGTCGATGCGGCCGCGGCGGATGGATTCCTCCAGCGTCAGCACCATTTCGCGACTGTCCAGCCGCGAGACATCCCAACCCTCGGCGGGCTGATTCTCCCAACGCTCGGTCGCGTGCATTTCCTCCAGCAGCAGACGTTGATAAGTCTCGCGCGGCATCGTCCGCGTGGTATTCAGCACCCGCTCATAGGCCACGCCGCGAAACGCCACCGGCGCCCGCGCAACCCGCGCCACGGTCAGCACCAGCACTTCGCGCTCTGCCCCGATGCCGACCCGCTCCACCAAGGGAAACAGCGGCGGCTCGAAACCCTGAAACTCCTGGGCCAGTTCCTCCAGCGTGCGGTCGGCAACGGTTTGGCCGGTCAGCTTCCCGGACGGAGCGACCCCGAACAACAAGCGCCCGCCCTGACCGTTGGCGAAGGCGCAGAGTGTGCGGCAGGCGCGATCCTTCTCGGCGGTAGATTTCTTGAACTCCAGCGTTTCGGACTCGCCGGACGCGGCAAAGGCGGCGATCTGGTCCGGAGTCATGGCGCGGACTCCGCTGCGACGCGCTCCGCATCCTGCTCGCCGGCTGCAATATCCGGGCCTTGCGGCACCGCGTAGCCAAGCGCTTGGACTCTGGCGAGGTGAGCGTCTTCGGCGATGGAATCAGTGAATGTGGAACCGGACATGAGCAATATAGTCTTCTGTCGCGTCGTGTGCGCATAAGTGAGCGACGTGCAGCGTGTCGGAATATAGGGCGCTAGCATACACGCAGAGTGGCGGACCGACTGCATTTTGCGATCCATATCGGACCACGTAATCCCCGTGCTGCCCACCTCCGCAAAACAAACGGGAGCCGACGGCACTCGTTTGTTTTTGGAAAGTCGGCGCCAGCGGGACGGCGATTGATCGGTCCGACCGGCTGCGGTGCCCTGCGCATCAAGCCCGTCTGGCGTTCGATGAGTCAGACGGCGGAATGTAATTTCAACCAATCCCGCAGGGCGTCGTTCATACGCGTTTGCCAGCCTCGTCCGCTGGCTTTGAACGCATCGATGATATCCGGGTCGAGCCGAAGTTTGATCGGAGTCTTGGTGACCTCCGCCGGAGGACGGCCACGGCGCAGCAGTTTCTCGCCCTCATGCAGATCGGCCCGCTGGAACCATGCCTCCGTCAGTTCCGGAGCGTCGTCGGGGTCAATCAAGGTACTGGGTGTAACGGGCTTTTTCGCGCTCATTGGCATACCGGCATCGAAATAATGCGGCGAACCTCGCCACGGGGCGTCCACGTCAGCACCACGACTCGCTCAACCAGCCGACCGACAGAGACAAAGCGTTCCTTACCATAGTCGACACGCTCATCCGCCAACGTGAAATGTTGGCCGGCGAATATCTTCGGAGCATCCGCAAAATCCAGACCGCAGTCGAGCAGGGTTTTCTCGCGCTTTGCGGAATCGAACTCGATCAACATCGGTTAATTGTACCCCCGGTAATTCGGAAAGCTAGCGGGGAAACCGTGGTCTGCCCTCTATTCCTTTCCTTTCAGCGGATAAAAGAAGAGCCGCATCAGCAGCCCTCCTCTTATCCGGCGGCGACCCGCAGCGGCGAGTGAGGCGGGTTCTTTACTTCCACCGACAGACTATTGCCGTGTCGCGAGCGCCGACTTTCAACCGCTATGCCAATTCAATTCTCCCCCTTTGATCCACTGGCGACCATCATGCCGCTTCGTGCCCAAAGCGGAAGTAGGCCGGCTAAAAGAACGGACATTCACATCTGAGTTCAGAAGCGCGGCGCGGCTTTATCGCGCAGCGCCCCCTGCTACAATGGATTAGGGCTTAGGAATGTTGCGAAGATCGAGCCCGCGGTGGTTTGCTTCCTGCAAGAAGCAGGTGAACTCTTCCATTTGTGGCATAACTACCTCACGAACAAATCCATGCCCGCCTTTCAAGAAATGTGGTGCGAGCCGCGTCAGTAACTCTTTTCCATACTCAAGTAAATCTGCATCACTCAAATGGCGCAAATGAGGCTTGGCATCGTACTGTCTCTGCCATAGCTCTTGCCGGCGCATGTGAGTTGGCTCGGGTTCAGATAGTCCGAGCGCCGACGTAAACTGGATCTCCTCTGGATTCGGACTTCCGCCGTCAACGAACTGTGCTCCATTGTGTTCAGCCCATCGCTGGTGAAGGCTATAGTGAAAATCGCTGAACCACGGAAAGTTGATCGCCCCTTCCCCCTCGATCAGCATACTGGGAAAGGCTTGAAAGCCGGATGATGTGCTAAGCGAATGACTCTCGAATAGTAGCCACGCAAAATCGAGTTTTTCGGACGTGGAGTTGCCGGTACGACTACGACGCATAAGGTTGGCGACCTTGTAGCCAACGACATCCGGGCTAAGTAGCTCAACTGATTCATTGAGGATCACTAGTATGCCAACAGAGTTCTGAAGATTTAGCACATGGCGCGTATGGGAAATTTGCTCCTCTGCCGAGCGGACTGCGTCTTCGACAGACCTCGTAATTGCTCCGAAGGTACGTCGATAGATTTGCTCGCCATCTGACAGGTGAGACATTACCTTGCGAAAGTCCGCTTTCCCATAGAAGAGCGGAAAATCATCTCTCTGGCGGTGCTTTTCAACCTCGACGTCGATCTTGTGCGAGGTATCGACGGTAAGAGTTTTCAACTCAACAACGATGCGGCGATTTTCAAGAAGAAAGTCTGCTTTTCGCCTCTTCGTCGAATCCTTTGGTAGGTCGATTGCATCAATCAGTTCCGTCCCGGGAATCGACATTATGAACTGGATAAAACGATCTTCGAGAGATATAGCCACAGATGCGCTGAGCCCTAATGTTCAAAGCAACCGACGCTGCGCGACATCATCGTGCAGCGCCAATGTTGACTGATGGGATTGACTCCCCCTTTTTGCTGATGCACCGGCTCAGCACCTCCGAGCTTTCCGCAACGATCAACCGCGAAGATAGCTGCACCAACTTCCAATTGAAGTTGTCCACGACTTCGCGGCTCCATATCGCTCCATGAATGATTGGTATCTGACCATCCTCATGCTTGGGCGTAGGAAGAACATCGAGCGGGGAAGCGGCGCCAATCTGACTGTACTCGGGATGGCGCATCACGAGCGTGTGCCGCGAACTGAGCGGGAAGAAGACCATTGTTCCGGCCAATCCAATCCCGGCCTCGGCTGGCGGCAGGATAGATGAGTTGTAGAACGAGACTGGGCTATCCGTTGCGATGAACGACGCTCCGCCATCTGCCTCAAACACTTCCCATTCCATCCGGCCAAACCATGGAGATAGCATACCAACCATCATGCGCATGTAGTCAAAGCGAGCAGAGTCCTTGATTTTCAGCTGCACCTCACCTGATGTTATTGCTTTGACCGCAGCTGGCGGGGCTATACGCAGAATGGTGGCCCGCATGAGCGCTTTGGCCGTTGCCGCTTGCCTCGGGACGCGAGTCCGTTGCAACTCAATGTAAGCCATGAGGTTTGCTGTATCGTCGTCGGTTAGTTGAGCGGGTGCTTCTATTAGTCGATCAATAGCTCCCTTGGCTTCGGCTTCCAACCATTCACCGAGCATCATTTCCATGATGTTCGGGTCAACTCCCTCGGGAGCCCACTCTTGGCGGTAGTATGAGTTGATCTTCATTACATTTTTAGGGCGCTGCCTTCGAAGGCTTCGCGTGTTGCGGTCGTACACGTGAACAAATCCTTGATCGTCTGCGAAGCGAGCGAGATAGGAGCGAGGAACGAAGTGGTGCATCTTCGCTTTATTGGTGCCACGTTCCATACGCAACCTAACAGTTGTCCAACGAGCCTACTAGTCCGCATATTGATAATCGCAGAACATGTCGGGCCGCTGTAACCAACGGATTCATTATGGATGCACTCAAGTTGCCTGTCCGCATACGTAATGATAGTACGGACAGATGACGATGGGCTGTTTGAGAGACTTGGTGCGGCGGTCCGCTTGGAGAAAATTGTCGAACGCAACTCTTGGCCTTGGATTCAACCGGTGGATGCAACACTCCGTCTGCTTACGCAGTTTCTAGTGTGTTGCATCCACCGGTTGAATCCAAGGCCGTAAGCGATCCAATCAAAACCTCAGCGACTCGCAGCGCAAAAGACAAACGGGAGCCGAAGCTCCCGTTTGTTTTTCAAGAGTCGGCGCTGACGATACGGCGCCTGCACCCGTCAGCCCAGCGACTTCAGCGCTGCCGCGTAGTTTGGCTCCTGCGCAATCTCCGGCACCATTTCGCTGTGGATCACCTTGTCGTTCTCGTCGAGTACCACCACGGCGCGGGCCGTAAGTCCGGCCAGCGGTCCGTCGGCCATGGCCACACCCCAAGCCTTTAGAAACTCCGGATGGCGGAAGGTGGACAGGTGAGCGACGTTCTTCAGGCCCTCCAGTTCGCAGAAGCGCTTGGCGGCGAAGGGCAGATCTCCTGAAACGCAGAGTACGACAGTGTTCGCCATATCTCCGGCGGCTTCGTTGAACTTGCGCGTCGAGGTGGCGCAGGTCGGGGTATCGATACTTGGGTAAATATTCATTACCTTGCGCTTGCCGGCAAAGTCCTTGAGCGAGACATCGGCCAGCGCCGCGCTGGTCAGTTTGAAGTCCGGGGCCTTGGCTCCGGCGGCGGGAAGGTCGCCATCAACGCGAACGGGGGTGCCGCGCAGGCTTATGGTTGTACTCATGGGTAGCTCCTGATTGAGGTGGGTTGGGGGGAAGCTGTAGTCGATTCTAGTGAATCCTGGCCAGCGCGGGAAGCACCGCGGCGGCATTGGCCGTAGTGGCCTCGGCAAGCTCTTGTACTGTAATTCCACGCAAACTGGCAAGCACCTGCGCAATGCGTGGCAGTTGGTCCGGCGTGTTGCGAGCGCCGACTCGCCACTCGGGCGGAATATCCGGTGCATCGGTTTCCAGCACGATGGCATCGAGCGGCAAGGTCGCGGCAAGTTCGCGGATGCGGCTGGCGCGTGGAAAGGTCATCGCTCCGCCGAAACCCAGTTTGAAACCGAGCTTGATGAATTCGTCGGCTTGCTGCCGGCTGCCGTTGAACGCATGGGCAATTCCGCCGGACACGCGACAATGCCGCAAAGCTTTCAGCACCTGATCGATGGCACGTCGAACATGCAACAGCACCGGCAATTTCGCATCGCGAGCGATCTCCAATTGGGATTCGAAATAGAACTCCTGCCGCCGATCGTCACGCGGCTCGACGAATCGATCGAGACCAATCTCGCCTACAGCCACGGGATGTTCGCGCAGAACTGTTTCTCGCAGGGCATCGAGGTCCGCCTCCATGGCACCGTCCACGTACATCGGATGAATTCCATAGGCCGCAACGCAGCCGGAATAATCGCGGCAAACCGAAGCGACTGCGCCGAAATTGGCACGCTCTATCGAAGGCACCACGATCCGCCCTACCCCGGCCTGCGTTGCCGCATCCGCCACCGCAGCCCGGTCGCCATCAAACTCGGCGACATCCAGATGACAGTGGGTGTCGACCAGCATCGACTACTCCAACTCGTCGATCCACGCCTGCTGAATCGCTTCGAGCTTCTTTTCGCCGCAGTGATTCTCGTTTTCCTCGAAGCCCGGCAGCGCCATGACCCAGTCCATCAGGTCGACAAAATTGATGCGAGTCGGATCCACTTCCGGGTGCGCTTCGGCAAGTGCCATGGCAATTTCAAGGCTGTCGGTCCACTTCATTTCTTGTGCCCTTCCTTGACCATGTTGATGGTGTACTTCGGAATCTCTATCACCAGGGGAACCTGGCCAACAAGAGCCTGGCAGGAAAGACGCGAGTTGGGCTCCAGGCCCCAGGCCTTGTCGAGCAGATCCTCCTCGATGTCCTCGGCCGCCGCGAGCGAATTGAAACCCTCGCGCACGACGACATGGCAGGTGGTGCAGGCACAGGATTTCTCGCAGGCATGCTCGATCTCGATATCGTTGCCGAGCAGCGCATCGCAGAGCGACGTTCCCGGCGCGACATCGATGACCGCGCCATCGGGACACAACTCGACATGGGGTAGAACAATGATCTGCGTCATGGTGATATCTGGTCGATATTTCGTCCGGCGAGCGCACGCCTCACGCTCTGGTTCATGCGCCGCGCGGCAAATTCGTTGGTGGCGGCGCTCAAGGCTTGCATGGCGCCGTCAATGGCGCGGCGATCGTCACCAGTCATCACGCTTTGCAATTTGGCCACTGCGGCATCGATATGCGCACGCTCCAGGATGGACAGCAGGTCTGCGGCATCGTCGAGCGCCGACTGGGTCGCCTCGATCAAACGCTGCGACTCCACCTGCGCCTCGCGCAAGGCACGGCGAAAGGCGTCATCACCGGCGTGGCTGAAACTGTCCTTGAGCATGCCCGCAATTTCACCATCGCTCAGGCCGTAGGCCGGCTTGACCTCGATGTGTGCCTCGCGGCCGCTGGTCTGTTCGCGCGCCGTGACGGAGAGCAGCCCGTCCGCATCGACCTGGAAAGTAACGCGAATGCGCGCGGCACCCGCCACCATGGGCGGTATTCCGCGCAATTCGAACCGTGCCAAGCTGCGGCAGTCGGAGACCAGTTCGCGTTCGCCCTGTACTACCTGGATCGCCATCGCCGTCTGACCATCCTTAAAGGTGGTGAATTCCTGTGCGCGCGCAACCGGAATGGTCGAGTTGCGCGGAATGACCTTTTCCACCAGGCCGCCCATCGTCTCCAGACCCAGCGACAGAGGGATCACGTCGAGCAGCAGCCAGTCATCGCCGGCGGCGCGGTTACCGGCCAGCAGGTTGGCCTGGATCGCCGCGCCAAGCGCCACGACCTTGTCCGGGTCCAGATTGTTGAGCGGTTCCTGCCTGAAAAGCTCAGCCACCGCGTGCTGCACTTGCGGCATCCGCGTCGAACCGCCCACCATCACCACACCGCGTACATCGGCCACCGTCAGGCCAGCGTCGCGCAGCGCCTTCTTGCTCGGCGCGATGGTCTTCTGCACCAGGGTGCGGGAGATCTCGGTAAATATCTCGGTAGTCAGCACCAGATCAACGTATTCGCCGCTGCCGAGTTTGACCGTGATCGGTGCCTGGCCGTGCTGGGACAACTGCTCCTTGGCTTCACGGGCACGCATTTGCAGCAGCCGCGCGTCCTGCGGCGACAGCGGCGCCAGCTTCGCCTGTTCGATGATCCAGCAGAAGATGCGGTGGTCAAAATCATCACCGCCCAGGGCTGAGTCGCCTCCGGTCGCCATGACCTCGAAGACGCCTTTCGACAGACGCAGGATCGAGATATCGAAGGTGCCGCCACCGAGGTCGAACACGGCGTAGATACCCTCAACCGAATTGTCCAGGCCATAGGCAATGGCGGCGGCCGTCGGTTCATTCAACAGGCGCAACACATTCAGGCCGGCGAGGCGCGCGGCATCCTTGGTGGCCTGACGCTGGGCGTCGTCAAAATAGGCCGGCACGGTGATCACGGCACCGGTCAGTTCGCCACCCAGCGACGCTTCGGCCCGATTGCGTACCGTCTTCAGGATTTCCGCCGAGATCTCGACCGGACTCTTTACGCCGGCAATGGTCTTCAGCTTGACCATGCCTTCTGCATCGACGAAATCATAGGGCAGGGTTTCGATGTGGGCGATATCGTGCCGCCCACGGCCCATGAAGCGCTTTACCGAAAGTATGGTGTTCTTGGGATCGATGGACTGCCTGGCTTCCGCGCCGTAGCCCACTTCAACGCTGCCGTCGACGTCATAGCGGACCACCGAGGGCAGCAGCGGCCTCCCGCGCACGTCGTTGAGCACCACGCTCATGCCGCTCCTGACGGTAGCGACCAAAGAGTTGGTGGTGCCTAGATCAATGCCGACCGCAAGACGATGTTCGTGCGGGGCGGCGGAGTCTCCCGGCTCCGCAATCTGAAGAAGTGCCATATTCTGATTCTACGCAGTGACGGCTTCGAGCGCGTCGTCGATTTCGTTGAGCAGTTTTTCCTGAAACATCAGTTGTCGCACCAGACTGGCCGCCGCGGTGAAATCCCTGGTGACATCGATCAACCCGGCAAGCCGTTCGTAGTCCGCCCTGATTTCGTTCAACAGAGTCAACCTGACGGCCTCCAGCTTTTCTTCGTCAGATGCCGCCCGGGCTTCCATCACGGCTTCACGCAAATCCATCTGACTCATCAGAAATTCCACGGGCATCGTCGTGTTGCTTTCTATCTGCGGATCATGTCCGAGCAATGCCAGCAGATAGCGGGCGCGCTTGCCCGGCGACTTGAGCGTCTGGAACGCCTCATTGATCCGCGTCGACCACTGCATGGCCAGACGCCGGTCGGCGTCAGCGGCATGCGCGTGCTTGTCCGGATGCACCTGGGCCTGAATGTCGCGAAAGCAATTTTCGAGGTTGCCCAGATCGAGCGCCTGTACACGCGGCAGGCCAAACAGCGTGAAATGGTCGGCGGCGAAATTGAGGTCAAACGTGGTCATCAGCGATTCAAGTGTTGAACGATTCGCCGCAACCGCAGGCATCCTTGACGTTCGGGTTGTTGAACTTGAAGCCCTCGTTTAGGCCCTCGCGCGCATAGTCGAGTTCGGTACCGGCCAGGTAAGGCAGGCTCCTGGGATCGACCAGCACCTTGATGCCATTGCTATCGAAGATGTGATCTTCCGGCTCCGCCGCATCGGCGAATTCCAGCTTGTAGGCCATTCCCGAGCAACCCGAGGTCTTGACGCCGAGACGAATGCCGATGCCCTTGCCGCGCTTGGCGATGTATTTGGCGATGTGGTCGGCGGCGCGCGCGCTGAGGGTCACCGGACTGGCGCTCTCGCTGCCCTGCCAGGTTGCAGGCGGAACCTGAGGCGTGACGGTGGCATCGGGTGTGGTGCAGGCGGACATAGTCAAGCTCCCTGTTTCTTTCTGTAATCGGCCACGGCGGCCTTGATCGCATCCTCGGCGAGGATCGAGCAGTGAATCTTGACCGGCGGCAACGCGAGCTCTTCCGCGATATGGGTGTTCTTGATCTCCAGCGCTTGGTCCAGCGTCTTGCCCTTGACCCATTCGGTCACCAGCGACGACGAGGCAATCGCCGAGCCGCAGCCATAGGTCTTGAACTTGGCGTCTTCAATGACACCGTCCTTGCCGACCTTGATCTGCAATTTCATGACGTCGCCGCAGGCCGGTGCGCCGACCATGCCGGTCGCGATGCCGTCATCGTCCTTGGCAAAGGAACCGACGTTGCGCGGGTTTTCGTAGTGATCCAGTACTTTTTCGCTATATGCCATGATGCTACTCCTAAAGTATTTCTTACTAGTCGCCCCCGCCCTCGGGGCGGGGGTCGGGGGGTGGGTAGTTCATTTTGCCCAAAGGGCTGCACATTGATGCGGCCTACCGCATCAATGTGCAGCCCAATGGACGCTGTTGAGATCAACGCCGTCCTTGAACATTTCCCAAAGCGGGGAAAGTTCGCGCAGTTTGCCCAGTTTGTCGTGCAGCAGCTTGATCGTGAAATCGATTTCTTCTTCGGTCGTGAAACGACCGAGGGTAAAGCGAATCGAACTGTGCGCCAGTTCGTCGGAGCGTCCCAGCGAACGCAGCACATAGGAGGGTTCGAGACTGGCCGAAGTGCATGCCGAGCCGCTCGACACGGCGATGTCCTTGATCGCCATGATCAGCGACTCGCCTTCGACAAAGTTGAAGCTGACATTCAGGTTGTGCGGCACGCGCTGCTCGATGTCGCCATTGACATAGGTTTCCTCGATGTCGAGCAGACCCTTGAGCAACCTGTCGCGCAGCATGCGGATGCGTTCGTTTTCGGTGGCCATTTCGACGCGCGCCAAGCGGAAGCATTCGCCCATGCCGACGATCTGGTGGGTTGGCAAAGTACCCGAACGCATGCCGCGCTCGTGGCCGCCGCCATGCATCTGCGCTTCCAGCCGGATGCGCGGCTTACGCCTGACGTACAGCGCGCCGATGCCCTTGGGGCCATAGGTCTTGTGCGCGCAGAAGGACATCAGGTCCACCTTCAGCGCAGCCAGATCGATCGGCATCTTGCCGGTGGCCTGCGCTGCATCGACGTGGAAGATCACACCTTTTTCGCGGCATAGCTCGCCAATCTCGGCCAGCGGCTGGATCACGCCGATCTCGTTGTTCACCGCCATCACCGAAGCCACCACGGTATCGGGCCGCAGCGCCGCCCTGAACTGTTCGACGGTAATCAGCCCGTTGTCCTGGGGTACCAGGTAGGTCGCCTCGAAGCCCTGGCGTTCGAGTTCCTTGACCGTGTCCAACACCGCCTTGTGCTCGGTGGATACGGTGATGATGTGCTTGCCCTTGGTCGCGGCGTAAAAATGCGCAGCGCCCTTGATCGCCAGATTGTTGGATTCCGTGGCGCCCGAGGTCCAGATGATTTCCTTGGCGTCGGCACCGACCAGGGCGGCCACTTCTTCGCGCGCCTCTTCGACGGCCTTCTCGGCTTCCCAACCATAGGAGTGGGAACGCGAGGCCGGGTTGCCGAAATGCTCGGTCAGCCAGGGAATCATCTTCGCCGCGACGCGCGGATCAACCGGCGTGGTAGCGGAATAGTCGAGGTACACCGGCAGTTTCATTGCAAATTTCTCCAGGTCAGCTTGCCAGGGCCGTGAGACCCTTGAGTTGCACGATTGTAGTGTTCAGTGCAGTGAAAAAATCACGCACCTGCGAAACGGTATTGTCCGCGCCAAAACTCACCCGCACGGCGCCGCGCGCCAGCGACGGTGCGACGCCCATCGCCAGCAGCACATGCGAGGGCTCCGGATTGGCGCTGGAACAGGCGGCCCCGGCCGCCACGGCAAACCCGGCGCGATCAAGCTTGCCGACCAGCGTTTCGCCATCGATGCCGGCGAAGGCAAAGTAGCTTGTATTCGGCAGGCGCTCGGCAGCGCCGGCGAATATCGTCGCACCCTGCGCCACAAGTCCGGCCTCAAGTTCCGTACGCAAGGCCGCGAGCTGTGTTTGACGCGTATCGAGCCGGGCCATCGCCAGTTCGGCGGCGAGGCCGAAACCGACAATCGCCGCGACGTTCTCGGTGCCGGAGCGCAGACCGCGTTCATGGCCGCCCCCGGCGATCAGCGGCTGCAGTTCGACACGCTTGTCGACTACCAGCGCGCCTGCGCCCTTCGGCCCGCCCAGCTTGTGCGCGGAAAGCGTCAAGGCATGCACGCCGGCGTCGTTGAAGGCACGAAAGTTCACCGGACGTTTGCCGAAAGCCTGCACCGCGTCGGTGTGAAACCATGCCCGTGTCGACCTGGCCTGCGCGGCAAGAGTGCTTATGTCTTGTACGGCACCGGTTTCATTGTTGGCCAGCATGACGGAAACAAGCGCCGGCTTTTCTTCCAGTACCGCCTGAAAGTCGGCGCTGGCGACACGGCAATTGTCATCGACAGCGATCTCTCTCAATCTCCAGCTGGCGCGTCGCAAAGCTTTTGCCGGCTCACGCACGCAGGGATGTTCAATGGCGGAGATCGCCACCAGCCCCGGCGCAAGGCAAGCGGCCGCACCCTTGATGAAAAGATTGTTGGCTTCCGAACCGCCGCTGGTAAACACCACTTCCGTCGGATGCGCTCCCACCGCAAAGGCCACGCGCTGCCGCGCCTCGTCGATCGCACGCCGCGCCGCACGGCCGTATTCGTGACGACTGGAGGCATTGCCGTACTGCGCCGCAAGATACGGCAGCATGCCTTCCAGCACGCGCGGATCCAGCGGCGTGGTGGCGTTGTGGTCGAAATAGACGGGGGAGAACATGGCGCGGTCCGGACTCTTTTCGGGAGCTGTCAGGCAGCGATGAGTTCCTCGGCCGGACGACGCACGCGACGCAGCGGACGTTCGTCGTGCAGCACGGCGGCGGCACCGCTCTTCTCCCGTTGCTGAGCCACGAGTTCGGCCAAGCTGACCGAATTGAGGTACTCGAACATCTTTTCATTCAGGCTGGTCCACAATTCATGAGTCATGCAGGGACGCAGGTCTTCCGCACAAGTACCCTTGCCGCCGCAATTGGTTGCATCCAGCGACTCGTCGACGGCATGGATGATGGTGGAAACCGAAATGGCTTCCAGCGGTTGCGCCAGACAATAGCCGCCGCCCGGTCCACGCACACTGGAGACAAGCTGACGCCGACGCAATTTGCCGAACAATTGCTCAAGATATGAAAGGGAAATCTTCTGCCGCTCGCTGATACCCGCGAGGGTGACCGGGCCATTGTGCTGGCGCAGGGCGAGATCGATCATTGCGGTTACTGCAAAACGTCCTTTGGTCGTCAGTCTCATGTTTATTCTCCGTCGGGTAATACGGTTGAGAAACGCATCAGGAACAATACCTGAGCATTTTTATCAAGTATAGGCATCCCGATCTTTTTAGTCTACTATTTTCGACAGATAGTTCGGGTCAAACTTGTCGGCCGTCGCCACGTCGTCCTCAAGCGATACCCCTGACCTAGCCATGGTCTTGAGCAGGGCTTCGAAGCGCCGGTCGGTTTCCACGGCATGATTGAGCAGCCCGTGAATCGCCTGCGCCAACGGATCGTCCTCGTTGCGCGTTACGGCATAGGCGGAGAAGCCCATCTGGCCGGCCTTGACTTCACGGTCGATCTCATTCTTGTCTTCGACGATGCGCGCCGGAATACCCACCGCAGTCGCGCCGGCAGGAACGTCACGCACCACCACGGCATTCGATCCGACCTTGGCGCCTTTGCCCAAGGTTATCGGCCCCAGCACCTTGGCCCCGGCACCGATCACCACGCCGCGCTCCAGAGTCGGATGTCGCCTGCCCTTGTTCCATGACGTGCCGCCCAGCGTGACGCCGTGATACAGCGTGCACTCATCCTCGATCACCGCCGTCTCGCCGATGACCACGCCCATGCCATGGTCGATGAACACCCGGCGCCCGATGGTGGCGCCCGGATGAATCTCGATGCCGCTGATCAAGCGCGTGAAATGCGACAGAAATCGCGCCAGCCAGCGCAACCGAACGCCCCACAGCCAGTGCGAAAAACGGTGCAGCGTCAGGGCATGGAAGCCGGGATAGCAAGTCAGCACCTCCCACGTCGAACGGGCGGCGGGGTCGCGTTCAAAAACGCAGGAAATATCTTCACGCAGACGAGAGAACATGGAGGAATCTATTAGTATTTGCTGAAATGGTAGAAAGACCTGGCGTCAGGGTCAAGTTTTATTTGCATTTACTTCCTGCAAATTGGGTTTGATGCGGCTTTTTCCAGTGCGGCAAACAGCCCGCGCAAGATGGCAACCTCCTCCTTCTCTGGCGCGGCACGGGAAAACAGGCGCCGCAGGCGAGGAACGAAACGTTTCGGGCTGGCCGGATCGAGGAACTCGCTGGACAGGGCGGCCCGCTCGATATGCGCGATCAAGCGCTCCACCTCATCATGACTGGCGATTTCGCCGGCGCCGGAAATCGCCGGTGGCAGGCCCGGATCAAGCGTCGCCAGCCGCAGTTCGTAGCACATTACCTGCACCGCCGCCGCCAGGTTGAGTGAGCTGAACTCTGCATTTACCGGAATCATCGCCCAGCGCCGGCACATCGCCAGTTCATCGTTGGACAACCCCGATGTCTCGTTGCCGAATACCAGCGCGACATCACCGGTAGCCGCCATCGTCACCAGTTCCGCCGCGCCGTCGCGGGCCCACAGCGCGGGTACCGCCAGCTCCCGGCGGCGCGCCGTCATGGCCATGGCCAGCACGGTGCCGCTCAGGGCCTCCGCCAGCGAAGAGACGACCTCGGCCTGCACCAGCAGATCGGTGGCGCCGGTCGCCATGGCATCGGCCTGCACATCGGGGAAGGCTTTTGGATTGACCAACACCAGACGCGACAAGCCCATAGTCTTCATCGCCCGCGCCGCCGCGCCGATGTTGCCCGGATGGCTGGGGTGGGAGAGGACGACGCGGATGCGATCAAGCGTGACGGTGGCGGGTATTGGCTCGGTGTTCATAGTTTAGAATTGCGCACTTCCCGCGCAACATGCGCCCCTGCGGCTTGCCCCGCCTTAAAAATCCATGCATCCCACGCTGAATATTGCCGTCAAAGCCGCGCGTCGCGCCGGCACGATCATCAACCGCGCCAGTCTCGACGTCGACAAACTCAGGATCGATGTCAAGCAGCAGAGCGACTACGTAACGGAGGTCGACCGCGCCGCGGAAGCCGCGATCCTGGACGTGTTGCGCGAGGCTTATCCGTCCTATGGAATTTTAGCAGAGGAGTCGGGGCTGGCCGGCACCAGTGCGGACAGCGAATACCAGTGGATCATCGATCCGCTTGACGGCACCACCAATTTCATTCACGGCCTGCCGCAATATGCCATCTCCATTGGCCTGGCGCACAAGGGGGTACTGACGCAGGCCGTGGTGTACGACCCCAATCGCAATGAAATCTTCACCGCCAGCAAGGGCGGTGGCGCCTTCGTCAATGAAAAGCGCATCCGCGTCGCCAAGCGCGTCAAGCTCGATGAAGCGTTGATCGGCACCGGCTTCCCGTATCGCATGTTCGATCACATCGATGCCTACTTGGCGATTTTCCGCGAGGTGGCGCAAAGGACCGCCGGCATGCGCCGCCCCGGCGCCGCCGCGCTGGATCTGGCCTGGGTCGCCTGCGGCCGCATGGACGGCTTCTGGGAGCTCGGCCTGTCGCCCTGGGACATGGCCGCCGGCAGCCTTCTGATCACCGAAGCCGGAGGCCTGGTGGGCGATCTGTCCGGCGAAGGCAACTACATGAAGACTGGCAACATCATCGGCGGCAATCCGAAGATATTTTCGCAATTGCTGCAACTCATCGCACCGCATCTGACCGCAAAACTCAAGGCCTGACCCGAGCCCGATGTCGGCAGCAAGCACTGTCCGACACTCCGGATTGAATTATTGCTGGCATGGGAATACCATAAATCCCGTAAACCCATATTTACGGAGGCCCAGAAATGAAAACTACCATCGAAATGCCCGATGACCTCTTCCGCCGGGCCAAGGCCACTGCGGCCTTGCAAGGGTTGAGCATGAAGGACTGGCTGACCAACCTCTTGCGCCGGGAAGTCGGCGCTGACGCCACGGCGCCAACTGGTGATAAACAGCAAGAGATCGAATCGTTCAACCGCGAGTTGGATCGACTGTCGGCACTGGTCACCCAACACTGGCAGGGCGAGCCGGACGCCGTCGCGGCAATTCGCGAGCAAAGGCGCGGCTGATGGTCGTCGATGCCTGCGTGTGGATTGCGGCATTCATGGCACGCGAACCTCATCATCTCCGGTCCATAGAATTGGTCAGACAGCTTGCAGAGTTGCGCCAGAGCGTGATCCTGCCCACGCTGACGCTGGCGGAAGTAGTCGGAACCATTGCGCGGCGCAGTGATTCAACCGAGGTCGCTCCGGCCATCAGGCAATTTCTGCTGACTGAGACCTGGATCGAGCAATCGAGCATTGATGTGGTGCTGGGAGGAGAAGCCGCGTCCATTGCCATGCGTTTCCGTTTGCGCGGCGCCGATGCCGTCTATGTCGCCCTTGCCGCCACCCGCAGGGTGCCCTTGATTACCCTGGACGCAGAAATGCTCGAACGCGCCCGTGGCGTAGCGGAAGTGTTCACGCCAGATCAGTGGCTACAGACGCACTGACCATGCCCCAAGCCAGATCTGCCACCGAACTGGCGGCGCACACTCCCGTCATGCAGCAATGGCTGCGCGCCAAGGCGGAGCATGCGGACAAGCTGCTGTTCTTCCGCATGGGGGATTTTTACGAACTGTTCTACGAGGATGCCCAGCAGGCCGCGCGCCTGCTCGACATCACGCTGACCGCGCGCGGCCAGTCGGCCGGCAAGCCCATCGCCATGGCCGGCATTCCCTACCACGCGGTCGACGGCTACCTGGCCAAGCTCGTCAAGCTCGGCGTCTCCGTGGCGATCTGCGAACAGATCGGCGACCCGGCGCTGGCCAAGGGCCCGGTGGAACGCGCGGTGACGCGCATCGTCACGCCCGGCACGCTGACCGACGCCAACCTGCTCGACGACCGCAGCGACAGCCTGCTGCTGGCACTGACCATCGACCGCCAGCGCGCGGGGCTGGCCTGGCTCAACCTCGCCAACGGCGACCTGCGCCTGCTGGAAACCTCGCTCGACGCCCTCCCCTCGCACTTCGAGCGCCTGCGTCCGGCCGAATTGCTGTTGCCCGACGGCCTGCGCTCGGGCTTGCCGGAAAGCCGCGCCGTCAGCCAGCATCTACCCGATTGGCATTTCGACACCCGTGCCGCCGCGCACGCTCTGGCCGAGCACTTCGGCAGCCGCGACCTGGCCGGCTTCGGTGTGCATGACGAAGAACTGGCGTTGGCCGCCGCCGGTGCGCTCTACCGCTATGCACAGGCGACGCAGTTGCAGGCGCTGGCCCACGTCACTCAACTGATCGTGGAACGCGAAGGCAGCTTTCTGCGACTCGATGCTGCCACCCGGCGCAACCTTGAAATCTCCGAAACCCTGCGCGGCGAAGCGAGTCCAACCCTGCTTTCGCTGCTCGACACCTGTGCCACCAGCATGGGTTCGCGCTGGCTGCGCCACTGCCTGCATCACCCGCTAACCGAGCGCAGCATTCCCCGCGCGCGCCACGAAGCTGTCGCCGCACTGATCGGCGAGGCCGGCAACGGGCCGTTCGCCGCGCTGGCGAAAGCCTTGTCCGGCTTCGCCGACATTGACCGCATCACCGCCCGCATCGCCCTGAAGAGCACCCGACCGCGCGACCTGTCCTCGCTGCGCGACAGCCTCGCCCGCCTCGACAGCATTCGCACAAGAGTCGGCGCTGACGGTACGGCGACACGGCTCAACGAACTGGCCGACGCACTGGCCACCCCACAAGCCTGCGTCAGCCTGCTGACCGAAGCCGTTACTGTGGAACCTGCCGCGCTGATTCGCGAAGGCGGCGTCATCGCGCCGGGATACAACGCCCACCTCGACGAATTGCGGGCAATCCAGCACAACTGCGGCGCCTTCCTGATCGAACTCGAAGCCCGCGAACGCGAACGCAGCGGCATCAGTAATCTCAAGGTCGAGTTCAACAAGGTGCATGGCTTCTACATCGAGGTCACCCACGCCAATGTCGAAAAGATTCCCGACGACTATCGCCGTCGCCAGACGCTGAAGAACGCCGAACGCTACATCACGCCGGAGTTGAAGAGTTTCGAGGACAAGGCGCTGTCGGCCAACGAACGTGCACTGGCGCTGGAGAAGCAGCTCTGGGAAGAACTGCTGGCCGCGCTGGCGATCCACATTCCGGTTCTGCAGCGCATCGCCCGCGCCATTGCCGAACTCGATGGCCTGACCGCCTTTGCCACGGCCGCCGTGCGCCACGATTACCGCCAGCCGGAGTTTTGCGACGAGGCCGCGATCGAGATCGAGGACGGCCGTCATCCTGTCGTCGAAAGACAAATCGACAGCTTTATCGCCAACGACACCCGTCTCTCGCCGGCGCGCCGCATGCTGCTGATCACCGGCCCCAACATGGGCGGCAAATCGACCTACATGCGTCAGGCGGCGCTGATCGTACTGCTCGCTCACTGCGGCAGCTTCGTGCCCGCCGCGCGTTGCCGGCTGGGGCCGATCGATGCGATCTACACGCGCATCGGCGCATCGGATGATCTCGCCTCGGGACGCTCCACATTCATGGTCGAAATGACCGAGGCCGCGGCAATACTCAACGGCGCGACCGACCAGTCGCTGGTGCTGATGGACGAAATCGGTCGTGGCACCTCGACCTTCGACGGCGTCGCGCTGGCCTTTGCCATCGCCCGCCATCTGATCGAGAAGAACCGCGCCTGGACATTATTCTCGACGCATTATTTCGAATTGACGCGGCTGGCACAGGATTACCCCGTGTGCGCCAACGTCCACCTCGACGCAGTCGAGCATGGCCACAAGATCGTATTTCTGCATGCGGTCGAGGAAGGCCCGGCCTCGCAAAGCTATGGTGTGCAGGTTGCCGCGCTGGCCGGCATGCCGCCCGCCGTGGTGCGCGAAGCGCGGCGGCGCCTGTCGCTGCTGGAAAACCGCGAAGTCGGTTCGCTGACCCAGCCCGATCTGTTCGCCAGCGCGCCGCCGCTGCCCGAACCGCCGCATCCGGCGCTCGATGCCCTGCGCGATCTCAACCCGGACGAACTCAGCCCGCGCGAGGCGCTGGAAACGCTCTACCAATTGATCAAGCTGGTCAAGTCGTAAGACGGTCCTCGTAGCATTGGGTTATTGGCCGCCGTGACTCTGCCGGCTGGCCCGCTGCGTCACCCGCCGGACGGGAAAAACACCTGGCGAATGGTCTGCTGTATGCCTATTGCCGCCCGACGCGGATTTGCCGCTTGGCGGATGGGCCGGCCAACCACAATGTAGTCGGCACCGTTCCTGAAAGCCTGGGCAACATCGACGGTACGTTTCTGATCGTCAACCGGCTTGTTCTCGACAGGTCGAATGCCCGGGGTAACCACCATCAGTTTGTCGCCGAGTTCGCGCCGAATCATGGGCGCCTCAAGACCGGACGAAACAATGCCATCCACACCGGCCGCCAACGCGCGGCGTGCGCGCGAAAGCACAAGCTTTTCGACGTCGCAGGAGAATCCGAGATCGTCCAGATCACCGCGATCAAGACTGGTCAGTACCGTGACGGCCAAAATCTTCAGATTGCCCTTGTCTTTCACCGCCGCTTCCATAATGGCCTGATTGCCATGAATGGTCGCAAATGTCGCGCCGCTGCCTGCCAGGGCTCGCACCGCGGAACGCACGGTTTCGGGGACATCGAAGAACTTCAGGTCTACGAACACCTTTTTGCCCTCACTCACCAACCAGTGAAGCAGATCAAAATAGCCGCCGGTCATGAACAGTTCCAGCCCGATCTTGTAGAAGACCACCGCATCTCCCAGTTCAGTAACCAGGGCACGCGCCGCCTCAACGTCCGGGAGATCGAGGGCAACAATCAATCGATCCTGCGGATCAATCGGCTTGGCGGAGAGCAGGCTGGTCATTTCGGATTCCTCGCATCGCAACAAGAGAAAAGGCGACCGGATTCTACTAGAATCACAATTCGTTCCCGGCCGTTAAGCTCATCATGCGCCGCAAGAAGACCCCGCCGCCGCCGCCCATACCGCTAAAGCAAGCACTGGATTGGCTCGCCGAACCGCTGCAGGACGATCCGTTGCTCGATCTGATGCCCTTGCGCAAGCACATTGCCGCGATTGGTTCGCTGGGACTTCCGATTCTGCATCGCCTTAAAATAGACGAACTGCTCCAGCAGCGCGCTGGACGTATCGACGATGCGCTCACGCCAAAATTGCTCGACATCAAACTGCCGTTGCCGATTCACCTCGGCACGGTTGCCCATGACTTGATAGGCTTGCGTGCAGAACTGTGTGAAACCTGGCTAAAGATGGCCGGGCAAGCAAACCCGCAGGAATTGGCCCGCATCCATCGCAGCACAGCGCAAATTTGCCTGCAAGGAATCATCAACCTGTCGCGGCAACTCATCGCCACCGCGCTGATTGCGACTCCCACGCCAATCAACTTCTGGCACAACGCCCAGGCGCTCTATCATCGTGCCCACGAATCGGTCGACCCGACAGCGACCCTTCCCGCCGAAATCACCGCGATCGATGCGCGCTTCAAGGCAATGCTGGCGCTGATGGCAGCACAACCCGAAGGGCTCGCGCCACGCGAGATCGCTTTCCTTGCGGACTATCTCGAAACTCACGCCGCAATCACCCGAATTGACATGATTCGCCCCGAGGCGGCGGGAGACTGGTTCTGGCTCGATGCCAATCTTGACCAGCCGCCGATACCCCTCGCGCGCCTCCAGCCGGAAGGCGGGCTATGCCTCTATTTCCGGTTTGGCGAACTTGCCGATCTGGCTGCACGGCATCTCGACCAGTTGAACGACGGCGTGCCGCCCTTGTCCCTCGGTCTGCCATTGCAGGCCGCTGGCGCCGACTACCGCAATGCCCTGGAACGAGCGCGCCAATGCTGGGCTGCGCCGCGACGGCGAAGCTTCAATCGCCGTCCTCAAACCCTGCCGGTAGAGGTCTGTACGCAACTGAGTACCTTGTGGACCGCTCTGGCGAGTGGCTCGGCACAGGAGCCTGAATCCGGCGACTGCGATCTGACCTACAGCGATTGGACGCTCCATAACGAAAGCCCTTTGGGCTATGCGATCGTGCATGTCGTCGGCAAGGTTACCGGCATCGTGCCCGGTTGCGCAGTAGGTTTGCGCACCGGTGCCGGCGCTGCCTGGCAGATCTGCCTTGTGCGCTGGGCTCGCAGCAACGACAGCAGCCATATCGAAATGGGGCTGGAAGTACTGGCACCTTCGGCACAACCGATACGGATACAGGCCGTGGCCACCAGCAAGCCCGAGCCGCCGATACCTGCGCTGCTGCTGCCAGCCTTGCCGGCTCTCGGCCGCAGTGAAGCGATTCTAACGGTGCGGGGCGACTACAACGCGCGTCCGTTTACGTTGTTGCAGGAACAAGACGCCCGTTTGCAGATCGTCGAATGCATGCCGCACCGGAGTCTCATCGAAACGTCCAGCATCGAAGTCTTCGAATTCATTCGCAACGCGACGGCCCGTTAGGCGCGAGTGGATTGGGGTAATTCGGCGACCAGCAGTGCGCCGCCCAGAATCACGCTCCATGATGTATAAAGCCAGACCAGAAATACCGGGATTGCGGAGAAGGCGCCATAAACCACCGCGTTCACACTGAATCCGGCGGCTATATAGAGCGTGAATAGTTTCTGCAGGCCGTCAAAGCCCAAAGCGGCCATCGCTCCGCCAAAGGCCGCATGCCAAGCCTTCACCGGCTTGTTGGGCACCGCCCAATAGAGCAGGCCGAACAGGGCGGTCATGAACGCGAAGGGCAGCAAACCGCGGATCACGAAAGTACTCACCCAATACGACTCAGCGACGAAGCCAAGCGACACGCCGGCAACATATGAAATCGCCGCAAGACTGGCCCCAAATACCAGCGGCCCGAGCAACAGCGCCAGGCTATGCATGGCCAGGCGTCGCAACAGGGGACGGCTGGATTTGACCTGCCATATATGGTTGAAAGCCCGCTCGATGGTCAGCATCTGTATCAATGCCGTCGCCGCAAGCCCCGCTATGCCGAAGAAGGTCACCCGTCCGGCGCGAGAGGCAAACTGGCCGATGTATTTTGCAATGATGATGCCGGCCTTGTCCGGCAGCAGATTGGCAAGAAGGAACTTCTCCAGTGCCAAACCGAGACCAGCACCGACGGGCAAGAGCGAAATCAGCGAAAACGCCACCGCAATCATCGGCACCAGGCCAACCAGAGTGGCAAACGAAAGCGCAGCGGCAGTCTGCACGCAATGCTCGCGGTGAAACCGGCGTGCCGTGCGCACGATCAGCCGAAGGGGTGCCAGGAGCCACATATAATCGGATTCTACTGGAGGCATGACGATGAAGAAGGCGAGCGAAAC
Source organism: Sulfuritalea sp. (assembly GCA_030651305.1). Lineage (GTDB taxonomy): Bacteria > Pseudomonadota > Gammaproteobacteria > Burkholderiales > Rhodocyclaceae > Sulfuritalea. Next base: position 36,788 of record JAUSCI010000006.1, on the reverse strand, counting down.
TCGGGAAATTCTTGTTCTTTACTATAGCCTGCACGGCTCGGTGAGCGAACTTGCACGCCACATCGCCCGCGGCATCGAACAGACGCCCGGCATCGCCGCGCGCCTGCGCACCGTACCCAGAATATCGGCAGTCTGCGAAGCGACGGAAGCCGCCATTCCTGATGAGGGAGCACCTTATGTCGAAGTCCGCGATCTCGAAGAATGCATCGGTCTCGCGCTGGGAAGTCCGACGCGATTCGGCAACATGGCAGCACCGCTGAAGTACTTCCTCGATTCCACCGGCGCCCTGTGGCTGAAGGGCGCACTGGCCGGAAAACCGGCGGTGGTGTTTACCTCTACGACAACCATGCATGGTGGACAGGAATCGACTTTGCTCTCGATGATGGTGCCCCTCCTGCACCACGGCATGGTGATCCTGGGCATTCCCTACACCGAGGCAGCACTGTCGACGACGCGCGAGGGCGGCACACCTTACGGCGCCAGCCACGTCAGCGGCAGCGATGGCAATACGGCTGCCAGCAAACATGAAAAGCTGCTCGCCGTCGCTCTCGGTCGCCGTCTGGCAGAGACCGCAAAAAAACTCGCTTCATGAATCCCTGGTTCAACCGACTGGCGTCGAGCAGCCTGATCAGTCTGCTGTTTCTCTGCCTTGCCTGGGAACTCTGGCTGGCGCCGTTGCGTCCCGGCGGCTCCATGCTTGCGCTGAAAGCCCTGCCGCTGCTGCTGCCGCTGTTCGGCATACTGCGCGGCACGCGCTACACCCACCAATGGACATCCATGTTGGCATTGGCCTATGTCGCTGAAGGTCTGGTACGAGCGGTCTCGGACCAGGGCACCAGCCAGACGCTGGCAATGGCCGAGACCTTTCTGGCGGTGCTGCTGTTCGCCGGGTGCCTCGGCCACGCCCGCATCTCTGCTCCCTCCAGGGCGGTCAAGCCTGTGGATTGAGCTTTTCCTGGCCGGAGCACAGCTTGTTGAGCGCATTTAGATAAGCCTTGGCCGACGCGACCACGATATCCGTATCGGCGCCCTGGCCGTTCACAATCCGCCCGTCTCTTGACAAACGCACTGTCACCTCGCCCTGCGCGTCCGTGCCAGTGGTGATGGCATTTACCGAATAGAGCAGAAGTTCCGAGCCGCTAGCGGCAACGCTTTCAATTGCCTTGAAAGTGGCGTCGACCGGACCGCTGCCGCTTGACTCAGCATGCCGCTCAGCACCCCCCGCAGAAAGCGTCAGGCGCGCCAGCGGCGCTTCGCCGGTTTCCGAGTGAAACATCGACGAGACCAGGCGATAGTGCTCATTTTCAGGCGCCACCACTTCGTCGCCGATGATGGCGAAAATGTCTTCGTCGAAAATTTCGCGCTTCTTGTCGGCAAGTTCCTTGAAGTGCGCGAAAGCCAGGTTGAGGGCCTCTTCGCTCGGCAATTCGATGCCGAGTTCCGTCAATCGCGTCTTGAACGCGCTACGGCCCGAGAGTTTGCCCAGAGTCAGCCGGTTGGTGGCCCAGCCCACATCTTCGGCACGCATGATTTCGTAGGTCTCGCGGTGCTTCAATACGCCATCCTGGTGGATACCGGACTCATGGGAAAACGCGTTGGCACCAACCACCGCCTTGTTCGGCTGGACCGTGTAGCCGGTGATTTGCGAAACCAGTTTCGAAGCCGGCACGATCTGCGTGGCATCGATGCGCGTGTCGCAGCTGAACAGGTCACCGCGAGTGCGCACGGCCATCACTACCTCTTCCAGAGAAGCATTGCCGGCGCGCTCGCCAAGACCGTTGATGGTGCACTCAACCTGACGCGCCCCGGCCAGCACTGCAGACAGCGAGTTGGCAACGGCGAGGCCGAGGTCATTGTGGCAATGAGTCGACCAGATCACCTTGTCGGCGCCAGCGACGGTCTCGATCAAACTGCGCATACGCTCGCCCCAGACCTCGGGAAGGCTGTAGCCGACCGTGTCGGGGACATTGATGGTGGTGGCGCCCGCCTTGATGACGGCATCGAAAACGCGGCACAGAAAATCGAAGTCCGAACGGACGGCATCTTCTGCGGAAAATTCGACATCGTCGGTGTACTGGCGTGCAAGCTTTACTGCAGCAATCGCCGCTTCGACGACCTGATCCGGCGTCATGCGCAACTTCTTTTCCATATGAATAGGACTGGTCGCGATGAACGTATGGATGCGGCCGGATCTGGCCGGCCTGATCGCCTCGCCGGCCCGTCGCACATCGGCTTCGCTGGTGCGCGCCAGGCCGCAAACCGTGGAATCCTTGATCGCCTCGGCGATCGCCTTCACTGCCTCAAAATCGCCATTTGACGCAGCAGGAAAGCCTGCTTCAATGACATCCACACGCATCCGCTCAAGCTGACGCGCAATCCGCAGCTTTTCCTCCTTGCTCATGGAAGCGCCGGGGCTCTGTTCGCCGTCGCGCAAAGTGGTATCGAAAATGATCAACTGTTCCTTGGACATGGTTATCTCCTGGAAGAATGGCTTCTGTGGCGGCCAACATCGGCCATGCTGGTGTTAAGCGCGGCAGCCGAAACTAAGACAAAAAAATGGTTAATACCGCCCCTTGCAGGGCAGACACTATGTACAACCGGATTGTGGGGGGGGGGTATATTTAGCGCGCGCAGCGCAGCAGCGGAAGCAGCTTCGCGCGCAGCGGCAGACGAGCGATCAGCGCGCCTGAGAGTGCAAGAAATAGTGCGGAAACGATGAATGTCGCAAACATGGATAACACTATAAAGATTTTATTCCGGCCGCGCAACAGATTTGCGCCTGCCGCGCCAATTCCATGCCGCCATGACATAGCCCGACAGGGCATACGCCAGAAACAACGCGAACAGAACGCCGGGCGGATAAGACGACACCAGCGCATAGCCAAGGACGATGGCGGGAAGCACCATGAAAGGCACACTGCGCCGCAGGTTGATGTCCTTGCCACTCCAGTAGCGCAGAGTACTGACCATGGTGATGCCGGCAAAAAGCGTCAGAGCAAAAGCGTACCAGCGCACATCTTCTCCGGAAATGTTGAGGTCGTTGATGATCCAGACAAAGCCTGCCACCAGCGCTGCCGCAGCCGGACTCGGCAAGCCCTGAAAATAGTGCTTGTCCACCACGCCGAGATTGGTGTTGAAACGAGCCAGGCGCAGCGCAGCACCCGCGCAATAGACAAAAGCAGCTATCCAGCCCCACTTGCCCATGCCCTTCATCGCCCATTCGAACGCAACCAATGCCGGAGCGGCGCCAAACGAAACCATGTCACACAACGAGTCGTACTCTGCGCCGAAAGCGCTCTGGGTCCGGGTCATGCGGGCCACGCGACCATCGAGGCCGTCGAATACCATGGCGATGAATATCGCCACCGCCGCGTGCTCGAAGCGCCCGGTCATGGCCTGGACAATGGCGTAAAAGCCGGCGAACAGGCCAGCGGTCGTCAGCAGGTTGGGCAGCACATAAATGCCGCGCCGACGCAACTCGGGATTCATCAACGCCTTGCGAGGTAGGATGGGCGGCATGGTCCGGAAGAAGTGGAAGGCGAGTCCTATTCTAACTGCTCAGGAAAGACCAGCGACCGATGTCGTTGTCCGCTCGAATATCAAAACCGTGACAGCACTTTCGTCCAGAAACAACAGCGGGCGCCGAGATGCGGCGCCCGCATAAGCGCGGTGCTGGAATCAGTTCTTGGTCTGGTCCACCAGTTTGTTCTTCTTGATCCACGGCATCATCGCCCGCAACTGTTCACCGACCTGTTCAATCGGGTGTGCCGCAATCAGGCGACGACGGGCGGTCATTTCCGGATAGTTGGTGCGGCCTTCCAGAATGAACTGTTTGGCGTACGCGCCCTCCTGAATGGCCTTCAAGGCATCCTTCATGGCAGCACGGGCTTCCGGACCGATGACCTTGGGGCCGGTCACGTACTCACCATACTCGGCATTGTTGGAGATGGAGTAGTTCATGTTGGCGATGCCGCCTTCGAAAATCAGATCGACGATCAGTTTGACTTCGTGCAGGCACTCGAAATAAGCCATCTCCGGCGCGTAGCCCGCCTCGGTCAGCGTCTCATAGCCGGCCTTGATCAATTCAACCAGCCCGCCGCAAAGCACCGCCTGCTCGCCAAACAAGTCGGTCTCGGTTTCCTCGCGAAAGTTGGTCTCGATCACGCCGCCCTTGGTGCCGCCGTTGGCGGCTGCGTAGGACAAAGCGATATCCTTGGCCTTGCCTGACTTGTCTTGATGAACGGCGATCAATGAAGGTACGCCGCCGCCACGCAAATACTCGGAACGCACCGTGTGGCCCGGGCCTTTCGGCGCGATCATGATGACGTCCACGTCAGCGCGCGGAATCACCTGGTTGTAGTGAACATTGAAACCGTGAGCGAAGGCCAGTGCAGCCCCCTTCTTCATGTTGGCCTCGACATCGCCGTAATAAACCGCGGGAATGGTCTCGTCGGGCAACAACATCATCACAACATCGGCATCCTTCACCGACTTGGCCACTTCCTCAACCTTGAGTCCGGCCTTCTTGGCCTTGCCCCAGGATGCGCCTCCCTTGCGCAAACCGACGGTAACCTTGACGCCGGAATCCTGGAGGTTCTGTGCATGAGCGTGACCTTGCGACCCGTAACCGACGATAGTGACCTTCCTGCCCATGATGAGGGACAGGTCCGCATCCTTGTCGTAATAAACTTTCATTCGTTTTCCTTAGCTTTCTGTAGTTTCAGAGGTCAAACTTTGAGAATTCGATCGCCACGCCCGATCCCGGACACTCCTGTGCGAACGGTTTCGAGGATCAGTGTGCGGTCAATGGCTTCGAGGAAGGCGTCCAGCTTGGAGCCGTTGCCGGTCAGTTCGATGACATAGGTCGAATCCGTGACATCGATGATGCGTCCGCGAAAAATATCCGCAATGCGCTTCATCTCTTCACGATCCTTGCCGGCGGCACGCACCTTCACCAGCATCAGTTCGCGTTCGATATGCGCGGCCTCGGACAGATCCACCACCTTGACGACGTCTATCAGCTTGTTGAGCTGTTTGGTGATCTGCTCGATGACATCGTCAGAACCCGTGCTGACGATGGTCATGCGGGAAAGGGAAGCGTCTTCCGTCGGCGCGACCGTCAGCGACTCGATGTTGAAAGCGCGTGCGGAGAACAGACCGGAGACACGGGACAGCGCGCCGGCCTCGTTTTCGATAAGAATGGAAATGATGTGTCGCATGCTTACAGTTCCTCGGCCAGAATCATTTCCGACAACCCCTTGCCGGCTGCGATCATTGGATACACGTTAGCCGTCTGATCAGTGAGGAAGTCCATGAAAACGAGGTCGTTCTTGTGCTTTGCACTGAAGGCTTCGCGCAATGCCGGCTCAACATCGGCCGGACGCTCGATTTTCATCCCGACATGCCCGTAGGCTTCTGCCAACTTGACGAAGTCGGGCAAAGCGTCCCAATAGGATTCAGCGTAACGGTTGCCGTGGAACATCTGCTGCCACTGACGCACCATGCCCAAATAGCGGTTGTTGAGATTGATGATCTTGATCGGCAGACGAAACTGTTTGGCCGTCGATAGCTCCTGAATATTCATCTGAATCGAGCCCTCACCCGTTACGCATGCGACCGTCGCTTTCGGGTTGGCGAAACGTACGCCCATTGCATAAGGCAGACCGACACCCATGGTACCCAGACCACCCGAATTGATCCAGCGCCGGGGTTTGTCAAATTTATAGTATTGCGCCGCCCACATCTGGTGCTGACCGACGTCGGAGGTGATGTAGGCATCGCCGCCAGTGACCTCGTAGAGTTTCTCTATTACGTACTGGGGCATGATGACTTCCTTGCCCTGCTTGTACTTGAGCGATTTTTTGCCACGCCATTCATCGATCTGCTTCCACCAGGCGGCGAGCGCTTTCGGATCAGGTACGCCAGCCGAGGCTTCCAGAAGCTTTTGGATTTCGTCGAGCACATCCGGCAGATTGCCGACAATGGGCACATCGACCTTGACTCGCTTGGAAATCGAGGACGGGTCTATGTCAATGTGAATGATCTTGCGCGGAACTGCCGAAAAATTCGCCGGATTGCCAATCACGCGATCATCGAATCGGGCTCCGACGGCTATCAGGACATCACAATTCTGCATGGCCATGTTGGCCTCATAGGTGCCATGCATGCCCAACATTCCGAGCGATTGCTTGTCGGTCGCCGGATAGCCCCCCAAACCCATCAAGGTATTGGTCACCGGATACCCCAGACGGCGGGCAAGCTTTGTCAGCCTTTCGGCCGCATCGGAGAGAATGACCCCGCCACCGGCATAAATCATCGGCCGCTTGGCCTCCAGCAGCATCTGCACCGCCTTCTTGATCTGTCCGCTGTGTCCCTTGAGCACCGGGTTATAGGACCGCATGGTGATCGTCTTGGGATATTCGAACTCGCACTTCTGATTCGTAATGTCTTTCGGAATATCAACCAAGACCGGACCGGGGCGGCCGGTCTTGGCGATGTAGAAAGCCTTCTTAAGGGTTATTGCCAGATCCTTGACATCCTTGACCAGGAAATTGTGCTTGACGCAGGGCCGGGTGATGCCCACCGTATCGCATTCCTGAAAGGCGTCCTGCCCGATGTAGGCGGTGGGGACCTGCCCGCTGATGATCACTATCGGAACGGAATCCATGTGCGCCGTGGCAATCCCCGTCACGGCATTTGTCACGCCTGGCCCCGAAGTAACCAGGCAGACGCCTATCTTGTTGGAAGATCTCGAATAGGCATCCGCCGCATGGACAGCCGCCTGCTCATGACGAACCAGGACATGCTTGAATTTGTCCTGCTTGAAGAGTTCGTCGTAAATATAGAGAACCGAGCCGCCGGGATAGCCGAATACGTATTCGACCTTTTCCTCATGCAGGCACCTCATTACAATTTCTGCGCCAGTTAGCTGCATTGATTACACCTGTTACACTTTTCGAGTGAAACGTATAACCTTACTGACTCGTCCGCGAATGGTCAAGATTTATGTCTTTGATACTCCCGCCGGAGACGGCATCGCTTGCGGATATAGTCTGAACTTCGTACCGGAAAGCTGCTGATCGCTGGCAGGAGCCACCCCTGAGTTCCCGAACCGAACTTTCAAATTTCCTTGCCGGCATAGAGCGACGCGCCTTCAAACAGGCCATGTTCGCCATTCGTAACGAGGAGACCGCGCTGGACATCGTCCAGGACGCGATGATGAGACTCGCGGAAAAATACGGTGCGCGTCCGGTTGCGGAATGGCCTATGCTGTTCCAGAGAATCCTGCAAAACGCGATCCGGGACAGCTATCGGCGATCCAAGGTCAGGTCCATGTGGACAACCCTGCTGTCGTCGCTTTCTCCCAACGATGATGAAGATGCCGATCCGCTTGAAACTTATGCTGCACAAACTGAGTCAGAAGGCTTGGCGCCACCGCACCGGCAACTGGAGCGATCGCAACTCCTTGGTGTCATTGAAAAAGAGATCGAGAAGCTGCCGCCGCGTCAACGCGAAGCCTTCCTTATGCGTTATTGGGAGGAAATGGATATTGCCGAAACGGCGGTGGCGATGGGTTGTTCGGAAGGCAGCGTGAAGACGCATTGTTCGCGCGCCACCCATACTCTGGCTACAGCACTCAGGGCGAAAGGCATAGAGCTATGAAAGAAGATACTGAATTCGGCTATAAAGCAAGGCAGATTCTCAATCAGGGTGTTGATGCCCTTGACCGGAATGTGGCCGTGCGCCTCCATCAGGCCCGTCAAGCCGCCTTGAATCTCCAGTCAGTGCCTGTGAGAGGTTTGCGCATTGCCGGAATCGGACATACCGTGGAGCTTGCGTTTTTTTCCAACGCCCGTAACCTGCTTGCCGTCATGGCCCTGAGCATCGGCGCGATGGGTACGTACTACTGGAATGCCTTTGAACAGGCTCAGGAGTATGAGGAAATCGACAGCGCCCTCCTTGCCGACGAACTGCCCCCTTCCGCTTATCTTGATCGAGGCTTCCACGCATGGCTCGAGCGCGCTTCGGACTCATCCTCGCAGTAGCGCTTTGGCTGGCCTCTCCATCTGGCCATGCAGTCATTGTCCCTCCTCCGCTGTCACAGCCGTCTTGGACTGAGCTAAACGCCGAGCAGAAGCGGGTTCTCGCGCCACTTTCCACCGAGTGGGACAAGATGAACGGCTTCCACCGAAAGAAGTGGCTCGGTATTGTCCAGCGTTACAAGTCCTTGAGCCCCGATGAGCAGGCCCGCATGCAGCGGCGGATGACTGATTGGGCCAAACTCACACCGGAAGAGCGCAAGCGCGCCAGGGACAACTACAAGTTGCTGCGAAAGGATCCGCCAGAAAAGAAGGAGGCGGTCAAGCTGAAGTGGCAGGAATACAAAGAGCTGCCGGAAAGCGAGAAGATCCGGCTGAAAGCCGAGGCAACCCAGAAGCCCACCCCACGCCCTGCACCTTCAAAGCAGGCCGTTGCGACCCCCAAGCCACAAACCGCAACGAATAGTCCGACCCCAGCCGCCCAAGTGACCCCGCGCTGAACGCCAAAAGCCATGTCAGCCTCCGCCGCCGCTTCTGCGGCTCAACTGCCAAGCCTTGGTCGCCGCATAGCCAGCATGACCTACGAGAGCCTGCTATTGCTGGGTGTGCTTGCCGTAGGCTTCATGCTGCCGCATCTTGCCGTAGGGATGGGGTTCGGCATCGTTTTTCCGGGCTGGGTGTTGATTAGCCATGTATTTGTGGTACTTGGTGCTTATTTCATCTGGTCCTGGCATCACGGTGGACAGACATTGGCGATGCAGACGTGGAAGATCAGGCTGTCAACCCCCAACGGTGCGCAACCATCTCTGGCGCGCTTGGCGCTGCGTTATCTTCTGGCCTGGCCCAGCGTCATCTATCTCGGTGCGGGAGTGTTCTGGGCACTGTTCGATCGCGACCGCCAATTCCTTCATGACCGGCTAGCCGGCACCCGGTTGGTGTTCAAGCGCGACTGACAGAACCTGGTCACGCCAATCAGCGTCGCTCAACCCACCATATCATTCCGGCGGCCGTCATCAAGAAAAGCACGCTCGGCGTAATCGCGGAAAAGAAGGGCGGCCAACTGTTGATTGCGCCGAGACTCGAAAACAGTCCGTTCAACATGTGGAAGCCAATACCCAGCATGATGCCGGCAAATACCCTAATGCTGACCGCTCCCATGCGATCCTGCATATAGGCAAACGGCAAAGCCAGGGCCATCATCACCAATGCGGCGAGCGGATAGAACAACTTTTTCCACATTGCTATGTCGTAACGGCCGGTCTTCTGCTGGTTTCCACTCAGGTGGCGTATATAGAGATATAAATTGACCAGCGACATGCGCTCGGGAACTACCAATAACACGGCGAGCAGATCAGGATTGAGTGCCGATTTCCAATTGAGTTCGCCATATCGTTCCACTCTTGCCGCATCCCCCGAAAATACAGTGCGAACCACACCTTCAAGCGACCAGGTACCGCCAGAAAGATAGCGTCCGCGCTCGGCCTGGCTGATCGACAACAGCTGAAACCGGTCATCGAACTCAAATACGCGCACATTCTGCAGAGAAGCATCAGGGAGCACTTCGCGAACATTCACAAACGCGTGCTCATCCCTGACCCAAAGACCGGACCGAAATTCCTGGGCCACCAGTGAACCCATTGCCTTGAGCCTGAGTTGTTGGGCTGCCCGCTCGGCTGGTGGGGAAACAAATTCGCCGACGAGCAGCGTCAAGCCGACGAATACCAGTCCGATCTTCGCCAATGTGCCCAGCAGTTCGCGGGTAGAGAGGCCGGCGGCACGCAGTACGGTAATCTCGGAGTGACGCGCGAGTACCGTAAGCGCATAAAGTGTGCCGATCAGCACACCGATCGGAAACAGTTCATACAGGCGGCCTGGCAAGGTCAGCGCTACATAGCCCAGCGCATGCTGAAGCTGATAATCGCCCTTGCCTATGCTCTCGAGTTCATGGATCAGATCGAAGAAGGCAAACAGCATCAGGAATGCCGTCAATACCAAGGCCGTAGACGCATAGATCTCCCGCGCCAGATGGCGCTCATATACCTTCAGCGCCATCGTACTTTTCCCCACGCCAGAGGATTCTGCCGCCGATAAAACAACACTACAAGAAGCAGGAACATACCGACATGCACCGCCCAGACACCTATCTCGAAACGCAATTTTCCTTGAGCAACCCATGCCTGACTGACGCTGAGCAAATTGCTATAGACCATGTAGGTGAGCAGGGCAAAAATCAGGTTGTTGGTGCGACCGGCGCGCGGATTGACGAAAGACAGCGGAATGGCCAGTACGGCCAGGTTAAGGGCAGCAAGCGGCAAACCGAGACGCCAGAGAAGCTCGGCCAGATATGCCGGCTGCGGATCCCTTACAAGTTCCCACAACGGCTTGGTGCGCGGCGACTCGTCAAAGCCACGGGCCTCCTTGGTTTCAATCCGCAGGGCATAGCGATCAAATTCCATCACCCGATACTCTGCAGTGCCAGCCGTACCTTCATAACGTCGGCCGCGATCAAGAACAAGAAAGCGGTCGCCATTGGGCGTTGTCTCCGTATGGCCTTGCGCCGTCGCCATCACGCCCAGGCGACCCTGCTGAATGGAACTGATGAAAACGTTCTTCACCATCCCTTCCTCGCCGGCCATGCTCTCGACGAAAAACACCCGGTCAGCTGCTCCCGACTCATTGAAAGCGCCCGGCGATACGCGCGCGACGTCATCGCGCTGGTCCATGCTCTGACGGTAGGCCTCACTCTTCTGCGTCGCCCAGGGCGCCAGCAACAATGAAAGAATCGCGATCACGACCACGGGCGCCCCGACAAACTTCAGTACCGGCTTGATCCATGCGGTCAAAGGAATGCCGGAAGCCAGCCAGACAACCATTTCGGAATCGCGATACCAGCGCGACAGGGTCATCAGCACGGCAACAAAAAGCGTCAGGGAAAGCATCACCGGCAGGTAGCTGATAGCGCGAAAGCCGAGAAGGGCAATGACAGCTTCAGACGCTAGTTTTCCACCTGCCGCATCTCCCAGCAGGCGAATTAGCTGGGTAGTCATCAGGATGGCAAAGAGAGCAACGAAAACCCCCGCCGCGGTATGCGTGAACTCGCGAATTGCGGCGCGCTGAAAAATCATCGTGTAAAGGGTGTCTGCTTTGACTTTTAGTGAAAACTTGGGGAATAATCGAGGTGCGAACAGAAATTACCCGAAACCGATCAGTTTCTGCCATTTCCCGCAATCCACAAGGAGAGCATTTTGGAATTTAGCATAAAAAGCGGAAGCCCGGAAAAGCAGCGCAGCGCTTGCGTTGTGGTCGGTGTCTTCGAGCCGAGAAAGCTTTCTGCGCCAGCGGAGGTGATCGATACCGCAGCTAACCAGTTTCTCAGCGATATCCTGCGTCGTGGCGACATGGAGGGCAAGGCCGGCACCAACCTGTTGCTGCATGGAGTTCCCGGCGTCGAGGCGGATCGCGTCATGCTGGTAGGACTCGGCAAAGAGAAGGAATTCAGAGAAAAGGAATACCGCGCCGCGCTGGCGACCGCTGTTCGACAACTCAATGAAACCGGCGGCTTCGACGGCACCCTCTACCTGACGGAGTTGCCTGTCAAGAAGCGGGATGTTGCCTGGAAGATTCGTCAGGCCGCGCTGATCGTTCAGGAAACGCTTTACCGGTTTGATCGCCTCAAATCAAAGAAGGAAGAAGTGCGCCGCCCTTTGAGAAAGCTGACATTCTGCGTCACCCGCCGCAATGAACTGGCGATCGCGGAAAAAGCGCTGGCGGAAGGACTGGCGATTGCGGCAGGGGTGGAACTGGCCAAGGATCTCGGCAATCTGCCTGGCAACATCTGCACGCCGACCTATCTCGCCGACCAGGCGCGACAACTCGCCAAGACCTACAGCTTAAGTGTCGATATTCTTGAGCGCACCGATATGGAAAAGCTCGGCATGAACACCTTGCTTTCCGTCGCCAGAGGCTCGCATGAGCCACCCAAATTCATCGTCCTGCGCCACGCCGGAGGCGTCTCCGGAACAAAGCCGGTGGTATTGGTCGGCAAGGGCATCACCTTCGATTCCGGCGGCATTTCACTCAAGCCGGGACCGGAAATGGATGAAATGAAGTATGACATGTGCGGTGCCGCCAGCGTCTTGGGAACACTCAAGGCGGCTGCCCTGATGAAGCTACCCCTCAATCTCATCGGCGTCATCCCGTCTACGGAAAACATGCCAGGCGGAGGCGCCACCAAACCAGGCGACGTAATCACCTCGATGTCGGGCCAGACGGTCGAGATCCTCAACACCGATGCCGAAGGTCGGCTGATACTTTGCGACACGCTCACCTATGTCGAGCGTTTTGAACCGGAGTGCGTGGTTGATATCGCCACGCTGACGGGCGCCTGCGTGATCGCACTCGGGCACGTGGCCACCGGCCTGCTCGCCAACAATGAGGGCCTCGCGAAGGAATTGCTCGATGCCGGACATGACTCCTATGACCGTGCCTGGCAAATGCCCCTGTGGGATGACTATCAGGAACAGCTCAAGAGCAACTTTGCCGATATGGCAAATATCGGCGGTCGGCCGGCGGGTACCATAACGGCCGCGTGCTTCCTCGCCCGCTTCACGGACAAGTATCACTGGGCTCATCTGGACATCGCCGGTACTGCGTGGCGCTCGGGGAAGGAAAAGGGGGCAACCGGACGTCCCGTACCCTTGCTCGCCCATTTCCTGATGGATCGCGCGATTCACACCAAGAAGCCCACCGGCAAGCGGAAGCGCGGATGACCCAAATAACCTTCCTCCATGGCGCGCGCGACCGACTCCAGGCAATCGCCGCGTGGCTCGCGAACTCAAGCATGGAAGCGAGACCGGTGCTGGTATACGTACCGACGGGCGAACGCAGTGAGCAACTCGACCGCTTGTTGTGGATGCACCCGGCAACCGGCTTTACGCCTCACTGCCGGGCCGACGACAAATTGGCTGGCGAGAGTCCGATCGTTCTCGCATCGGATCTAGACAGCCCCCTGCATGACAACTGCCTGTTGAATCTGTCGGACGAGATCCCGCCCGGTTTCAGCCGCTTTCGGCAATTGGTCGAAATCATCAGCGTTGAAGATGGCGACAGGCTGCCTGGCCGTGAGCGCTTCCGCTTTTATCGCGAGCGTGGCTATCCGCTGGAAGCCCGCGATATATCGGGGAGCATTTAGAAGATGGCTGACGACGATACGGTGGACCTCCTGCGCAAGGCCGATGCGCTGATTCGACGCACCCGGGTATTTGTTGCCGGATCTCCGACACTGGCCACAGAGACCGCTGCGACCGACGATGATCTACCTGTTCTTACCGACATCGTCACGGAACACGAAGCCGCGCTGGCGACCGCACCGCCGCACATGCAACAGCATCTCGACGCCCTGCGCGAGGAGCTTTCGCGCTGGCTGGATGAGGAATTGCCCCAAGCGGTCCTCAAGGTAACGGACGGACTGGCCGATCAATTGATGGGAGAACTCACTCATCAAGCCGAAAAAAACCTGCTACCGCGTCTAATCGCTCGTCTCGATGGCAGCGCCGCCCAGTCCGAGATCTTGAAAAATAGCTAAGCCTGCGGCACGGTTTCAGCAAACGCGGGACGCTGCATGAGTTTCTCGTAAAGGTGGGCCAGATTGGGGTATTGCTCGGTCCAGCGGATGTCGCCAAGCCGGAAAGAAATATAGCCCAAGGCACATCCAGCCGAAATATCCGCCAGCGACAGGCTGTTGCCGTGACACCACGACTGCTCCCCCAAATCATCGGACATGACCCGCAGCGCCCGTATAGTCTTGTCGCGCTGGCGTTCAATCCACGAGGGACTGCGCTCGCCATCGGGGCGTCTCGACTCGAGGAACGCCGCTACTGCCGCATCGAGAACGCCATCCGCCAGAGCCTCCCAACGCTTGACACTGATGCGCTCCCTTCCGGATGCGGGAATCAGGCGATTGTTCGGGGCTACGGTATCCAGATACTCGGCGATTACGCGTGAATCGTAGAGGGGGCTCTCGTCGTCCAGTACCAGCACCGGAACCTTGCCCAACGGATTGACCGCCACCACCTGGTTCCCCTCCGCCCACGGTGAATCGAGAACCAGATCGAAATCGATCTTCTTTTCCGCAAGCACGATACGGATCTTGCGGACATAGGGACTGGTAAGAGAACCGATCAGTTTCATTTCGTCAAATCACAAAAATCTTGGACAGCGAAACTATAGCATGCGACCCTGCGCCGACCTCGGACTGGTGATCTGGCAGTGCGGGCCTGCGTGCTAATATTCACACGACTGCCGGCGTTTCAACGCGTATCGACATCCCCTCGCCAAAGACATGACACTCACCGCACTCACCGCACTCACCGCACTTTCGCCACTCGACGGCCGATACGCGTCCAAGGTCGAAAGTCTGCGCGTCCATTTCTCCGAATACGGTCTCATCCGCAATCGCGTTCGAGTCGAAATCGAATGGCTCAAAGCTCTTGCAGCCGCAAAGGAAATCACCGAATGCCCGGCATTTTCAAATGCCGCGATCACCGACCTGAACGGTGTCGTGGCAAGTTTTTCCGTGGCGGATGCTGAAGCCATCAAGACCATCGAGGGCCGCACCAATCATGACGTCAAGGCCATGGAATACTGGCTGAAGGAACGCATGGCGAGCAACGCGGCGGTCATGCGCGTCAGCGAGTTCATCCATTTCGGCTGCACCTCTGAAGACATCAACAATGTTTCGCATGCGCTGATGCTGAAGGACGCTGTCGCGGGAAGCCTGTTGCCGGAACTTGACCGAGTGATAGCTCGTCTGCGCCAACTTGCGCACCAACTGGCCGAGTTGCCGATGCTCGCCCGCACCCACGGCCAGCCTGCCACACCAACCACGCTCGGCAAGGAAGTAGCCAACATTGCGGCGCGACTGATGCGCAGCCGCGCCCAGATTTCCACCGTATCGCTCGCCGCCAAGTTCAATGGTGCCGTAGGCAACTACAACGCTCACATGGCAGCTTACCCGGACATTGACTGGGAGAACTTCAACCGCCGCTTCATCGAGTCGCTCGGCCTGGAGTTCAATCCCTATACCATTCAGATCGAGCCGCACGACGCGATGGCCGAATTGTTCGATGCCATGGCTCGCGCCAACACCATCCTGATAGATGCCGACCGCGACATCTGGCAGTACATTTCACTGGGCTACTTCAAGCAGAAATTGAAGGAAGGAGAGATCGGCTCGTCAACCATGCCGCACAAGGTGAATCCGATCGACTTCGAAAACTCGGAGGGCAATCTGGGCCTGGCCAATGCCGTACTTCGCCACATGGCCGAAAAGTTGCCGATCTCCCGTCTGCAACGCGACCTTACCGATTCCACCGTGTTGCGCAATATGGGCGTCGCCTTCGGCTATACGCTGCTGGCATTCGACTCGACGCTGCGCGGACTGAACAAGCTGGAAGCCAACCCACAGCGCCTCGCCGAGGATCTGGACGACGCCTGGGAAGTCCTCGCCGAGCCGGTGCAAACCGTGATGCGCCGCTTCGGCGTGCCTAACCCCTATGGGCAACTCAAGGAATTGACGCGCGGCAAGGGCATCGACAAAGACACCCTGCGCCAGTTCATCGCCAAACTACCGCTACCGGAAAGCGACCGCCGGCGTCTGCTTGAAATGACTCCTGCGGCGTATATAGGCAAGGCGGCTGAGTTGGCGAAGCGAATTTGAGATGGCTTTTGCCGACAACCTCAAGCAACTTCCGCGCATCTCGCACCTCGCGGCAATCCAGTTGCTCGATAGCGACGGTGTGGTTGCCGCCACCATAGAAAACAAGCCGGGACAAGCCGGCTCGCTGTCGATCTACAACCATCTCGCACAAATCTACGGCGCGATCACCGCGGAGGCGGCCCGGAAAGGCATCGAACTTTATGCCGAGCATACCGACGACGCGCGCCAAAATCCGGGCAAGCATCCCAATATCGACCGCCTGCTAACACTGGCCGCGGAAGACAAGGGCCTTCTGCGCGTAAAACACGTCTTCGCCACGGCAACCGAATAGCCGGTCTCGCCGGGCTCGCGTCGGCAGTCCTCCGCGCGGAGGCGCAATGCGTCAGACCACGGCTTCCTGTTTTTCGACCTTGACCTGGATGAACTGTTCGCGGGAAACGCCCATCCACATCACCAGCGGACTGGCCACCAGGACGGAGGAATAGATGCCGAACAAAATGCCGATGGTCAGGGCCAGCGCAAAGTAGTGCAGTGCCGGACCGCCGAAAATCAGCATCGACGTCACCATCATCTGCGTACAGCCGTGAGTGATGATGGTGCGCGAAATGGTGCTGGTGATGGCGTGATCAAGAACTTGGGGAGTTGTCAGGCCGCGTTTTTTCTTGAAGGTTTCGCGCACCCGGTCGAACACCACCACCGACTCGTTGACCGAATAGCCCAGCACCGCCAGCACCGCCGCCAGTACGGGAAGAGAAAACTCCCACTGGAACAGCGCGAAGAAGCCGAGGATGATCACCACGTCGTGCAGGTTGGCGATGATGGCCGAGATGGCAAAGCGCCATTCGAAACGCATCGCCAGATACAGCACGATGCCGCATACCACCAGCAGCAACGCCATCGCCCCATCCGACGCCAGTTCCTTGCCCACCTGCGGGCCGACAAATTCGACTCGCTTCAGGGTCGGGGCGGCGATCGCCGCCGTACCGCCAGCGCCGACTTTCGCCAGCGAGGCCATGACGCGATCGCCCACCTTGGAAGTTTCGGCGTCCTTCGACAAAGGCACGCGGATCAGCACGTCGCGCGAGGAACCGAAATTCTGTATCTGGGTGTCGGTAAAACCATCCATCTCCATCTGCTTGCGCAACTTCTCGAGATCCGGCGCCTGCGCGTAATTCACTTCGAGCAGAGTGCCGCCGGTGAACTCGATGGAAAAATGAAGTCCCCTGTTGGCCAGGAAAAAAACCGCCAGCAGGAAAGTGAGCAACGATATGACGTTGAACACCAGCGCATGGCGCATGAAGGGGATGTCTTTTCTGATGCGGAAGAATTCCATTGCGAGTCCTGTTCCCTTATTTGGTAGCGAGGCCGGGCTTCCAGATCTGGCCTATGCTGAGCGCTTCCAGTTTGCGGCGGCGACCGTAGATCAAATTGACCACTGCGCGCGACAGGACCACGGAACTGAACAGCGACGTCAGAATGCCGAGGCAATGCACCACAGCGAACCCACGGATCGGACCGGAACCGAAAATCAGCAGAGCGATGCCGACGATCAGCGTGGTCACGTTGGAATCGAGAATCGTCGCCCAGGCACGCTCGTAGCCCGCCGTGATGGCGGCCTGCGGCGTGCTGCCGTTACGCAGTTCCTCACGCACGCGTTCATTGATCAGCACATTCGAGTCGATGGCCATGCCCAGTGCCAGTGCGATGGCAGCAATGCCGGGCAAGGTCAAGGTCGCCTGCAGCAGGGACAGTAGGGCCACCAGCAGCAGCATGTTGGCTGACAGTGCCACCACGGACACCACGCCGAACAGCAGATAATAGGCCATCATGAAGGTGGCAATGGCAGCAAAGCCCCACAGCGTCGAGTTGAAACCCTTGGCGATGTTGTCTGCACCGAGGCTCGGGCCGATGGTGCGCTCCTCTATGATTTCCATCGGCGCCGCCAGTGACCCGGCCCGCAGCAGCAGCGCCACATCGTTGGCTTCCATGGTGCTCATGCGGCCTGAAATCTGGACGCGGCCACCACCAATCTCGGTGCGGATCACCGGCGCGGTCACCACCTCGCCCTTCCCCTTTTCGATCAGCAAAATCGCCATGCGCTTGCCGACGTTGTCGCGTGTCAGATCCTTGAAGATTCTTGCCCCGGCTGAATCAAGCGACAAATGCACCGCCGCCTCCTGGGTCTGGTTGTCGAAGCCGGGTTGGGCATCGGTCAAACGCTCGCCGGTCAGCACCACCTGCTTCTTCAATAGCAGGCCGCGCCCGCCGCGCTCGACATAATATTCAGTGCCGGGCGGCGGCTGGCCGCGCGCCGCCTGCTCCATGATGCCCGGATTGGCGCTGGCTTCGTCATCGACCATGCGCACTTCCAGCGTCGCCGTGCGACCGAGAATATCCTTGGCCTTGGCCGTATCCTGGACCCCCGGCAATTGCACCACGATGCGATCCGCACCCTGCTGCTGAATGACCGGTTCGGCGACGCCGAGTTCGTTGATGCGATTGTGCAGGGTGGTGATGTTCTGCTTGACCGCGAATTCCTGGATGCGCTTCTGCGCCGCCGGCTTGAGCGTCGCCACGAGCTTGAAATCCGGACCCTCCTGCGCGTCCAGCAGCTCAAGATCGGGTTGGTTATCCGCCAGGGCGACGCGCGCCTTCTCACGCGTATCCGCCTCGCGGAAGCGAATCGCCACACTCTGTCCTTCGCGGCCGATGCCGCCGTGACGGATGTTCTTGTCGCGCATCAGGCTGCGCAAATCGGCGCTGATCGAATCCAGACGCTTGGTCAGCGCGCCCTTCATATCCACCTGCAACAGGAAATGCACTCCACCGCGCAGATCGAGGCCGAGATACATCGGCAAGGCGTGGATGCCGGTCAGCCAATTGGGCGAATTCGATACCAGGTTCAGCGCCACACTGTAGGTCGCATCGGCGGCAACGGGATTGAGCGCCTTCTCGACGACGTCCCTGGCCTTGAGTTGGGTATCGGTGTCTGCCAGGCGCACGCGCACGCTGTTCAGGTCGAGCACGATACCTTGCGGGACGATGGCTGCTGCCTTGAGCGCGTCCTGCACCTGGGCCATCAGTTTGGCATCAACCTTGTGCGTCGACTTGACGCTGGCCACCTGCACGGCCGGCGCTTCGCCGAAAAAGTTGGGCAAAGTGTAGAGCAGTCCAAGCACCACGGCGACCAGCACCGTGATGTTTTTCCAGAGGGGATAACGATTCATTTGTCAGGCCGTGAAAAGTGAAACGTGAAAAGTGAAACGCAAAAACAACAGGCGCCTTGCCTTGCCGCTTCACATTTCACATTTCACGTTTCACAGGTTCTTCAATGTGCCCTTGGGCAACAGTGCACCCACGGCGCTTTTCTGCACGGTAATCACCACCGGGCCATCCTTGGCTTCGGCCACTTCGAGGCTCAGGTAGTTTTCGCCCACCTTGGCAATGCGCCCGGCGATGCCGCCCTGGGTAATCACTTCATCGCCCTTGGCCAGTTCGCTGACCATCTTCTGCTGTTCCTTGGCCTTTTTCATCTGCGGCCGGATCATGACGAACCACAGCACGACAAACATCAGCAGGATGGGCAACATGCCCATCAGGCCACCCATCGGATCGGCGGCGCCGCCGGCCGCCTGCGCGTAAGCATTTGAAATCAGCACTATGACTCTCCATGAATGTCGGACTTAACCGACGAATTATACCTGCTCGCCGGCCCGCCCCCGGCTAAAGCGAACTTGAAATCCGGCGAAGTCGCCCTGCTCGATGGCGGCGCGCATTTCCGCCATCAGCGTCTGGTAGTAAAACAGGTTGTGGATGGTATTGAGCCGCGCGCCGAGGATCTCGCCAATACGATGCAGATGATGCAGGTAAGCGCGCGAAAAATTGCGGCAGGTATGGCACCCGCAGCTTTCATCCAGCGGCCGGGTATCGGTCTTGTGCTGCGCGTTCTTGATCTTCACGTCGCCACGACGGGTAAACAGCCAGCCGTTCCTGGCATTGCGCGTCGGCATCACGCAGTCGAACATGTCGATGCCCTGCCCCACCGCGTATACCAAGTCTTCCGGCGTACCGACGCCCATCAGGTAGCGCGGCTTGTCCGCCGGCAATCGTGGCGCGGTGTGGGCGAGAATGCGCGACATTTCCTCCTTGGGTTCGCCCACCGACAGGCCGCCGATGGCAAAACCATCGAAACCGATGCCAACCAGCGCCGCCAGCGATTCGTCGCGCAGCGTTTCGTGCATCCCGCCCTGCACGATGCCGAACAAGGCGTTTGAATTTTGCAAACGATCGTGCTCGTCACGCGAACGTCGCGCCCAGCGCAAACTGAGGCGCATTGATTCCGCCGCGGTGGCCAGGTCCGCCGGGTAGGGCGTGCATTCGTCGAAGATCATTGCCACGTCCGAATTCAGCGCATGCTGGATGCGCATCGACTCCTCCGGCGTCAGGAACAGCCGGTCGCCGTTGATCGGCGAAGCGAACTTGACGCCCTCCTCGCTGATCTTGCGCAGATCGCCCAGCGAGAACACCTGGAAGCCGCCCGAGTCGGTCAGGATCGGCCCGTTCCAGCCCATGAAGCGGTGCAGCCCGCCGTGCGCCGCGATCACCTCCAGCCCGGGACGCAGCCACAGATGAAAAGTATTGCCGAGGACGATGGAGGCGCCTATGCCGATCAGTTCGTCGGGGGACATCGCCTTGACTGCGCCATACGTACCCACTGGCATGAACACCGGCGTTTCGACCGTGCCGTGCGCCAGTTCCATCCTCCCGCGCCGTGCCGCGCCATCTGTGGCGAACAGTTCGAAGTTCATTCCGGTGACCTTCGGTGCAATAACATGGCGTCCCCGTAGCTGAAGAAGCGATAACCGGCTGCAATTGCATGGTCATAGGCAGCACGGATTTCATCAAGGCCGGCGAAGGCTGACACCAGCATCAGCAGAGTGGATTTGGGCAAGTGGAAATTGGTGACCAGCATATCTGCCACGCGAAAATCAAAGCCCGGAGTAACAAACAGCGCCGTCTCGCCAGCGCCGACTTTCAATTCGCCCTCCAGCGCCGCCGATTCCAGCACACGCAAAGAAGTGGTACCGACCGCCACGACACGTCCGCCGCGTGCCCGGGTGGCTGCAATCGCAGCTGCGGTAGCTTGCGGTAGCACATAGCGCTCGGTATGCATGCGATGCTGTGTCAGATCGTTGGCTCGCACCGGCTGAAACGTTCCCGCGCCCACGTGCAAGGTGACGTAAGCGATGCCAATGCCTTTTTCGCACAATTTCGCCAGCAAGTCCTGATCAAAGTGCAGACCCGCCGTCGGTGCCGCCACCGACCCCTTTTCCCGCGCATACACGGTCTGGTAGCGCAATTCATCGGGAGCCTCCGCGGCACGTTCGATGTAGGGCGGCAGCGGCAGGCGACCATAACGCTCAATCAGTTCGGCGGCGTCGCCGGGAAATCGCAAGCGATAGAACTCGCCCTCGCGCCCCAGCACTTCGACATCGAGCACGTCTGCAAGTCGCATGCGACTACCCGGCTGCGGTGATTTGCTCGCCCGCACCTGAGCCAGCACTACGTCAGGGGCCAGCAGGCGTTCGACCATGATTTCGACCTGACCCCCGCTCGCCTTGCGTCCCAGCAGGCGCGCATGCAGCACTCGACTGTCGTTCAGCACCAGCAGATCGCCGGCCCTCAGCAACCGTGGCAAATCGACAAAATTGCCGTCCGTGCGGCGATCGCCGTCGACCACCAGCAGGCGACTTGCCGAACGCAGCGGCAGAGGCGTTTGGGCTATCAGCTCCGGCGGCAGCGCATAGTCGAAATCGGCGAGAGTCAGTGGCACCATGCGGTGCGTAGATGCTCAGGCGGTTGCATCGACGTCGCCATGCCTCCTGAATGCCGCCAGATCAACCAGAATCAGCTGGCCGTCCTGCTCGTGGATAAGCCCTTGGGCAGTGAGATCGCGCATTACGCGACTGACCATCTCTCGCGAAGCGCCGATCATCTTCGCGATGTCCTGTTTGGTAACTTTGCGCGTGACCACCTTTCGCCCGTCGACCGTCTCCGCGGCCTCCAGCAACAGGCGTGCAACGCGCCCATAGACATCGAGTAACGCCAAGCTTTCAATGTTGCGGTCGGCCAACCGCAAACGCCTGGTCAGATTGCGCATGATGAAAAGGGATACGTCGGGATTCGCCGCCAGGCATTGCTTGAAATGCTCCTTCCCCATCACCACCACTTCGCTTGACTCCACCGCGAGAACTGTCGCCGAGCGCGGGTGATCGTCAAGCACCCCCATTTCGCCAAATAGTTCCCCCGGCCCGAGCATCGAGAGAATGACCTCGCGCCCTTCCTCGTCACTCACCTGCACCTTCAAGGCGCCTGAAAGAACGAAATAGATGTTGTCGGTACGGTCTCCCGCACTCAGCACAACGGTATGCCGGGGAATTTTACGCAGCATGGCCACACGAGTCAGCGGCTGGAGACTGTCGTCGTCGAGCATCTCGAAGATCGGCAGCGCCCGCAGGATGGTCACAGAAACTCCGGCATTCGGCGAAATCACAACACTCCCTCCGCAAGACTGAACACGTGCCCAGACAGCCAAGTGTAATCCGGAATTCGCCAATTCTGGTTCCGGCATGACGTCTGCTACCCCCCCAGAAATACCATCCCCACCACCCGCGACGACATCACGCGGACATTGGCGTCCACAAAAGGTTTGGTGCCGGGGGGGGAAGTCGAATCCCCATGCCTTGCGGCGGCGGTGTTTGAGACCGCTACGTCTACCGATTCCGTCACCCCGGCCCGGGATGTCGCAGCACTCCAATTCATGCTGCGCGAGGCGCGCATTATCCGACAAAGTTGAGCGTCCCACAATGCGCCTATAATTCATCGATGGTGCAGAGCAACAATACCGACGATCCGCCAAAACCCCGCCTCGCCGCTGTTTCAATAGCTGCAATGGGCGTGGTTTACGGCGATATCGGCACCAGCCCGCTGTACACCATGAGGGAAGTCTTCAACGGTCCTCATGCCGTTGCGGTATCGCCGGATAATCTGCTGGGCATTCTCTCGCTGATTTTCTGGGCGCTGACCATAACGGTCTCGCTCAAGTATGTAATGTTCATCATGCGCGCCGACAACCGCGGCGAAGGCGGAATAATGGCCCTGACATCGCTCGCCCTGCGCACCCGCGGCGCCGGGCCGGGCATGTTGTGGCTGCTGTCGATATTGGGCATCTTCGGTGCCGGGCTGTTTTACGGCGATGCGGTAATCACCCCGGCAATGTCGGTGCTTTCGGCTGTCGAAGGGCTGGAAGTCGCGACACCGATGTTCAAGCCTTATGTCGTGCCCATCACCGTACTTGTCCTCTGCGGCCTTTTCTTCTTTCAGCCGCGAGGCACGGCCAGCGTCGGCGCCTTGTTCGGCCCCGTAATGCTGTTCTGGTTCGGTACCCTCGGCCTACTTGGTGCGTGGAATATCCTCAGGCATCCCGACGTAATCGCCGCCATAAACCCGTGGTATGCAGTGCACTTCTTCCTGGAGAACCGCTCTCACGCCTATCTCGCCCTGGGCGCGGTCGTGCTGGCGATCACCGGAGGCGAGGCGCTGTATGCCGACATGGGTCATTTCGGCCGGCGGCCGATCAAGTGGGCCTGGCTGGGGTATGTCTTTCCCTGCCTCTACCTGAATTACCTCGGCCAGGGTGCGTTGATCCTGGATAACCCGGCAGCGGTGAAGAGCCCGTTCTTCATGCTGGTTCCGGATGGACTGCTCTATCCCATGGTCGGCCTGGCGACAGCCGCCACCGTCATCGCCTCGCAAGCGGTGATCTCAGGCGCGTTCTCGCTCACCAGCCAGGCCATGCAGCTTGGCTACTGTCCGCGAATCCCGGTCAAGTTCACCTCGGAACGCGAAAAGGGGCAAATTTATGTTCCCAACATCAACTGGCTGTTGCTGCTGGCCGTGATCATCCTTGTCCTCGGCTTCAAGTCATCGTCGAACTTGGCCTCCGCCTACGGCATCGCAGTCACCTTGACCATGATGATCGATACCTTGCTGGCCTTTGTCGTGGTACGCGCCCTGTGGAACTGGAACTGGCTGCAGGCCGGCCTGTTTCTCGCGCTGTTCCTGGTGGTCGACTTTGCATTCTTCTCCGCAAACCTGATCAAGGTACTCGATGGCGGCTGGTTTCCGCTGGCGCTCGGCCTCGGCATATTCACCCTGTTCGCCACCTGGAAGCGTGGCCGCACCCTGCTCTACGAGAAACTGCAGCAGGATTCAATCCCGCTTGACGCCTTCATCTCCAGCCTGCAGTACGGTGGCCCGCACCGGGTGGAAGGCACTGGCATCTTCATGACCACGCGTCCCGATGGTGTGCCGCGGGCAATGCTGCACAACATGCTGCACAACAAAGTACTGCACAAGCGGATCATCCTGCTCAACGTCAACATGGAAGACATTCCCCATGTCGACGAATCCGAGCGTATTCGGGTCAAACCGCTTAGCGAAGGCTTCTACTGCGTCGTCCTGAATTACGGCTTCAAGGACGATCCCAACATTCCACTGGCGCTGCAGCATTGCGCCGAGCACGGCATGGCACCGATCGAAATGATGGAAACGTCGTTCTTTCTTGGCCGCGAAACCATCGTTCCCAACCGGGTGCCGGCCATGACCCTGTGGCGCCAGATACTGTTCATGTGGATGTTCCGCAACGCCAGTTCGGCGACCGACTTCTTCAAACTCCCGACCAATCGCGTCGTTGAACTCGGCACCCAGATCGAGCTTTGATCCAGGTCCGGTTCATGTCCTGTCTTTTCAGCCGCCCCGCTGCTCCGCCCAGAAGATTGCCGCGACCAACAGGAATGCGACGAATTCGAGCACGCTGACCCAGACGATCATGCGCACGATGCGACGCTGGCGCGGCAGCATTCCCGGCATGAAGCGACCGGCCCACCAGGCATAGCCTGGCAGCCAGCCCCAGCGTTCGCCGCCGAGCAGATGGCTGCGAATGGCGTTGACCCAGGGAATCAGGCTGCGATCGACTTCGGCGACGCGCGGATCCCGCGCATCTGCGATGACCGGGTAGTGCTCGGTAACGACGAGGCGGCAGCCTTTGCCTTCTCCGCTTTCCACCATCAGCTTCGTTGCGCGCTTGAGGCCATTGGCGTAGCGCAGGACGATGCTGTGCGTTGCCTGCGTCGCCTCGACGCGGATCACTGTCTCGATACGCCGTCCGGTCATCTCGTTGAGCGCAGCGAAGCAAATGCCATCCGGCAGGTGCTGCCAGGTTTCGATGGCGAGGTGAGGATTGAGGCGCAACAGCCGCTCGACATCCGAGACGAACTCGAACATGGCGTCGGCATCGATCGGAACCCGGGTCTCGGCGCGGGCGATATCCTCTTGCGCGGTGTCCGTGCCGGCCGTTACTGCCGGCTCCTCGCTCACGGATGCGGGGCGATCAACAGCGGACACGTGAGGCCGCGCACCAATTTTTCGAGTTCCATGCGCGAATTGAGGCCCTCCTCGCCCTTCTGCCGCGGCGAACCGATGACGACCAGATCGACGCCGATTTCGCCGGCGACGGCGAGCGCTGTTTCGGCCGGATTACCGAAGCGCATCACGGATTCGTAGGCCAGCCCGCGTTCCTTGCAGCGCGACGCGACCGCGACCAGTTCTCGTTTCGCGTCGTTCTCCAGCATGTTTTCGACGTAGTCGCCGAAGGCGTCGCGTGTCGATGCGTTGTTGAGCCAGTCGTCGCCCTGCATGCCGGCCCAGAATTCGGGCACCACGAGGCAATGGACAAGGGTTGTGGTGCCCGGCACGGCAAGCTCATGGGCGAGTTCCTCGGCGCGCCTGGCACCGGTTGTACCGTGGTGGCAAAGCAGCAGCTTGAGTGGTGTTTTCATAAGAGAACATTGAAAAGCCCCGCCCCGCTGAACGGGACGGGGCCGGTGTTGCATGAGCAAGCGACTTACTTGCCGACGACCAGGACGATGCCGATGGCGATCAGCAGTGCGAAGATCAGCGAACCGATGTCTTCCCTGCGGTCGCTGACGAAAATCGACAGGCTGGTGCCGCGCTCGAATTTTTGTTCCGACATGATCTGTCTCCCTAAATGAATTCTTTGACGAATAGCAGCACCACGATCAGCGAGCCGACCGCCTTGGCCGTGCCCACCACGCCGCCGATGATCAGCGGTGTGCCGCCGGCCTGTTTCAGCGCGGCCATGGTGATCTGCATGCCAAGGCCGATCAGGCCGATGGAGAACAACCAGGCCAGCCAATCGCGGAAAGCGCCGATCGTTTTCGAACTGTGGTAGGCCGCCTTGCTTGCCTTGTCGATGGCGTTCGCGGTGACTGCATCGAGACCTTTCATCTTGCCGACCGCCTTGAGCAGCCTCTCCTGGTCGCGAGTGGTCATTTTCTTGTTGGCGATCAGTTCGGCCAGACCCTTGTGGGCGTCCTCCGGGGTCGCATGACGCTGGCCGATGTTGATCGCCTTCTCGGTGAAGAAATCCTGCAGTTGCTTGGCGCCGGCAGGCTCCTTCAGGCGCGCCAGCTCGCTCTCAATGGCCCTGGTCTCCTTGCCCTTGAGCAACTTGTCTTCCTTGATTTGCTCGCTGCTGAAGTACTTGCCCTGGTAGTGGCCGGACGGCGTGAACGCACCCAGGGTCGAGAGCAGGAACATCAGGATGAAACCGAGCACGAACACCGGGAACTTGGCGAACAGTACCTTGCCGAGATCGACCTTCTCCGCGCCGACCTCGTGCTTGACATACCAGGTGGCGAGCCAGAGCACAACGATGGGCAGGAACAGCACGCGGGTGATGTTGAATATCTCGGCGACCTTCAGCGTCTCTATGCCGTGCGGATCGAAGGCCAGCGCCGCGCCGGCGACCTGCGCCGAATTGAGGATGCCGGTACCGGCCCAGGCGCCGAACTGCACCGGACCCATGCCAAGCATGTGGCCGACGGTCGGGAAGAGGAACATGCAGCCGACGCCCCAGACCAGGATGGTGCCGATGGTGTAGGCGATTTCAGCCGCCTTGGCATTGACCACCGGCGCCGCCGCCACCGCCGCCGAGACGCCGCAGACACCCACGCCCGAGGCGAGCACCGCGGTCATCGAGTTGCCGGTGTTCATGCGCCTGCCCATATACAAGACAACGCCGATCGAGCCGAGCACGAAAACGCCGATCATCACCACGGATATCGCACCGAG
This sequence comes from Sulfuritalea sp., assembly GCA_030651305.1. Taxonomy (GTDB): domain Bacteria; phylum Pseudomonadota; class Gammaproteobacteria; order Burkholderiales; family Rhodocyclaceae; genus Sulfuritalea. Next base: position 9,818 of record JAUSCI010000006.1, on the reverse strand, counting down.
CTGCGCCAGTTCGGTCGCGCTGTAGAGCGCGCCGAGCAGGATGACGCCGGTCTTGAGAAAGAAGCGTGCGGTGCGCACGCCGTTGGCTGCCCAGTCCGGAATCTTGAAGACGTTGACAATGACGATGCCGATGACGATGCCCAGCACCACGTAGTTGAGGTTGAAGATGCTGGCAAAGTTCCAGCCCAGCGTCGGTTGTGCTGCCTTGCCCCAGTTTCCGAACATCGGATCCAGGCCCCAGCGCACGAGAAAGGCGATCATCAGGATGTAGGCCATGCCGGGAAAGATCGACAGGTAATAGTCGAGATTGCCCTCCTTCGGCGTCCACACCATGATCAGCAGGCCGAGCAGGGTCGCAACGCCACCGAAGATGTAGCACATCTTCGTCTGGAAGGCCTTGGCCTCGTCGAACTTTGAACGCGGCATCTTCATCTCCGGCGCCGGCTTGCTTTCCGCCGCCGCCATCTCGGTGGCAACGCGGAATTCAGCGTCGAACTTCTCCTTGACCTTCATGTGGTCGGAGTACGCGCTCTTTTGAAAATACTGCTGTATGCCATCAATGTTACCGCTGGCGTTGAGCCAGCCCCACAGCAGCATCACCAGACCGATGATGAATAGCGCGGGCGACTTTCTTGTATAGACCATGCCTGTTCCTCCTCTGCCGCTTGTTGAGAACCAATCCCACCAGGGGTTACCGTCCGCGGCGGGGCGCCGCGAACATAAAAACGCCAGAGGCGCGCGGGACGCCTCTGGTGTCTATGGACGGAATGACACAGAAACTTATTCCATCGGCAGTTTGCGCGCCTTCCAGTCGGGAACGCCGTTACGATACCAATGCACGTTCTTGTAGCCGGCCTTGGCCATCATGACAGCCGCCTTGTAGGACTTCCAGCAGGTGCCCGAATTGCAGAACACGACGTAGTCCTTGTTCTTGTCGGCAATCTTGCCCATGTCGTACTTGTCCTGGGCCGCATCGAAGTTCACATCCTTTGCGCTCTTCTCTGGATCATAGGGTACCGAGATGGCGCCCTTGATGGTGGCCTCGGCAAACTCGGCGGCCTTGCGGCTGTCGATCAGCACCGCGCCCTTGGCTTGCAGGTCCTGCACCGCCTTGGCCTCGACCAGCCTGACCCCGGCAGGCGCCGCAGTGGGTGTTTCCTGGGCCAGCGCGTTGCCGGCGACAAACAGAAATCCGCTGCTGACGAGAGTGATGAGTGCGCGCTTGATGATGTCCATTGATGTCCTCCTTGGTTTATAAATGCGACACGGCAAGGCGAATGCGTGAGACGCCGCCGCTTTGTGTGTTTTTGTCCGGCGCCGGATACTATGTAACTTCGCGCTGTCGAAACGCGAATCAAATGTTTTGATTGACCGATCAATTGCCAATGCGATGTTCTTGAACAAGGATCTGCCTGGTTTGCCGACGGGGAAATTCGAGACATCGGGCCGCGCTGAATCAGGTCCCTTGATTTCCTCATTACGACAGGTGATTTGCCAAGCCGGGAAAAGCCGGAAAGAATGCGCTATGCTAGTCTGAACAATATAAACCTGAGCAATAAAACACGACCAGAGGAGAAAGTCACCCCATGAACACAACCCGCAGAACGGTACTCAAAAGCGCTACCGCCAGTGGCGTGCTGGCCGGCCTGATCGCCGCCGGCGCCCTGCGCCCGGAGCAAGTACTGGCAGCCGAGTGGAACAAGGCCGCCTTCGAAGCGAAGGACACGGCAGGCGCGCTAAAGAGCATAGGCGCCGGCGCACCAAGCAACAGCAAGGACCTGATCCTGAGGGTTCCGGACATAGCTGAAAATGGGGCCGTGGTGCCGGTGGATGTCGTGAGCAACATTCCCAACACCAGTTCGATCTGGATTCTGGTCGAAAAGAACCCACAGCCGCTTTCCGCGTCTTTCGATTTTGCCAACGGCGCCCTGCCGGAAGTTTCGGCACGCCTCAAAATGGGCCAGACGTCCCTGGTCAAGGCGATCGCGAAAGCGGACGGCAAGTTCTATACCGCGCAAAAGGAAGTCAAGGTTACCGTCGGCGGCTGCGGCGGCTGATCCAAAAACAAAGATAAGGAGGAATACGCCATGGCAGATCCGATGAAGATTCGTGCAACGATGAAGGGCGATGTCGCAGAAATTCGCATCCTGATGGCCCATCCCATGGAAACCGGCCAGCGCAAGGACGCTGCCGGCAACGCGGTGCCCCCCCATTTCATTCAGACAATGACGGTCGAGGTCGGCGGCAAGAAGGTCGTAGAAGGCCTTGTCGGCACTTCCGTGTCGCGTAACCCGGTGTTCGGCTTCAAGATGAAGGGCGCCAAAGTCGGCGACAAAGTCGTGGTCAATTGGGTAGACAACAAGGGAGACAAAAGAACCGACGAAGCAGCCATTGCCTGACTTTTTGATCCACAAATAAAAACCGGTGCGGGCCACACCCGCCCCATTCCTTGACAGGAGGAGACTATGAAACAAAACCTCATCGGCGCGCTCTGCGCCATCGTGATCATGGGTGGTGCATTCGCCCAGACGCCCAAAAAGCCGGTCGCGAAACCCGCAGCCCAAACCGCGCCGGTGGTCGAAGCAAAAGACGCCGCAACCATTGAGTTCGAGAAGTTTCGCGCCGAGATGGAGGACAGCAATCCGGCCGAACTCTTTGAAATGAAGGGTGAAGAACAGTGGAAGACCAAACGCGGCCCGAAGAATGTCGCGCTGGCCGAAAGCTGCGACCTCGGTCAGGGAGTCGGCAAGATCGATGGCGCCTATGTGAAGATGCCGCGCTACTTCGCCGATGCCGATGCCGTAATGGATGCCGAACGCCGCATCGTCTGGTGCATGGTCGAAAAGCAAGGATTCAAGTTCGACGACATCGCCAAGAAGCCATTTGCCAATGCCAATTTCACGCCCGACATCACCAACCTGGTGACCTATGTCGCCGGCCATTCGCGCAACATGAAGATCGCCGTGCCGCTCAAGGAGCCGAAGGTGCGTGAAGCCTGGGAAATCGGCAAGGAAATTGCAGCCTATCGCGCCGGCCCCTACGACTTTTCCTGCAACACCTGCCACGGCACTGACGGCAAGCGCATCCGCATGCAGAACCTGCCCAACCTCAGCACGCCTGCCGGCGCGATGAAGGGCGTCCAGGGCTGGCCGGGCTATCGCATGACCGGCGGCGTGATGCTCACCCACCAGTGGCGCATGGGCGATTGCTTCCGCCAGCAGCGTTTCCCGGAACCGAAGTACGCCTCCGACGCGGTCGCATACCTGCTGACCTACATGATCGGCAACGCCAACGGCCAGGTCTACAAAGGCCCGGGCATCAAGCGCTAACAGGGAGACAGACATGAAAAACAATATTATGCCGGCCGCCATGGCCACCCTCCTCATGATTGCCCTGCCGGCCGCCGCGGAAGGCGACTATCGCGCCAAGGCCATCGCAGTCATCAAGAAGGACTTCCAGCCGAGAGGCCAGGCATCCATCGACCGCCTCGCCGAAGACGGCTTGCAGGCCGTCTGCAATCGCACCGGCAACAAACCGCCAGAAGGCGTCGGCAGGGCAATGGAAGCTGACCAGTTGGCCGACGTCAAGTATCCGGCCGATGGCAAGCTGATGGGCGACTGGAAGGCCGGCGAGAAGCTGGCACAGAGCGGTCGTGGCTTTACCTGGTCCGACAAGCCCGGCCTGCCGGTAGGCGGCAACTGCTACAACTGCCACCAGATCAGTCCGAAAGAAACTTCATTCGGCACCATCGGGCCAAGCTTGTATCAGTTCCTCAAGCTGCGCGGCACCCAACCGGATATTCAGAAATACGTGTATTCGAAAATATACAACGCCAAGGCCTACAACCTCTGTTCGGACATGCCGCGCTTCGGCCATATCGGCGCGCTGGGCGAAAAGCAGATCAAGGATCTGGTCGCCCTGCTGCTCGATCCCGAGTCGCCGGCAAACAAATAGGACTTATGTTCGCTCCCCAAGCCTGATCTCGGTCAGGCTTTTTTATGTCCCCGGCGTTCGAGCCGGGGACGGTATCCCCCGGTGGGATTTCCTCCGCAAGAGGTATCACGATGTCCTCGATGAACCGCCGCGAATTTCTGCAAATGCTGGCCGCCGCCTCGGTGGCCGGCGCGGCGCTGGACGCCCGCCCGTTGCTCGCCGCGGGAAATGCCGACGCGCTTTACGACCTGCCGAAGTTCGGCAACGTGCATTTCATGCATTTCACCGATTGCCACGCGCAACTGCTGCCGATCTGGTTCCGCGAACCGAGCGTCAATCTCGGCATCGGCACGGCGCTGGGCAAGGCACCGCATCTGGTCGGCGAGCACCTGCTCAGGGCTTTCAACATCAAGCCCGGCACGCGCGAGGCGCACGCCTTTACCTATCTCGATTTCACCCAGGCCGCCAAGACCTACGGCAAGGTCGGCGGCTTTGCGCATCTGGCCACGCTGGCCAAGCGCTTGCGTGCGGGGCGCCCCGGCGCGCTGCTGCTCGACGGCGGCGATACCTGGCAGGGCTCCGCCACCGCCTTGTGGAGCAAGGGACAGGACATGGTCGATGCCTGCAAGTTGCTCGGCGTAGACATGATGTCGGCGCACTGGGAATTCACCCTCGGCGACAAGCGTGTGCAGGAAATCGTCGACAAGGATCTGAAGGGCAGGATCGAGTTTCTCGCCCAGAACATCAAAACCACCGACTTCGGCGACCCGGTATTCCCGCCCTACGCGATGCGCGAGATGAACGGCGTGCAAATCGCGGTCATCGGCCAGGCCTTTCCCTACACGCCGATCGCCAACCCTCGCTACATGATGGCCGACTGGACTTTCGGCATCCAGGACGAGAACATGCAGAAGATGGTCGACGAGGTGCGCGCCAAGGGCGCCAAGGTCGTCGTCGTCCTCTCGCACAACGGCATGGATGTCGACCTCAAGATGGCCACCCGCGTCACCGGCATCGATGCCATCCTCGGCGGCCACACCCATGACGGCGTACCGCGGCCGATCACCGTAAAGAATGCCGGTGGCCAGACACTGGTTACCAATGCCGGCTCCAACGGCAAGTTCCTCGCCGTACTCGATTTCGACGTGCGCGGCGGCAAGGTTCAGGATTTCCGTTACAAGCTGTTGCCGATCTTCTCCAATCTGCTGCCGGCCGACATCGAAATGGCCAGCTACATCGACAAGGTACGCGCCCCGCACAAGGCGAAACTGGAAGAGAAACTCGCCGTTACCGAAGGCCTGCTCTACCGGCGCGGCAATTTCAACGGCAGTTGGGATCAGTTGATTCTCGATGCCATCATGGAAGTCAGGGGCGCCGACATCGGCTTCTCGCCTGGCTTCCGTTGGGGCACCACACTGCTGCCGGGCAGCGCGATCACCTTCGAACACCTGATGGACCAGACCGCGATCACCTATCCCGCCTCGACCCTGAACGAGATGAAGGGCGAGCGCGTCAAGGAAATCCTCGAAGACATCGCCGACAACCTCTACAACCCCGACCCCTATTACCAGCAGGGCGGCGACATGGTGCGCGTTGGCGGCATGAGCTACAGCTGCGACCCGAATGCCAGGGCGGGCAGCCGCATTTCAGACATGCGCCTCCATGACAGACCGATGGTGGCGGACAAGATTTACAAGGTGGCCGGCTGGGCGCCGGTGGATCCCTCGGCGACCGGGGAACCGGTGTGGGACGTTGTTGGCCGCTGGCTGAAAGACAAGAAGACCGTCAGCACGCGCAAAGTCAATGTGCCAAAGCTGATCGGCATGAAGGGCAATCCGGGCATCGCCTGAATTGCCGGTTGCGAAAAACTGCAAGAAAGAAGGAAGCCACCCACGTCATGACCGCAATTTCGGACGTAAGAATCAGATGCGGCCACTGCCGCGCCATCTTCGCCTGCCCCGTGGCGTTCCGGGACCTGGAGTCTCTCGAAAGCGCCATCGCGGAAGGGCTGCAGGCCACCTGTCCCTCATGCGGGCAGGTGGTTAACTGCACCATGAAAAACATGATGTGGCGCAATGCGGACGGGTCAGATGGCGGAGTGTCTGCGTAATATCGTTCAGGTTGTTGCGCCTCTTGCCCGCTCGTTCCGCGGACGCGTTCAGCGATGCAGGACGAACTCCCACGGAAATTTGCTACATTCCGGCCCATGAGCATAAACATCGCCCAGCTGCTTTTGCGTGCTGCGCACGTGCACCCGCAACGACCCGCGCTGGCCCATGGCACGCGCCTGCTGGCGAGCTATGCCGAGTTGGCGGCGCGCGTCGGCCGCCTTGCCGCCGGGCTGGCGGCTCGGCTGAAACCCGGCGACCGCGTCGCCCTGGTGATGAAGAACTGCCCGCAGTACGTCGAGCTGATGTTCGCCTGCTGGCACGCCGGCCTGGCCGTGGTGCCGATCAACGCCAAACTGCACCCGAAGGAGCTGGAATTCATCCTCGCCGACAGCGGCGCGCGCCTGTGCTTCGCCACCGCAGACCTCTACCCGGCGCTGGCCCCGCTCGCCGTTGCCGGCGTGGAAGAAGTGATCGACGTCGACGGGCCGCAATATGCGCGGCTTTTCACCGCAGAGCCGATGCCTATTGCGCCGCGCCTGGCCGACGATGCGGCCTGGCTGTTCTATACCAGCGGCACCACCGGCCGGCCCAAGGGCGTGACCCTGACCCATCGCAATGCGATGGCGGCGATCCTCAACTATTTGTCCGACGTCGACACGATTGCCCCCGGCGACGCCATCATCCACGCCGCACCGATGTCGCACGGTTCGGGCTTTTACATGCTGCCCCACGTCGCCCGTGCCGGCGTGAATGTGGTGCCCGAATCGGGCGGCTTCGACCCGGCCGAAATTTACGCATTGCTGCAGGCGCACCACGGCGTCACGATGTTCGCCGCGCCGACCATGGTCAAACGCCTGGTCGATCACCCCGGCGCTGCCGATACTTCCGGACTCAAGACCATCGTCTATGGCGGCGGTCCGATGTACCTGGCCGACTGCAAAGCGGCGCTGCGGCGTTTCGGCTGCAAGCTGGTGCAGATCTACGGCCAGGGTGAATCGCCGATGACCATCACCTGCCTCGACAAGGCCCTTCATGCGGACACCGCGCATCCGCGCTACGAACAACGCCTGGCCTCGGTCGGCCATGCCTTCACCGGCGTCGAGGTCAGGGTCGCCGATGCCGACGACCGGCCGCTGCCCGCCGGCGAGATCCGCGAAATCCTGGTCCGCGGCGACACGGTGATGGCCGGCTACTGGAACAATCCCGGTGCCAGCGCCGAAACCTTGCGCAATGGCTGGCTGCATACCGGTGATGTCGGCAGCATGGACGAGGATGGCTTCCTGACGCTGAAGGACCGCAGCAAGGACGTCATCATTTCCGGCGGCTCGAACATCTACCCACGCGAAGTCGAGGAAGTACTGTTGCGGCATCCGGCAGTGAGTGAGGTCTCGGTGGTGGGCCAGGCCGATGCCGAATGGGGCGAGATCGTGATCGCCTTCATCGTTGCCCGCGGGCAAGCGCCCGACAGCGCCGAACTCGACGCCCTGTGCCTGGACAACATCGCCCGCTTCAAGCGGCCCAAGCGCTATGTGATGATCGATTCATTGCCGAAGAACAACACCGGCAAGGTGCTGAAGACGCGGTTGCGAGAGCTGCTGGCCGCGCCGGGCGACAAGCGCTTTACACGCTGAATCGCGGATGTCCTGATCACGGCTCTCAGCAAAAATCCCGACTCGTCGTCACTAGTCGCCCGAGCAATTCTCTGTGATCGAACAGGCGCCTGGCGATCAGATGCACCACGGCATGTTCGCCCTCGCCTTCGCGCTGCAAAGTTTCAGCGACGCACAGTAGCCGGCTGGCGAGCAAAAGTCGGCGCTGGCGGGACGGCTACTCGTTCGGCAACGGCGAATAAGTGCGAACCTGGCCCCAAAATTCTTATCTTTAAAGTCTCGCAAGTCATAGCTTGAGTTTTGGTTAGCCTTATTTCGGGAAGATCGTAACTAATCTGTTGGCTAAGGCATTCTCACGGGCCTTTCGGCTCCCTAAGTCAGAAGCCGCTCGTTCGACGTTCTTAACGTAGGTTTGAACATCTGCGGCGACGGCTTCAGTCGGTACGGTTTCGCTAATGACGGCGTCAACTTCAGATGCGAATTCAAGCAGTGCGTTGGACAACGCATTGCGGGACTCAGCCGCAAGCGGGAATTCGGTGGCGTGTTGCGAAAGCTTAAGGAATAACGAATAGAAATCGGATTTTTTCCGCCAGCGAGTTTTTGTCAGCCCTGGAAGAACCTGTTCGATTTCGCCAAGCACCTTGATGAAAAGACTCTTGAGATGCTCGGCCTCTTCAAAGTTTGTCTCGTACTGTTGGTAGAATTCCTCAAGATTTTTCTTTTTGTTCTGAAGTCCGTTTAGGACGGCAACTGCGATTTCGCTTATGAACTCCACGTCAAGCATCCGACGACGGTCGTTTGCTGAGAATAGGCTGGCATAACTCCAGAATTCGAGGTCTGCAAGCTCTTCCATAAGTTTGATGAAAGGCCCCCAATACGTGGCATGCCTTAGCTCCTGGGTGTTGAGTACAACCGTGTTCCGGTTGATTCGCTGAAAGATTGCTCGCAGCTCTTCATCTGGCATTTCCGGAAGCAGGCGAACAACGAAGTTGTATTCAAATAGTTTTTTCCGATCAGCCGGTGACAAATCATCGAAAGCAAGCCCCGGCCAATGAGGGCTTTCTTCGTCAAGCTCAAGGTCTCCCGCTACAAACGAAAGTACTGCACGTATGCGTTGCTGTCCATCGACAACTACGTGGGTCTGGCCACCGCTTGCATCTGTTAGTTCCTGCATGTAAAGCTCGGGAATTGGGTACTCAAGCAGTATGGTGTCGATAAGAGCGCTCTTCTGCCGGTCGGACCAAACAGGATTGCGCTGGAACGGTGCTTTGACGACGATGTCACCGGCTTCGAATGCCTTCTTGAACCAAACAACAGTTCTTTGTGTCGTGTTTAGGTAGCGTTGCATGTTTTCACCCAATAAGTGAGTCGCGCAGTGCCTTTACGGACTGCAATTGATAGGCTCGAAGAGAATCGTAGTCCGCATATATCCGTAAGTTGACTGAACGCCCCAGCGTTGGCGAAAGTTGTGCCATATGTGACGTTGCGTTCAACCACTGCAATCCGAAAGGTAGAACGCCCAGCAGTCGGTCAGTGGCAATGGTGCCCCAATAGATGTATCGGCGAACATGCTCATCCCAAGCTATTCGTGTTCGTGTATCTACTCGAAGGCGGCGAACGCTGTTCATCCGTAGGTAGCGCCACCCCACTGCGAAGTGGTGTGGCGAGATTACCGCGACATCGACGTCAGATGCTTCGTCGAATGGCTTGAAATTCTTCGATGGATTCAGGCTCGCACCTGCAGCGGCGCTCCCAACGAATGTTATGCACGCGGGGTCCACCTCGATCTTCTCTGCCAGCGTGCGTTTCCAAGCGACAAACCGATCTCTATCGCCGCCAAATATTGCAGGAATGCGGTCGAAGAAATAGTTTTCAACGAACGCGGTGGGTGTATCGTTCCGCAGTGATTCAATAACTACTTCGCGTGTCATCGGTGAAATGGTAATGATGCCGTCAGATTGCAATATTAGGCCGCATCCTGCCACCATTCACCTGGAATGACAATCTCGGACATCTCGGACGGCGGGGGTGTCAGAAATTCTGTGTGTGAGGCGGGAAGAGACTTTTCCACGGTGCGGCCTGCCGAAGGTCCCTCTAGACCGTAGGCGGGCGGCGCGGTGGGAAAGTCGGGGGATCATTTTAGCCTCGGGCTGCCTCAAAGCGA
>JAUSCI010000002.1 GCA_030651305.1 Sulfuritalea sp. | reverse complement strand
CGGATTTTCTCTCCAACATGAGCCACGAGATTCGCACTCCGATGAATGCCATCATCGGCTACCTGCTGATCGGTACCGACAACACCGCGCGCAAGCAGATCGAGGGGGAGCAGAAGCAGCTCTCCCAGCGCCTGCGCGACCATCAGTTCTACACGCGTTCCCTGTTCGAATCCAACATCGACGCACTGATGACCACCGATCTGTCCGGCATCATCACCGATGTCAACAAACAGATGGAATCCCTCACCGATTGCACGCGCGACGAATTGATCGGCGCCCCGTTCAAGAGCTATTTCACCGATCCGGAGCGGGCCGAGGCGAGTATCAAACTGGTGCTGGCCGAAAAGAAGGTCACCAACTACGAGCTCACCGCGCGCGCCAGGGACGGCAAGGAAACGGTGGTTTCCTTCAACGCGACCACCTTCTATGATCGGGACAGAAGGCTGCAGGGGGTGTTCGCCTCGGCACGCGACGTTACCGAGCGCAATCGCCTGGATCAGGCATTGCAGGAAAAGAACATCGAACTGGAGAGCGCCAAGGCCGCGGCGGACAAGGCCAGTCTCGCCAAATCGGATTTTCTCTCCAACATGAGCCACGAGATTCGCACTCCGATGAATGCCATCATCGGCATGTCGCACCTGGCGCTGAAGACCGAGATGACGCCGCGCCAGCGCGACTACGTCAAGAAGATTCAGGGCTCCAGCCAGCATCTGCTCAGCATCATCAACGATATTCTCGACTTCTCGAAGATCGAGGCGGGCAAGCTGACGGTCGAGCACACCGAGTTCGAACTGGAAAAGGTGCTCAACAATGTAGCCAATCTGATCGCCGAAAAAACCTCCGCCAAAGGGCTGGAACTGGTGTTCGACGTCGACAAGAACGTGCCGCTCAAGCTGATCGGCGATCCATTGCGACTGGGGCAGGTTCTTATCAATTACAGCAACAATGCCGTCAAGTTCACCGAGCAGGGCGAGATCGACATCGCCGTTCGGGTCAAGGAGCAGACCGACAAGGAAGTACTCCTGTACTGCACCGTGCGCGACACCGGCATCGGCCTGTCGGCGGAGCAGATGGGGCGGCTGTTCCAAAGCTTTTCGCAGGGCGACAGCTCGACCACCCGCGAATTTGGCGGCACCGGCCTCGGTCTGGTCATTTCCAAGAAATTGGCCGAACTGATGGGCGGCGAGGTGGGCGTAGCCAGCGAGCCGGGCAAGGGCAGCACTTTCTGGTTCACCGCGCGCCTCGGCAAGGGCGTCGGCCAGCAGCGCAGGCTGGCACTGTCGGCCGACCTGCAGGGCAAGCGCGTGCTGGTGGTGGACGACAACGAGAACGCCCGGCTGGTACTGGGCGACCTCCTCGGCAACATGAGTTTCAAGGTTGACCGCGTGGCGTCGGGCAAGGAAGCCATCGGCGCCGTGGATCGTGCCGAGGCGGAGGGCATGCCTTACGAAATCGCGTTTCTTGACTGGCACATGCCGGGCATGAATGGCAATGAGACAGCCAAGCGGCTGCGGGAACTGCCGCTCACCAGCAGCCCGCACATCATGATGGTGACCGCTTACGGCCATGAGGAAGTGATCAAGGGCGCGGAGGAGTCGGGTATCGAGGATGTGCTGATCAAGCCGGTCAATGCCTCGACGCTGTTCGATGCCGTGGTACGCATTCTGGGCGGCGCTGTCGAAGGCACGCGCACCGCCGCCGACTTGCCGACCGATACCTTCGAGCAACTCGCTACCATCAGGGGCGCGCGCATCCTGCTGGTGGATGACAACGACCTTAACCAGGAAGTGGCCACGGAATTGCTGACGGACGCCGGCTTCGTGGTCGATCTGGCCGAAAACGGCCAGATCGCGGTGGACAAGGTCAGGGCTGCCGCTTACGACATTGTGCTGATGGACATGCAGATGCCGGTGATGGATGGCGTTACGGCGACCCGCGAGATTCGCAAGGAGGCGCTCTTCAAGGATCTGCCGGTGGTGGCGATGACCGCCAACGCCATGCAGGGCGATCGCGATCGCTGCATGGTGGCGGGCATGAACGATCACGTGGCCAAACCGATCGAGCCGGAAGACTTGTGGAAGGTGCTGCTGAAATGGATCAAGCCACGCGGATCGCCCCCCTCCCCGACAGAGCGGAAACCACAGGCGGCGGACGATGCCGAACTGCCGTCCGGCATCGAGGGACTGGACATCGCCAACGGCCTGCGCCGCGTGCTGGGCAAGAAGCCGCTCTACTTCTCGATGCTGCGCAAGTTCGTCGCCGGACAGAAACCGGCAATAGCGAACATCCTCACGGCGCTGGACAGCAACTCCTGGGACACCGCTGAGCGGCTCGCCCACACGCTGAAGGGTGTCTCCGGCAACATCGGCGCCGTCACGCTGCTGCCGCTGGCGGAAAAGCTCGAGACCGCGATCATGGAGCACCGTCCGCGCACCGAGATCGATGCCCGGCTTGGCGAGTTGAAAGAGCCGCTCGGCTATCTGATCGCCCAACTCGAACAAAAGCTGCCAGAGAAACAGAGCCAGAAGGCGGTCGCGATCGACCCGAAGAAACTCAAGGCGGTCTGTGACCGGCTGACGGTTCTGCTGGCAGCAAACGACGCCAGGGCCGTCGATGTGCTGGAAGCGAATGCCGACCTGCTGAGCACGGCATTCCCGGACGACTATCGCAAGATCGACGACGGCATCCGATCATTTGACTTCGAAGCGGCGCTTGCCGCACTGAGTACCACCACCGAAACGACAGCCTGAAAGACATCCAATGGACGGACTAGATTTCACCGAAAGGGCCACGATACTGGTGGTCGACGACACGCCGGACAACCTGAGCCTGATGAGCAACCTGCTCATGGACCGCTACCGGGTAAAGATTGCCAACAGTGGCGAAAAGGCGTTGAAGATCGCCGCCTCGGACTCGCCACCGGACCTGATCCTGCTTGACATCATGATGCCGGACATGGACGGTTACGAGGTCTGCGAGCGACTCAAGCACGACCCGAAAACGGCCGGCATCCCGGTGATCTTCCTCACCGCCAAAGCCGAGGTAACGGACGAGAAGAAGGGGCTGGAACTCGGCGCGGTCGATTACATCACCAAGCCGATCAGTCCGCCGCTTGTCATGGCACGGGTGAAGAACCATCTGGCGCTGAAAGCCACGAATGACTTCCTGCGCGACCAGAACAGCTTTCTCGAACAAGAGGTGGCCAAGCGCACCAAGGAAGTCATGGCAAGCCGGGACCTGGCAGCCAAGAACCTGCAACTCGAGGACGCGAGCCGGATGAAGTCGGAGTTCCTCGCCAACATGTCGCACGAACTGAGAACCCCGCTGAACGCCATCATCGGCTTTTCCGAAATGCTGAAGGACGGACTGCTGGGCGATCTGTCGCCGCAGCAGAAGGAGTCGGTCAATGATATTTTCAGCAGCGGCAACCACCTGCTATCGCTAATCAACGACATTCTCGACCTGTCGAAGGTGGAAGCAGGAAAGATGACGCTGGAACTCGATCCGCTGCAACCGGCGGCATTGGTCGCGGCCGGCCTGCAAGTGGTGCGGGAACAAGCCAGCACACAACGCGTGCACCTGATTGCCGATGTCGCGGCAGACCTCGGCGAGGTGATGCTGGACGGCCGCAAGGTCAAGCAGATTCTTTACAACCTGCTCTCGAACGCCGTCAAGTTCACCCCCGAGGGCGGCGAAGTGCGCGTCGCGGCGCGGCGCGTCGGGCGCCAGGTGCTACCCGACGGCGGCTTCGAACACTATCTTGAGCTGGCCGTGAGCGACAGCGGCATCGGCATCTCCGCCGAAGACCAGGCTCGCCTGTTCCGGCCCTTCACCCAGATCGACAGCACACTGGCACGCCGCTACGAGGGCACCGGCCTCGGCCTGGCAATGGTGAAGCAACTGACCGAGCTGCACGGTGGCGCGGTGGCTCTGCTCAGCACGCCGAAAAATGGCTCGACGTTTACGGTGTGGCTGCCGTGGCGCGAAACCGTGGACCAACACGTCCGCGTCGCACCACTTTCCATGCCTTTGAGCGCTCGAGAAGGCGTGCCCCCGACCGCAGCGGTCACATTCGCCGGCACCGCTGTGCCACTTCCCGACGGCGGCCAATCGCTGGCCATGGTGATCGAGGACGACGACAAGGGTGCCCAGCTTCTGCGACTGCAACTGGAGCGCGCCGGATTCCGCGTTGTTCGCGCCGCCACGGCGGAAGCCGCACTGGAGCTGGCAACTCAGGAATGTCCCGACCTGATTACCCTCGACATTCAACTGCCGGGGATGGACGGCTGGACCTTCCTTGAACGCTTGAAGCAACATCCGGAGTTCGCCAGGGTGCCGGTGGTGATGGTTTCCATTGTCGCCGACAGCATTCGCGGCCTGACGCTGGGCGCCAGTTATGTGCTGCAAAAACCCGTGGGCCGCGAAGCGCTTGCGCGCGCGCTGGCGGCGATCGGCTTCCACGCCGGAGCCCGCGGCAAGCGACCCACGGTGCTGGTGGTGGACGACGATCCGAAGACAGTCAAGCTGCTTGGCACCCATCTCGATTCCGCCGGCTACCGCGTGCTGTCGGCCCTGGGTTGGCAGGAGGGAGTCGATATTGCGCGACGCCAGCATCCGGACCTGATCGTACTCGACCTGCTGATGCCGGAGGCAAGCGGTTTCGAGGTGGTGGCGGCCTTGAAGCAGGACGCGGCCACCGCCGCCATACCCATCGTCATAGTCACCGGCAAGCAGGTGACCACCGCCGAGCGCGCGCGGCTCGACGGCGACGTCATGAAAGTGATCGACAAAGCCGAGCTCAACCACGGCCGGTTCATCAACGAAGTGAGACGGGCCATGACCGCCCGGGTGAGCTGACATGGCACGCATCCTGGTGATCGAAGACAATGCCGCCAACATGAAGCTGACCGCTTTGCTGTTGCAAAGGGAGGGTCACGAGGTGATCGAGGCAACCGACGCCGAAGAAGGCATCCGGCTCGCCCGCGAGAGCCTGCCGCAACTGATCCTGATGGACGTGCAGTTACCCGGCATGGACGGCCTGGCGGCGACGCGTCTGCTCAAGAGGGATGCCGCGACCAGCAAGATCAAGATCGTGGCGCTGACTGCCCTCGCCATGAACGGTGACCGCGAACGGATGGAAGCCGCCGGCTGCGACGGCTACATTGCCAAACCGATTCGCTACCAGGAATTCCTCAAGGTGGTCTGCAAGATGGTGTAGCGGAAAGTCGGCGCTGGCGGTACGGCGTTGGCAGGCCGTGCCGGCCTGGGTGCAGGACTGTGTGCGTCAGCGTACCGACTTTGTCGACGCCACGGCCTATAACAATCCACAGTACGAACACAGCCGCACCTTCCTGGCGGTCTACTGGAGAAGAACGATGACAAACAATTCGAAACACTGGCGCAACGCCCTTTTCGGCGCAGTAGTGGTTGTGGCTGCCGGTTGCAGCAGCCTGAAGGCCCCGGCGACCGCTGACGTCACGGACGCCCGGCGCCAGACCCAGGCCGCCGAGAACGACGCCGACGAAGCTCAGCGCCAGACCCTGCTGGCCCGCGGCAATGCCGCTGAATCCAGGCGCCAGACCCAGGCCGCCGAAAGCGACGCCGATGAAGCACAGCGCCAGACCCTGCTGGCCCGCGGCAATGCCGCTGAATCCGAACGCCAGCTGCAGGCCGCACAAGCACGTAGCGCAATGCTGGAGGCGCAGTTGGCCGATCTGGCAGCAACACAAACCGCACGTGGTCTGGTCATCACTCTCGGCGACGTGCTGTTTGGCACCGACCTGGCCCTCCTCAATGTGGATGGAATGCGCACGGCACAAAAGCTGGCCGATGTCCTGCAACAACATCCGCAACGGACAGTGTTGATCGAAGGCTTTACCGACAGCACAGGCACGGCAGCGCATAACCAGGAACTGTCGGAGCGTCGCGCTGACGCAGTGCGCGGTGCATTGCAGGAAATGGGTGTGGCGCAGAACCGCATTGCAATCCGCGGTTATGGCGAAACCCATCCGGTCGCCGCCAATGATACCGAAGCGAATCGCCAGTTGAACCGGCGCGTCGAGATTGTATTTTCCGGTGACAGCGGCTTGATTTCGCAGCGCTGATCATGGCGGGTTCTGTCCGGAGGCAAATTGCCCCGGGCAGCCGATACCCCATCCGCGGAAACGCCATGACCGTTGCCGAACCCGACATTCTTGGCGCCCGCATCCTGATTGTTGACGATCAGGAACTCAATGTCCGTTTGCTTGCTCTAATTCTGAGCACTGCGGGCTACACCGGCGTGGCCGCGACCACGGATCCGCTGGAGGTCTGCGCGCTGCAGCGGAAAAATCGCTACGACCTGATTCTGATGGATATCCAGATGCCGGGCATGAATGGATTTCAGGTAATGGAACGGTTGAAGGAAGCCGACGCAGACGATTACCCGTTGATACTCGCCCTCACGGCCGAGCCCGAATACAAGCTTCGTGCGCTGCAATCCGGTGCAAAGGACTTCATCCATCGTCCGTTTGAACGCCTGGAAATATTGACCAGCGTCCACAACCTGCTGGAGATGCGTCTGCTGCAGAGGGAAATTGCCGATCACAAAGAAGACAATCCGGCACTGTCAAGCGTCATTCAGCGCAACATTCGCAAGATCATCCAGGTGCGCCAGAAGGCCGCCCGTGAGCAAAGTTTGCAGGACCGGATCGCCAACGGCATGACATTCTTTTCCGGCAGCATGGCGTTTTTTTACGTGCATATCGTGTGGTTTCTGTTGTGGTTCATTTTGAACACCGGCCATCTCGGCATGGTTCCCTTCGACCCGTATCCCTACGGATTCCTGACCATGGTCGTGTCACTGGAAGCTATTTTCCTGGCGACATTCGTGCTCATCAGCCAAAACCTGTTGGCCAAGGAGGCCAGCCGTCTCTCCGACCTGGGTCTGCAGACCGGCCTGCTTACCGAGCACGAACTGACCCGGGTGCTGCAGATGTTGCGGGCCATTCAAAACAAAATCGGGATCACCAGCGATGAGACCAGCAAGCTTGCAGATGCGGACCTTGAGATGGAAACCAAGCTCGAGGATGTACTGTCCGAAATTGAGCGCCTTCATCAGCGCGAAGACAGAAGCGCAGGTTCTGGCAAGAGATTGATCCAGGCCGGTAGCGGATTTCTGCGGGAACATCTGCCGATGATGTGGCCCGTCAGGAGCAAGGATGAAAACTGACATTCGGACCGTCGACGCCATTTTGTAAGGATTGGTCGCCGGGGGCCCGCCGCCAAACCCTTGCGGCCTAAATCGATGAACAATCCGCCGGATGCATTGCTGTGTGCGTAGCCGAACAGACGGCCAGATTGCCAAACATTAATCTGAAATCCTCCGGCACCGTATTGCCGCCTTTCACCTCCATGCCATGGACATTCAAAAGCAATCCGGAATGGGAATCTGGTTCCACCTCGCCCAAGCAGCGCGCATGCTGTTCTGGCTGTCGCTGGTCGGACTTCTGCTGCTGCAGGTATTCGGCGGCAGCGATACCACCCGGCAGAAACGCGATGCACTGGTCGATCAGTTGCAGAACGAGCGCAAGTCGCGGGTGATCGCACTGATCCACCGCCAGGAAAGCCGCAGCGTCCTCGGCGTGCCGCTGTCGAGCGACATCAACATCGAAGACTCCGAGGCAGTACTTCGAGCGATCCGGCTGACACCCGACGACCGTCCCATCGACCTCGTTCTGCACACGCCGGGAGGGCTGATCCTTGCTGCCGAACAGATCGCCAGGGCGCTGGTCGAGCGCAAAGGCAAGGTCACGGTGTTCATCCCCCACTACGCCATGAGCGGCGGCACCCTGATCGCGCTCGCCGCCGACGAAATCGTGATGGACCGCAATGCCGTGCTGGGGCCGGTTGATCCGCAGATCGGCGACATGCCGGCGGCCTCCATTCTGCAAGTCCTCAAACTCAAGAAGGCACAGCACATCAGCGACGAAACGCTGATCTTGGCTGATATCGCCGCCAAGGCCCGCATTCAGGTCGCCGGCTTCGTGACCGACATTTTGAGCAAGCACATGCCGGAAAACAAAGCGGCCGAGCTGGCGGTGGTGCTGAGCGAAGGACGATGGACGCACGACTTTCCGATCACCGTGCGATTCGCCAAGCAACTCGGCCTGCCGGTTACGACCGAGATGCCGCGCGTGGTGTATGAACTGATGGACCTGTATCCGCAAGCGAATGTGCGCCGCCCGTCGGTAGTCTATGTGCCAATCCGTAGCCACGGCGAAGGCAAGGGCGAGCTTGCTCCTCCCGGCCGGACCGTTCCTGCTCCCGGCCGGGCCGTTCCTGCTCCCGGTCCCGTTCAGATTCCGAACCAGAATTCCGGAAAGTAGTCCCGTACTGCGCAGCTGGAGGGTTTCATGAATCGACAAATGGAAAGTCAGACGCGGAAGCCGGCGCCAAGCCGTCCTGCAGCGGATTTCTCCGCGGCGAGCTTTCCTGTTGTCTGCGTCGGCGGTTCGGCGGGCGGCCTCGACGCCTACATCCGGCTACTGCAAAATCTTCCGGCTGACATGGGAGTGGCGATCGTCATCGTCAATCACATCACCAGCATGCCAACGCATCTCCATGAGGTTCTTCCCCGCTTCACGAAAATGCCGGTCGATCTGATTGCGGAACACATGCTGATCGAACCCAATCGGGTATTCATCATTCCTGAAAATCGCGATTTGCACGTCCGGAACGGAAAATTTCATCTGGAGCCGATATCCAAACCGCGGGGCTGGCCGGATGTGATCACGGTTTTTCTGCGCTCGATGACCGAGTGCTGGGACGGCAAGCTGATCGCCGTCATTGTCTCTGGCTATGATGGCGATGGCGCCGCAGCGCTATGCGGCATCAAGGACGCGGGCGGCATCACCATCGCCCAGAAGCTGGATACGGCGAAGCAGCCGGACATGCCGGAGAGCGCCATTGCCAGCGGCTGCATCGATTTTGTCCTGTCGCCGGAAGGAATCGCTCAGGAAATTGTGCGAATTGCGCACATCGAGACTTGACAGTCGCAGCCTTGAGAATATCGCGAACGCAAGCAGATCGGCGACATCCCGAGCGCCGTACGCAAACTTCTTTATCGCACACCTGTAACACTGGAAGAACGCTCGACAAGGTCCCTCAGTAATTCCTGTTTCCTTGCGCAGCGCGGTTCGCCCCAGCAGGACTTGAAGACTTTCACCACGTCGCCATTGTGCGATATTCTGATCTGCCAGGGTCGCTGCATCAGTACCACATGCACATAGCTCGCAAAGGCCTCGGCAAAATCGTCACCCGGGCTGGTGGCGGCGTAGAGCGACGGGAAATTGGTGTTCCCCAGATTGGCATAAGTGGACACCATCGCATCGGCAGGAAGTTTCGCGCCGACGTAGTACACCGTGCTCGTGCGCTGCGGAAACCTGGCATCGAACAGGCTTCGGTACTTGTTCGCCTTTCGATCGATCTGCCACGACAGATCGGAATACGGATAGGTCGCGCTTCCCGCCACGTCCCTGGGTGCGATATTCCACGGCGGGTGGAGATTGGTGCCGACTGACAGTACGTGCCCCAGTTCGTGCAGGAGGATGTACTGGATGGCGTTCTTGCGGTTGTCGTCGCCATCCGCTTCGATGCGGGCATCGAGCACATACCCTGAACCGGTCTTGAATGGCGTGCTTTCTTTCCAGGTCGCCCAGGCGTTGGCTTTGGTCCGGGCAAGAACAGCGGCGTCAAAGACCATGTAGGCGGCGACAGGTTTGGCATTCCGGTCGAGGACATAGTCGGTGTACCCGGTTCCGCCAAGGTTCTCGACGAAATAGATGCCAAGGAGACGCTGGCCGGGAAGATTCCATATCTCCGCCGGCAAGTCTGCAATGGCAGCCTTCACGTCAGCCAGCAAGTCAGCCTCCACCTTTGCCGCGCGCGGCCTTTCCGGAAAGCCGTTAAGGATATTGTCCAGGTTGATGTATTCAACGAGGTAGGGCGGCGCGGTGCCGATGCGTTCGCTCACGGGCACTGATACCACCGCCTGCCACGTGGCTATCCTGGCCGCGACATGCTTTTGCATCGCGCCATGCGCGCATTTCCGGTCTTTGTCGGCGCATGGCAGCGCAGCTGCGTCTTGTCCCGCAGCTGGCTGCAGCACAAGCATCGCAAGCACGGCGAGAAAATGGAACGCTTTCAATTCGCCTCTGGAAGCATGGTGTTATGGCGCGTGCAGGCTGGCCTCGGCGGGGACAGCCTGCCCTTGTCTGTAGTCCCGCAGCCGGTTATTTGACGTGGACGATAACCCGAACCGCGTGATCGCGGCGGTCATCAACCAGAAGAATCGTCATGTCAGCACGTTCGGCGCCGTCAACCACTACGCTCGTCACGCCGTCCTTGCCGTCATCGCCGGTGCGCGTTTGTGAAACGGCAATGTGATATACGGTCTCGCGATAGCGATAGTGAATCTTGAACGCCTGCCAGTCGGCAGGCAGGCAGGGATCAAGCAACAAGCGCTCTCCCTCAAGCCTCAGGCCGAGAAGCGATTCAAGGACAAGACGGTACATCCAGCCGGCCGAGCCGGTGTACCAGCTCCAGCCACCACGGCCGACATGCGGCTCGACCGCATAGACGTCTGCCGCGACGACATAGGGTTCCGCTTTGTAGACCGCAATGTCCTCTGCCGAGAGTGAATGGTTGACCGGATTGATCATGGTCAGCAAGTCCCAGGCATGCTCGCGATCACCCAACTGTGCAAAAGCCATCGCTGCCCAGATTGCCGCATGGGTATATTGCCCGCCGTTCTCCCTGACACCCGGCACATAGCCTCGGATGTAACCCGGATCCATGTCCGATTTGTTGTCGAAGGGCGGATCGAGAAGCTGGATGAGCCCTGAGTCCCGGTGCACCAACTTGGCGACGACCGATTTCATGGCTATGCGCGAACGATGTTCTTCCCCCGCCCCCGACAGCACAGCCCAGCTTTGCGAGATTGAATCGATCCGGCATTCGACGTTGCCGGCCGACCCCAGCGGCGTGCCGTCGTCGAAGTAGGCGCGGCGGTACCACTCGCCATCCCAGCCATGCTGCTCGATATTCTGACGCAAGCGCCCTCCCTCCTCCCGGCAAAGTTCGGCGAAGGATGGATCGTCATGCGCAGTCGCCACCGCGGTGAACTGCCTGAGGACTTCGCACTGAAAGAAGCCGAGCCAGACGCTCTCTCCCCGGCCATCCATGCCCACCAGGTTCATGCCGTCGTTCCAGTCACCGGAACCGATCAGCGGCAGGCCGTGCTCGCCGAATTGCTGGCCGTGCCGGATGGCCCGCACGCAGTGGTCGTAAAGGCTTGCCGTGTCGGACGAGCGGCCGGGCAGGTCGAAGTAGGAATCGTCCTCGGCGCCGACCGGACGGCCTTCCAGAAAAGGCACGGGTTCATCCAGTACCCCGGTATCGCCGGTGCTTGTGACATAGCGGCAAACCGCCAGCGGCAGCCAGAGGTAATCGTCCGAACAATGCGTGCGCACGCCCCGGCCAGATGGCGGATGCCACCAGTGCTGGACATCGCCTTCATGGAACTGGCGGCTGGCGCACAGCAGCAGGTGTTCGCGCACCAGACCCGGGCGGTTATGGATCAGCGCCATCATGTCCTGCAACTGATCGCGAAAACCGAAGGCGCCGCCTGATTGGTAGTAGCCGCTACGGGCCCAGACACGACAGGCCAGAGTTTGGTAAACCAGCCAGCCGTTGGCCAGCACATTGACCGAGGGATCGGGGGTTTCCACCTGTACCGCGCCCAGCGTGTGGTTCCAGTGCTGCCAAACGGCTTCCAGCGCGCCGCGCGCTGCCTGTGCGCCACGGCAGCGCTGCACAAGTTTGCCGGCGTCACTGGCATTGCGCCCGACACCAAGGCGAAAGACGATCTCGCGCTCCTGTCCGGCAGCCAGATCAATACTCACCTGGATCGCAGCGCAGGGATCGAGACCGGCTCCGGTCTTGCCGGAAAGACGCGCCCGCTTCATGGCGGCCGGATTTCCCGGCGAGCCGTTGCGCCCGAGAAATTCCCTGCGGTCGCCGCTCACGGCGCGCTTCGGATCATCCACGTCGAAGAAGGCGACCCGGTCTGAGAACTCCGGGTTGTGCGGATTCCGCGCCAGGAGCGCGCCACTGTGCACAGCGACTTCCGTGGTCACGTGCATGGCGGATTTCGCGCGGATATCGCCCAGCACCCATTCGACGTAACCGGTCGCGGAGAGTTTCCGCGCGCGACCGGACTCGTTGCGCACCTTCAACACCGAAAACTTGACGGGCGCGTCGATGGCCACATAGATCCAGAGTTCCGAGCAGATGCCGCCCGACCGGGTCTCGAAGACGCTGTAGCCGAAGCCATGCCGGATGACGTAAGGCGTTGCCGCGCGGATCGGCAACGGCGTCGGGCACCAGACATGGCCGGTCTCTTCGTCGCGCAAGTACAGCGCTTCGCCGCTCCCGTCGCTAACCGGATCGTTGTGCCAGGGCGTGAGGCGGAACTCGTGCGCGTTCTCGCTCCAGGTGTAACCGACGCCGTTCTCCGAAATGACCGTGCCGAACCACGGATTGGCCAGGACGTTCGCCCACGGCGCCGGTGTCGTTTGCCCCGGCCCAAGCGTAATGACGTATTCGCGCCCGTCGGGCGTGAAGCCGCCCAGACCGTTGAACAGGATCAGATCGCGGCGCGCCAAAGCCTCGGCGGCAGCATTGTCATGCGAGGTGTCGGGTCGGTAGCGGCGTGTCGGCACCAGTTGCGGCACGCGCGGTTCGACAGGACCGCCACGGTTGATCTGTTCCTCCAGTGTTCCCCGGCCATCCGTAATGACGGCGCGCGCGACCGACTGGAACAGGATCCGGTCCTCACCGGAGATCTGCTCGGCCGGCCGCACGAAAATGCCGCCCGGTCGGTCGATCACGCTGGCCTCTATGCCCGAAGTGATCAGTCCGAGGATTTGCGACTGCAATTGCTGCCGGTAGCCGGCTTGATCTTCGTTCCAGATCACCAGGTCCACTGCCAGTCCCTTCAGGCGCCAGTAAGCATGGGCCTGCACCAGCTGGCGCACGAGCCCGATATTGGCGGCGTCCCCGATCTGCAGCAGCACGATGGGCAGGTCGCCGGAAATGGAGTATCCCCACAGCCCGGACTGCCCGCGTCGATTCCTGATCAGGATGGCGGCGGCGGCGCGCAGCGAATCGTTGGCATAGATGACCGAACTGGCCAGACGCGCAAAAAGCTGGGCATCGGCCTCGGTGGCATTGAGCTGCCGCAGTACCACCTGGCTGTGAGTCCACGCCAGTTCGAAGACACGGTCGGCGAGATGCCGGTCCTGGTATTTTTCGATCAGGCACACGGCTAGCTCGCGGCTGTCGGCGACACCCGACACGATGTCGATGGTGGCCGACTGCTCCGGATCGAGCATCAGTGAATAGCGTATGGCGACGATCGGATCGAGCACCGAGCCGTCGCTTCCCGAGAGGGTGGCGGGACCTGCTCCGGCGACGCCCATCGCCAGCGGAGCGGCGACGTTTCTGCCGCGGCCGATGAAGCGCAACCGGTCCGTTTCGTAAGACACCTCGCTGATGTCGGCTCCGTGCGCGATCATCAGGTGAAACATCCACGGCGGCTGCTCGCCAGTCGAACGGGGTCGACGCGTACACAGGATCGCACGCCGCTCGCGCATGACTTCGGTCTGCACGAAAAGATTGCTGAAGGCCGGATGCAGCACGTCCGCAGCCGCCGGTGCAATTACCACCTCGGCATAGCTGGTGACGTCTATCTCCCTGCGCTGGCGTGATCGATTGGTGATGCGGACCCGGCGCAGCTCGATATCGTCCTCAGGCGAGACGACGATATCGGTATGGGTTTCGAATTGTCCGGCATCGGTGCCGTCTTTGGCGGCAACCGAATCGCGGCGGCGAAACTCGGCGCGTCCCTCGGAGAAAATCGCCTCATAACTTTCTGGTCGCTTCTGCGTCGGCTGATGGGCGGTCGACCAGTAAGCCCCGCTCGCCACGTCACGGAGGTAACAGAAGGAACCCCAATGGTCCCTGGTGCCATCTTCGTGCCAGCGGGTGACGGCAAGATCCTTCCAGCGGCTGTAGCCGCCGCCGGCGTTGGTCACCATGACGTGATAGTGCCCGTTCGACAGCAACTGCACCTCGGGGTTCGGGGTATCGGGCGTGTTGAATACCCGTATCGGCATCTCCGCAACGGTTCCCGCTGCACGCTGGCTGGAAAGCTGATCGGTATGCGAGAACAGGGCGGTGGCCTTGGGAACCCTTTCCTGAAGCAGTGGCATGACGGCCTGGAACAGCCGGTCCGATTCGAACCGGCGCTGCATCGGACGATCCAGCAGCAGGTAGGCCAAAGCCAGCAGGCTCATGCCCTGGTGATGGGCCATGAAGGACCGCACCACTGCGCTCGATTGCCGGCGTCGCTGCCGTGCCGGCGTGTAGTCGATTGCTTCGAAGAAGCCGAACTTGCCCATGAAGCCCTCGGCCGCGAGTCGCTGCAGATTCAGGCACGCCGCCTCGGGCGCTACCATCAGCGCCAGCGCCGAGGCGTAGGGCGCGATGACCAGGTCATCGGCCAGGCCGCGCTTGAGCCCCAGGCCCGGCACGCCGAATGCCCGGTACTGATAATTGAGATGCACATCGACCGTGTTGTAGCCGCACTCCGAAATGCCCCAGGGAACGCCGCGCTGCTTCCCGTACTCGATCTGCCGGGCCACTGCCGCCTTGCAGGTCTGGTCGAGCAGCGTGTTGTCGTAGGTCGGCATCACCAGAAGCGGCATCAGGTACTCGAACATGGAGCCGCTCCACGACAGGAGCACCGGCTCGCCGCCGCTGCCGGTGAGCAGGCGCCCCAGCGAAAACCAGCTCTCCTGCGGCAGTTGCCCCTGCGCAATGGCGACGAAGCAACACAGTCGTGCTTCCGAAGCCAGCAGGTCGTAGTAACTGGTATCCGCACGACGTTCATCCACGTTGTAGCCGATAGTCAGCAGGTGTCGCTGCGCGTCGAACAGAAAATCGAACTCCATGCTTGCCAGCCCAAAGGCTTGCAGCGCCAGATCTTCGATCGCAGCCAGACGGTGGCGAGCCTGGGTGCTGCCTGCCGCGGCCAGTTGGCGCAGGGTCGGGATTCCGTCGCTGCCGTCGAACTTCCTGAACCCGTTCGGTGCCGTGGCCAGCGACAGCCACGGGGCGAGGAAGTTCAGGTCGTCCAGGGCCTCGCGGCATTGCCGGGCAAGTGCCTCTGCCCAGGCGTTGGCTTCGCTCTCGAGCGCAGGGTCATCGCTGCCCTTCAGGCCGCGCGCGATCTGGACGATGAGATCCTCGGCGCCGGTCGCCAGTCCGAAAAGGATCAGTCTCGCCGCTGCGAGTGGTCGCGGCGCAGCAGCGGACGCCGACTCGAGATTCTTGCGGAACGCCGCCACCGGAACCGCGCCGGCTCCGTCCGACGCCTCGGCGAGGATTCCCAGGGTATCGCTCAAACCGTCGAACAGTCGCGCCGGAAGGATCGGGTCATCGGCCAGCGCGAGCAGGCCGGCACGCAAGGTCAGCAAATGGCCGGCGAGGTTGCCGCTGTCTACTGTCGAGATGTACCGCGGCGGCAGCGGTTGCAGTGTCAGTGTGTCGTACCAGTTGTAGAAATGTCCCCGGTGCCGCTCCATTCCTGCCATCGTGCTGAAGGTGTTGGCGGTGCGCAGGACGAGTTGTCCTGACGGGATGTAGCCGAAGTCGTAAGCGGCAAGATTCGCCAGCAACGCCATGCCGATGTTGGTCGGCGATGTGCGATGCGCGATGGCGGCAATTCGATAGTCCTGATAGTTATCCGGCGGCAACCAGTGATCTTCGGCGCCGACGAAGTTGTCAAAGAAGGCCCAGGTCCGGCGCGAAAGCGTGCGCAGAAAGAATGTCTGGTCGGCGGACAGGGGGGCCTTGCGCTCCGCCAGCGGGCAGCTGATCCACCACGCGATGGCGGGCGAAGCGAACCAGAGCAGCAGAATCGGCGCTGCCACAAGCAGCATCGCCGGCGTCGATAGCGCGAGGTAAGTCGCGACCGCCGTGGCGATGGCGGGGCCGACCCACATCACCCGGAAAGAGGTGGCCAGGTCGCTGCGCCCAGGCAGGGGCGGGTTGCAATCGATCTCGCCCGACGGATTCCACTCCAGCAGTCGGCTGTGCGCGACCTTCATCCGCCAGGTGGTGCGAACGATGGCGCCGAGACTGAAGTACGCCTCATAGGGAAGGCAGGCCAGCTCAAAGGCGACCTGCATGAGGCAACGCGATGCCGAACGTGCCACGTCGGCAAGATGCTGTCGCAGCAGCGCCTCCTTCGACTTGCCGAACAAGTCGATGATAGCGGCCGACAAGGAGGGAAGCAGCAGGATGGCGACCACTGACAAGGTCCACCTTCCGGGCAAGGGCAATAGCGTCCATCCCAGCAGCAAGAGCAGCAGCAGCGCCGCGGGAACAAGACTGCGCCGCAGATTGTCGAACAGTTTCCACTGCGACAGCATCGACAGCGGATTCTTCTGCCGCGTCTTGTCCGTTCCGACGCACTCGCCCGGGATGCGCCTCCGCAGCCAGCCGGCCAACTGCCAGTCGCCGCGAATCCAGCGGTAGCGGCGATTCACGTCGGCGCTGTAGCGCGCTGGAGTGTCCTCGTACAATTCGACGTCGCTCAGCAGCCCGGCACGGGCAAAACATCCCTCGATCAGATCGTGGCTGAGGATGCAATTCTCCGGAAAGCGCCCGCCCAGCGCCTGCTCGAAGGCATCGACGTCGTAAATGCCCTTGCCGATGAACGACCCTTCCCGGAACACGTCCTGGTAGACGTCCGAAACGGCTCGCGTGTACGGGTCGATGCCCGGCTCGCCGCCGTACAGGCGGGCATAGTGCGAGCGGTTGGTTCCCGGCAGGCTGATCGCCACGCGCGGCTGCAGGATGCCATAGCCGGCGCTGACGCGTTGCTTGCCCTCGTCATAATGTGGACGATTGAGCGGATGCGCCATGGCGCCGACAAACTGCCGGGCCGCGTCGCGCGGCAGTCGCGTATCCGTATCCAGGGTGATGACGTACTTCACTTCCAGCAGAACCGCAGTGTCGCCGACGACGAGCGCAAAACCGCTGTTAACGCCGTCATCGGCACTCACGTGCGCCCTGCCTCGCAACAGTGCGTTCAAATCCGCCAGCTTGCCTCGCTTGCGCTCGTAGCCCATCCAGATGCGTTCCTGCGGGTTCCATTGCCGCGCGCGATGAAAGAGAAAGAATATGTCGCTTCCAGTCTGCCCCCCCGTGCTGCCGTATCTCTCGTTCAGCTCGTCTATCCGCGTCCGGGCCAGTTGCACCAGTGCGGCATCCTCGGCCAGCGATTCCTGGTCCGCGTCGCGGAAGTCGGTCAACAGGCCAAAGTGCAGCCGCTCATCACGGTTCGCCAGGAATCTGACTTCCAGCGCCTCGACCAGATCTTCGATGCCCGAGGCGCTCGTCAGCATGGTCGGAATCACCACCAGGCTGCGCGCGGTCGATGGAATTCCCGCACCGAAGTCCATCCTCGGCAGCGGTCGCGGGATCACCAGCAATGTCGCCAGCCGGTTTACCAGCGCTATCGCCAACTGACTGGCCGCCAGCAGCGAGAGAATCCCGATGGGCCACAACGCCCAGCCGGACCAACCTGCAAAAATGCCCGCAGGCAGCGCAATGGGAGGCACCTGCGCCACCAGGCCGCCGCTGACGATCGCCGTGATCAGCGCCATGGCGCCCAGATACAGCAACAGCGGCGACCGGCCCGCCCTTCTCGCCAGAGCTTCGGCGCGCAGCAGACGCACTTCTGCGGCCCGCTCCAGGTCTGGCAGGCCTTTGTCGATCAGGTAGAAACCGACGTGTCCCGCGCGATCGCTGGCACCAGCGTCGGCAGTGATCGCCGCGCCGCTGCGCGCCAGTTCGACCGCCTTGCGGGCCACCTCGAACTCGGACAGACGGCCCCTTTTCGCAATCCTCTCCGTCGCGTGACGGTAGCGATCGCGGGTTGCGAAATCCATTGCACCATAGACGCCTGCCGGATCCCCGAGCAGGGTTTGCTCGACAACGCTCATGGTCTCGACGAATTCTCGCCAGTCCATGGCGCCGAGTACCCGCAGGCTGCCGATGCTGTTGCTGATAGACACTTGATAGGCCGCCTGACGCTGGTTTTCCGCCTGCACCAGCTGCTCGATGGTCAGGCCCGACTCGGCGAGACGCTGCTCGATCCAGGTCAGGGGCAAGGCCAGGGCGACGCCCCGGCCCTGCAGCCGGCGCGCCAACTCGGCGACGAACGCACTGACCATCGGCGGACTCGAGCGTGCCATGTCCGAAATCACCAGAATCAAGCCCTTTGGATCCTGCTCGGCAGTCTCCACCATCTGGTCGGCCCAGTAGCGGGCCAGGTTTCGCTCGACCAGCCGGGCGGCAATGCCGGCCCCGACGCGACGCAGGTTTTCGATGAGCGCCAGCCGCAACATGATCGGGATTGCCCATAACTCGCCAAGCTTGAGGGCCGTGACGGTCTGGTAGGCAGCCACGAAGCGGCCGAGACTTTCGGTATCGATACGGCCGTCGCCATGGGCGATGATTTCCAGCGCCACGTCATAAACTCGCGGCTGTCCGGTCGACGATCCGCTCGCCAGGCGCGGCAGTTCCCGGCTGTAACCTTTCGGCAAGTGCCTTTTGGCGGTGCGAATCTGTTCTTCGATCAGATAGAAATTGTCGAGCAGCCATTCGCCTGCCGGCGAGACCCGGCGTCTTTTCGTGACAGCCGTCGTCAGCCCCTTGCAGACACCGGCAAGAATGACTTCGTTGGCTGCCAGCCTTGCCAGCAGCTGGTCGGGCGCGCGGCCTGCAGCGAGCTTGTGCGAGCGCGCGAGAATCTTGCCGTGCTGCTCCATCTGTTCAGCGCTGAACAATTCCGAGCGAAGCGGAAGCTCTTCCTCAAGTGAAGGATGTGTCCATCCGCCTCGGGAAAGCAGTGCTTTTGATTGCTGCCAATAGGCGGTGAGCTTGGTGCCGGCGTTCAATTCGGTAAACCCTTTCAACAAAACGACGCTTCTGCGGAGGACATTCAGTCGCCCAGCAACTCGGCCACCGGCTCAAGCTCCTCGACGTGCTGCGCCACCACTTTCAGAATGACGATGATGGGAATGCTCAGCAACATGCCCCAGATACCCCACAGCCAGGCCCAGAACAGCAGCGAGACGAACACCGCGGCCTTGTTCATTTTTGCGATCCTGCCCGTCATCCAGGTCGTGACGAAGGAGCCGACGAAGGTCGCAATCGCCAGCGAAGCGCCCGCGACCAGCAAAGCCGTCGACACGCTGTCGAACTGCATGAAGGCCGCCATGCCGAGACCGGCGGCAGTGACCGCCGGACCAAAGTAGGGAACGACGTGCAGCAGGGCTGCGGCCACCGCCCAGGCCCCTGCATTTTCCAGACCGAACCAGCGCAGCGCGATCCAGGTCAGCGCCCCGACCAGTACATTCGTGGTCAACAGCATGAACATGTAGCGCTGGATGGATTCATTGATGTCATCGAGGATGCGCACCGTGATCTTTTTGCTCGACAGCGACGGCCCGGTGACTCGCACCAGCTTTCTTTTGTAGGTATCGCCCGACAGCAGGAGAAAGAAGGTCAGAAAGAACACCATGGATGCCTGGCCGATCAGTCCTGCCGCCCCCATGGAACGCGCCCACAGAAAGTTGTCGAGCTTGAAGCCCGGTGCGTCGATCACGACATGCGTCGCCGGCTGTCTTGGCGGCGCGGACATGCCCGCCGCCTGGCTGGTGGCTTTCTCGATCTCGCTCGCCGCTTTTTGCACCTTCTGCATGGTGCTGGCCTGACCCTCGCGCAGGCTGGCGAGTCCGGCCGACAGCTTGCTCGCTGCCGCGGGCAACTGGTCGAGTATGGTCTGCATCTCCCCGCGCAGCGAGTAGCTTCCCAGCGCGAGCACGCAGACGACAGCCGTCATCACCAGACCGGTACCCAGCAGGCGCGGGATTTTGATCCGCTCGAGCCACGCCACCAGGGGATTCAGGGTGTAGGCGAAAAGAATCCCGAGCAGCAGCGAAATGAAAAAGCTCTGCGCCGATTTCAAGGCAAATACCACGGCAATCGTTGCCAGTATGGTCAGCGCCAGACCCCGTCCGGGCCCGAGCACCATGACCGGCGACGGGGCCGCAGCCGGCTCGCCGGTCGCAGCCTCCGCTTCAGGAGTGACGATCGTTTTCATCAATTTCCGGTCCGGCGCAAACGGGCAGCTCTGCGTGCCGCAGGCTGCCGAACCACAGCGCGTAATGCCGCGTGAATTCGGCACCGAGAAAGAAAATCTGTGCCGAGTAGTAGACCCAGAGCAGCAGGGCAATCAGCGATCCGGCGGCGCCGAAACTCGACGCCACGCCGCTGTTGCCGAGATACAGGCCAATTGCATATTTTCCCAGGCTGAACAGCGCCGCCGTGAAGGCGGCGCCGATCCAGACATCGCGCCACGACAGCGGCGCATCGGGCAGGGTCTTGTAGATGATTGCAAACATGCAGGCTATGACGCCGAAGGAAATGAATGACGAGATGGTCGCGATGGCCGCGGCGGAACTTCCCACCATCCCATGCGCATAGCGTTCAAGAATGGCCAGCGAGGCACTGACGACAAGAGAAACGAGCAACAGGAAAGCCAGTACAAGCACCAGGCCGAAGGACAGGAGGCGCGTTCTCAGGAGCAGGCCGAAGGGGGATCTGCACGGTTTGCCGATACCCCACAACTCATCCAGGCTGCCCTTGAGTTCGGCAAAAACGCTGGTGGCTCCCAGCAGCAGCAGGACACTGGCAATCAGCGTCGCAACCATTCCCGAGGCGGGATTTCGCGCCGCGGCGAGCAAGGCCTGTATCGCCTGCGCGCCATTCGGCCCGACCAGGTCCTGCACCTGGGAAACGATCTCGCCCTGGGCTGCTTCGGCGCCGAAGACATAGCCGGCGACTGCGATTGCCAGCACCAGGATGGGTGTCAGCGAGAACAGGGTATAGAAGGCCAGCGCGGCGCCTTTGCTGGCGGCACGGTGATCGATCCAGGAGACCAGCGACTGGACCAGAACGATCTTCAGACGCCTTACCCAGTGGGTCGGGGCCAGCAGCAGGTAATCGAAGAGTCCGCGCGACATGGATTGCCTCGCAGTTCAGGACTCGGGCGCCTAGCGAAACTTGGTCAGGGTTTGCTGGATCAGTTCGGCTTTTTCGCAGGCCTGGTGCAGCAGTTGATTCAGATCCCGAACGGAGTCGTACGCTTCGCCATGCGTTTCATAACCCAGTCGGTGCCCCATTTTTTGAGCTACGGCGAGCAACGCAAACAGTTCGCCGACCGTTTCGCATCTTTCTCCATGTTGCGTCTGGTCGCCTTGCATGATGAAGCACCTCTATCGACGGTGACATGACAGGTATCCCCGGACGCCGCCCCGGGGATACTCCCCGCGGGCGTGGCCCGAGGACTGTCTTACTTGACGCGGATGTCGTTCTTGATCGACTTCACGCCACGGACGCCGCGAGCCAGCTCGGCCGCCTTGCCAGCGGAAGCCGGGGCGCTGACGAAGCCGCTCAATTGAACTACGCCCTTGAAGGTCTCGACATTGATTTCGGCAGACTTCATGGTCGGCTCATTGAAAATAGCCGCCTTCACCTTGGTGGTGATGATGCTGTCGTCGACGTACTCGCCGGTTCCCTCCTGGGTCGACGTGGACGCACAACCCACAACGGATATCAGTGTAACGGCGAGGAATGCTGCTGAAAGATAGCTTCTGAGTTGTTTCATGATTGGCTCTCCAAATTTAGGTTGAACAGAACGTCCTGATCCGATTTCGAGCTGCGCGATTTGCGCAGTTCTGTGGACCGAGAGCCGAGCCTGGCAGCACTCAAGCGGCCCATGTTCTCGAATCCCTGATTCAGAATAGTCACGAAAGTCGGCTCTGACAGTACGGTGGCGCACATAGCGAAGCGGGAAACCGTGAGCCACGCCACGACAAACAGACCGGCTGGTCTACTTCCTCGCCACCGGTCCTTTGCTGAACAGGCAATTCTTCAGTTCCGTGGAAAAGCGCGGATCGGTTCGCCGAATCCACTCCATCAGCATGGCTGCGTGTTCCTTTTCCTCGTCCCGGTTGTGTTCGAGAATCGCCTTGAGTTCCTTGTCATGGCAAGTCTCGGCGCGCTGGTTGTACCAGTCAACCGCTTCCAGCTCTTCCATCAGGGAAACAATTGCTCTGTGCATATCGCGTGTTGCAGTGGACAGTTCTTCAACGGGCTCGTGATAACCGACGCTGGACATTTCATTCACCTGATCAAGTGGACCGCTTCGGACGATAGTCCTTGTGGTGCTGCCGCAGGAAGCGCGTGAGCTGATGCTCGGCCTTGTCTTTTGTTTCGCCGTAGGCACGCTGTGCCTTTCCCGCCAGCTCGGTCCGCTTGCCGGCTATCACGTCGAGTCGATTGCCGGTAAGCCTGCCCCAATGCTTTCTCGCCTTGCCCTTGAACTGCTTCCAGCTGCCTTCGACGATATGCCAGTTCATGGCGGACTCCGTCGAGTCTCTTCGGTGTCGGTCATGCCGGCCGCAATTGCCGATTCGCTACTCATCCCGTTCGCCTGAATGGAAACATGCATCAGCGGCGACTAAGGACAAATGCGGTGATGAGTCCGGCCATCGCCGCAACCCCGAAGACCTTCCACGGGTTCTCCTGAACGTACTCGAATGTCGAGTCCGCAGTCCTGCCGGCCTTCCTGGCGATCGCGATTCGTGCGTGATGAAGCCTGGAGCTTGTTTCGCGCAGCCTTCTTTCGATCCCGGCACGCGCCGCGGAAAATTCTTCGTTGCTGCACTTGACCAATTGCTGCAACAGGTCGTCGCCATCGGCGACCAGGCTTTTGAGATCTGTCATGACGTTTCCTTCTTGTCTGAAATGGTTTCAATGCTTGCGGTACGTGCGATATTCACAATGCCTCCTGCTGCGGGTAGCTGGACGGGACATTCCCGACTCCTGGCATCCCCTGTCCCGCATCGTGTTCCTCGGCCGACATGCTCTCTGTGCGCTGCCGTACTCATTGGCCGCCGCTTCGCCGAAATGGTTTGCGTCTGCGGAAAGACATCTCAATGTGTTCCAGCGCACAGAGTTCCGCAGCCGCAAAGCGGATAAAGCATTTATGCGTAAAGGATCAAATGGTGTCTGCGAATTGGTCTGCCAGCCAGTTACGGAACAAATTCTCGCCAATGCGAACACGTTTTAAAAGGAACCAAAATGAAAGCCTCAGGAAGCCTCAAATTGATCGGCATTTCGATGTTGCTGGTTGCAGGACTTGCCGCTTGCGATAAACCCGGGCCCGCAGAGACTGCCGGCAAGAAGATAGACCAGACAGCGGAGGCCGCCGGGAAGAAGATAGAACAGACAGCTGAGGCCGCCGGGAAAGAGATAGAAAAGACCGCGGAGGCCGCCGGCAGGAAGATCAATGCAGCAACCGAGAAGGTCGGTGAGAAGCTGGGCGAGCAAGGCGTGAAAACCGGCGTCGCCATTGACGACACCGAAATTACAGCCAAGGTCAAGGCCGCCATCTTTGCCGAGCCCGGTTTGAAGACCCTGCAAATCAGTGTCGATACCGTAAAAGGCGTCGTGACATTGAGCGGATCGGTTGATTCGGAGCCGAGCAGCGACCGGGTCAAAGTACTGGCCAGCGCTGTGGCCGGCGTGACCAGGGTTGAAAACAGGCTGGTGCAGAAGACGTTCAAATAGTCAGGTGTCGTAGCCAAGCTGTCAGGAGCCAGATCATGGAATTGCAGGAAGCATACAAGCAGAAGATGGCGGCGCAACTCAAGGAATGGGGCGCGCAGGTTGATTTGTTCGAAGCCAAGGCGGAGAACGCCGGGGCTGACATGAAGGTCAGGCGCGCCGAGGAACTGGATACGCTGCGTGCCAAACAACGTACGGCACATGAGAAATTGCAGGATCTGGAAACGGCCAGCGGTGAAGCATGGGAGCAGATCAAGGAAACTGCCGACAAAATCTGGGAAGACCTGAGGACCGGCATGGCTGATGCCAGCGCCCGGTTCAAGTGACCCGTGGGCGACGAACGCTGCCCTGAACCGCCGATAGACCCGAACATTTCTTCAATCTCTTCGCGAGGCCAGGAAAATGAACCTGAACCTGAAACTGATCCTGATACTTGTTCTGTCCAGCCTCGCCGTGATGTTTGTCGCCCAGAACATCGCTCCCGTCAATATCGGCTTCCTGTCCTGGCAAACAACGATGTCGAGTGCGCTGTTGATGTTCTTCGCGCTGACGGCCGGGTTTGTCTTGGGCTGGTTTGTGCATGCTTATCTCTTGCATAGAAAGTCCAGGAATGACAAAGGCGAGTTGGTCTATTTGCGTTGAGCGGGATTTCCGTCTCGCGCGGTGATTTCCCGATCGCCGCCCGTCCACGTATGTCATAGGTGAATCATGCCAATTCGCGCGATCAAACCTGCCGCGGTGATTGGTCTTTGCCTGCTCGCCGCAACGGGCTGCGCGACCTTGCCGGACACGGATGCGCTGATCGAGCGACACGCCGGTCAGGCCGCCAGATTTGAAAATGCGAGCGGACCGGTTTCGGCGCGGAGAAGCGCTGCCATTGTCGCGGAACTGAAGCGCAAATCCGGCGACATCGACATACTGGACAAACAGATCGCCCTGGAGCAGGCGGTCGTCGACAGCCCGCTCAGCCTGGGCAACAAGGTCACGCTGCTGCAGGATGGCGCGGCGACCTATCCGGCCATGTTCGCCGCGATACGCCAGGCGCGGGACCACGTCAACATGGAGTCCTACATCATCGAGGACGACGAGATCGGCCGGCAGTTCGCGGATCTGTTGCTGGAGAAGCAGCTCGCCGGCGTTCAGGTCAACGTGATCTATGACAGCGTTGGCGGCTTCAATACGCCGAAGGCATTCTTCGATCGTTTGACCGCCGCCGGAATCGCCGTGCTCGAATTCAATCCGGTAAACCCGTTCGCCGGCAAGACGCCCTGGCTGATCAACAATCGCGATCATCGGAAAGTGCTTGTCGTCGACGGGCAGACCGCGTTCATCGGCGGAATCAACATCAGCAGCGTCAATTCCGCGGGATCGGCAGCCAGGCGGCCAGCGAAAGCGGCCGGTGGGGTGACATGGCGCGACACCCACATTCAGATCGAAGGCCCGGTGGTCGGCGAAGTGCAGAAGCTGTTCATGCAAACATGGGAAAAGCAGCGTGGCAAGCCGCTTGCGCCAAGGGCATATTTTCCCGTGCTGAAGCCTCAGGGAAATGAAATCGTGCGCGCCATCGGCAGTACGCCCGACGATCCCTATTGCCTGATCTACCTGACGCTGATATCGGCGATCGGAAATGCCGAGAGGCAGGTGTATCTGACCAACGCCTACTTCGTTCCCGATCCCCAGTTGCTGAAGGCGCTGATCGATGCCGCCGGGCGCGGTGTCGATGTGCGGCTGCTGTTGCCGAGCCATTCGGACTCCGAGCTGGTGTTTCAGGCCGGGCACTCGCATTATTCCGGCCTGCTCGATGGCGGCGTCAAGATCTACGAGCGACGCGGGCAACTGCTGCATTCCAAGACGGCGGTGATCGACGGCGTCTGGTCTACGGTAGGGTCGGCCAATCTGGACTGGCGCAGCTTTCTCGACAACGACGAGGTCAACGCCGTGATCCTGGGGCGCGAATTTGGCCAGAAAATGCAGGCGGCCTTCGCCGCGGATCTCGGCGCCTCAGAGGCAATCGATCCGGAAAACTGGAAGCGTCGGCCATTCTTATGGCGGCTCAAGGAATGGATGGCGCGAGTCTGGGGGCGTTTGCTCTAGCATGAGCGACGCCAGCAAGACACCGCACACCGAGTGGCTCAGCCCGGCGGACCTGCGCCTGAACCGGTACGCACAACTGGCTGCGGTTTTGGTCATCGCGCTTGGCTGCTATCTTGTTCTGTATCCGTTTATTCCCGCCGTCCTGTTTGCCGCGGTAGTGTGCTCCGCAACCTGGCCGTTGTATTTGCGGCTGCGCATGGCTCTTTGGGGTCGTTCTGCGCTCGCGGCGCTGGTGATGACGCTGCTGCTGATCGTGCTGGTGATCGGGCCCACCGTGCTGCTGGCCGCAAGCCTCGCCGACGACGTAACGGCCATGGCCGAGGCCGCCAAGGCGATGCTGAACGGTGGCCCCATGGCACCGCCCGCATGGCTGCGGAAAATTCCGCTGGTGGGAGAACTGCTTGCCGACCAATGGCAACGACTCGCGTCCGGCAGCGACAGCCTTTCCGCACTGTGGAAGAGCCTGCTGGAACCCGTACGCAACTTCCTGATTGGCGCAGGCAAGTCCGCAGGCGCGGGCTTGCTGCAACTGACGCTGGCGAGCTTCATCGGTTTCTTTTTCTACCGCGACGGCGAAGCGTTGATGGTTGCCGTGCGCAAGGCGCTGGACCGGATCGCCGCCGGGCGGGGCAATGAGTTTCTGGAGACTATCGACAACAGCGTGACCGGGGCAGTCGTTGGCGTTTTCGGCACGGCGCTGGCGCAGGCGCTGGTGGCCTTGACCGGTTTTGTCATCGCCGGCGTTCCCGCCGCCTTTTTGCTCTCGGTGGCGACGTTCTTCCTCTCGATTGTTCCGATCGGGCCGCCACTGGTATGGGGCGGCGCAGCCGCGTGGCTGGCCTACGACGGACAAATGGGCTGGGCGGCTTTCATGGTCGCGTGGGGTTTCCTCGGCATCAGCACCATCGACAATCTGGTCAAGCCCTACCTCATGAGCCGCAGCAGCAAGCTGCCAATGCTGTTGGTCGTGCTCGGCGTATTCGGCGGCGTGGTCGCGTTCGGTTTCATCGGCCTGTTCATCGGTCCGCCGGTACTGGCCATCGGACTGACCCTGGCACAACTCTGGATCGCCCATCGGGCGCCACCGGCCGTCGCCGGTGCGCCCGCTGAGACTACGCCTGTCTAAAGCCTATTTCAGTTGCAGCTCGAAGCGACCGCTAGCGCGCTCCACGGCTATCAGGCGCAGCAGCGGGGCGAGTTGTTCAAGCTGCGGCGGGGGCACCTGCGCGATGGCGAGAAAGTCCGGACTTGCCCCGATCGCCCAGGATCCCTTGCCATCGAGTTGCAGCGGACCCTGAAGGGTGTGCAGCAGGACGTGGACCGCGGCGCCGTCGCCATCGAAGTTCAGTTCATAGTCTCCGAGAGGCGAAATCGGCGTGAACACCGAACCCGCATTGCGCCATTGCAATGTGGCCTTGCCCTGCACTTGCGTGCGCTCAACCGATAGCGCGGCAATATGCAGCAGGACATCACCGGTAAGACCCAGCGGCGCCAGCGTCGGCATGCCGAGACCCAGGGCGGTGGCCGGAAAACTGATATCGGCGTTGGCAAGCTCGATCCCGGACCATGACAGGATCACGGGAAAGACCTTGCCTGACTGGTCCAGCCGGACTTCGCCAACCAAGTGTCCGCGCAGCAGGGACTCCGGCTGCAGGCGCCAGGCAAGGCTCTTCGCCACTCCGGCACGACCACCCGGATCACGCATCTCGATTTGTCCCGAACCCGACCACAGCGTGCCCTGCGCCTCGACGAGGTGCAGTTTGCCCTGACTCATCCGCTGCAGGCCGGCATCGACCAGGGTCGCCGGCGCGATCGCAATGATTCCCACTGCATAGACGGCGAGCCCGATTGCCGCCAGGTGCCGGCGCTTCACCGATGACTTGCCCGCAGCAATGTCGCGGTCACGCTGACCATGCCCGGTGCCGGCTGAGCTTCGATCCGGCAGGCGGAGAGCCGGACATGCTGCGACTTGAGGCTGGCGACCCAGTTCAGCCACGCGGCGAATTCGACGGGCCCGAATGCGACCACCACTTGATTGGCGTCCGCCGCATCCATTTTTGTCAGGGTGTCGGTCAGCCCGCTGGCATCGACCTGCCCTTCCACCAGCGTGCGCAGATCCGTTGGCGATGCCGGCGGTACAGGTGTGGCGCGCAGCCGCTCCAGTTCAACCGCCTGCTGCTCGAGAGTCGCAGCTTGCGCCCGGAGTGTCACGACGCTCGCCTGCAACCGCGTATGCGCCTGACCTCCGGCTTGAACCAGCCAGAAATACAGCGCCGCTCCCGTCAGCGCGGCCAGAATCGCAATGACGACTCGCTCGCGCGGCGCCCGCGATTCCCATGCCTGGCGCAATTTCGCTTTCATGGCGCCCTCACGATCAGGACAACGGTCGCCTTTGCGGCGCGCGTCGCGGCCGGCGACGCTTCAACGCTCAGGCCCGACTGGAGCAGGCGCGCCCGGAGCGCCTGTATCGCCGCTTCTGCGCTTGTGGAAAGTTCCAGGGTGATCTGTCCGCCCTCGTAGGACACGGTCCGCAATGCGCCAGCCGGTAGTTCCTTCGCTGCTGTCGCGACTTGATCGATCATCGGCAGGAAGTCGCCACTATCGGACATCCCCACGGCATGACGTGCCTCGGCGAGTTTGCGGCGCATTTGCAGCGCCGGATCCACCACGGCCACCGTCTCGGGAAAGGCGCTGCGAAACTGCGATTCCATCTTTTGGCGCAGTGCCCGCTGCTCGCCGGCGAGCAAGGTCCAGTCGGTCACCAGCGCGATGGCATGGAGGGCCAATGCAGCACCCAGTATCCATGCCGCCGGTCGCAGCCGGCGAACCGCACCGGAAAGGACCCGCCAGCGCTGGCGCTGCTGCGCCAGGCAAACGCCGGCAGCGGGCGACGCCATGCGCCAATCCCATGTTCCGGCGACGCGCAGATCGGTGCCGAGTTCGCGCTGCCATGCCGCAACATCCGGTTCCGCATCCGGCGTCGTCACATACAGCGCGATCGATGCGGGCCCGGCGCCACGCGCCTTCGCTTCGTCCAGCATGAGGCGCAGGCCCAGCGGCGGCGAGTTCCGGTCGCCGCAATCCGTCGTCGTTCCCTCGAACTCCCCGCTACGAACAAATCCTTCGCTGCCATTCCAGGCAATGCTCCACTCCCCCGCCGCC
Source organism: Sulfuritalea sp. (assembly GCA_030651305.1). GTDB lineage: Bacteria > Pseudomonadota > Gammaproteobacteria > Burkholderiales > Rhodocyclaceae > Sulfuritalea. Next base: position 9,683 of record JAUSCI010000002.1, on the reverse strand, counting down.
CGAGGCAACAGCAGGGTTTCGCAGTGCACTTCATCAACACGAATGCCGACGGCGCCAAGCGCCTCCTGCCAGCGCTCCAGTCCCTTCCTGTCAATGACGGCCAGGGCGTCCTCGTCACCGACACTGCCGAGCCAACTCACCTGGCTGGCATCCGGCTCGCCGGCCAGTTTTTCTTCCACCGCGAAAGCCAGCACCGAACCGGGACCGCGTCTGGCCCCTTGCGGTATGCGGGCGCGGGTGATCAGTACCTGGGCCGCGGGAATAACCAACTGGACGCGATCGGCACGTTCCGGCAGGTCCGCCAGCCGGCCCTGTCCTGCAACCGGTTGGCGGCCGGCGTCGATCAGCGCCCACTGGCAGCTTTGCGCCTGATCGGCAAGCGGACTGTAGATGCGCAGCAGGCTCATAGCATTTTTCGCCAGACGATGGTCGGCCAATTGGCATCGGCGCGCGCCAGCAGTGCGGCACTGCGCGCCTGTGCGCTGCCGATGCTTACGCGCAGTTGGACCACGAAGTAGTCGCTGCTGAAGGAAATGTCTTCGATCGCTGCGACGACATCCTTGGGAAGCTGGTTGAGAAAATCAGTGCGGTCACGAAAGAAGATGCGAGAGCGCTGCTCGACCAACGAGCGCGCGCCGTCGATATCCAGGCCATCGACCACTGCGGCAATGACTTCAGGCCGCGCGGTATTCACGTTCACCGCAGTAAACGCAGGCAATGCCGAAACGAAGGGGCGCAGGCGCAGTCTCACGTTGTCGTCAAAGCCACGCACCAGAGCCAACTCGGCGACGTCGATCAATGGCCGGTTGGCGGCGAGATAGGGGGGGTGCAGCGCAAGATAGAAGGCATCCTCGGCTCCGCCCTGTGCCTGCACCTCGCTGTCGACGTCGATCCAGTCGACGAGAGCATCGGCCAGCGCCGACGGCAGGCCGAGGATGGACAGCAGGCGCTGGAAGTGGGCAATCTGCGCGAGCTTGGGTTTGCCGTCCTGCACCATGTTGTTGAGATTGAAGCGGCCCTGCTGGTCCTCGATGTGACCCGCCAGGCTGCCGTTCTCGACTGGAATCGGCGGCAGGCGCAAGGCCCAGGGTTCGCCCAGGGTATCGACGCTGCTGGCACGGCGATCATCGCTGAGCAGTGCACGGGTCCAATCGACGCCGACCTGAATCAGGGTCTGCGCCTGAACGTGATCGGCAACCAGTTCGTTTTGCCGCGTCCAGGTGCTCTGCGTGACCATGATCGCCGTCGCCGCCAGAGCTGCCAGCGCGACCACGCCCATGGCGAGCACAATGGCGACCCCGTGCTGCGGCGTCTTCATGATCGCAGGGCGAACACGCGCACGATTTCCTCGCCGGAAACCAGCACGATGCTAAGTTGCACGGCCCGCGGAATCTGCGGGTCGCTCGGCGACGCCGGCCACATGGCCACCCATGCAAGGTCGGCATTGAGGTACTGCAAGTCAAACCGGCTCACCCCGGTCAGCACCGGGTAGCGCGCAGGCTGCACCTCGGGTGCAAGGTCCAGCCCCGGCCATAGCAGCAATTCGATCTCCTGCTCGCCGTTCAGCCGGTATGCCAGTCGCCGCGGCGTGTCCATGCCATCCTCCGTGGCGAAGCGGCTGAACTCCAGGCGGGGTCCGTGCGCCAGGCCATCCTGGCCGCGCCACGCCGGCATTGAGCCCAGGGCAGTCCGCACCGGGCGCGGCGCCGCCAGTTGGGCGTCGCGCTCGAAGCGGGCGAAGAAGCTTGCCACGCGCCGCCATTTGTCGCTTTCCTGCCTGACGTGTTCGCGCGCATCCAGCACCGCGCCCAGGCCGCGGAACGACATCAGCGCCAGCAAAGACAGGATGAGCAGCGCCGTCAGCAATTCGATCAGCGTAAATCCGCGGTGCGGATTGCCCGCCGCCGTTTTCATTTGTCGCCACCCGGCGGGTGCACCGCGAATCCGACGAGATGCGCAAGTTCATGCGTTTCTTCCTGCGCCGCAAAAACTCGAACATCGACCCGGCGAAACAGAACATTCGGTGTCGCGATGATCTCCTCGCGCCAGGCGAATTCAATGCCGCCCTGGCGGGCCAGACCGCGTTGCATGCCGGTCGGCAACCAGACGCCACGGGCGCGCTGCTCTGCCAGAATATTCTCCGCCACCCAGCCGGCCAGCAAACGCGCCCGCAGTTCGCCGACACTATGGGTGCCGCCGCCCGCCACGCGCAGCGAAGCAAGCAGCGCAATCGAGATGATTGCAAGCGCCACCAGCACTTCGATCAAGGTAAAGCCGCGACGTCTATCGCCGCACGAACTTCTCATTGCCTGTACCTCCTTGCGGCAACACGCGCACTTCGCCGATCGGAGAATTCGCCAGGGTGTAACGGGCGTTGCCCAGGGACATATCGACACTGAATGATGCTGCCGGGCCGTAGGGAGTGAACTCCACGCGCATCTGTTCGGGCGACCGGATGTTCTCCAGCCGCATGCCGTCTATCGTCATGCCCGGCGGCAGGGTCCGCGCCCGCAGCACATCATCGACGATCGGCAACCAGCCGAGGTCTTCTCTGAATTTCCAGAACCGGTAGGCCGGCCCGGTCGCAGTCCAGGCGATCGCCTTTCCGGTGAGTTGCGCCTCTGTCGCGGCAAGATCCATCAACTGCGCCAGCCTGTCGACTTCGAGGCGCAGCAGCGCTCTGTCGTCCGGCTGCGCGGAGGCGCTCACCAGGCCGATCAGCAGGCCCATGATGAGCAACACGACCAGCATCTCGACGAGCGTGAAGCCGCGTTCAATTGCCCTCGTCACCGGGTGCTTGATAAATGCCGGCTCTTTCACGGCACGGACATTGCGGCTCGGGGATACAGGACTCATGGCGTGGCCCGGCCTAGAGCGCCCAGGAGCCGATGTCGGCATCATTGCCGTCGCCGCCGGGCATGCCGTCGGCACCCAGACTGAAGATATCGATCTCGCCGCGCAGTCCGGGATTCAAGTACTGGTAAGGATTGCCCCAGGGATCCCTCGGCAATCGCTCGACATAGCCACCCGCTTTCCAGTTCGGCGGAAACGGCGCAATGGCGGGCTGCGCCGCCAGCGCCTGCAATCCCTGCTCGGTAAGGGGATAGCGCTGGTTGTCCAGCCGATACAGCTTGAGCGCCTGCATCAGGCTTGCAATGTCCTGCCGCGCCGCAATCACCCGCGCCTCGTCGGGTCGGCTGATGATTTTCGGCACCACCAAGGCGGCAAGAATTCCAAGAATCACGACCACCACCATCACTTCGAGCAACGTGAAGCCGCGCTGACGGTTCGTCGCTTTTGCGTGCGCTGTCATTTCCACTCCAATGCTGCATTGATCCAAGTGCTGTCCGGCGCTGCTGTCCATCCAGTTGGCAGCGAGTATCCCGGTCGCCCGGAGTTGACTCTGTGCGCTGGCGTACATACCCCGTATTGCCTTCCGTCTAGCATCAGTATCACTTGGGGGTTTTCCGTCTGGCCTGATGCGGATCCATCCGGTCGATCACTGCTCACCGCTGCCTTTCGCAGCGGTCCGCCCACAAAGAAAAATGCGACTCCTCTCGTTCGACAGATCAACTACAGCACAGTCCGCCGCGATCACCCTGGTGACGGTCGGCGCGCTGGCTTTGCTCGCCCTGGTAGCCGCTCACTGGACGTGGCAGTGGCTGGCACCGCATGCCGAATCCCGGGGACAGCAAGTCGCCAACGAGGTCGGCCATGCGGGCTCCGCCAAGGGCCTGTTCGGCAATGCGGCGCGGGATGACAACAGTCCGGTATCGACAGGGATCGGGGTCAGCCTGCTCGGCATCGTTGCCGCCACGGCAGGCGGAGGCGGATACGCCGTGCTGCGGCTGGAACCGAAAACCCTGCTCACGGTACGCGAGGGAGAAGACATCGCCCCCGGTCTCCGCCTCGCCGAGGTCGCCACCGATCACGTCATTCTGGAACGAGGCGACACCCGCGAAAGCCTCGGCTGGCCGGCAAAAAGTCCGTCTGCCGTCCTCCCTGTTTTGCGAATGGCGCGTCAGGAGTCGAGATGAAGCATCACTGGTTGAGAACCGGATTTCTGTCGCTGTCCATGATGATCGGCAGCGGACAGGCGTGGCCGGCCGACCCGTCGGCGCGCGTCGCCATGACTGCCTCTGCAGAAAAGCCCCGCGAGGCCGGCACCGCCGCGAGTCCCGACAGCGTCACTCTCAATCTTGTCAATGCCGATATCGAGGGAGTGGTGAAGGTGGTCAGCCAGATCACCGGCAAGAACTTCGTGCTCGACCCGCGGGTGAAAGGCACGATCAACATCGTCTCGGCGAAACCCATACCGAGATCCCTCGTCTACGATGTGTTCGTGTCGGCGCTGCGTTTGCAGGGCTTTGCGGCGATCGAGGACCGCGGCATCGTCAAGATCGTTCCCGAGGCCGAGGCCAGACTCAATCCCGGCCCGACCTATGGCCCGGCGGACCAGGCGCGCGGCACGGGAGACCGGATTCAGACCCGGATCTATGTGCTGCAGTATGAGTCGGCGGTGCAGATGGTGCCGATCCTGCGACCGCTGATCTCTCCCAACAACACCATTACCGCCAACCAGAGCAGCAATACCCTGGTCATCACCGACTACGCCAACAACCTGCAGCGCATCGAAAAAATCATCGAATCGATCGACCAGCCGAACGGCAGCGATCCGGTGGTGATCCCGCTTCAATACGCGTCAGCGGTCGATGTCGCGGTAACCGTCAGCCGCCTGTTTGCAGAAGCGTCGCAGGCGTCGGGAGCCGGGGCCGCGGAACCCCTCCAGCGCGTCATCGTGACAGCCGATGGTCGCTCCAACAGCCTGCTGGTACGTTCCGGAAATCCGGCTCGCCTCGCCCAGTTGCGCAAGTTCATCGCGATACTCGATTCGCCCACCAACAGCGGCGGCAATATTCACGTGGTCTACCTGAAAAACGCCCAGGCCGTGAAACTCGCCGAAACCCTGCGCGCCATCTACCAAAGCGAGGCCAGCACGACAGCCGGGGCGCGCACGGCCACGGCCGCCACCACGACACTCGGCGCTGCGGCTCCGGGCGCGACCCAAACTCCGGGCGCCCCGGCCTCGCTCGGCGCGAACCAGACACAAAACATTGCGACCTCGCCGGGAATCATCCAGGCCGATGCGGCGACCAACTCGATCATCATCACAGCACCGGACGCGACCTACAACAATTTGCGCGCGGTGCTGGATCAACTCGATGTGCGTCGTGCGCAGGTGTATGTCGAGGCACTGATTGCCGAAATCACCGCTGACAAGGCAGCCGAGTTCGGTATCCAGTGGCAGAATTTGAGCGGCCTCGGCAAGACCAGTGCGCAGGCGTTCGGCGGCACCAACTTCGGCACTCCCGCGCAGAACATCGCCGCCATCGCGCAGAACCCGGCGAGCGCCGCACGCGGTCTCAACATCGGCATCGTCAAGGGCCAGGTCAACATTCCCGGCATCGGCCAGATCGTGAACCTCGGCCTGCTGATCCGCGCCCTGGAGAGCGACGTCAATGCGAACATCCTGTCCACGCCGACCTTGCTGACACTGGACAACGAAGAAGCTGCGATCGTCATCGGCCAGAACGTGCCTTTCATAACGGGCCAGTACGCCCTGTCGGGCACGGCCACCACGCCCACGCCATTCCAGACGGTCGAACGGCGCGATGTCGGCCTTACGCTGCGCATCAAGCCGCAAATCTCCGAGGGCGGCACCGTGCGCCTGCAGATCTACCAGGAAGTTTCCAGCGTCCAGGACACCTCCAATTCGGCCGGGGTGATCACCAACAAGCGCGCCGTGGCATCCACGGTCATGGTCAAAGACGGCGAAATCGTGGTGATCGGCGGCCTGATGCAGAACACGGTCAGCGAAGGCGAGGAAAAGATTCCGGTACTCGGCGACATTCCCTTGCTCGGCGGCCTGTTTCGCTACAAGAAGCGCTCGCAGAACAAGACCAATCTGATGATCTTCCTGCGGCCGACGCTGGTGCGGGACAGCCAGAGCGCCAATTTAGTCACCGGCGACCGCTATGACTACATCCTCGGCGAGCAAGGCAAGGCCAAACCCGCGCACGACGCCGTCCTGCCCGACATGGACTCGCCTCGCCTGCCCGCGCGTCCGTTGCCGGTGCCGACGCAGGCCAGCGAGACCAAGCCATCCCGCGATGCCGGGAAGTAGGCAATGAACCGCGTCGCACTCAAGGTTCCCTACGCCTTCGCCAAGGCCAACGGTGTCGTCGTCACTGCCCTCAGCGACAATCACGCCGAAGTGGCGGTGCGCGGCGACGCCCGCTCCGGTGCACTCGCCGAATTGCGCCGGGCGCTCGGCGTGCCCATTCGCGCCCGCCGCATCGATGCCGTCGAATTCGACGACCTGGTCACGGCGACGTACAACGGCGCCGACGCCGGCGTAACCGCGTTTGCCAACACGCTGGCCTTTGATCTGGCGCAGGATGTCGATCTTTCGCGATTGCTGCAGGACATTCCCCGCGTCGAGGATTTGCTCGAAAGCCGCGACGATGCGCCGGTGATCCGCCTGATCAATGCGCTATTCACCCAGGCACTGCGCGACGGCGCCTCGGACATTCACATCGAACCGTTCGAAACCCGTTCCGTGGTCCGCTTGCGCATCGACGGCACGCTGCGCGACCTGATCGAGCCGGCGCGCGCGCTGCATGGCGCCATCGTCTCGCGCATCAAGATAATGTCGCAACTCGATATCGCGGAAAAGCGCCTGCCGCAGGATGGCCGCATCACCCTGCGCGTGGCCGGCAAGCCGGTCGACGTGCGCGTTTCGACGATTCCCACCGGGCACGGCGAGCGCGTCGTGCTGCGCCTGCTCGACAAGCAGGCCGGGCGGCTCGATCTGACAAAGCTCGGCATGGACGACGCCACACTCGCCCACATGGACCGGCTGATCCTCGAACCGCACGGCATCGTGCTGGTCACCGGGCCCACCGGTTCGGGCAAGACCACTACCCTCTACGCAGCGCTATCTCGGCTGGACGCCGGAGCGCTCAACATCATGACCGTCGAGGACCCGATCGAATACGATCTCGACGGCATCAGCCAGACCCAGATCAACCCGCGCATCGAAATGAGTTTCGCGCGGGCCTTGCGCACCATCCTGCGCCAGGATCCGGACGTGGTCATGATCGGCGAAATACGCGATCTGGAAACGGCGCAAATTGCGGTTCAGGCCAGTCTCACCGGGCATCTGGTGTTTGCCACGCTGCACACCAACGACGCCGTGAGCGCGGTCACCCGGCTGGTCGATATGGGCGTCGAGCCCTTTCTGCTCGCCTCCAGCCTGATCGGGGTGGGCGCGCAACGCCTGGTGCGCTGCCTCTGCATGGAATGCCGCAAGCCCTTCGCCGCCGATCCGGCACAAATTCGCGCCCTGGGCTTCGCCCCCACCGACGGCACACTCTATTCGGCGCAGGGTTGCCCCGCCTGCAATCAAACGGGCTACCGCGGCCGCACCGGAATCTACGAACTGCTCACGGTCGACGACGACTTGCGCCGCCTGGTCCATGACCGCTCATCGGAGCAGACATTGCGCACGCATGTGATGTCGCGCGGCATGCGCTCGCTGCGGGATGACGGCATGCGCCTGGCCGCCCAGGGCATCATCAGCATTGAGGAAGTCGTGCGTGTCACGCGCGAATAAGTCGATGATTACCGAATCCGACATACTCAACGCGAAGGTTCTGATTGTCGACGATCAGGAGTCCAACGTAATCTTGCTTGAGCAAATTCTGCATGGCGCCGGCTATACCTGCGTTGCCTCGACCATGGATTCGCGTGCCGTCGTCGAACTTCACAACAGCAACCACTATGACCTGATCCTGCTTGACCTGCAGATGCCCGACATGGACGGATTCCAGGTCATGGAAGGGCTCAAGGTCATCGAAACCGGGGGCTACCTTCCGGTCCTGGTGATCACCGCCCAACCGGGCCACAAGCTGCGCGCCTTGAAAGCCGGCGCCAAGGATTTCGTCAGCAAGCCCTTCGATGTTCTGGAAGTGACGACCCGCATTCACAACATGCTGGAAGTACGGCTGTTGTACCAGGAGGTCGGGAACTACAGCAGAAAGCTGGAACAAATGGTCGAGAAGCGTACTGCGGAACTCCACGAAAGCGAGGCGCGCTTCCACGCCTTGAGGGAAGTGGCGGGATTCTGCGCGCAGAACCGGCAACGGCGGGCGTCCCGCGCCTAGCGCTGCAGCAAGGAGCGAGCAGCCACTGTCATGGAAGCATTCCAATACCAGGCGCTGGATGCCACGGGCCGCATGGTTTCCGGCGTGTTGCAGGCCGATACGCCGCGCCAGGCGCGCAACCAGTTGCGTGCGCAGGGCCTGTTGCCGTCGGCGGTCGATCAGGTGCATGCACGCGAACGCGCGCGCCAGGCGTGGGCGCGGGGAATTTCGGCGGCCGAACTGAGTCTGTTGACGCGGCAGATGGCGACTCTGCTCGACGCCGGCCTGACCATGGAGCAGTCGCTCAACGCACTGATCGAGGAAGCCGCCGAGCCGATGACGCGGGAAGTGCTTACCGGGGTGAAGACCGAAGTCACAGCCGGCAGTTCTTTGGCCGGCGCCCTGGGCGCTTACGAGAAGAGCTTCCCGGATTTCTACCGGGCGCTGGTGCATGGCGGCGAGGAATCGGGCGCGCTGCCGACCGTGTTGCAGCATCTGGCCGACTATCTCGACGCGCGCCAGGCGCTGAAACAGAAAACCGGCCTCGCGCTGCTGTACCCCGTCCTGGTCACGATCGTGGCGATCATGATCGTCACCGGCCTGCTGGTCTACGTAGTGCCGCAGGTCGTCGGGGTGTTCCAGCAGTCGCGGCAAAGCCTGCCCTGGTTGACTCGCGCGCTGATCGGGCTGAGCGACTTCCTGCGCGCGACCTGGCCGTATCTCGTCACGATCATCGTCGGCGCGGCGGTGGCTGCACGCATGGCGCTGCGCCGCGATACGACCAGACGCCGCTGGCACGTCCTGTTGCTGCGCATGCCGTGGCTGGGATCGCTGATTCGCGGCGTCAACACCTCGCGCTTCGCCAGCACGCTTGCGATTCTGGTCGGGGGCGGTGTGCCGCTGCTTTCCGCACTCAACTCCGGTGCGCAGGTGATGACCAACACGGTGTTGAGGGAGGCCGTCGAGCGCGCGATCGAGCGGGTACGCGAAGGCACGAGCCTGGCGCGAGCGCTGGGCGAAACGCGCGCGTTTCCACCCTTGCTGGTACACTTGGTGGCGAGCGGGGAGACGAGCGGGACGCTCGAGCAGATGCTTGAGCGCGCCGCGCGCCTGGAGACCCAGGCGCTCGAGCGGCGCCTGGCGGTATTCCTGACGCTGCTCGAGCCGGCGATGATCCTGGTGATGGGTGGTATCGTGCTGCTGATCGTGCTCGCCATCCTGCTTCCCATCATCGAGATCAACCAACTGGTGCGCTGAGCGGCGTCCTGAACCCGGCGCTGAGCGCGTTTTGCGGCGCGGCCTCTGGTGCAGGCGCGATCGGATCCGTCACCGGAAGGCTCGCCGGGACCGGTTACCTTGCGTCCACCAGCATCAGGGCATTTCCGTCCAGCCTGAGCGCTTTGCCCGGGGGCAGTTGCAGGTAGGACTCGGATTCATTTGCGCTGAGCCCGTAGGTAAAACTCATCGGGCCCCGGCTTG
>JAUSCI010000081.1 GCA_030651305.1 Sulfuritalea sp. | reverse complement strand
CGGCGCCGTGATCGCCAAGATCGTGGTGCTGGTGTTCATCATCATGTTCATCCAGAAGCGACCGCAGGGCTTGTTCGCACTGAAGGGCAGGTTCGTCGAATCATGAGGACGCCCTTCGTCGTCCGCTTCCTCGGCGCCACGCCGAAACAGGGCTGGATCGCCATCGGCGTCGCCGCCGCGATCACGCTGCTGCTGCTGCCGGCGCTGCATCTGCTGGTGCCGGCGGGCAGCCCCTTTCATGTCTCGGCCTATGTCATCACCCTGGTCGGCAAGATCATGTGCTACGCGATCGTCGCCGTCGCCATGGACCTGATCTGGGGCTACACGGGGATTCTTTCGCTCGGCCACGGCGTCTTCTTCGCGCTCGGCGGCTACGCTTTCGGCATGTATTTGATGCGCCAGATCGGCCGCGACGGTTCCTACCAGTCGGACCTGCCCGACTTCATGGTCTTCCTTGACTGGAAAGCATTGCCCTGGTACTGGACAGGGTCCGATTCCATCCTCTGGTCGATCCTGCTGGTGCTGGTGGTGCCGGCGCTGGTCGCATTCGTCTTCGGCTTCTTCGCCTTCCGCTCGCGCATCAAAGGCGTGTATTTCTCCATCATCACCCAGGCGATGACCTTCGCCGCAATGCTGTTCTTCTTCCGCAACGAAACCGGCTTCGGCGGCAACAATGGCTTCACCGATTTCAAGCGCATTCTGGGGCACAGCGTCACCTCTCCCGAGATGCGTGTGACTCTTTTCGGCCTTACGGCGTTGATGCTGCTGGCGACGCTGGTGCTCGGCCGCTACCTGGTCACGTCAAAGCTCGGCCGCGTCCTGGCGGCGATCCGCGATGCCGAATCACGCGTCATGTTCATCGGCTACAACCCGCTCTACTACAAGATCTTCATCTGGACCCTGTCGGCGCTCTTGTGCGGCATCGCCGGCGCGCTCTACGTGCCGCAGGTCGGCATCATCAATCCCGGCGAGATGTCGCCGGCCAACTCGATCGAGATCGCGATCTGGGTCGCGGTCGGCGGCCGCGCCACGCTGATCGGTCCGGTGCTCGGCGCCTTCATCGTGAATCTTGCCAAGAGCTTTTTCACCGTCGCCTTCCCCGAGTACTGGCTGTTCTTCCTCGGCGCGCTGTTCGTCGGCGGCACGCTGTGGCTGCCCGATGGCGTGGTCGGGCTGTGGCGCAAGCTGCGCGAAAGACGCAAGCAGGGGAGTGGAGCATGAGTGCGCCCAGCATCCTGCTATTGCATGAGGTGACGGTCAGCTTCGACGGCTTTCGCGCGCTGAACGAGTTGTCGCTCGACATCGAGGAAGGCGAGCTGCGCTGCATCATCGGCCCCAATGGCGCCGGCAAGACCACCATGATGGATGTCATCACCGGCAAGACGCGGGCCGATCGCGGCAAGGTGATGTTCGACCAGAACATCGATGTGCGGCGCATGTCGGAAGCCGACATCGCCCATCTCGGCATCGGCCGCAAGTTCCAGAAGCCGACGATTTTCGAGAACCTGACCGTGTTCGAGAACCTCGAACTGGCTATGAAGACGGACAAGCGCGCCCGCACCAGCCTGTTCGCCTGGCTCGACGACGGTGCGCGCGACAAGATTGCCGACACGCTACGCCTGATCCGTCTCCAGGGCGCGGCGGACCGCCAGGCCGGCTTGCTCTCCCACGGCCAGAAGCAGTGGCTGGAAATCGGCATGCTGCTGATGCAGGACCCGAAACTGCTACTGCTCGACGAACCCGTGGCCGGCATGACCGACGACGAGACCGCGCGCACCGGCGAACTGTTCAAGTCGCTGGCCGGGAAACATTCGCTGGTGGTGGTCGAGCACGACATGGCCTTCATCGAACAACTCGGCGGCATGGTCACCGTGTTGCACGAAGGCTCGGTGCTAGCCGAGGGCGATCTCGCCACGGTGCAGAACGACCAGAGGGTAATTGAGGTGTACCTTGGGCGATAAAACCATTAGCCACAGAGGCGCGTTGCGTGCCTGGGATTCCGCTTCGCGGGCAGGCAACAGAGGGCACAGAGAAAACCCGACCCGGATTTTGACCTCCTCTGTGATCTCTGTGTCCTCTGTGGCAAAAAAGTTTTGAGGTTTTCATGCTGAAAGTCGACAAACTCAACCAGTACTACAGCGGCAGCCACATCCTGCGCGACGTCTCGTTCGAGGCGCCGATCGGCAAAGTGACGACCGTGCTCGGCCGCAACGGCGTCGGCAAGACCACGCTGCTGAAATGCCTGATGGGCCTCGTGCCTTCCAAGACCGGCAGCATTTCCTTCGATGGCAAGGATCTCACGCGTGCAGCCTCGCACGAGCGAGTCAAGGCCGGCATCGGCTACGTGCCGCAGGGCCGCGAGATCTTCCCGCGCCTGACCGTGCTGGAGAACCTGCAGATGGGCCTGGCCACGCGGCCCGGCGGCACGCCGATCCCGGAACGAATTTTCGAAATGTTCCCGGTGCTGAAGCAGATGCTCAAGCGCCGCGGCGGCGACCTTTCCGGTGGCCAGCAGCAGCAGCTCGCCATCGGTCGCGCGCTGGCCGCGGGGCCGCGGCTGCTGATCCTCGACGAGCCAACCGAGGGCATCCAGCCCTCGATCATCAAGGACATCGAACGCGCCATCCGCACCCTGTCCGCGGAAGGCAACATGGCCATCCTGCTGGTCGAGCAGTACTACGATTTTGCGCAGAGCCTGGCCGACCAGTACCTGGTCATGGAGCGTGGCGAAATCATCAAGCGCGGTGCTGGCAAGGACATGGCCGCGGACGGGGTCAAGGAACTGCTGGCGGTATGATCGGGCCATGCAGGTCACCGAACCCATTGCGCCCCCCTGGCAAGCTTCGCTCGCGCTCGGCTTCGAGCGCCGCGGTGACTCGACGATCCTCGCCCGGCGCGAGCATCGCGGCCCGTTGCGCGTGCAGAAGGCGCTGTATCCGGAAGGGACGGAGGTGTGTCATGCCATCGTGCTGCACCCGCCCGCCGGCATTGCCGGTGGCGACCAGCTCGACATCCGCATCGAGGCCGATGCGGCGTCTCATGCGCTGCTGACCACACCGGGTGCCGGCAAATGGTATCGATCCAACGGAGCGCAATCGTCGCAGCAGGTGCATGTAAAAGTCGGCGCTGGCGGCACGGTGGAATGGTTGCCGCAGGAGAGCATCGTGTTTTCCGGTGCCCAGGCCACCATGCGGACGACGGTCGAACTGGATCAGGGCGCTTGTTTTACGGGCGTGGAAACGATCTGCTTCGGCCGCCGCGCCAGCGGCGAAACTTTCATGCGCGGCAGCCTGCGCTTGGCCACCGATATTCGCGCCGAGGGCAGGTTGATCTGGCGCGAGCGCGGGTGCATCGATGGCGGCTCGGCGCTGCTCGATTCGCCGATCGGGCTGGCCGGCTTCAGCGTCTGCAGCACGGTGCTGGCGGCGGGCGCCGAGCTGACACCGGAAACGCTGGCGGCCTGCCGTGCCGCTGGATCGCGCGAAGCCTGCGCCCGGTGGGGCGTCAGCCTCTTGCCGCAGCTGCTGGTCGGCCGCTATCTCGGCCATTCGGCGGAGGCCGCGCGCGAGTGGCTGCTGCAACTGTGGGTGGCACTGCGCCCCGCGATGAGCGGGCACGAGGCGATCACGCCACGCATCTGGAATACCTGAAGGAGGCTGTATGGAACTTACCCCAAGAGAAAAGGACAAGCTGCTGATCTTCACCGCCGCACTGCTCGCCGAGCGCCGCAAGGGGCGCGGGCTCAAGCTCAACTACCCGGAGGCGGTGGCCTTCATCAGTGCCGGCATTCTCGAAGGCGCGCGCGACGGGCAGTCCGTGGCTGAGTTGATGAGCTACGGCGCGACTTTGCTTCGTCGCGACGAGGTGATGGAAGGCGTACCGGAGATGATTCCGGAGATCCAGGTCGAGGCGACGTTTCCCGATGGAACGAAGCTCGTCACTGTGCACAATCCGATCGTTTAGGGAGCCGCGATGATTCCAGGTGAAATGAAAATCGAAGCCGGCGAGATCGAACTTAACGCCGGCCGTCGTACGCTGACGATGACAGTGGCCAACACCGGCGACCGGCCAATACAGGTCGGCTCCCATTACCACTTCTTCGAGACCAACGAGGCCTTGTCGTTTGACCGCGCGCAATCGCGGGGCATGCGGCTAAACATCGCCGCCGGCACGGCGGTGCGTTTCGAGCCGGGACAGATGCGCACGGTCGAGCTGGTCGACTATGCTGGTGAGCGCAAGGTGTATGGGTTTCAGGGCAAGGTGCAGGGAGCGTTGAAATGAAGCCCGGTGCGGTGTCGAGGTTGGCGCGGGATCGGGAGGGCGGGGCATTCTGCGCTGCTCATGTCACCCGTCGGCGCCCTGCGGGCGCCGACTCCTTCTTTACTTCGCTGCGCAGAACACCCCACCCTCCCGATCTGGTGACGCCGTTGCAGTTTTGCGGTCGCATTGCAAAAGCGCACCCCGCCGAGGGTATTGAGGGACCGATGCAGCGAGGTAAAGGGGGAGAGCCTGGCGCAGCCAGGCTCGGAGGACACGAGCAGCAGCGGTCCCTCAATACCCTTGGCGCGCACGATGCAAGGGAGCAACTGAAATGAAGATCACCAGACAGGCTTACGCAGAAATGTTCGGTCCGACCACTGGCGATCGCGTCAGACTCGCCGACACGGAATTGTGGATTGAGGTCGAGAAGGACTACACCGTTCCCGGTGAGGAAGTGAAGTTCGGCGGCGGCAAGGTGATCCGCGACGGCATGGGGCAGGGCCAGAAGATGGCGCGCGACGTCGCTGATACGGTGATCACCAACGCGCTGATCGTCGATGCGGTACAGGGTATCGTCAAGGCCGACATCGGCCTCAAGGGCGGCATGATCGCCGCCATCGGCAAGGCCGGCAATCCCGACGTGCAGCCCGGCGTCACCATTGCCATCGGCGCCGGTACAGAAATCATCGCCGGCGAAGGCATGATCGTCACCGCCGGCGGCATCGACTCGCACATCCACTTCATCTGTCCGCAGCAGATCGAGGAAGCGCTGATGTCGGGCGTCACCACCATGCTCGGCGGCGGCACCGGCCCGGCCACGGGCACCTACGCCACCACCTGCACGCCGGGGCCGTGGCACATCCATTCCATGCTGGCGGCGGCCGAGGCCTTCCCGATGAACCTGGGTTTTCTCGGCAAGGGCAACGTCAGCCTGCCCGGCCCCGCGCGCGAGCAGGTCGCGGCCGGCGCCATGGGCCTCAAGCTGCATGAAGACTGGGGCACCACGCCGGCCGCGATCGACAACTGCCTCTCGGTGGCGGACGCAATGGACGTGCAGGTGGCGATCCATACCGACACGCTGAACGAATCCGGCTTCGTCGAAGCCACGCTGGCGGCGTTCAAGGGCCGCACGATTCATACCTTCCACACCGAAGGCGCCGGCGGCGGCCATGCGCCCGACATCATCAAGGCGGTCGGCCTGGCCAACGTGCTGCCGAGTTCGACCAACCCGACCATGCCCTACACGGTGAATACCATCGACGAGCACCTCGACATGCTAATGGTCTGCCACCACCTCGACCCGGCGATTGCCGAGGACGTCGCCTTCGCCGAATCGCGCATCCGCCGCGAGACGATTGCCGCCGAAGACATCCTGCACGACCTCGGCGCCTTCTGCATGATGTCCTCCGACTCGCAGGCCATGGGCCGCGTCGGCGAAGTCCTGAGCCGCACCTGGCAGACGGCACACAAGATGAAGGTCCAGCGCGGCGCACTGAACGAAGACACGGCGCGCAACGACAACCAGCGCGTCAAGCGCTACATCGCCAAGTACACCATCAACCCGGCCATCACCCACGGCATCGGCCATGTGGTCGGCTCCATCGAGCCCGGCAAGCTGGCCGACCTGGTGCTGTGGAGGCCGGCCTTCTTCGGCGTCAAGCCGAGCCTGATCCTCAAGGGCGGCATGATCGCGGCGGCGGCGATGGGCGATCCGAATGCCTCGATACCGACGCCGCAGCCGGTGCATTACCGGCCGATGTTCGGCAGTTTCGGCAAGGCCCTGAAAACATCGCTGACTTTCGTCTCGCAGGCCGCGCTGAAGAATCCGGCAGTACTTGCGCTCGGCCTCGCCAAGCGCCTGGAGCCGGTGAAAAACTGTCGCCACGTGACCAAGGCCGACATGCTGCACAACAGCGCCACGCCGGTGATCGAGGTCGATAGCGAAACCTATGCCGTGCGCGCCGACGGCGAATTGCTGGTCTGCGAGCCGGCCAAAACGCTGCCGATGACGCAGCGCTATTTCCTGTTCTGAACATGTTGCTGATCGAAAAGTTTGCCGCCGGCAACGCACCCGCGACGGAAACGCTGGTGCTGCCCTTCGACACGCGCTGCAAGAGCCGCCTGCGCACGGCACTCGCCAGCGGCGAGGAGTGCGGACTGTTTCTCGAACGTGGCAGGGTGCTGCGCGGCGGCGACCGCCTGCTGGCCAACGACGGCCGCGTCGTCGAGGTAGTCGCGTCGCCCGAGGCGCTGATGGAAGCAGTGAGTGGCGACCCGATGCTGCTGACCAGGGCGGCCTACCACCTCGGCAACCGCCACGTCGCGGTGCATCTGCTGCCGGGTCGAGTGCGCTTCGCCGCCGACCATGTCCTCGGCGAGATGGTGCGCGGCCTCGGCCTCAAGCTTGCCGAAATCGTGGCTTCTTTCGAGCCCGAGAGTGGTGCTTATGGGGCTCACGGCGGCCACGGCCACGGCGCTGACGGCGAAGGCGAGTCTGCCAAGTCCCGACCGAGAATCCACGACCACTTTGGCGGCGCCAATTGAGCCTCGCCCGCCTTCTCCAGCTTGCCAGTCCTGCGCTGCCGGTGGGCGCCTACACTTATTCTCAGGGGCTCGAATGGGCGGTCGAAGCAGGTGCGGTGACGGACGAGGCCGGCGCCTTGACGTGGATCGGCGATCAGCTCGCATGGAATCTCGGCCGCTATGAGGCGCCCCTGCTGCTGCGCATGCTGGCCGCATGGACGGCTGGCAACGCCGATGCGCTACTGGAACTGGACGCGGAATATCTGGCTACGCGTGAAACAGCAGAGCTTCGCGCCGAGACTCTGCAGATGGGCTACTCGATGAAGCGCCTGCTCAATGAACTGGGTGATTTCCCGCCGCCCCTGCTCGATGAACTCGCCGTCTCGTCAGGGCCGACTCTTGCCTATGTCTGGACCTGTGCGGCGGCGGCCTGGCAGATTCCAGCGCAGGAAGCGCTCACCGCCTGGCTCTGGAGCTGGGCGGAAAACCAGACCATGGCCGCGCTGAAGGCCGTGCCCCTGGGACAGGCCGCCGGTCAGCGCCTGCTGCAGGAAATCGGCCGCCGTCTGCCCGCCGTTGCCGATCGCGCACTGACGCTTGTCGACGCTGACTATTCCAACTTCGCGCCGGCCTTCGCCATCGCCTGCTGCAAGCACGAAACCCAATATACGAGAATCTTCAGATCATGAAACAGGCATTGAGAGTCGAAGCTTCACGCCCCGTCCCGGCACTGCGCGTCGGCATCGGCGGCCCCGTCGGTTCCGGCAAGACCGCGCTGACGCTGGCTTTGTGCCAGGCCTTGCGCGAGCGCTACAACCTCGCGGTGGTGACCAACGACATCTACACCGAAGAGGACGCCCAGTTCCTGGTCAGGAACGAAGCGCTGGCGGCGGATCGCATCATCGGCGTCGAGACCGGCGGCTGCCCGCACACGGCGATTCGCGAGGATGCTTCGATCAACCTCGAAGCCGTGGATCGGCTCAACCGGCGCTTCGCCGGGCTCGATATCATTTTCATCGAGAGCGGTGGCGACAATCTGGCCGCCACTTTCAGCCCGGAGCTTTCCGATCTCACTCTCTACGTCATCGATGTCGCGGCGGGCGAGAAAATCCCGCGCAAGGGCGGGCCCGGCATCACTCGCTCCGACCTGCTGGTGATCAACAAGATAGACCTTGCGCCGATGGTCGGCGCTTCGCTGGAAGTCATGGCGACCGATGCCAAACGCATGCGCGGCGAGCGGCCGTTTATCTTCAGCAATCTGAAGACCGGGCAGGGATTGCCGGAGATCATTGCCTTCATCGAAAAGCAGGGCCTGGTAAAAATCTGAGACGAGTTGTTGCGTACGACGGGATTGGAGCCCAGTCGGGTTGCAAACCCGACAATTCAATCGGCTGATCTTTGCAACTGACTGATTTAACTTGGTGTTATAGCGGGCACCCAATTTGCTGGCCATGGAGTAACAGAGGTGGCCCCTGAAATGCCGATGGGTTACGCCGCGCGATGCCGCTTCACATACGCCCGCAACGCATCATTCATGCGGGTTTGCCAGCCCTCGCCGGTTGATCGGAAGAACTCCACCACCTCGGGGCTGTATCGCACCGTTACTGCCACCTTGGTGGGTCGCTTTTGCGGGCCGCGCTGGCCGGGCGATGCGCGAGCACACCGAATTCGCGCATCGCCGCTCCCGCCGACTGGAGATAGTAGTCGTGCTTGCTATCCCCCCAGTCGATTCCAATCCATGCCGCAAACTCGTTTCCGGATTCCGATTTCATAGGCCACCTCCGAAAGTGATAAATTGCCGAAAGGGACGTGCGAGCCTGGGTTCTGTGAAGCCGATATAGCGAGCCGATTGCGCGGCGAGCCCTGAGTATTCATCAACGAACCCAAGCGCACCCGCGGACTCGAATCTGAATTCATGAACATCGCATGTTCAAACGTTAGTGTTTGTAGTCTGCGGGCGCATGTCCCGCTCTCACCGACAGCTACCTGCCGGCTGTGCCCAGTGTCACCGAAAGCAGGACAGAACATCTATATCAAACGTTCGGCCCCATAGAAAAGGTTCCAGTTCCTTGCTGTTCTTCGCACCGTTTCTTGCAATTACACTACTTGCGCAGTGATGTTGCCCGCAGTATCATCCGCAACATGAATGCTGCCGTAAAGCTGCTTCAAGCCATGCGTAGCAATCCGCTCGATTGGAAGCTTGGGCAGCTTCAAACAGTAGCGCGCCAGAACGGAATCGACTGGCGGCATGTTGGAACGAGTCACTGCGTTTTTGTGCGCGCTGATGGCAAGACGCTCCCCGTTCCGGCCCGGCGTCCTATCAAGCCGATCTATGTCAAGAAGTTCCTGGAACTCATTGAAGGAGCATGAACCATGGGAAAGAGAATTGACTACCCGTTTGAGATCCGCCCGCTGTCGGCCGAGGAAGGCGGTGGCTTTCTTATCTCGTACCCTGATTTCTCGGAGTGCCTCTCTGATGGCGAGACCGTCGAGGAAGCACTCGCGAACGGGAAGGACGCTTTGAAGTCAACGATTGCCGCACTCAAGGCCAAGGAGCTACCAATTCCAGCCCCGAACAGCGGGGGTGTCGCATCCGGAAAGTTTGTCGCCCGCGTGCCAAAGACGGTCCACGCGCGGTTGGCTACACGCGCAAAGGCAGAGGGTGTGTCACTAAATACCCTTGTTCTAACGTTCATCGCGGAAGGTCTTGGGCGCAAAGAACGGCACGCGTAGTAGCGAATGTGGCGAACCCATCATTCCACCGGACGCTGCGCGATGAAGCCGCGCAGCGCCGGTTCCCAAGGGCGGCCCGGCGCGCGAAATCCTCGCCCGGCTGCAGCAGAGCCTGGTTCGCCCGCCGCCTTGGCTGGCCAAGGTCATGGGCGTGCCGGCCGCGTCACTGGCGCAATACGTGGAGGCGGCCGAGGCGGAAGAAGCATGATCAGCGCCGAACTCCTCGAACGTGTCGCTGCCGCCGTGACGCCCGCAGCCAACGAGGACGATTTGCGCCGGCGGTTTCCCGGCGTGCGCATCACCGTTTGCAGCGACGACGACATTCCGGCCCGCGTCCCGGCCGTCAGCGAGACGGCGGCGGCGCGCTTCTACTACATCGACGCGGGTGGACCCGCGTGGCGACGCCCCGTGCGCCGGTCGCCCCGTGCCGCTGGGCGCTCCGTTTCTTGCGTTGCGCCGCCTGACGCCAGTGAGCGATTTCCTCGCCCGCATGCGCGCACAAAAGCCTGAACCACAGCTGATCCACCGTTTCATCGAGGCGTGGGAGGCCAGCAGCGCCGGCACTGCGACACAGTTCTCGAACCACTGGGTGCTCGGTGTGCGCGAGCATCTCGATCGCTACCGCCAGACCATAGTCCACGCCACGCCCGTCGCCGCCGTGAACGGCGCGCCGCAGCGCTTCGACGGCGCCTTCGGCGTCCAGGGCCTGTCTCTGTACGGCGCCCTCTCGCGCTATGACAAAGCAGTTGGCTACCCGATGGCCTGGTTCTTCAACATGATTACTACCCGCAGCGTGCCGCACGCCCTCTGTGCCGCCGTCATCGACGACACGCAGGCGGGATTCCACTACCTGCCCGAGCGCGATGCCGAAGTGGTCAAGGCCTGGCTGTATCGGCCTTACGGGTTCTGAAGCGCCGTACCACCATCGCCGACTCTTCAAAGCCGAGCCGTTCGTAGAAGACCAGCGCGGCGGCATTGTCCTTGTCGGCGAGCAGCGTGACGCGGCTGATGTTCTGGCTGTGCGCCCACGCCAGCACATGCTCGACCAGGTGCCTGCCATGACCGTTGCCGCGATGGCTGGCGGCGAGGATCACGTCTTCGAGGATCAGCACCGGGCCGCCCTCGGCAGTGCTGATGCTGATCAGCGCATTGGCCATGCCCACCACCTGATCGCCTTCGCGGGCGACGAAGAGACGACCGTGGGCCGGGTGGTCGAGGATCCATTTCAGCGCGGCGAGCTGTTTCGCCCGCTCCGGCTTGAAGTCCGATTCGAGGGTGAATAGTTCGTGGAGCAGGTCGGCCATGGTCTCGATATCCCTGGTGCCAGCGAATTCTATATGCATAGCCGGGCCCCCTACCCAATCAGCGCCACGGCCTTGATTTGCACCCATACCTCGCGGCCGGGAGCGAGGTCGAGGCGCTGCGCGGAGCGCCGCGTCAGACGCGCCAGCAGTTTAGTCGCGCCGACGCTCAGTTGCACCAGCACCGCCGACGGATGGTCCTCGCCGGCATGGGCGATGACGGTGGCCGGCAGCAGGTTCATGATGCTGACGTCGTCGTGGCGACTGTTGGCGATCGACACGTCGCGCGCCAGGATGCGCACGCGCACGCGGCGACCTACGGCGACGCCGCTGTCGCGCACCCACAGTTCGCCGCCGTCGAATTCGACGCGCGCCAGGTGCCACTCGGCATCGCGTTCGGCCACCGTCGCGGCGAACACCGCGCCGGCATCCTCGCCGAGGCGGATCGGCAGGTCCAGCCGCGCCAGGGTTTCCGTGAGCGGCCCGGCGGCAAGGGCGCGGCCGCCATCGAGCACGACAATGTGATCGGCCAGGCGTGCCACTTCGTCGGGCGCGTGGCTCACATAGAGCATGGGGATGTGCAGGACTTCGTCGAGTTGTTCGAGATAAGGGAGGATTTCCTCCTTGCGCGCGAGATCGAGCGCGGCGAGCGGTTCGTCCATCAGCAGCAGACGCGGTTGCGTCAGCAGGGCGCGGGCGATGGCCACGCGCTGGCGCTCGCCGCCGGAGAGGCGGTCGGGCTTGCGGTCGAGCAGGGCGCCGATGCCGAGCAGATCGACGATCGTCTGAAAGTCGGCGCCGGCGGGACGGCGCCAGGTTCGCTTCATGCCATAGTCGAGATTGCCGCGCACGGAAAGATGCGGGAACAGGCTCGCTTCCTGAAACACATAACCCAGCGGGCGCCGGTGCGTCGGCAGCCAGGTGGCATCGTCCTGCCAGACCGCGCCATCGAATACCAGCCGCCCGCCGGGTACGCGCTCCAGCCCGGCGATGGCGCGCAAGAGCGTGGTCTTGCCCGAACCGGAATGACCGAACAGCGCGGTGACGCCCGTCGCGGGCAGGGACAAATCCACGTCGAGCGTGAAGCCGGGGTAGTCGAGCCTGAAGCGGGCCTCGATACTCATTTCCGCTTTCCGCTAGGATTCAGCGAGTAGAGCGCCAGCAGCACGAAGAAGGAGAAAATCAACATGCCGCCGGCCAGCCAGTGCGCCTGGGTGTATTCGAGCGCCTCGACGTGGTCGTAGATCAGCACCGAGACGACACGGGTCTTTTCCGGGATGTTGCCGCCGATCATCAGCACCACGCCAAACTCGCCGACGGTGTGGGCGAAACCGAGGATTGCGGCGGTGATGAAACCGGGCTTCGCCAGCGGCACGGCGACGCTGAAAAAAGCATCGAGCGGCGACGCCCGTAGCGTGGCCGCCGCTTCCAGCGGCCGCTCGCCGATGGCTTCGAAGGCATTCTGGATCGGCTGCACGACGAAGGGCATGGAGTAGAACACCGAGGCCACCACGAGGCCCCAGAAGGTGAAGGGCAAGAGGCCAATGCCGGCCCACTCGGTGAATTGCCCGACCGCGCCCTGCGGCCCCATCACTAGCAGCAGGTAGAAGCCGAGCACCGTCGGCGGCAGCACGATGGGCAGGGCGACGATCGCGCCGACCGGGCCTTTCCACCAGGAGCGGGTGCGCGCCAGCCACCAGGCGATCGGCGTGCCGATCAGCAGCAGGATCAGGGTGACGACCGTGGCCAGCTTGAAGGTAAGCCAGATCGCGGCGAAGTCGGACGCGAGGTTGGGTAAACTCAGCATGGGGCGAATGCTACCGCGACATGGCGCGGAGGGGCGATGGCGAGTCCTACCTGGTGGCTTCTTGCGGAAGCGTGAAACCCCAACGGACCATGATGCGACGTGCTTCGGGGCTGTCCATGGTGTCGGCGAACTGCTTCGCCAGCGGGTTGCCGGCGGCGCGCTTGGTGATGATGAAGCCCTGTTCCAGCGGCTGGTGGAGCTTGCTGGGGATCAGCGCGTAGCCGCCTTTTGTGGCCAGTTCCTTGTTGAGTGCCAGCGATAGCGCGATGATGCCGACATCGGCGTTGCCGGTCTGCACGTATTGCGCCGTCTGGGCGATGTTCTCGCCCATCACCAGGCGACTTTCCACCTTGTCCCATACGCCTGCCGCACGTAGCGCCTCTTCGGCGCGTTTGCCATAGGGGGCGTGCCTGGGATTGGCGATGGCGATTTTGCGGATGGCGGGATTGGCGAGGTCGGCGAGTGTCATCTGGCGTGCATCGCGCGAAACGCTCCAGAGGACGATGCGGCCTACAGCATAGGGTCTTGCTGCGGAGGCGGAAAGGCCTTCCTTCGCTAGCAGACGCGGGTATTCGATGTCAGCGGAGAAATAGAGATCGAAGGGCGCGCCCTGCTGGATTTGAGTGTGAAATTTTCCGGATGAGCCATAGATCGTTTCCACTTCGTCGGCTGGGTTGGCCTGCCTGAATGCAACGAGGATTTCTTCCAGGGCGAACTTTAGGTCAGCGGCAGCGGCAATGGTGATCTTGCCGCCGGCGAGGGCGGGCAAGGAGAGCAGGCAGATCAGAAGAGCAAAGCAAACGCGAATGGCATTCATGATTCCGGGCCGAAGCAGATCGAATGATCGCAGCATTCTACGCAACTGGGAGACTTGCAGATCGGCACTTCGGCCTGTTCGCACAGCTGGCGGTAGAAGAGCTTCTTCCACTTCATGTCGCCGGGATTCTTGCGCTTGAGCGAGGTGAACCGGGTCAGCATCAGCGTGTTGAGTTCGGTTCGGCTGGGCAGGCCGAGATCCTGCCACAGATGGTTGTCAGCCATGCTGGCGGTGGCGACGGCATGGGCCAGTCAGCGTGAATCGGGCGCCGTCGTGGTCTGGTGCGCCAGCAGCAGGGCGACCAGATCGTCGAACTCGTCGATACCGAGGCCATCAAGGACTGGATCGAAGCCTTCGGCCTGCGTCCGGTGCTGCTGCCCGATATCGGCGATTCGCTCGACGGTCATCTGGTGGATGCTGAAACCACGCCGCTGACGCTCGGCGGTACGCCCAAGAATGAAATCGCGAGCATGGGCGAGTCGGTGGCGAGCCTGGTCATCGGCCGCTCGCTGCACAAGGCGGCCGATTTATTGCGTGAGCGCACCGGCGTACCGGACCACCGCTTCGACCACCTGCTCGGCCTGGATGCCTGCGACGCTTTCACTTTCGTACTGGCGCAGATCTCCGGCCAGCCGGTGCCGGCAAAAATCGACCGGCAGCGGGCGCAATTGCAGGACGCGATGGTGGATGCCCACTTCATGACCGGCTTCCTGCGCGTCGCGCTGGCCGCCATGCCATCCGCATCGGTGCACATCGGCGATCTGGAAGACCTTGAACGCGAGGCACTGGCGCGGCACGCACAGCTCATCGTCTCCAACTCCCACGCCGCAGCGGCGGCTGATCGCCTGCAAATTCCCTTGTTGCGCGCAGGCTTTCCGCAATACGACTGGGTCGGCGGCTACGCGCGGACCTGGGTCGGTTATCGCAGTGCGCGTCAGGCTCTTTTCGATGTTGCCAACCTTTTCCAGGAAAACCACCATGACACCCCTGTTCATCGATCCATCTTCTGGGCCGGCACCGCCCGAGATCCGGAAAACGGGCCGGCGCCTGGCCCTGGCATGGTCCGCCACTACGGAGGCGCCGGACATGCTGCGGGTAGCCTTCGCCAGCGACGACCATGCCAACGTCAACCAGCACTTCGGCGCCGCCGGGGGCTTCGCGATTTTCGCGCTGGACGGCGAACGCGCCCAATTGGTCAAGGTGGCCGAGTTTCCGCCGGAGACCATGGATGGCAACGAGAGCAAGCTGCCGGCCAAAATCGCCGCACTCACCGGCTGCGCCGCCGTGTATTGCCTCGCCGCCGGTGCCTCGGCGGTAAAGCAGTTGCTGGCCGCCGGCATCCAGCCGATTCGTCTCGACGACGAGGCCGAGATCGAACCCCTGCTGAAGCAGATCAGCGCCGCCATCAAGGACGGCGGCATTACCTGGGTGGTCAAGGCGCAGCGCAAAGACAGCGATGTCCGGCGCTTCGAGCGCATGGCCGCCGACGGCTGGGAGGAATGATGATTACCGAATCAACTTACGGAGAGACACCATGACTGCTGTCGCCACCCTCGCCGCCGAAGCGGCGGACGAGCCTGCCCAACACGGCCAGCATTGCATTTGAATATGTCGAGGGTGAAGGCATTCTGCTGCTAGTGAACAAGGAAGGCATCGCCGCCTCCAGCGGCTCGGCCTGCACCTCGGGTTCGCTGGAGCCTTCCCACGTCATGCGCGCCATGGGCATTCCCTACACCGCCGCGCATGGCACCATCCGCTTTTCGCTGTCGCGCTACAACACCGAAGAGGAAGTCGGCCGCGTGATTGCCGCCGTGCCGCCCATCATTGCGCAACTCAGAAAGCTGTCGCCCTATTGGAGCGGGGACGGCCCTGTAACGAATCCGGAGCAGGCGTTCCAGCCCGAGTACGCCTGATGCATCGGCCATGGGCCGTGCCGGCACCGACGCCGCGAAGCCGGGCAATGCGTTCCGCAGTATCATCCTGCGGACTTGCTAGCATGGACCGGCGCAACCCGAATCGCTCCACGACATTTCATGAACATGGACCAGGACATTCCCAACGGCACCTTGCGCCTTATCGACGGACGCGAGCGCAGCTTTACCGACGGCTACTGGATCAAGACCTACCCGGTCCCGGACGACACTCTCCAGACCAAGCGTCGTCTGATCGAGGCGCTTACCCGCCGCCTGTTCAACCACATCGAGCATGGCCTCAACATACCGGGCCATCGTCTTGCCGAGGCGAAAAAGGCCTACGAGGAAGAAATCGATGCCGGCAAGAAGCGGGTCAAGGGCGCGATGTATGCCGGCGCCATGTTCAACCGCGCCACCGACATCTTCACCCGCCTGGTTGATCTGCAATCGGTCGGCGTGGAAATATCATCCAGCAACGACCTGATGCGGGAATGCGGCCGCTGTCTGCAGGAGGCCCTCTCGCTTTGTCGTCTGGTACTCCACCGCAGTGGCGAGGAAGGCATCGACGAGTTGTGGGGCGAACCCTTCCGCGCCTTCTCGATCCCCCTTGAGGCCTTTTACGACAGTCGCTACGTGAAGATGGCTCAGGCCATGCGCGGCATCGACGACGTCGCCGAAGCCATGCTGCGTACCTTCAACACAGCCATGTTCCCCGGCATTGATGCGGTGATCCGCGAATTCGCCCGCGTCGCCCGGATCAAAGTGGAAACCTTGCGTACCGACCCTGAAATCTTTGACATCTGGGCCGAGATGGTTGCTGCGGGCGAACGACTCGCCAACTTCCGGCCCATTTTGAAAAACCCGGACAGTGTGCACGAACAACGAGTGGCTTCCTTCGGTACCCAGCTCATCTGCAATGGGCGCGACCTGATCTTTCACGTCACCCGGGCACGAGTAAGCATGCCCAAGAGTACCAAGGAGTTCGTCGACCGTTGCGAAACCTATGCCGCCACCGGAATCGTTACCATGATGCCGATTCCTCTGCCCGGCTAGCATCCCCGCTTTCCGTTACGGCATTTCACGTTGCCCGGCACTGTGGCAAATTCTCGACGGCGAGGTGCGAGGAGTGGTAGTGTTGCGGCCACAACATTCCGAGGAAGATCCATCATGAAAATTCGTACCCTGTTCATCGGCCTGGCGACGGCGGCCTTTTCCGCACTGGCAATTGCGCAGACGCCTATCGTCATCAAGTTCAGTCACGTGGTGGCCGCCGATACGCCGAAAGGCAAGGCATCCGAGTTCTTCGCCAAGCGGGCGGCGGAGTTGACCAAGGGCAGGGCCAAGGTCGAGGTCTATGCCAACAGCTCCTTGTACAAGGACAAGGAAGAAGTCGAGGCCCTGCAACTCGGCGCGGTGCAGATGCTGGCGCCGTCGCTGTCCAAGTTCGGCCCGCTCGGCGTCAAGGAATTCGAGGTTTTCGACTTCCCCTATATCTTCGATGACTTCGTCGACCTGCACAAGATCACGCAGGGACCGATCGGCGCTTCGTTGCTGCTCAAGCTCGAATCCAGGGGGATCAAGGGACTGGCGTTCTGGGATAACGGCTTCAAGTCGTTTTCCGCCAATACTCCGATCAGGACGCCGGCCGACCTCAAGGGCAAGAAGATGCGCATCCAGTCCTCCAAGGTGCTCGAAGAGGAATACCGCGCGCTCGGCGCCCTGCCGCAGGTGATGGCCTTCTCCGAGGTCTATCAGGCGCTGCAGACGGGCGTGGTCGATGGCACCGACAATCCGCATTCCAACCTGTTCACCCAGAAGATGCACGAAGTGCAGAAGTACATGATCATCACCGATCACAACTACCTCGGCTACGCGGTGGTGGTGAACAAGAAATTCTGGGATGCCTTGCCGGCGGATATTCGCGGCCAGCTTGAGCTGGCCATGAAGGAGGCCACGGTCTACGCCAACAAGATTGCGCAGGAAGAAAACGACCATGCGCTGGAAGGCGTCAGGAAGAGCGGCAAGACCGCCATCTATGTGCCGACGAAGGAAGAGAAGATGGCCTTCAAGAAGGCGATGTTGCCGGTGCATAGCAAGATGGCCGATCGCGTCGGCAAAGACCTGCTGCAGTCGATCTACAAGGAAACCGGGTTCGATCCGACCAAGCTCTGATCGGCTGTTCGCGCCGTACTTCCGGCCGCGCTTGGGCGCGTGAAAGCATGCTAAAGTCCGGCCGGTATTTCAACCAAGCGCTTGCTTTGTGACGTCCGGCCAGAGCAGCCATCATTGCAACCGAGGGGACACGGGTGCCCGGCCCTACCGCCAACCCCATACTGGAAATCGACGGCGTGACGCTGGCCTTCGGCGGCGTCACGGCATTGAACGGCGTCAGCTTCGAGGTGGCGCCCGGCACCATCACGTCGGTCATCGGTCCCAACGGCGCCGGCAAGACATCGCTGTTCAACACCATCTCGGGCTTCTACCATCCGGGCGCCGGCCACATCCGCTTCCGCGGCGATGAGATCACCCGCCTCGCGGCGCCCTTGAGGGCCAAGCTGGGGCTTGCCCGCACCTTCCAGAACATCGCGCTGTTCCGCGGCATGACCGTGCTCGACAACATCAAGCTCGGCCGCCACTGCCACCTGCACAGCGGCGTACTCGACGCGCTGCTTTACTACGGCCGCGCCCGGCGCGAGGAAATGCGCCTGCGCGCCGACATCGAGGAGCGCATCATCGATTTCCTCGAAATCGACCACATCCGTAATGCGCCGGTGGCGGCGCTGTCCTATGGCCTGCAGAAGCGGGTGGAAATGGCCCGCGCGCTGGCCATGCAGCCGCAGGTGCTGATGCTCGACGAGCCGGTGGCCGGCATGAACCGCGAAGAGACCGAGGACATGGCGCGCTTCATCCTCGACGTGCGCGAGGAATGGGGCGTCACCATCCTGATGGTCGAGCACGACATGGGCATGGTGATGGACATCTCCGACCACGTCGTGGTGCTGAATTTCGGCGAGGTGATCGCCGAGGGCGCGCCGGCCGACGTCCAGGCCGATCCGGAAGTGATCCGCGCCTACCTCGGCTCGGGCAACGTCGCCGAGCTGCGGCACAGGCTGCGCCAGGCCAGGGAGGCAGCATGATCGGCTTCGACTGGCTGATGCTGGCCGAAGTCAGTTTCGCCGGCCTCGGCAGCGGCGGTTTGTACGCACTGGCCGGGCTTGCCTTCGTGCTGATCTACAAGGCGACGCGGGTAGTGAATCTGGCGATCGGCGAGATGCTGATGATGGGAGCCTATTTCTTTTTCGCCGCGACATCGAGCATGGGCTGGCCGATCTGGATCGGCATCATCGCCGCGGTGATCGGTAGCGGCATCCTCGGCGCCGTCATCGAGCGCCTGCTGATCCGGCCGATGCTGGGCGAGGCGCCGATCTCGGTGTTCATGATCACGGTCGGCCTCTCCTCGATCCTGGTCGGCACCGTCGAACTCATCTGGGGCGCCGACCAGCTGCGCCTGCCGGATTTCATGCCGTCCGACACGGTGCTGATCGGCGAGGCGATGGTGTCGCCGAAGATCTTCTACGGCTTCCTCGCCGCCGTCGCGCTGATCGCCTGCGTGCTGCTGGTGTTCCGTTTCTGGCGTGGCGGCGTGGCGCTGCGCGCGACGGCCTCGGACCAGGCCGCGGCCTATTCGATGGGCATCGACGTGCCGCGCGTGTTTTCGCTGACCTGGGTGGTCGCGGCCATGGTCGCGGCGATCGGCGGCATCATCGTCGGCAGCATTTCGAGCCTGTCGCCGACCATGGGCGTGTTCGGCCTCTCGGTGCTGGTGGTGGTCATCGTCGGCGGCCTCGACAGCGTGCCCGGCGCGCTGGTCGGCGGCTTGCTGGTGGGGCTGGTCGAGTCCTGGACCGGCACCTACTTCGGCGGCGAATTCAAGCTGCTGGCGACCTTCTCGCTGCTGGTCCTGATCCTGATGGTCCGACCCTACGGCCTGTTCGGCACCCACGAGATCGAGAGGCTCTGATGCGCATCGGCTCAGCCCGCGAGACCTACAGTCAGGACGAAGCGCTGTTCGACAGCCACACCAAGCGGGTCTGGCTCTGCGTGCTCGGGACGGGACTGGTACTGTTCCCGTTCTTCGCCGGCCAGTACTGGCTGTATCTGGCTTGCCTGGTGGCGATCAACGTCGCCAGCGCCACCGGGCTCAACATCCTCACCGGCTACACCGGCCAGGTCAGCCTCGGCCAGGCGGCCTTCATGGGCGTCGGCGCCTATGCCGTGGCGGTGCTGGAAAAGCAGCTCGGCACACCGGTCCTGCTCAACCTTCTTTGCGCCGGCGGCGCGGCGATGCTGGTCGGCCTGGTGGTCGGCATTCCCTCGCTGCGCGTCAAGGGTCTGTATCTGGCGATCGCCACCATCGCCGCCTCCTTCATCCTGCATTTCATCTTTGCCAACTGGACCCGCGTTACCGGCGGCACGGCGGGCCTCACCGTACCGCCGGCGACAATCTTCGGCCTGGCGCTGGATACCGAGTTCCGCCTCTACTGGCTGATCATGCCGTTCACGGTGCTGATGCTGGCCGGCGCCGCCAACCTGTTTCGTACCCGCATCGGCCGCGCCTTCATCGCCATCCGCGACCGCGACATCTCGGCCGAAGTGCTGGGCATCCCGCTGCTGCGCTACAAGCTGCTGTCGTTCGGCCTGTCTTCGTTCTACGCCGGCGTCGCGGGCGGCCTGTGGGCCTACTTTTTCCGTTCGGTGACCCCGGAAAGCTTTCCGCTGCTGATGTCGATATTTTTTCTTGCCGCCATTATCGTCGGCGGCATGGGCAGCATCCTCGGCGGCATCCTTGGCGCGGTGT
The DNA here is from genome assembly GCA_030651305.1 of Sulfuritalea sp. Lineage (GTDB taxonomy): Bacteria > Pseudomonadota > Gammaproteobacteria > Burkholderiales > Rhodocyclaceae > Sulfuritalea. Next base: position 36,344 of record JAUSCI010000081.1, on the reverse strand, counting down.
TCATGACCCTGGTGCCTGAGGTGCTCAAGCTGATGGTCGGTTGGCTGCCCAACGCCAGCGAGGCCATGGTTTTTCTGGCGCCGGTGCGGACCATCGTCTTCGGCGCACTGATCGTCGGCTTCCTGATTTTCGAGCCGCACGGGCTGGCGGAAATCTGGCGGCGCATCCGGCGTTTTTTTCACCTGTGGCCGTTCCGGTCATAGGCAATTTCAAGAGGAGGCAACATGAAACTATCCAGGTGGCTTACGGTACTGCTCGCCGCGGCAGGCATCGCGCTGGCGCCCGCGGCGCAGGCGCAGGAAGAGATTGTGATCGGCGGTTCGATTCCGATGACGGGCGTCTTCGCCTTCGCCGGCATCGGCATCAATGCCGGCCTACAGGACTATTTCAAGATCGTCAATGATGCCGGTGGCATCAAGGGGCGCAAGATCCGCTACGTCTTCGAGGATACCGGCTACAAGCCCGATGTCTCGGTGGCGGCCTTCAAGAAGCTCACCGGCGCCAACAAGATCAGCCTCTACTACGGCGATTCCACGGCCTTCAGCCGCACCATCAATCCCGAACTGGAACGCCTCGGCAGCATCATGATGGCCGGCGCCTCGCTGGCCACCGAGATCAACGATCCGAAGAAGTTTCCGGCCCAGTTCATGGCCGGTCCGGACTATTCGGAACAGATCGGCATCCTGCTGCGCCACATCGCCAAGGAGAAGCCGGCAGCCAAGGTCGCCATCGTCTATTCCGACAGCGAGTTCGGCCGCGATCCGGTGAATGAGTTCCGCGAGATGTCGAAGAAGCTCGGCCTCACCGTTGCCGTAGAGATCCAGACCGCGCCGGGCAGCGTGGATGTCTCCACCGAGGTCATCAAGCTGCGCCGCGCCGACCCCGACTACACGATCTTCCACGGCTACATCCTGGCCCCCATCCCGGAGTTCGTCACGCAGATGAAGAAGTCCGGCTCGAAGAGTCACTTCATGGGCACCTTCTGGACCATGGACAGCTCGACGGTGATGAAGATGGGCGAGGCCGGCGACGGCTTCATGGGCGTCATGCCCTATCGCTATTACTACGACACCTCGGCCAAGGCGCCGATGCTCGACAAGATCCGCCAGCTGCATCCCGAGTACCAGAACACGCCTTACCTGCAGGGCTTCCTCACCGCCATGCTGTTCGTCGAATCGGCCAAGCGAACGCTGGAGGCCGGCAAGCCGCTCGACGCCAAGAATCTCAAGGCGGCGCTGAATTCGATCAAGAATTTCGACACCGGCGGCCTGATCGGCGTGCCGATCACCATCAAGGGCAACTCCGTCCCGGTCGGCCGCATCTACCGCGCCGACATGAAGACACAGAAGATGGTGCCGGCGTCCGACTGGATAGTGGTGGAGTAATGCAAGCGTGAGCGCCGCCCGCAGGGCCGCCTCCAGGGCGGCGCAGCCAACAGCCGCGCAGCGGCGAACCGCCGTCACCCCCTCGCCTGGCGAGGGGGGCGTAGGCGGGGTTTCGCAAAGCACTGCTTTGCGCCGCCGGAGCCGGGCCGCTGTGCAAAGCGGCCCGTGGAACGGGGAGAGTGTGGTTCCATGATCCTCGAAATCAACAACATCGAGGTCATCTACAACAAGGCCGTGCAGGTCCTGCGCGGCCTGTCGCTGTCGGTGCCGAAGGGGCAGATCGTGGCCCTGCTCGGCAGCAACGGCGCGGGCAAGACGACCACGCTCAAGGCCGTCTCCAACCTGCTCGCGCTAGAGGATGGCGAAATGACCCGGGGCAGCGTGGCCTTTGCCGGCCGCGACACCGGCGACATGCGACCGCACCAACTGGTGCGTGCCGGCCTGTTCCATGTGATGGAAGGCCGGCACGTTTTCGAGGATCTGACCGTCGAGGAAAACCTGACCGCAGCGACCTATGCGCTGACCGGTCGCCGTGCCGCCAGCGCCGACTTTGACCTGGTCTACGAGTATTTCCCGCGCCTGCATGAACGCCGCCGCGGCCTGGCCGGCTATCTTTCCGGCGGCGAGCAGCAGATGCTGGCGATCGGCCGCGCCCTGATTGCACAGCCGGTGCTGATGCTGCTCGACGAACCGTCGCTGGGGCTCTCGCCGATTCTGGTGGAGAACATTTTCGGCATCATTGCGCGCATCAATGCGGAACAGGGCGTCTCCATGCTGCTGGTGGAGCAGAACGCCTCGGTGGCGCTGGCGGTGGCGCATACCGGCTACATCATGGAAACCGGCAAGGTGGTGATCGACGGGCCCGCCGAAAAGCTGGCCGCCGATCCCGACGTGCGCGAGTTTTATCTGGGCATGGGCGGCGGCGAGATCAGGAGCTTCCGCGACATCAAGCACTACAAGCGGAGGAAGCGTTGGCTTTCGTGAACCCCCTGCCGGAACTGACGCTGCCGCAGATGCTGCGCGAACAGGCGCGCCTGCAGCCAGAGCGCATCGCCGTGCGGCAAAAGGATTTCGGCATCTGGAACCCGATCACCTGGGACAGCTATTACCGCCGCGCCCGGCACTTTGGCCTCGGCTTGAGCGCCCTCGGTCTGGCGCCGGACGAACATGTCGGCATCATCTCGGAAAACAGGCTGGAGTGGGTGCTGGCACAGATGGGCATCGGCCTGGCGGGTGCCATCACCGTCGGCGTCTATTCGACCAGCCCGACGCCCGAGGTGGCTTATGTGCTCGGTCATGCCGACGTCGACATCGTCATTTGCGAGGACCAGGAGCAGACCGACAAGGTGCTGGCCGCGCTCGACCAGTTGCCGCGCCTGAAGAAGATCGTGGTGATGGAGAAGAAGGGCCTGCGCAACACGGCTGACGAACACAAGGACAGGGTCATCGCCTTCGCCGCGGTGGAAGCGCTCGGCGTCGAGTATGAGGCGCTGCATCGCAGCCGGATCGACGACACCCTGGCCGCACAGCATCTCGATGACATCGCCCTGATGATCTACACCTCCGGTTCCACCGGCAAGCCGAAAGGGGCGATGATCAGTTACGCCAACATCCGCGCGGTGACGCCGGGTATTGCCGAGCGTCTCGGCCTTGACGCGGAGACCACACACCTTTCCTACCTGCCGCTGTGCCACGTCGCCGAACAGATGGTGACCACCTTCGTGCCGATCTACCTGGGTTCGCAAGTCAATTTCGGCGAATCGATCCGCACCGTGCAGGAAGATTTGCGCGAGCTTGCTCCCTCGATGTTCCTCGGCGTGCCGCGCATCTGGGAAAAGCTGCACGCCGCCATCAACATCAAGATGCAGGAATCCGGCGCCTTGCGGCGGCGGCTGTTTGCGCGTGCCCTGGCAGCCTGCGAGCCGTTCGCCGAAAAGGCCGCGAGCCAGCGCAGCTTCGGTGAACGCCTGACCTACACGTTCTACTACTGGCTGATCCTGCGTGCGCTGCAAAACTTCATTGGCCTGCGCGAAGTCAAAGTGGCGCTGACCGGCGCCGCTTCCATCCCGCCCGCCATCATCCGTTTCTTCCGCACGTTGGGGGTGCCGCTGGTCGAGGTCTATGGCCTCACCGAGTCCACCGGCATGATCACCGGCCAGCATCGCGAGCGGGTCAGGCTCGGCACCGTCGGCGAACCGATCCTCGGCGTCGAGCATCGCCTCTCGGCGCAGGGCGAACTGCAACTTCGAGGCGAAATGGTGTTCCTCGGTTATTACAAGAACGATGAGGCGACGGCCGCATCGATCATCGACGGCTGGCTGCACACCGGCGATGTCGTCCGGGAGGAAGGCGGCCAGATCCGCATCGTGGACCGCCTCAAGGACATCATGATCACCGCCGGCGGCAAGAACCTGACGCCGTCCGAGATCGAGAACACCATGAAGGCCAGCCCCTACATCAAGGAATGCATCATTATCGCCGAGGGCCGCAGGCATGTCGCCGCCCTGATCCAGATCGACTACGAGATGGCCGGCAAATGGGCCGAGGCGCGGCGCCTGGCCTTCACCAATTTCCGCTCGCTGGTCGACAGTCCGCAGGTGCGCGAACTCATCGTCGCCGAGATCGATCGCGGCAACGCGCAACTGGCGGAGGTGTCGCGCATCCGCAAGTTCCATCTCCTGACCAAGGAACTCGACCACGACGACGGCGAGGTGACGGCGACCATGAAGGTGCGCCGTTCCAGCATCTACAAGACTTACGAGATAGAGATCGAGGCCTTGTACAGATGACGCCTGCTTGCCGGCCATCAGGCGGTTGGCGCAAAGCGGGCTGTTGCGGATGATCTGTCCGCGATCATCGACGCATCCGGAAACGGCTTTGCTGACTGAAAACGGAGCCAGGCTTGTCGGGTCTCAATGCGTAAAGCTATAGTTTTTCCAGCGTACGTCCGGCCAAATCCCTTATCAGGTCGAGATCGTTCATTCTCCTGATGTCCTCGATGGCAACTCTGGCAATTTCGAGCTTGTCGTCCAGATCGTAGACGCGATTCCTCAAATTTCCGGCGTCCAGCCACGACACGACCATGCCGATCAATTTTGGCAGGAGAGCATGAACATTCATTGCTGTGGGCAAGTCGGATTATCTGTAAAGAGTTCCTGCTTCGGCGGCCTGCCCCGCGCTGTTTTATTTGCCCTGCTCTATTGCCGCCCTCGGGCCGGCCGCCGCCGACCTTGCCCGGTCAGTAGGTCTTGTAGGGCAGGAACTTGCCGCTCATGACGATGTTGACGCGATCGCCGGCCGGATTCGGTTCGCGTTTGAGGTCCATCCTGAAATCGATCGCCGACATGATGCCGTCGCCGAATTCCTCGTGGATCAATTCCTTGAAGGTGGTGCCGTACACGCTGATCAGTTCGTAGAAGCGATAGATCAGCGGATCGGTGGGCACGACCGTCGGCAATGAACCCTTGTAGGGCACGACTTGCAGCAGTGCCACGGCTTCCGGCGGCAGGCCGAATATTTTGCCCAGCGTCGTTGCCTGCTTCTTGTCGAAAGTCATCTGGCCGAGACAGCCGGCGGTAACCCATTCCTTCGACAGGCCGAGCTTCGCGGCCACGTCTTCCCACTTGAGGCCCTTCTTGATCTTGGTTTCGATGATCAGTTCGGTGACGTCATTGCGATTCATGGTTCAGTCCTTTCATTGATTGATGGCTTGTTTCAATTGGGGGGCGGGCCTTTCGGTCGCCAGGGTCAGTACCGGCGCACGGTCACCTTCCAGCCCCGGCCGGACCAGTGGCGGGTTCTTCGCGTCGTGGAACATCTCGGCCTCGGCACCGGCATAGGTCTTCGAGCGATTGACGAGGAAGTCGACCAGATGGTTGCGGATCTTGTAGTACTGCGGATCGTGGTGGATGCCGGCGCGGGTGCGGTCGCGCGGCATGGTGACTTCGACGATCTCGGCGATCTTGGCGTGCGGGCCGTTGCTCATCAGCAGGATCTTGTCGGCCAGCAGGATGGCTTCGTCGACGTCGTGGGTGATCATGAACACGGTCTGGTGCGTGGCCTGCACGATTTTCAGCAACTCGTCCTGGATGGTGCCGCGGGTCAGTGCATCGAGCGCGCCGAAGGGTTCGTCGAGCAGCAGCATCTTGGGCTGGATGGCGAAGGCCCGCGCGATGCCGACGCGCTGCTTCATGCCACCGGAAAGCTCAGCCGGCTTTTTGTCGAGGGCGTCGCCGAGGCCGACCATTTCGAGGTAGCCGGCGCAGTGCTCCCTGACCTTTTCCTTCGACCACTCGGGCCACTTCGACTTGACGGCGAAGGCGACGTTGCCCAGCACGCTCATCCACGGCATCAGCGCGTGGCCCTGAAACACCACGCCGCGGTCGAGGCTGGGTCCGCGCACCTCGCGGTTGTCCATGAAGGCATCGCCCGCCGTGGCTTCCTCCAGCCCGGCCAGCACGTTGAGGATGGTGGTCTTGCCGCAGCCGGAGTGGCCGACGATGCAGACGAACTCGCCCTTGTCGATGTGGAAGTGGATGTCCTCGAACACCGGCGGATTGGGCTGCCCGTTGGCGGCCGGGTAGGCCTTCTTCAGCGCCTCGACGATCAGGAAATGTGCGCTCATGTCAGTCTCTATTCACGCTTATTCACGATAGGTGACCAGCTGCTGCAGCCGGCCGAAGATCATGTCGAGCAGCATGCCCACCACGCCGATCATGGTGATGGCGAAGATCACGTTGGGCAGCGCCAGGTTGTTCCACTCGTTCCAGACGAAGTAGCCGATGCCGGTGCCGCCGACCAGCATCTCGGCGGCGACGATGACCAGCCAGGCGATGCCCATCGAGATGCGCATGCCGGTCAGTATGGTCGGCGCGGCGGCCGGCAGGATCACCAGGAAGGCCTTGCGCAGCGGATTGACTTCCAGCGTGCGCGCGACGTTGATCCAGTCGCGCCGCACCGAGGCGACGCCGAAGGCGGTGTTGATCAGCATCGGCCAGATCGAGCAGATGAAGATGACGAAAATGCCGGATACATTGGAGTCCTTCAGCGTATAGAGCGCCAGCGGCATCCAGGCCAGCGGCGAGATCGGCTTCAGCACCTGGATGAAGGGATCGAAGGCGCGCAGCAGCAGCGGCGACATGCCGATCACGAAGCCCAGCGGCACGGCCACCAGCACGGCGAGGAAGAAGCCGAGGCCGACCCGCGCCAGGGAATGGCCGAGCTGGATGGCAATGCCCTTGTCGTTGGGGCCGTGGTCGTAGAACGGATCCGCCAGGTACTTGACGAAGGCCTGGCCGACTTCCAGCGGCGGCGGGAAGCCTCCCGACTTCTCCGCGCCCTTGCCCATCAGCGCCGCATACTCCGCGTTGGCGCCGGCGAGCGACGTCGACTCCTTCGGCAGCGTGGCCATGTGCCAGGCGCCGATGAAGAGCAGAAACAGCAGCAGCGAGATAACGGCGGCCTTGAGCTTGATGGAACGCATTGCCCAGGCCTCCTCAGGTGCGCTTGATGGCGAAGCTGTCGATATAGGCGTCGGGCTTGTTGAAGTCGAACTCCTTGCCCATCACCTTGAACTTCTGGTAGTCCGCCTTCGGCGCCGCCATGCCGATCTCGGCCATGCGCTTCCTGGCATCGGTCAGCAGATACACCTTCTCGGCGATGTCCTTGTAGCGCACCTCGCCCTTGATGTAGCCCCAGCGCTTCATCTGGCTCAGGATCCAGACCGCCATCGAGTACCAGGGGAAGGGATCGAAGTCGGCGCGGTCGGGCACGTTCTTCACCCCGCCCAGGCCGTCCGCATACTTGCCGGTGAGCACCTGCTCCAGCACGGTCTTCGGCTGGTTCAGGTAGTTGGCGGGCGAGAGCACTTCGGCCATCAGCGGCCGGTTCTTCGGGTCGCGCGCCATGGCGGCGGCGGTCAGGATGGCGCGGTAGAGGGCGGCAAAGGTGTTCGGATTCTGCTTGACGAAATCCGCCGGCACGCCGAAGGAGCAGCAGGGATGGCCGTCCCACAACTCCTTGGAAAGGATGTGCAGGAAGCCGACTTCGTCATACACCGCGCGCTGGTTGAAGGGGTCGGGGCCGAGGTAGCCGTCGAGGTTGCCGGCGCGAAGGTTGGCCACCATTTCAGGCGGCGGCACGACGCGAATCTGGATGTCCTTGTCCGGGTCGAGGCCGTGTTCGGCGACGTAGTAGCGCAGCAGGAAGTTGTGCATCGAGAACTCGAAGGGCACGGCGAACTTGAAGCCCTTCCACATCTTCGGATCGCGCTTGTCCTTGTGTTTGACGTGCAGGGTGATGGCCTGGCCATTGGTGTTCTGGATGGTCGCCACGTTGATCGGCATCGGGTTGGAGCCGACGCCCATGGACATCGCAATCGGCATCGGCGCCAGCATGTGCGAGGCATCGTATTCGCGGTTCTGCACCTTGTCGCGGATCAGCGCCCAGCCGGCGGTCTTGACCACCGTGACGTTGAGCCCCTGCTTCTTGTAGAAGCCCAGCGGGTCGGCCATGATCAAGGGGCTCGCGCAAGTGATCGGGATGAAGCCGATCTTCAGGTCCTTCTTCTCCAGGCTGCCTTTGTCCTGGGCCATGGCTTCCAGCGTACCGAAGGGAATCAGCGAGGAAATCGCCGCCCAGGCGGTCGAGGCGCCGACCGCGGAGAGAAATTTGCGCCGCTCGGCGTCCTTTGGAAACAGGGCGCGCATCACGGTCGTCTGCAAGACGCGGCTGTTCAGTGCCTCGGCGTCGGCGCCGGCCATGGCGATGTCGTGCTGCGTCTGCGAATCGTGATGGCCGCAGTTGCAGTTGCTGATGGTGGTCTTCGGATCGAACGGATCGTGCAGCGACATGGTGCTCTCCCGGTAGTAGGTTCGCCAGGTATCGTGCAGACTCCGTGCCAAGCATTGCAATGAGCTGATTTACCAAGGGCATTTGATATTTTCGAGGCTGCGCCGGGGCTCCGGAGAGCGGTCAGCGCAGGCGCTGCGCACCATCGCGGGGCGCGCCGCCGGGAGGTGCTCGCCAACTTGGGGCATAGGCTCGGAGTATGTCGCCGGGAAGGTGGTCGACCCGACCAGGGGGCCGTGCCAAACCCGAGCGCTATGCCAACAGCGCGCGGGACGCGCCTGGCCCGGTTGGCGCTCAGTGCGGCTCGATACGCGGTGGCCGATGTCGGCAGGAATGCCGTCGGCAACTTTGAAGACGGGCTCGGGCATGGCCGGTTTGTCACGCAAAATTGCGGATGCCGAGCGTCGCCTGTTACTGAAAATCGGCGTTTGCCGGCCCGCGTCCGAGTGGATACCGTCCCTGCGGGACATAAAGCGGAATCCCCGGCAGACAGAGTCCGGTACGGCGATCAGGCGCTACTGCTATCAGACCGGACATCTCGTCAAGTGGATACCGACTGCTCAGCCGTTGACTAAAACGCTTGATCCCAACGCACCGACAAACGGATGGCCGCATTGATCAGGCCCACCATGCTGTAGGTCTGCACGAAATTCCCCCATTGTTCACCGCTGCGGGGATCGATGTGCTCAGCCAGCAGGCCGTGGTGATTGCGACATGCCAGCAGTTTCTCGAACAAGGCCCTCGCTTCGTCGCGGCGGTCCAGCGCCGCGAGCGCATTGACGTACCAGAAGGTGCACACCAGGAAGGCGTTCTCCGGTTCACCGAAATCATCCTTTTCGACATAGCGGAAGATGTAATCGCCATGGCGGAGATCCTTCTCCACAGCCGCGACGGTGGCGGCGAAACGCGGATCGGCTGCATCGATAAAGCCGACCTCGGCCAGCAACAGCAGGCTCGCATCCATCGCCTTGCCGTCAAAGGTTGAAACGAAGGCGCTGCGTTTCTTGTTCCACGCCTTCTTGCTGATCGTCTCGTGCATTTGCGTGGCATGGCCGGACCAGTATGCCGCGCGTTCTGTCAGGCCGAGACGGGCAGCGATGCGGCCCAGGCGGTCGCAGGCCGCCCAGCACATCACTGAAGAAAAGGTATGTACCCGGGCGCTGCCGCGCAGCTCCCAAAGACCGGCATCGGGCTGGTCATAGCAGCGCCGGGCCTGGTCGCCGAGAACTTCGAGGCGATGGAACAGGGCTTCGTCACCGCGCCGCGTCAGGCGCTGGTCAAAGAAGATGTGCGTCGCCGCGAGAATGACCGACCCATAGACGTCGTGCTGCACCTGGCGATAGGCCATATTTCCGATACGCACCGGCCCCATGCCGCGATAGCCGTCCAGTGCGCTGATCCCCCGTTCGTCGAGCGCAGCCCGGCCATCGATGCCGTAAACGGGTTGCAACGTGCCATCGCCGGCATTGGCGGCGACATTGATGATGTAGCCAAGATACCGCTCCATGGTGCGGGTAGCGCCGAGGCGGTTCAGCGCATTGAGCACGAAATAGCCGTCGCGCACCCAGCAATAGCGATAGTCCCAGTTGCGTTCGCTGCCCGCTGCTTCGGGAATCGATGTTGTCATGGCGGCAATAATTGCGCCGGTGTCGTCGTAGGCATTCAGTTTCAGCGTGATCGCGGCGCGAATCACGGCCTCCTGCCATTCGAAGGGTATGCCGAGAAAGCGCACCCATTCGCTCCAGTATTGGGTGGTTTCCTCCAGAAAACGGCGACCGACCTCATTGGCGGCTTCATGCACGGATTCGTCGGGCCCCAGCAAGAGGGTTACGGTATCCTCAAGAAAGAACGCGGTTTCCTGCAGGATAGCGGTCAGCGAGGCATCGGTGGTGAGCCGCAAAGTGAGTCCCTGCGCCACATAGCGGATATGGTTGCTGCCCCAGGTCACCTCCGGGCGGGCGACGCCTTCGTTGCAGGCCGGCCGCACCCGCAGGGTCAGGCGCGGGCTGCCGCTGAGGCGGCGGATGCGGCGCACCAGCATCATCGGCCGGAACATTCGCCCGTACTGGCCAAAGCGCGGCGCGAAATCAGTGACTTCGACGCCACCGCCGTGGCAATCGTGGAGGCGCGTCACCAGAATCGCCGTGTTTTCCAGATAATGCTGCTCGGTGCGCTCACAATCAGCCAGTTCGACCGCGGAAAAGCCGTAGTCGTCCGCATTCCTCAGAAGTGAGCAAAACACCGGATCGCCGTCGAAGCGCGGGAAGCAGCCCCAGACGATCTTCGCCCGCGCATCGACCAGCGCGCCCACGGTGCAGTTGCCGATCAAGGCCAGGTCCAGAGTGTTCATCCTGCTCCTTTCAGTGCTTCGTTCAGCCAGTGTCTGACAGCCGCAACGTGAGGCAGCCGATGGCGGGCGCAACTCTTTCCGGGGCCGACCTTGATCGAGATACCGCCCATCCGGTTCACTTCGGCGAAGCCGTGTTCGTCATTGAGGTCATCGCCAATGAACACCGGATGGCGCCCGCGAAAGGGAGACTCGGTCAGATACTCTGCCACCGCCGTGCCCTTGTCGATGCCCGCCGGCTTGATTTCTATGACGCGCTTTCCCTTCTGTAACTCAAGCTCGCCTCCCGCCTCCTGCATCAGCCGCGCCATCAGCCGGTGCGCATAGGCGGCCAGATGCGGTGCCTGGCGGTAGTGCAGCGCCAGCGTCAGGCCCTTGTCCTCCAGCAGCAGGCCGGGGTGGCGAGTCAGCACCGGCGCCAGCGCCTCCTTGATCATGCATTTGGCGCCGGGGGGCGCGGCATGAATCCACAGCCTTCCGGCGGCGTCGCGGCGCTCCAGCCCGTGCTGGCCAGCCAGCGGCAGGCGCTGCGCTCCCAGCAGTTCTTCCAGATCGGAGATCGAGCGGCCGCTGACCAGGGCCAGCGCGCCGCCACTGATGCGAAACAGCCGTCCGATCAGTTCAAGCAGTTCCATATCCACCCGCACGGCGGACGGCGTGTCGGCGATTTCGAGCAGTGTGCCATCGACATCGAGGAAAAAGGCGCACTCGACACAGGGCGCCGGCGGCGGGCGGCGAAATCCCTTCCTCATACCGCTCTTCCGCCACCCTTGCCGATCAGCCGACCGCGCCGGCGCATCGCGGCGGCATCGAGCAACATGCGGCCAGCCCAGCGGAAGACGTTGAACTCGGCCACCAGCCCGCGCATCAGACGCATGCGGTCGCGCTGCTCGCTCTCGGGCATGGTCAAGGCTACGTGCAGCGCGGCCGCGCACTGGTCCGCATCGTAAGGGCTGACGATCAGGGCCTCCGGCAACTCGCGGGCAGCACCGGTGAATTGGGACAGGATCAGTACGCCGCGCTCATCGTCGCGAGCCGCGACAAATTCCTTGGCGACCAGGTTCATGCCGTCATGCAGGCTGCTGACGAAGCACAGATCGGCGGCACGGAAATGCTCGTACACTGCCGGCGCTTCGTGGTGTTCGATTTTGAGCACGATGGGTGGTGGTCCCTTGCGCCCGAAGCGGTCATTGATCCGTGCCGCCATGGCGCGCACCTCGGCCTCATGGTGCTGGTACTCGTCGATGCCTGTGCGCGTAGGTGCAGCGATCTGAATGAAGCTGAAACGTCCGACCCATTCGGGATTCATCTCCAGCAGTCGCTTGATGGCGCGAAAGCGCTCCATGATGCCTTTGGTGTAATCGAGACGATCCACACCGATACCCAGCTTGTGCCCGACCGGCAGGCCATTCAGTTGGCGGATGTCGCTACGGCAGGTCGCGACATCCTTCTGCATCAGTTCGGGTTCCGGCGGCCAGGCGATCGAGATCGGATAACGGCGGACTGCGGTCAGCTTGCCGCCGAAGGAAACCGTGAAGGATTCGCGATCGACGCGCGCCTCAAGCTGGCGATCCACGGTGTCGACAAAGTTGTTGCAGTGAAACTGGGTATGGAAGCCGAGAATGCTGCTGCCCAGCATCCCCGCCAGTATCTCTTCGCCCCACGGACAGATGGCGAAAGACTCCGGGTTGGGCCAGGGGATGTGCCAGAAGGTAATGATCGTGGCTTCGGGCAGTTCCTCGCGGATAATCCGGGGCAGCAGCGCGAAGTGATAATCCTGCACGAGAACAATGGGGGCTTTCGTCTTCGACTCGCTGACCACGGCCTTGGCGAATTTCCGATTGACCGCGACATAGTGAGCCCAGTCGCCGGAGCGGAAGGTAGGCCGCACATGGGCAATGTGGCAAAGCGGCCACAGGCCCTCGTTGGCAAAGCCATAGTAATAACCAGCCTCTTCCTCGGGAGTCAGCCAGACGCGACGAATCTGGTAGGCGGGCTTGTCCGGAGGGACCGCGACACGGTCGTGCCGGTCGACCACCTCACGATCGGCGGAGCCGCTGCCGTGGGCGATCCAGGTGCCCGAGCAGGCGCGCATGATCGGTTCCAGCGCAGTGACCAGCCCGCTGGCCGGGCGCTGGACGTCGATGTGGTCGCCGCGTCGCTGGTGGATGTAGGGCTCGCGATTGGACACCACGATGACATCCTCGCCGCGAAGTTCGCCGTGAAGAATGGCGCGCAGCGCCTCCGGCGTCCAGGTAATCTGGCTTTCGTCGCGCGCGCGCGTCTCCGCCTCCAGCTCGCGAACCAGCCGTTGCAGATCGCGGGCAATCGGCTTGAACTCGGAAAGCTCCATCTGCGCACCGGCGGCAGGCTGGCGCAGCAGCCCTTCACCACGCAGCAGGGAGCGCATGCCGGCCATCCAGCCCCGCCATGACAATTGGGCAATGATCACCGTAATCAGCGACACCACCGCCGCCAGCGCCATGAAGAAGTAGAAGACATAACGCTTGGTTTCTTCGCTGCGGCGCGTGACGAAACTCATGTCGTGTACCAGGACCAGCTTGCCCGCCGGTGCAGCCTCGCTCACCATCGGCTTTACCGCGACGTGCAAGGGTCCCTGGGAGCTTTGCAGCAAGTGGCCTTCCGTCTGTTCCCAGCGGGACAGATCGGTGCAGCGAATTTCCTTCGGCATCGATCGGCCGACCAGGGCCGCGACCTGGTCCGAGGCGCAGTAGCCAACCGCGTACAGTCGCTCATCCTGGGTAATGCGGGCGAAAAATGCACCGATCTTGGCCTTCTTGCCAGCGGCCAGTTGTTCCTGCAGCGGTTCATAGATGGTGTTGGCGATCAGTTCTGCGCGTATATCCATATCGCGCACAAACCATTTCAGGGTCAACTGGTCGACCAGCGGGGCCACGGCATAGGCAATGCCTGCCAATGCCAGCAGTAGTGGAAGAATGAAGCGCAACGAAAGTCGCATGTCTTGGTCCTTTTCGTCTGGCGAGGCTCATTGTGCCACGCCGGTCCAAGCTATCCCTGCCGAAACCGCAGTGGGTCACCGTGCCGCTAGCGCCGACTCTTGCATGTCCCGCCCGCAATGAAAAAAATCGGACGGAAGCGGGTCACCCCGGATCCGCCCGAAACTCTCCTCCTCTGGAGATCAGTTGAGGACTATGCCAACAACGCAATCGCAAATCAATGCCATGGTTGGATCATCGAGTAGATGCATGACCGCTGTCTTGCCTGGAGCCGACGCCTAGCGGAGGGAAGTTTATGCGTCGCCGGTGTTGGCTGATGGCCGCACCGAGACGTAGCTCAGCGATCATTGATGGCTGCTCAGGCCTATCTGCTAACCGAATGGCTTCGACGATGGCCGTCAGCAATATGATGGGCAGGCGGCCGTGCGGTCCAGGCGCATTTCGACGACCTCGATGGCCGGATCCTGCCGTACGCCTCAGACGAACTCCCGTTTTCGTCAACAGAATCCAAATCAATCAAGGATAGCCGTCCGTCGCAGAGGGCTGGGCTTGCATCCATCGACCATCGGCAAGCACAACGGAGGTTTCGATCTGCCTGGCGGGAATCGACCAGTATTTGCGGAGCAGGGCGTCCTTGTCGCTGCCGGGGACGATGGTGTATCCGTTGCGCCGATAGAACTCGATGGCCCAGGATGCGTCCGCCCAGGTTCCGATCAACACGGGCTTGCCCGCGAGGCTTTCCACATGGCGCAGGAGCCTTGTCCCGATTCCCTTCCTCTGCACGGTCGGCGTGATGTAGGCGTGGCGTACCAAAGCGACGTCACCCTTGTCCTGAAACCCCATCACCCCCGACAGCCGCCCGTCTTCCTCGGCGACCCAGAATATGACGCCGTCGGCAATCTCCAGTTCCAGTTCATCCTGCGGCATATAGGGTTCGTGCCAGCGGTCGGCGGGGATGATTCCTCGATAGGCCTGGGCAGCTTCATTGATGATTGCGAACATCGCAGCCAGATCCGTCATCCGACTTTTTCGGATCAGTACCATGCGTATCGCCTGGCCCGCTGAGGCAGTGGAGAAATAAGCGTCATGGCATGATCGTGCCACTACACGCGCGAAATCGCAACTGCGACCGGTAGATTTCGGAAGGCCCGAAAGTCGGCGCTGGCGGGACGCCGTCCGTCGCTACTGCTGCGCCTGCTCCTGCTCGGTGGCGATCGACGGCGCGCCTTCCATCCAGGCTTCCGGGGCGCGGCGCAGGTCCAGCGTCAGCGGGTAATCCGGGTTGCGCCCTTCGCGCCGCACGTGCATCGGGCCCGGCGTGTGGCCGTGGTTCCAGAAGCGCGCGACGCGGCGCGATTCGGCTTCGTTGGCATTGACCGGGAAGGTGTCGTAGCTGCGCCCGCCGGGATGGGCGACGTGGTAGGTGCAGCCGCCGATCGAGCGCCCGCTCCAGTTATCGACCAGGTCGAACACCAGCGGCGCCTGCACGCCGATGCTCGGGTGCAGTCCCGAAGGCGGGCTCCAGGCGCGGTAGCGCACGCCGGCGACGTATTCGTCGCGCGTGCCGGTGCCGGTCAGCGGCAGCGGACGGCCGTTGCAGGTGAGGATGTGGCGGTTGTCGTGCATGTGGCGCACCTTGACCTGCATCCGCTCGACCGAGGAATCGACGTAGCGCGCCGTGCCGCCAGCGGCGACTTCTTCGCCCAGTACATGCCAGGGCTCTATCGCCTGGCGCAGTTCGATTTCGATGCCGTGATAGACCACCGTGCCAAAGCGCGGAAAGCGGAATTCGAGGAAGGGCGCGAACCAGTCGAACTCGAAGGCATAGCCGGCGCGCTGCAGGTCGAGCACCACGTCCTGCATGTCCTGGGCGACGAAGTGCGGCAGCATGTAGCGGTCGTGCAGCCCCGTGCCCCAGCGCATCAGGCCGCTGCCGCTGTAGGGCGTCTGCCAGAAGCGGGCGACCAGCGCGCGCAGCAGCAGCATCTGCAGCAGCGACATCTGCGCGTGCGGCGGCATCTCGAAGCCGCGGAATTCGACCAGGCCGAGGCGCCCGGTGGCGCTGTCGGGCGAATAGAGCTTGTCGATGCAGAACTCGGCACGGTGCGTGTTGCCGGACAGATCGACCAGGAGGTTGCGCAGCAGGCGATCGACCAGCCACGGCTGCAGGCTTTCCTCGCCCGGCTTGAGGCGTTGCGCCATCTGCTGGAAGGCGATTTCGAGTTCGTAGAGGCTCTCGTGGCGCGCCTCGTCGACGCGCGGCGCCTGGCTGGTGGGGCCGATGAACATGCCGGAGAACAGGTAGGACAGCGCCGGATGATGCTGCCAGTAGGCGATCAGGCTCATCAGCAGGTCGGGGCGGCGCAGGCAGGGCGAGTCGGCCGGACTGGCGGCGCCGAGCGTGATGTGGTTGCCGCCGCCGGTGCCGGTGTGGCGGCCGTCGAGCATGAACTTCTCGGTGCCCAGGCGCGTCAGGCGGGCTTCCTCGTAGAGAATCTGGGTGTTCGCCACCAGCTGCGCCCAGCTGCTCGCCGGATGGATGTTGACTTCGATCACGCCGGGATCGGGCGTGATGCGGAATTCCTTGAGGCGCGGGTCGCTGGGCGGCGTATAGCCTTCAAGGCGCACGGGCAGCTTGAGGTCGGCGGCGGTGGCTTCGATCGCGGTGAGCAGCGTGACGAAATCTTCCAGCAGAGGCACCGGTGGCAGGAAGATGCAGAGCACGCCGTCGCGCACTTCGGCGCACAGCGCGGTGTGCACGATCTCGCGCGGATCGTAGCCGGGCTTGGGCGTGGTCGGCATAAACGCTCCCCTCTCCCCTGGTGGGAGAGGGGTTGGGGGAGAGGGGGTTAGCCGCGGCGCGCCCGCCTGCGCTTCGGCGGGGTCGGCCAGCGGCTCCTGTGCGGCAAACGGGTCGCGCGTGTGTTCCTCTTCCTTGTCGCCGGGCGCCACCCAGGGCAGCGAAGCCAGCGGCAGGCGCAGGCCCAGCGGCGAATCGCCGGGGATCAGGTAGAGGTGTTCGCGGCGCAAGGGCCAGGGGCTGGAGC
Organism: Sulfuritalea sp.; assembly: GCA_030651305.1. Lineage (GTDB taxonomy): Bacteria > Pseudomonadota > Gammaproteobacteria > Burkholderiales > Rhodocyclaceae > Sulfuritalea. The sequence goes on along the minus strand of JAUSCI010000081.1, from coordinate 19,738 downwards.
GGAAGCGGGATTGAAAGTCGGCGCCGGCGGGACGGCGCTTGTTTGCCCGAGGAGTCGGCGGCAGGGCCTTCAGCGGCAATACGTAGCCTGCGGCCTCGCCCAGGCCGCGTTCCAGCAGCTTCGCCACGCGCAGCCGTTCGTCGGGTTTTTTCAGGTCGGCCTGGAGCGGGTCGAAATTCTCCGGCCAGCGTTGTTCCTCGTCGATGATGCGCGTGACATCTTCGTAGGCGGCGATCACCCAGCCGGGATCGAGGGCGAGTTCGCGCGTCAGGCGGCGGATGAAGTGCAGCGCGTCCTGGGCCTTGCGCGTGCCGGCGCCGTCGGTGGTGACCAGGAGTTTCGCGTCCTGCCACAGCGGCTTGCCGTCGCTGCGCCAGTAGCAGCCCAGCGCCCAGCGCGGCAGCGGTTCGCCGGGATACCACTTGCCCTGGCCGAAATGCAGCATCGCTCCAGGAGAAAAATGCCCTTGCAGACGGTTCAGCAAGTCGCCCGCGAGTTCGCGCTTCTTCTCGGACAAGGCGGTGAAATTCCATTCCGGACCTTCCATGTCGTCGATCGAAACGAAGGTCGGCTCGCCGCCCATGGTCAGGCGCACGTCATGCTTGACCAGTTCGGCATCGACCTGGTGACCGAGGTCGAGCACCGCCTGCCATTGCGCCTCGGTGTAGGGTTGGGTGACGCGCGGGTCTTCGTGGATGCGCGTGACATGCATGGCGAAATCGAAGTGCGACTCGCACTTTTCGGTGGCGCCGATGACCGGTGCGGCGGAGGAAGGCATCGCCGTGCAGGCCAGCGGAATGTGGCCTTCGCCGGCGAGCAGGCCCGAGGTCGGATCGAGGCCGATCCAGCCCGCGCCAGGGATGTACACCTCGGTCCAGGCATGCAGGTCGGTGAAGTCGTGGTCGGTGCCGGAAGGGCCGTCGAGCGCCTTGACGTCGGCCTTCAACTGGATCAGGTAGCCCGAAGCGAAACGCGCCGCGAGGCCGAGGTGGCGCAGCGCTTGCACCAGCAGCCAGGCCGAATCGCGGCAGGAGCCGCGCTTGAGTTCCAGGGTTTCTTCCGGCGTCTGCACGCCGGCTTCGAGGCGCACGATGTAGCCGACGTCACCCTGCACGCGCTGGTTGATGCCGACCAGCATGTCGATGGTGCGCATCTTCTTGCCGAGCAGTTCCTTGCGTGTCCGCGCGATCCAGCCGGCCAGCAGGGGCGTGGCCGGATCGGCTTCGAGATACGGGCCCAGTTCGCGTTTCAAGCCCTCCGGATACTCGAAGGGATAGTTCTCGGCAGACTCATCCATGAAGAAGTCGAACGGGTTGATCACCGTCATGTCGGCCACCAGATCGACGGTAATCGTCAGCGACTCGGCCTTCTCGGGGAATACCAGGCGCGCGACCCAGTTGCCGAACGGGTCCTGCTGCCAGTTGAGGAAGTGCCCGGCGGGTTCCACCTTGAGCGAATAGCTGAGTATGGGCGTGCGGCTATGCGCGGCGGGCCGCAGGCGGACCTCATGCGGCCAGAGGCTGACCGCCCGGTCGAAGCTGTAACGGGTCTGGTGGTTGAGCGCAACGCGGATGGTCATCGGGAACCGTTCAATGAAAAAACATTTTGAAAAACTCTGGCCGCGCGGCGCCGCTACCGCTCACTGCCATTCGAGATTCGGCAATTGGGCGAAGGCGCGGCGCACGCCTTCGCCCCAGCTTTGGCGCAGGCGCAGCATGTACGGGTCATGCTCGTCAAAGCGGTGGGTGTGGCCGAGCTGCAGGGATTCGCGGTCGTAACAGGCGAGGTCGATCGGCATGCCCACCGACAGGTTGGAACGCATGGTCGAATCGAATGACACCAGCACGCACTTGATGGCATCGTCCATCGATGTCTCGGCGCTGACCACGCGGTCGATGATGGGTTTGCCGTACTTGACTTCGCCGATCTGGAAATACGGCGTCTCCGGCGTCGCCTCGATGAAATTGCCTTCCGCATACACCAGGAAGAGGCGCTGATGCTCGCCCGCGATCTGGCCGCCGATGATGAAGTTGGCGCCGCCATCGACGTTGTTTTCCAGCAGGAAGGGGCCGTCGCGATGGCGCACTTCGCGCAGCGCGGCGCCGACCAGTTCGGCCACGTCGTACATCGAATAGACGCTCATCAGATGCGGCTCGGTATTGCGCCGGATGGCCTGCTCAAGATGGTTGATGGTGGCCTGGGTAACGGCAAGATTGCCGGAATTGACCATCACCAGCGCCCGGTCGCCGGGACGTTCGAAGGTCTTCATCTTGCGAAAGGTGGAAATGTTGTCCACCCCGGCGTTGGTGCGCGAATCCGATGCAAAGACGATGCCGGCATCGATCATGGTCGCAACGCAATACGTCATGGTTGTGTTCCTTCGGGTTTCATCAGGCCATCGATTGGCCGGAGGAAGCCATCTTGAAGGATTGGGCCGCAGCGGGCAAGGCCGTCGGCCACTCGTCTGTCGACCAGAAATAGGTGGTGTTGATCAGGTCGCCGAGCTTGTAGATGCGTTCGAGGAACTCGGACAGGTATTCATGCAGGCCGCGCACGAAGATGTCGTCGACGCTGCCGAAGCATAGTTCGCCATGCAGCAGTCCGCAGCGACGCAGCAGCTCATTTGCGCGCGGGCCGTTGATCTCCTGCAACAGGCGATTGACCTCGTTCATGCAGGCCGTCAGGGAGCGCGGCATGTCGGCTCGCAGGATCAGCAATTCGGCGACCCGCTTCGGCGTGATCTGGTCGCGATAGACCTTGCGATAGGATTCGAAAGCCGACACCGAGCGCAGCAGCGCGCCCCACTGGTAATAGTCCGCGGCGCCGCCGACATCCTCGAGGCTGGGAAGCAGGACGTGGTACTTGACGTCGAGGATGCGCGCGGTATTGTCGGCTCGCTCGAAGAAGGTTCCCAACCGCAGGAAGCGGTAGGTGTCGTCGCGCAGCAGGGTGCCGTGGGTAATTCCGCGCGACAGGTGCGAGCGCTCCTTGACCCATTCGAAGAAGGGGGAGATGCCATCTTCGGCGATGCCCGCGGCATGGATGTTGCGCATTTCCAGCCAGGTGTGGTTGAGCGCCTCCCACATTTCGGAGGTGATCGAACTGCGAACGGCGCGGGCGTTTTCGCGCGCGGTGAAGACGCTGTTGTAAATGCTGCCCGGGTTCTTCTGGTCCAGCGTCATGAAGCGCGTCACGTCATCGGCGCTCGGCGCCGGGTAACGGGCCTCGAAATCCTCGTGCAAGCCGCTGATCGAGAGCATGGCTCGCCATTCGTGGTGCGGCTTGGCCACCGCCTGCTTGAGCAGCGACATGCGGTAGGTCACGTCGAGCATGCGCGCGGTGTTTTCGGCCCGCTCCATGCTGCGCGCCATCCAGTAGAGGTGATCGGCGGTCGATGAGAGCATGTCAGGCCTCCAGTACCCAGGTGTCCTTGGTGCCGCCGCCCTGGGAGGAATTGACGACCAGCGAGCCTTCCTTCAGTGCCACGCGCGTCAAGCCGCCGGGGACCATGGTGATTTCCTTGCCGGAGAGCACATACGGCCGCAGGTCGATGTGGCGCGGCGCGACGCCGCTGTCAACGTAGGTCGGACAGGTGGAGAGCGCCAGCGTCGGCTGCGCGATGTAGCCCGCGGGCGCGGCGAGAATCTTCTGGCGAAAGCTCTCGATCTCCGCCTTGCTGGACGTTGGCCCGACCAGCATGCCGTAGCCGCCGGAGCCGTGCACTTCCTTGACCACCAGTTCGGACAGATGTTCGAGCACGTACTGCAGGTCCTTCGGCTTGGAGAGTTCCCAGGTCGGCACATTGGAAAGAATCGGTTCCTCGCCACAGTAGAAGCGGATCATTTCGGGGACATGGATGTAGATCGCCTTGTCGTCGGCGATGCCTGTGCCGACGGCATTGGCCAGCGTGACATTGCCCGCCCGGTAGGCCGCGAACAGCCCCGGCACGCCGAGCATGGAGTCCTTGCGGAAGGCCAGCGGATCGAGGAAATCGTCGTCGATGCGGCGATAGATCACATCGACGCGGCGCGGACCCTGGGTGGTGCGCATGAATACGCTGTCATTACGCACGAACAGGTCATTGCCGTCCACCAGTTCGATGCCCATCTGTTGCGCCAGAAACGCATGTTCGAAATAGGCGCTGTTGAACTGGCCCGGCGTCAGCAGGACGACGTTCGGATTGTTGACGCCTCCGGGCGCGACCGAGCGCAAGTTGTTCAGCAGGAGATCGGGGTAGTGCTCGACCGGGGCAATCCCCTGCCGCGCGAACAACTCGGGGAAGAGCCGCATCATCATCTTGCGGTCTTCGAGCATGTAGGACACGCCTGACGGTGTGCGCAGATTGTCCTCGAGCACGTAGTACTCGCCACGATTGTCGCCATGGTCGGCGCGCACCAGGTCGACGCCGGCAATGTGCGCATAGATTTGCTCGGGCACCGAAACCCCGATCATCTCCTGGCGAAACTGGGAGTTGCCCAGCACCTGCGCCGCAGGGATGCGCCCGGCCTTGAGGATTTCCTGATCGTGATAAATGTCGTGCAGGAAAGCGTTCAGCGCCTTGACCCGCTGCCGCAGGCCGTCCGCCAGGCGCCGCCACTCGTGTGCCGGAATGATGCGCGGCACGATGTCGAAGGGGATCAGGCGCTCCTGGCCGGCGTCCTCCCCATACACGGCGAAGGTGATGCCGACGCGATGAAACACGATGTCGGCTTCTTCGCGCTTGCGCGCGATCACGTCGGCGGAGGTCGCCTGCAGCCAGTCCGCGTAGCTGCGGTAGTTCTCGCGAACCGCGCCGTCGGCGGCATGCATTTCATCGTAGGCGGTGCTCATTTCAAACCTTGGCGTGATTGAGGTGAATCAGTCACGTAGCTAAAGCACGAACCACGCCTGTTTGAATTATTGCTCTAAATCATTATGTTAATAAACATCGACGGGGTCGTCCGCACCGAATCGGAGCGCGGTGCAACAGGCTGGTGCAGGCACTCGACGCCGCTTCAGGCATCGGCTGCGGCAAAGACGAAAGCGTCCAGCGCCAGCGCGCCCAGTTGGCAGTCGCGATAGAAGGTGCTTGCCATCGCGTTGTCGCCTGCGGCGCCGAGCGCGACATACAGCGGCAGCAGATGTTCGGCCGAAGGATGGGCGCGCGCGGCGTGCGGCGCTTGCCGGCGATAGTCGAACAATGCCGGCAGGTCGCGCCGGCCAAGCGCTTCGACAAACCAGTCGCGGAATTCGCTGACATACGGCAAGGCCTCGCCGTCGGCGGCGTCAGCGACGATGTCGCGCAGATTGTGCGTGAGCCCGCCCGAGGCGAGAATCAGCACGCCTTGCCGGGTCAGTGCTTGCAGCATCTGGCCGAGTCGATAGTGATCCTCGGCAGATGCCTGCGGCATCACGGCCAACTGGATCACCGGAATGTCGGCGGCCGGATACATGAAGCGCAGCGGCGACCAGGCGCCATGGTCCAGCCCGCGCTGGCGGTCGACGCGGATGCCGGGAACCAGTGCAGCGACCGCTGCGGCCAGATCGGGCGCACCGGGCGGCAGGTAGTCAAGCTCGTAGAGGGGCTCGGGAAAGCCGAAGAAATCGTGGATCGTTTCCGGTCGCAGGGCGGCGCTGACCGTCGGGGTCGGGGTCGTCCAGTGCGCGGAAACGGCGAGGATGGCCCGCGGTCGCGGTAACTCTTGCGCCAATGCCTGCCACGCCGGCCCGGCGCGACCGGGCTTCAGCATCAGCATCGGCGAGCCGTGGGAAATGAATATCGGTGGAATAGAAGTCATGGGCGAAGTCTAGCGTTGCGGCGGCGCGGATGTCAGCGACAGGTGCGGAACACATTGTTCTGCATGGTGCAACAGCAAATGCTTGTTCGGCGGCTGTGACGGAGTCTCTGTCAGCACCTTCAAAAAGGTCCGGAGGCGATAGAGTGGAAATTTCGTCGCTGCCATATCCCGAGATTGCTTCAAAGTTGTGGTTCCAGCGCAGAAAGCGGCCCTCCTGGTCGATCAGATAAAACAGGCCGGGAAGGCCGTCAGGTTCCCGGCAGCGCTGAACGGAGGCCAAGGTATTCAACGAACGGATCAAATTCCCTGTCGCTGTACAGAAGCGGCAATCCGCTCTTTATGCAGCGCGTGGCAATTACCGTGTCAATGGTCTTGCGCACCGTTATCCCGAGTGATCGCAGCGCACGAAAGTTCTTGGCGGCTTGAATAGCCATGCTCTGCCCCGCCAAATCTACGATCACCAAAGAAGTCATGAGCTTCCTGGCTTGGTTGAAGTCACGGTCGCTGTCAAAGCCTTGAAGTGCCTCGATCAAGATAAGCTCGCCCGTTGCAATTGGCTCGCTTCCAAGCAGCGAGTCGAGTTTCTCCGCCTGTGGCGTCGCGGTTCCCCGGAAGTAGTCGATCCAAACGCTGGAATCGACCAAAATCACTTGTCGGTCCGCATGGCATCAAGGTCGCCTTGCCAGTTGAGTTTCCCGCGAAACCCCTTGATTTCCTCTTGCTGCCGTAAGCGCAGCAAGGTGCGGAGTCCCAACTCCACGGCTTCCCGCTTGGTCTTCAACCCGGTCGCCCGAAGGGTGCTGTTCATCAGCTTGTCGTCAATCACAATATTGGTGCGCATGGTGTGTATCCTTTCGTCGTTTATTACACGCTGTAGGCTGGGGGCACTCATATGACAACCACTGGATTCTGCGACACCACTGGATTCTGCCCGCGACACGTCCGGATGTCGTTGAACGCAGTTGAACGACGACGACAATCGGCCTACACTGGCGTGATTCGAACATCAGGAGGCGGCCATGACCACCATGATTCTTTCCGGCAAACGGCAAGTGGTATTGCCCGCCGAGCTTTGCCGGCAGGTCTCGCTGGCGCCGGGCGCTCGCGTCCGCGTTGAGCTGGCGCCGAATGGCGATGGGATTCTGGTGCGCGCCGCCAGTGGTGGCGAAAAGAGACCACCCTCGATCCTGTTCGACCGCGTCGCCCGTAGCGGCAAGCCGCTTGCAGTAGAAGACTTGCAGGGGCTGGCGGTGGCGAAGAAGCAAGGCAAGCCATGATCGCGCTGGATACCAACGTCCTTGCCCGCGCCATCGCAACCGAAATCGATGCGGATGCGGCGACCAAGGCGCAAAGAAGGCGCGCCCAGGCCTTGCTGTCATCGGGCAGCCAGCTCTTCGTGCCGGTGACGGTGGTCGAGGAACTCGAATGGGTGCTGCGCGGCGCCTACGGCATGCCGCCGGACGACATTGCCGCCGTGTTCGAGGACATGCTCGCCGTTGAAAACCTGACCGTCGACCGCGCCGCGGCGGTCAGCCAGGCGCTCGCCTGGTATCGTCAGGGACTGGATTTCTCCGACGCCCTGCACCTGGCCCAGTCCGGCCTGTGCATCGGTTTCGCAACTTTCGATAGCCGCTTCGCCAGGACTGCTCGCCGTCTTGGGCTGGAGCCTCCGGTATCGGCTCCGGGCTGAGGCGCCGTACCACCAACGCCGACTGTTGTATTGCGTCATTTTCGCGAAAACGGGAATCCAGTAGTCATTGCGAGAATGCCGGGTCTCGCCCCGGCGGGCGAGGTACTTTCTTGTGATGCGACAAGAAAGTACCCAAAGAAGCGCACCCCGCCGCCCCGGCCCTGCGGGCTACCCTCGCGGAGCAAGGTCCGCCAGGCCGGTCGCTAAACTCGCTGCGCTCAGACAACGCGACCGGACTTCCCCCGGCGAACCTTCCTCCACTCGGCGGGACAGAGGGGAATAAGAACCGTCGCGCGTAGTAAGCCGTGTGGAAATGAACCCAGTTTGACTCCCTTGAGCGGCCGCAACGCAGCAGGCCCTTGCTGGATGTACTTCCGCAATCGGCCAGGAGCAGCCAGTCGGGGTTCGGAAGTAATGCGAAAAGCCTATCGCTCAGACGCCGACTTCTTTTGTTGGAGGGGCAACGCCGAGAATGTCGGCGAGACGGCAAAACAGAAGTTCAAAGTTGTCGAACTCCTTAGCGTCGAAGTTCGTAACAGTGTTGGCAAAAGCGGCTTTGTCGCCCTGAATTTCATATACGCCAGTGCCCTCAATAACTTCTAGGCCCTTTTTGTTGTGCGCTTCCAATATCGCATCTGAAAAGTAATGCTCGATTTGCAAATAGCAGTAGGAACCCTTCGTGGCGTTGACGTATTTCTTTCTTGATTCAGGGGCAGGTAACAGAAGTCCGCTTACTTTGTCGTGCTGCCTATGATCAGCTGATACCTTGCTAAATAACGGTGGCTTCAGCCCACTAAACTGGGCATTTCCTTCATTGTCATTGTCGAACAATCCGATGATCGGGTGGGTAGCCAACGTCGAAACATATCGGAGTGTACTTTGTACGTGTTGGGCATTTCCGCCAGTTCCGATGACATCCGTTGACGACTTGATGTTGAGAAAGCACGGAGCCGTCCCATAGAGTTTTTGCCAGGCGACAGTCAATAGCACTTTATCGCTGGTTCCTTCGGTGATGAGGCAAGGCTCATTGAGCTTGTCCAACATCTGTTTGGTGGCTTGCTTATCATGTTGGGTGTTCTTGTACACGTCATAAGCGCTGCGAAATTCGCTAAACTCTTCGGCAAGAATTCGTTCCCCACTAGGCAGACTAATAATGTCGTAGCCCTCTGAGCCAAACTCTTCTTCCATTCCTAGAAGAAAGAGAGGGGAATGGGTCGTGACGATGAATTGGATTTTGGGAAACGCCCTAATTAGGCGAGGAAGCACGTTTCGTTGTAAGTCTATGTGCAAGTGAAGGTCCACTTCGTCGACGATTACGATTCCCTTTATGTCCGCGAGACAGCCACATGGACTGCCGCTCAGCTCAAAGTCGCGAATGATCGATGCAAACAACGCGAGAAGCAGACTTTCCCCGGAGGAAAGGCTAAATAAATTGTGGACTATTGTTCGCGTCGTCCCGTCCGGGCGAGTCTCAACGAGACCAACGCTTCTTCCTCGCTTTGGCAAGACGGTAATCCCAATCGTGCCTTGGAATTTGCCGGCAAATATCATCTGCAAGACCTTGTCTATTTCTCCTTTAAGAACACGATTAGGCCGGTTCGGCAACGGTAGCAAGCACGGAGTGACTTGGCCATCGGGAAATGTTACCGAGATAACTGCCGTTTCGAATAGGTGAGAATCAATGATAAGGTCATATATCCAGGAAATTAAGTTTCGAAAAATATTGGAGCTAACGATTTGCCGTTGCGTAATCTCAGTCAATTTCAGTTTGTAAGAGATCTTCGGAGCAAAAGAAAGGCTATCTGAATTGAGCCAGCCGGGTTCTTCAAATCGATTAGCGGGAAAGTACAGAGCCGCATATTGACTATATAGCGGCCTAAGCTTTTGGGGGTCCGTAACATCGCCGATAGCAAATTGCCCATCGGTACTGTTGTCGGCGATATTGTTCCAGCTTGGCCTTGGCGGGGAAATTCCGCTTGCAACAAGCTCACTTTTCGAGGCCGATAGACTCCATTCTTCTAGCCCTATGCCGTCTGAGAACGTAACGGAGCCATAGTAGTACTTTGCCGCTGGACCGATATAAATAGGGCTACGTAGCTTGAAGACCTTTCCTTTTTCGACCTCGGCGTTCTCGAAAACCTGCTGTTGAATATGCAGGAGCAAATTGACGATGAATGAGAGGGCTATCGACTTTCCGCTTCCGTTGGCTCCAACTAGAATTATCGGTTTAGGCAATTCGCCGTCAAATGAGGGTTCGATCGAGAGTTGGGCGATTGGGCCAACATTTTCCAATATCAGGCTTTTCAAATACATGTTTTCCCTTCCCATTATGCCGGCAGGCACAAAGACTTGAAGCCTACACTCTGTTGATGCTGCGGACAATTATTGCCGTGCTTTATGCCCAACAAGTTGCAGTAGCGGAGCCACGTATTGTGAGGCACGACTCGGCCGCTCAGGGCACGTTCCAGTCGGTGGCTAGAGTTCAAACGAACCAGCTTCGAATATGTTTTCCACATGGTCTAACTCGCCCGCCGGGGCGAGACCCGGCATTCTCGCAATGACTACTGGATTCCCGCCTTCGCGGGAACGACGGAAAATGGAGCGCATCTGTTTCCCGCGGCTCGGATCGCCGTGTCACCAGCGCCGACTTTTCGATCTGCTCCCCGCTTTGGCGGCTAAAATTCAAGCTCACTCTGAATAGCCGCTTCATTCCCGCACTGAGGAAAGCCATGCCCGTCAACTACGCCACCCCCGCCCCTCAAGCCCTGTTCCCCGTTGCCGGAGTTCGTCTCGGCACGGCGGAGGCGGGCATACGCAAGAAGGACCGGCGCGACTTGACGCTGATCGAGTTCGCGCCCGGCAGCCATGCCGCCGGCGTATTTACGCAAAATCGCTGTTGCGCGGCGCCCGTCACCGTTTGCCGCGAGCATCTGGCCGGCGACGGCGGAATTCGTGCGCTGGTGATCAATACCGGCATTGCCAACGCCGCCACCGGCGAGCAGGGCATGCGGGCGGCGCGCGACACCTGCGACGCGGTGGCGCGGATGCTCGGTTGCGAGGCGCATGAAGTGCTGCCGTTTTCGACCGGCGTGATCCTCGAACATTTGCCGGTGGATCGCCTGATCGCCGGCCTTCCCGCCGCGCAGGCCGACCTCGCGCCAGACCACTGGCATGCCGCCGCGCACGCCATCATGACCACCGATACCGTTGCCAAGGCATCCTCGCGGCGGATCAGCCTGGATGGCAAGACCATCACCATCACCGGCATCAGCAAGGGCGCCGGCATGATCCGGCCCAACATGGCGACCATGCTCGGCTTTGTCGCCACCGACGCCGGCCTCAGTCCGGCCATGTTGCAGAAGCTGGCGAAGGACGCCGCAGACGTTTCCTTCAACTGCATCACCGTGGACGGTGACACGTCGACCAACGATTCCTTCCTCGTCATTGCGACGGGCGCAGCGGGTTGCATGATCGACAGCGAATCATCGCCCCACTGGCCGGCGGTGCGCGATGCGGTGATCGGCGTGGCGCAGGAACTGGCGCAGGCCATCGTGCGCGACGGCGAGGGCGCGACCAAGTTCATCACCGTGAAAGTCGGCGCTGGCGGCACGGCGGCGGAATGCCGCCTGGTGGCCTATGCCATCGGCCATTCGCCGCTGGTGAAGACGGCGTTTTTCGCGTCGGACCCGAATCTCGGCCGGATTCTGGCGGCCATCGGCTACGCCGGCATCGCCGATCTGGATGCCGCCGGTGTGCGCGTCTGGCTTGGTAGTGGCGGCGAGGAAGTGCTGGTTTCCGAACACGGCGGGCGGGCCGCCGGCTACCGCGAAGAGGATGGCTCGCGCATCATGCAGGCGGCGGAGATTACGGTCCGCGTCGACCTCGGACGCGGTGCCGCTGAAGCCACTGTCTGGACCTGCGATTTTTCCTACGACTACGTCAGGATCAACGCCGACTACCGGTCATAGCCGCGTTTCGGTGGCGGCAGTCCCGGCTTGCTGCGCAGCTTCTGTCGCCTGGTCGAGGACGAAGCGATTGCGCCCGGCATGCTTGGCCCGGTATAGCGCGGCGTCGGCAGCGGCGACCAGGCTTTCCGGCTCCGAGTCGGGTTGCGGCAGCGAGGTGGCGACGCCGATGCTCAGCGTCACCCGACCGCCTTCGCCGCCGCTGTGGGGCATGGCCAGTTCGGCGATGCGATCAAGAATGCGCTGGGCGACGATGCTTGCTCCTTGCGCATGGGTCGCGGTCAGGATCACCACAAACTCTTCGCCGCCATAGCGGGCGACCAGGTCGCCCGGACGGAACACGACTTGCTCCAGCACTCTGGCGATCTGCTGCAGACAGTTGTCGCCCGCCTGATGGCCGTAGGCGTCGTTAAAGAGTTTGAAGTGATCGACGTCGATCATGAGCAGCGACAAGGTCCGCGAATCACGCAGCTGGCGCTTCCATTCGTTGCCGAGTTTTTCGTCATAGGTGCGGCGATTGGCGATTCCGGTCAGGCCGTCGCGCGTGGCGAGCTGTTCGAGTGCGGTCTGCGCCCTGCGCTGGGCGGTAATGTCCTGCAGTGTCTCGATGGCGCCGGTGAGATTTCCCGCGGAGTCTTTCAGCGGTGCAGCCGTAAAGTGGAGCCAGCGTCCTTCCCCGCCCATTTGCGGAAAGAAGTCCTCGGCCTCTACGGCTCCGGCAATCAGGGCCGAGTGGCTGAATTTCTGGTAGTGCTCGGCAATCGCATCATCCATCGCTCCGGCTACCACCAGATCGGCCATGGCCGGCCGCGCTGCCGGGTAAAACGATCGCCACACATCGCTTTGACCCAACATCTCGTTCGCGCTCAATCCGGTCAGTTGTTCGCAAGCCCGATTCCAGTGCGTGACCCGATGTTCGGCATCGATCACAAAGGTCGGTATCGGACTGCCATCGACGATCTGCGATAACTGCCGCTCGCTTTCCTTGATCGCCAGCTCGGCCAGCCGCAGCTCGGTGATATTGCGGCCAACACCGTGATAGCCGACAAATACGCCTTGCTCGTTGAATACCGGCGTGCCGCTGACCGAGTAATACTGGAGGATGCCGCCCTCACCCGGCACTTCGTAGTCGAAATTGCGGAAAGGCTCGTGGCGCTCGTAGGTAGCTATATGTGCCGCAAGCTGCTCGGCGCTGATGCCACGAATCGGCATGTCCCAGCGCCGCTTGCCAAAAAATTCGCTTTCGGCGCGCCGCAGTTTTTCCGTCGCCAGGCCAAAGAAGCGGGTGAAGCGAAATTCCGCGTCCTGCTCCCAAAACCAGTCCGCCGAAAGCTCGGCAAAGTCTCGCAGCGCTCGAATTTCCGAGGCAATGGCGGTTGCGCTGCCGACCACCGGTTCAGTTGAGTGCGCAACGCTGTTGACCATGGCAGCCTTTCGGAGAAGAGCCTTCCAGCCCACTGCGCAACAGGGCGAGTCTCGGCTAACGGCTGGAGTCGACAGGGAGATTATGTCACCAATAATGTGTCCGCCGCCTTTGCCCGAACGACTGTTCCAGAGTCCGTGCGCCGTTCCATTCGCCGGCCTTGTTCCGGTGCAGATAGCCACCGCGCCTATCTCGGCTAAGATAGCGGTGTCGGCCACGTTGCCGGCAATGCGGGCCCCACTACCGGCAGTTCGCACTATTTTGGATTATGGAAAGCCAGACCATGAGTAATGATCAGGAGCGATACGAGCGCGCCATCGCGCTTTTTGACGCCGCCAATGCCGAGGACCCCAATCAGGACGAGGGGCAGCCGAAGGAGCTGCTCTATGCCCGACGCATGACCGAGATGATCGGCCGCTATGCGCCGGACGCGAGCGAAGTCGCCCGGCTGGCCGTGCGCGCCCAGCACATCAAGCGCTGGACGGTGCCGCGCAGCAGCTATCCGATGACCAAGGAAGGCTATTTCGCCTGGCGCACCGGGCTCTACAAATTCCACGCCGAGACGGCCGGCGAATTGATGCAGCAGGCCGGCTACGATGACGCCATGATCGATAAGGTCAAGGCCGCAGTGGGCAAGCGCGGGCTCAAGGTCAACCCCGATACGCAGATGATGGAAGACGTTACGGATCTGGTCTTCATCGAGCACTACATGCTCGGCTTCGCCGGCCAGCATGCAGAGTACAGCGAGGAAAAGTGGCTGGACATCATCCGCAAGACATGGCGAAAAATGTCGGATAACGCCCACGCGTTTGCCACCGGTGGCGGCCTCAAACTGCCGGAGCCTCTGGTACCGCTGATTCTCAAGGCGATTGCCCCCTGACAGCGCGCACGAATTGAAGAATCCCGAGGAGACAACATCATGAAAGTCGGATTCATAGGTCTTGGCCTGATGGGCCGCCCGATGGCCCTGCACCTGGAAAAGGCCGGTCACGAACTGCACCTGTGGGCACGGCGACCGGAGTCGCTGAAGCCTTTCGCGAGCGTCAATGCAAAGACCCATGCGAGCCCGGCCGAGGTGGCGAAACACGCCGCGGTGGTCATCACCATGGTGGCCGACGCGCCGGACGTGGAGGCCGTTTGCCTGGGCGAGAACGGCATCATCGCGGGCGGCCGCAAAGGCCTGATCGTGGTCGACATGTCGACCATCAACCCCAATGCCGCGCGAGTAATCGGCCAGCGCCTGGCGGAGAAGGGCATCGAGTTCGTCGATGCGCCCGTGTCGGGCGGCGAGACCGGCGCCATCAACGCCGCGCTGACCGTCATGGTCGGCGGCACGCAGGCTGCATTCGACCAGGTCAAGCCCCTGCTGGAAAAGTTGGGCAAGTCGGTGACGCTGATCGGCGGCTCCGGTGCCGGCCAGGTGGCCAAGGCCTGCAACCAGATTCTCACCGGCGTCGGCGTGCTGGCCGTGGCCGAGGCCTTCAACTTCGCGGCGAAAAGCGGCGTTGATCCGGCCAGGGTGCGCGAGGCGCTGCTCGGCGGTTTCGCTTATTCAAAAATCCTGGAAAACCATGGCCAGCGCATGCTCGACCGCAACTTCAAGCCCGGTTTCAAGGCCTGGATGCACCAGAAGGATTTGCGCATCGTCATGGAAGAGGCGCATCGCCTGGGTCTGATGCTGCCCTCGGCGGCGGCCACGGCGCAGATCTTCAACGCCATCGTCGGCAGCGGCATGGGCGAGAACGATTCGATCTCGGCGCTGATGCTGCTCGAAAAGATGAGCACGCCGGAGTAGCTTAATGCAACTGGGTTTCATCGGTTTCGGTGCCATGGGCCGCCCGATGGCGGAACACCTGCTGCACGCCGGACATGAATTGTCGGTCTGGTCGCGACGACCGGAAGCGGCGGCCGCGCTGGTCGCGCAAGGGGCGCAATGGCGTGCCTCACCCGCTCAAGTCGCGCGTCATGCCGAAATTGTGTGCACCAATGTTACCGGCAGCGCCGACGTCGAGGGGCTGGCTTTCGGGACCGAGGGCCTGGCGGCGGGCCTGGCGCCGGGCTGCCTCCATGTCGATTTTTCCACCATCGCGCCGTCCGCCGCCCGCCGCATCGCGGCCCGTCATGCCGCCAGCGGTGTTGATTTCGTCGATGCGCCGGTATCCGGTGGCAGTGGCGGCGCGCAAAGTGCCGCGCTGGCGATCATGTGGGGCGGAAAGTCGGCGCTGGCGACACGCCTCCAGCCGATCTTCGCCGTGCTGGGCAAGACCATCGTGCACGTGGGAGAGGCAGGCGCCGGGCAGGTGGCCAAGGCCTGCAACCAGATGGTGATGGTGGCGGCGATCGAGGCGACGGCGGAGGCGGCGCGGCTGGCGGCCGCAGCCGGCATCGACTTCAGCAAGGTGCGCGCCGCAATGCTGCACGGCTCGGCCGGTTCACGGGTGCTGGACGTGTTCGGCGGCCGCATGGCGATCAGGGATTTTCGTCCCGGTGTCGAAGCAAGATTGCACCACAAGGATTACGCGCTGCTGATGGATGAGGCGACCCGGATCGGGGCGCCTTTGCCGGTGTCAGGCGCCGTGGCGCAGCAGTTGAACTCGTTGATGAGCCAGGGCTGGGGGGGCGATGACACGTCTTCATTGCTGCGTGTGCTCGACGCAGGATGCGGGATGGATCCGGCGTGATGAAGAGCGCTGCGATTGCCCAGCCGCCGAAGAGGGCCGTACTCGAACTCAATGCGATTTTCGAGAATGCGACGGTGGGCATTCTATTTACCCACAATCGCCGGCTGATTCAGGCCAACCGCCTGTGCGCGGAAATGTTCGGCTATGCGCTGGACGAATTCATCGACCAGTCGGCACTGATTCTGTATTCCGATCAGAAGGCCTACTCCGCGCTTGGGCGCAAGGCCGGGCCGGTGCTGACCGCAGGCCAGTCCTTTCGTACCGAAACCCAACTCAAGCGCCGGGACGGCAGCTTGTTCTGGTGTCGGGTTTCGGCCAAGGCGGTTGATCCGGATCATCCCAGGGACGGCACCTTGTGGATCATCGAGGACATCGCCGAAGACCGGCTGATGATGTCCGCGCTCGAAAGCAGCACGCGCGAACTGTCGGCAATTTTCGATACGGCGTCGGTGGGAATCGCCGTCGTGCGCAACCGCGTTTTCGTGCGCTGCAACCATCGATTCGAAGAATTGTTCGGTCTGCCGGCGGGTTCGCTGGCTGGCCAGTCGGTGCGAAAGCTATTCACCACCAACGAGGAATTCCTGCGTGTCGGCGAACAGGTCTATGCCGAATTCGCCGCCGGTACCGTGCATCATCGCGAGCAGTTGTCCCTGCGACGCGACGGTAAGCCGGTCTGGTTGCGCGTGAGTGGCAGCGCCTTTGACCCGACGAAGCCGCATGAAGGTTCGGTCTGGATTGCAGAGGATTTCACCGCCACGCGCGAGGCCGAAGAGCGGGCGCGGCAGGCCTTCGACGAGCAACAGCTGATTTTTGACAACGCGGCCGTGGGCATTCTGTTCGTCAGGGATCGCCTGGTGCAGCGCTACAACAGGCGACTGGCCGAGATCTTCGGCTACCAGCCGGAAGAACTGGCGGGGCGTTCGACGCGCGTTTTCTTTCTGAACGAAGAGGACTACCAGGCTTACGGCGCGGCGGCCTTTCCGGCAATGCTGGCCGGGGGTACCTACGTTGGCGAGACCCGCGTGCAGCACAAGGATGGCCACGCTTTCTGGGTGCGGGCTACCGGGCGCCGGGTCGCCAGCCAAAGCGACAGCGTCGAACTGACCTGGATTTTCGAGGATGTCACCGAACGCCACCAGGTGGAGGAGGCTTTGCTGCGCGCCCATGACGAAATGGAACAGCGCGTTGTCGAACGCACGACCGAACTGGCGAGCGCCAACTCGAAGCTGCAGGAGGAGGTGTTCGAGCGGATGCAGGCCGAGCAGCGCATATGGCATATCGCCCATCATGACAGTCTGACCGGCCTGCCCAATCGCACCCTGCTGCATGACCGGCTGGAGCAGGCGCTGGCGCAGGCTCAGCGCGGCCGCCATCGCGTGGCAGTGATGTTTCTCGATCTCGATCGCTTCAAGAATATCAACGATACGCTGGGCCATGCCATCGGCGACGAACTGCTGAAGCACGTGGCAGAGCGTCTGACGAGTGTCGTGCGGGCCGTCGATACCGTGTCGCGCCTGGGCGGCGACGAGTTCGTCATCGTCTTGCACGATATCTCCTCGCCCGACGATGCGGTGCAGGTGGCGGAAAAAGTTCTTGACGCCCTGGCCTCGCCAGCGGCTATCGGCGGTCACCAGTTGCGCATCACCTCATCCATCGGCATCAGCATTTTTCCCGATGACGGCGACGAGGTTTTTGTCCTCATGAAGCACGCCGACACGGCGATGTATCACGCCAAGGAGGCCGGACGAAACAACTTCCAGTTTTTTGCCGGACAGATGAAAGAGCAGGCCGCGCACTTTTTTACGATGGAGAACAAGTTGCGCAAGGCCATCGAGAAGGGGCAACTGCTGCTGCACTTTCAGCCGCTGATCGACTGGCCGCGTCGCATGGTATGCGGGATGGAAGCGCTGGTGCGCTGGAACGACCCGGAGCGTGAACTGATCGACCCGGATGATTTCATACCGATTGCAGAGGAAACCGGTCTCATCGTGCCGGTCGGTGAATGGGTGCTGACCGAGGCGCTACGGCAGAATCGAACCTGGCAGCAAGAGGGGCGCCCGCTACTGCCGGTCTCGGTTAACCTGTCGCCGCGCCAGTTTCGGCAGAAGGACCTGATCGAGACCCTGCGCCGCGCCCTGGCGGATACGGGGCAGCCGGCCCGGCTGCTGGAACTGGAAATTACCGAGTCGACCCTGATGCACGACATCGAGGAAACCCAGGCGAAGTTACAGGAAATCGCCGCCATGGGCGTGCGACTGGTGATCGATGATTTCGGCACCGGTTATTCCAGCCTGAGCTACCTCAAGCGTTTTCCGGTGCACAAGCTGAAAGTTGACCAGAGCTTCGTCCGCGATTTGACGTCCAACCCAGAAGATGCCGCCATCGTCACGGCGATCATCGGCCTGGCCAAGAGTCTTGGACTCGCCACGCTGGCAGAGGGCGTGGAAACCCGCGAGCAGCTTGAGGTACTGGTCGGACTGGGCTATGAGCAGTTTCAGGGCTATCTGTTCTCGCACCCCTTGCCGCCAGCCGAAGCTGACGGGATCTTCGAGCCGCGGCTGAGCAAAATCGGTCAGGCATAATGGCAGCATCGATCATTCAACATCATGGAGCAATGCAATGAGTCAGATCACTACGGCCAGCGGCCTGATCATCGAAGAACTGGTTGTCGGTGAGGGTGCGGAAGCCTGTGCCGGACAGATGGTGTCCGTGCATTACACCGGTTGGCTCACCAACGGTACCAAGTTCGACTCGAGCAAGGATCGCAACGAGCCTTTCGAGTTTCCGCTGGGTGGCCGGCATGTCATCGCCGGCTGGGATGAGGGCGTGCAGGGAATGAAAATTGGTGGCGCGCGCAAACTGACTATCCCGCCCGCGCTCGGTTACGGCGCTCGCGGCGCAGGTGGCGTGATTCCGCCCAACGCGACGCTGGTGTTCGAGGTGGAATTGCTGGGACTGGATTGAGTCCAGGAACCTGCGCAGCCTGACCCAAGGTTTTCCGGGCAGACATGCCGTGACACTCCATCTCCCCTCACGCCTGCCTAGTGTAGGCACCACGATTTTTACCGTCATGTCGCGGCTTGCCGCGGAACATGGCGCAATCAATCTGTCGCAGGGTTTTCCCGACTTTTCACCGTCGCCGAGATTGCTGGAGCGCGTCACGCATCACATGGCAGCCGGCGCCAACCAGTATCCGCCGATGGCCGGCGTCGCTTCGTTGCGCGAGGCGATAGCGGAAAAGGTGGCGCGCCTGTATCACGCTGCCTACGAACCCGAAAGCGAGGTGACAGTAACCGCCGGCGCCACCCAGGCGATCTACACTGCCATTGCCGCCTGCGTCAGACCGGGTGACGAGGTGATCGTGTTCGCGCCGGTGTATGACTCGTATGTGCCCGGCATCGAACTCAATGGCGGCCGCGCCGTGTTCGCCCACTTGCGTTTTCCCGAGTTCAAGCCCGACTGGGACGAAGTGCGCGCGCTGATTACGCCGCGCACGCGCATGATCATCATCAATTCGCCGCACAATCCGACCGGATCCGTGTTGCGTGAAAGCGACCTCGCCGCACTGCAAGAGATCGTGCGCGGCACAGACATCCTGATCATTTCGGACGAAGTTTATGAACACATGGTCTACGACGGCATGCGTCATGAGTCGGTTTGCCGCTATCCCGACCTTGCAGCACGCTCCTTCGTGATCTCAAGTTTTGGCAAAACCTATCACGTCACCGGATGGAAAATCGGCTATGTCGCTGCGCCTGCTGCCCTGTCAGCGGAATTCCGCAAGGTGCATCAATTCAACGTATTTACGGTAAATTCCCCTATGCAGCATGGCCTTGCGGCCTATATGACTACCCCAAAACATTACGTGGAATTGCCCGACTTCTATCAACGCAAACGCGATTTATTCCGCGCAGGATTAGAGAAGAGCCGCTTCAAACTTCTACCGTCGGAAGGAACGTATTTTCAATGTGTCGAGTATTCCGAGATCTCTGCCATGCCTGAATTG
Source organism: Sulfuritalea sp. (assembly GCA_030651305.1). GTDB lineage: Bacteria > Pseudomonadota > Gammaproteobacteria > Burkholderiales > Rhodocyclaceae > Sulfuritalea. Next base: position 196 of record JAUSCI010000081.1, on the reverse strand, counting down.
GATTTTGCCAAATGGTTAACAACAGAGATCGGCGTGGCTGCAATTCCAGTGTCCGCTTTTTATCAGTTGCCTAAAGAATCAGGCATCGTCCGCTTTTGCTTCGCGAAGAAAGAAGAGACCCTGCGATCAGCGCTCAATCAGCTAGTGACACTCTAAAGACTCCGATATATATTACCGATATACAAGATAATATCTG